>JAJDWK010000040.1 GCA_022825675.1 Anaerolineae bacterium | reverse complement strand
TCCCCCACCCCAAACCCCTCCCCCATAAAGAGGGAGGGGCTTAAAACCCTTGTAATCACTGGGGATTCTCCCCTTCCCTCATTTTGGGGATACTTCGCCATAGAGATGGCGAAGGGGCTGGGGGATGGGGGCTTGAGGCGCGATTTCGCATTACTTACTTGCATTTACTGAGGTGTTTTGCGTTTCTTGGCGGAGTTTTGTAAGTCAATGGAAGTAGCCGCTCGCGAACGCTTTTGAATCCTGGCAATTGGAATAATGCTAAAGCAGCGGCTGGGCGCTGGTCTTGCCGCCGTGCTTGTAGCCCCAGGTCGGCGGCAGCTTCGGCTTCTCGTCCGCCAGCATCTGCTCGATGCTGAAGCCCTGGATGACCGGGTACTGCTCATAGGCGTCCGCCCAAAGCTCTTTGCTGCGCTGGTTTTCTACTGTGCCCAGCTGATCGCGGAAGCAGACCATCACGCCCGCCACCGCGCCCAGCCGCCGCACCGTCTCGCTCAGCGCTTTGACCGAATCGGGCGCGACCTTGCCGCCCTTGACCTGGATGATGACATATTCCGTCTGCGACTCGAATTTGCTGCCCCGCTGGCGGATGACCGGCAGCTCGACCACGCCATCAACGCCGCCATCCGCGCCTGGCTCGCCAGGATTTTTGTACATGCCATTAGCGCCCATCGCGCCGCAGACCCACTTCTCAAACTCGAACTTGTCGCGCTGGGCGAGCTGGCGCGCCTCCGCCGGATTTTCGGGCGTACCCACGATGTCAATGTCATCGCGGTTGAGATAGCCGAAGTTGTCGACGAGACGGCGCTGCACCAGCCCGGTGGAGAATCTGGAGATATCGATGCCCAGCCACTTGCGCCCCAGGCTCTCGGCGGCGTGCATGGTGGTGTCGCAGCCGCAGAAGGGGTCGAGCACGGTATCGCCGGGCTTGCTGCTGGCTTTGATGATGCGCTCCAGCAGGGCGAGGGGTTTTTGTGTGGGGTAGCCGAGGATTTCCTTTCTGGTGGTGGGAAACCAGCCAGATGATGCATATAGCTGCTTAATATCTGTCCAAGTATTTGATAGAGGGACACCGGGGCTCTCATCAAGGTATTGCCTGATAATCTTGCCATTCCGTGATCTTGTTTGGTATTTTCTTCCTGATTCATCAACATGGCGAAACCAATTCGTCACATAATTCTTTGAGTACGGTGTATATTGCCTATTATACAAATGCGAACCATACTGCTTTGCATATACCAAAAGAGTTTCGTAGGATTTTACGGGTCTCTTGCCACTTACCCGTCCGCCTGACGGGGTACCATAGTTCCATACAACAGCAGAAATTGTATTCTTCCGCCCAAAAATCCCATCCATCAGCAGCTTGAGATAATGGCTCGCGGTTGGGTCGCAATGCAGATATATGCTGCCCGTATCTTTCAGCACCCGCCGCATGGCATAGAGCCGCTGCGCCATATTCAGCAGGTATGCCGCCAGGCTGATTTTGCCGCGCCCGCTTTCCATCTCCCCCGCGAACTTGACAACTGTCGCCAGCGGGCGCGTCTTCGGGTTGCGCTCCAGCGCGGACAGGCGCTCGTCATCATCCGCCCGCCAGCGCCAGGTGTCTTCAAAAGCCTCGACCGGCTTCAGGCTGCGGTCGCGGCTTTTGAAAGGCAGGTTGTAGACGCTGTTGGAATTGAACGGCGGGTCGAGATAAATCAGGTCGACGGAGGCGCTGGGGATGGCGCTCGTGTCATTGAGCACATCGAGGCAGTCGGCGGCGTAGAGGACGCGGTTCATGCGCGACCTCCATGCCCCCACCCCCAAACCCCCTCCCCCAAAATGAGGGAGGGGGCTTTATGCGCTTGGGATGGTGATGGAGATTTTAGGATTGAGGAATAATTAAGATGAAAGCAAAAAGAATGATGTATTTTAATTAACGGGGGGGGGTAAATTGCTTCATGCTGGGACAATTAACACAGGCGCGCCAGTTTGTCAAATTGATTTGGCGCGAATTTCGGCAATTCTCTGTGCGCTCTGTGTCTCGGTGGTGAATTTAGCGCCGCCGCCCGTGGCAGTGCTTGAACTTCTTGCCGCTGCCGCAGGGGCAGGGGTCGTTGCGCCGCGCCCGGGCATAAGCCTGCTGCAGGGCGGCGTCTTGACGCGCCACTTGCAGCATGACATTGGCGGGCGGGCGGCGGCGTGAAAGCTCCGCCGCCATGAAGTGCATCGTCGGGCTCACATGGTTAAAAAAGGCGCGGTAGCCAGCGCAGAGATAATTTAAGCCAGGCTCGCCAGCGGGCGTCTCGATGAAGCGGTTCTTGGGGCAGCCGCCATTACAAACAAACTTAACTTCGCAATCCAGACAATACTGCGGCAGGGTATCGCGCTTGGCTTGTCCAAAGGCGACCTGCTCGTCCATGACCACGATGTCGCTGAGCGGCACATCCATGATATTGCCGAGCTTGTAAGCCGGCTCCACATAATGATCGCAGGAGAAGACATCGCCATTGTGTTCCATCGCCAGCGCCAGCCCGCAGGTCTCATCAAAAATGCAGAGGCCGGGCGGCGCGCCCGTCCAGGCGGCGAGGGCGATATCAAATATCTGCACATAGACCTTGCCGACATCGTGGCGCAGCCACTGCTCGTACATATCAATGAGGAACTGCCCATAACCCGCCGCCGTGACCGAGCGCTCGGTTACCTGGTCGCCCTCTTGATAGCCGGTGTCATTATCGCGCTCGACAATGGGGATGAACTGCATATACTGCGTGCCGACTTCATCGCGCAGGAATTGATAGACGCGGGTGCCATGCCCCTCGTTGGCGGCGTGCACGGTCGTCAAAATGTTGTATTCGGCATTGTGCTTTTGCAGCAGGCGGATGCCGCGCATCACGCGCTCGAAGGTGGGCTTGCCGCCTTTATCAACGCGGTAATAATCGTGCAGGTCGCGCGGACCATCCAGGCTGACGCCGATGAGGAAGTCCTTGGCGGCGAAGAATGCGCACCATTCATCATCAAGCGTAACGGCGTTGGTTTGCAAAGCGTTGGTGATGCGCATGCCGGGGCGGCGGTGCTTTTGCTGATAGCGGACAGCGGTGCGGAAGAAGTCCAGCCCCATCAGCGTTGGTTCGCCGCCTTGCCAGGCGAAGTTGATGTCTTTGACCTGCTGCGCGGCGATGTATTGGCGGATGTATTCTTCCAGCAGGGATTCGGACATGCGGAAGCTGCTGCCGGGGTAGAGCGCTTCTTTGGATAGGAAATAGCAGTATTTGCAATCGAGGTTGCAGATGGCGCCTCGCGGCTTGGTCATCAGGTGGAAGGCGGTGGGTTGTTGCGCGACAGTTAGCATAGCTGGGAGTATAGCGGATTTCGGCACGGGGGCACAGGCAAGGTGCAGGCGTTTCAGCGAAACGCCCACCGGCAGGGCAACGGTTTGCAAGCTATGTTACTATCTATTGCTGGGATGTATCTAATGCTAGGGAGTTTGCGATGACGCTTTATGATTCTTTGAGCAAAATTTCAGAGCAAATCCAGAGCCAGCGCCAGCTTATCACGACTGAGCAAGCGACAATTCTCGTCTCCATCCAGCCTTTCATCCGCGCGCTGGGCTACGATACGCAGAACCTGGCGGAGGTTCAGCCCGAGTACACTGCTGACCCGCATTCAAGCGGCTCGGAAAGAGTGGATTATGTGATAAAGCGCGCTGGCAAGCCCATCATGTTAATCGAAGTGAAGTCCGCAAATATCACGCTTAATCGCTATCACTGGAAGCAGCTGCACGGCTATTTTGTGTCGCTTGATGTGGAATTCGGCGTGCTGACAAATGGCTTGGAATACCGCTTTTACACCGATACCAAGAAACGGCATCTCATGGATGAAGAACCCTTCCTGACGATTGACTTGCTCAAGCTGGACGCACTAAAGACGAGCATCCTGGAGGGCTTCAGCAAGTCGCGCTTCGCCCCGCAGCAGACATTGCGGAAAATCAAAATCAGCAGCTTGCTGGAGAAGGAAGTGAGCCAGCCGTCAGATGACTTTGTGCGGCATTTCGCCAAGCAGCTGCACACGGGCGCGATCACCAAGAATGTTATTGGAGAATTCCGCCCGCTGGTCAAGCGCGCCTGGGACGATTTGGTGGATCAAGAAATCGCGCGGCGGGTGCGCCGCTATGAGGAGCTGGAGGAAGAGCCATCGCAAGAAGAAGCGCCAAGCCCCATGCCAGCGCCCGAGCCAGAAACGCCGCTGCCAAAACCGGTGGCGAGTGGCTCGGCGGAAATCCCGATTTATGCCAACTGGCGCCAGCGGCGTGTGGATGCGACGCTGCTCATCAATGCGAGAAATCCAAAGTTTTCCAATGTCCGTTTCGAGGGTCAGCCAATGTCGCCTTCCAAAGCAGCCCAGTTGTTCAAGCAGTCTATCGACCCGACAATGAGCGGCGCGACAAATGGCTGGACATTTTGGCATTTGCACATCCCGGGCGGCGACCACGGACGCCCGATTAATGACATACGCAAAGATGAGGCGCTTGTACAGCGCTTGCTCAGCGGTGGGCGGTAGGCGACCCGGCGGGTCGCCCGAGTTTTCGCGGGGCGCTAGTGGATGTGTTACACTTATCCGCAGTTTGACAGAGCGTAGCGGGAATGCTGTATGAGCATCTATGAAGAACTCAGTAGAATTTCAGAACAGGTACAAACGAACCGGCATCTGATGACATTGGAAGTTGATGTCGAAGAAGTGTCGGTAAAACCATTTATCCGCGCCCTGGGGTACAGCCCAGAGAACCTCAGCGAAGTGAAGCGCCAGTTCCCAATTTTAAACTCAGACGCTGCGGACTTTGCGATTCTGCGCGATGGCAAGCCAGCCATCATCATTGAAGTCAAAAAGCTCGGCGTCAATCTCGACAAACACTGGAAGCAGCTCTTTGAGTATTTCAATGCGACCGAAGCTGCAATCGGCATCCTGACAAATGGAATCGAATATCGCTTCTATTCGGACATGCGCAAGGTCAACACGATGGACGAGAAGCCCTTCCATGTGATTGACTTGTTGCAACTCGACAAGCAGAAGGTAGATATTCTAGAGGGATTTACGAAAGCGCAATTTGACCCGGTATCGTCAATTCGATTTCTCAAGATCCGTGCAAAAGTTGAAACGATATTGCAGAATCCGGATAAAGCCTTCGTTAAGCATGTCATCCAAAATATTCATGTAGGGACGAAATGGAAACAAGTCGTCGATGGATACAAGCCGCTGGTCAAGAAGGCTATTGATGAATATGTGGACAAGGAAATTGAGCGGCGATTATCGAGCATCGAAATCAATAGCAGCAGGAGAACACCAGATGATGATGGCAGAGTAGATCCTACCGATATTCCGCCGCGGACCATGCTTGACGGCTCAGCCAAGATTCCAATATATGCAGAATGGGAAGGACATAATTTCACCACCACGCTTCGGCTTTGGCGGAAAATTGCCAATTGTGGCACCATTGTTAAGTGGGATGGCGAATGGCGAATGGCGAAAGAAGCGGGCGAGCTCGCGCGAAGTTCGGCAGGAATCGCGAGCCCGAAATATGTAAATGGCATGACCTTTTGGCATTTCCGCGACCCTAAAGACAATAAATTACGCCCCATCCGAGACTTACAATATGCTTGGCACGAAGACTGGGATTTAATTCTCAGGGTTATCGCAAACGCAAATGACTAACCTCCGCAACATGCCCACACCCCAAACCCTTCGTGCCTTTGTGGTAAAAGAAAATCTCCCCACCGAACAATCCCTTGACAAATCTCCGCAAACAAAAGAAACTTAATACTAAGTCTCAGCGAACAGCACCCATTGAAGCAAGCGCATGGCAGTTCCAAATTGCCCGCGCGGGCGCTATACTCGGCGCATGAACGCACACAGCTCGCCCGCCGCGAACTGGGGCATAATCGGGCACGAATGGGCGGTGGACTACCTGCGCCGCTCGCTGCGGCATGGGCGCAACCGCCACGCCTACTTGATTACCGGTCCCGCCGCTGTCGGCAAGATGACGCTGGCGCTGCGCTTCGCGATGGCGCTCAACTGCGAGGCGGACGCTGTAGAGCGGAAGCCCTGCGGCGTCTGTGATTCTTGCAAGCGCTTTATTGATGGCAACTTCCAAAGTATCGGCGAAACCAATGAACCTGATGTGATAATCGCGCAGGATTATGTAAAGCAGCGCACAAGAAGAGATACCAGCAGCGGACGGCTAAGCATTGATGATATCCGGCTGCTCATTGAAACAACCAAAAGTGGCTCTGCGTGGCTCTATCTGAAGCCCTATGCTTCACGATATCGGATTGCACTATATGAGCGATTTCACTTGGTGCTTGGTCCAGCGCAGGACGCTTTGCTCAAATCCTTTGAAGAGCCGCCGCCAGCGGTAATTCAGATTCTCACTTCAGACTCTCCTGCGGCCATTCTGCCCACCATCCGCAGCCGCGCCCAAATCATCGCCCTGCGCCCGGTGCCAAAAGCCCCTATCAAAGCGGAACTGCGGCGGCGCGGCGCTGACGCCGACCATGCCGAGCTGCTGGCGCGCTTGAGCAATGGGCGCGTCGGCTGGGCGCTCGGCGCTCTTGAAGACGACGCCAAGCTGCAATACTGGCAGTCGGCGCTGGACCAGTTGGACGATGTGCTCGCCGGCAGCCTGCTGCAGCGCCTCAAAATCGCGGAGAAGCTGGGCAGCATCAAATGGGTGACGGAGACGGGCGAGGCGACAGAAGCGGGGCAGCGCGTCAGCCAGCGGGTGGCGCTCTATAACCTGCTGGAAATCTGGCAGAGTTTTTGGCGTGATGTCCTGCTCGAGACATATGACAGCCCGCTGAAACCCTGCAACATCAACCGCCACGCCGAGATTCGGCGGCTGGCGCGCAGCATGGACCGCGCCGCCGCCCTGCGCGCCATAATAGCCACCCGCCGCGCCATGAACAGCATCGACCAAAACCGCAACACCAACGCCAACCCGCGCCTGGTGCTGGACGCGCTTTTCCTCGACTATCCTGCGTTGAAATGAGCGCGCTTATTCGATTGGGATCCAGGTATCGGGTTTCTGCGCCGCTTTGAGAATGGCGTCCGGCACCAGCACGATTTTGCCGAAACCGGGCTCGCGTTCTTGCTTTTGATGCGCCGCCCGCGCCTGGCTCAAAGGCAGCACCTCGGCGACTGGCGCGCTGTATTTGCCCCGCGCCAAGTCCCTCAGCAGCGCCTCGCGCTCTTTTTTCTTGAGCCAGCCGACAGCGCCATGCAGGCTGAGGTTGCGCAGGTAAAGCTCCCGCGCCTTGAGTTTGAGCGCCGGCTTGTGCAGCGCGCCGGCGATGACGAGCCGCCCGCCCGGCGCCAGCATCGCCAGCGCCTCCGTCAAATCCAGCTTGGGGCGGCAATGCAGCGCCAGGCTGGCGCCGCTGTCCTCGGTGGCGACTTTCACCTGCCGCACCAGGTCTTTGCCCGCGTCCTCCAGCACAACATCAGCGCCCAGGGCGCGCAAATCGGCGGCGAAACGCGCCTCGCTGATGGCGATGACTTTCGCGCCGCGCGCCGCGGCAATCGGCACCGCCGCGCTGCCGACAGCGTCCGCCGCGCCCCAGACAACCAGCGTATCGGCTTTTTTGAGCTTGCCCGGCGTCGTCAGCGCGTACAGCGCCTGGGCAAAGGATGCCCCCGCCGCGACCGCCGCTTGATAACTCAGCGCGTCCGGCAGCGGGCTCAGCTCCGCCGCTGGCACGGCGCAATACTCGGCATAGCCGCCATCAATAGCGCTGCCGAGCCGCTTGAAACTGGCGTAAACGCGCTCGCCAAGCTGCCAGCCCGCGGCATCAGCGCCAATGCCCGCGACCTCGCCCGCGAGGTCAGCGCCGAGTATATGCGGCAGCGGCTTATGCAGCAGCAGCCGCCCGCGCCGCAAATGCAAATCCACCGGGTTGACCGAAGTCGCATGCACCTTGACCAGCACTTCGTGCGCCGCCGGCTGCGGGCGTGGCAGCCGCGCCGGCTTGAGCACACGCGCTCGCCCGATAGATTCGATGATGACGGCGCGCATGATTTCGCCGCTCGCTGCCATGGCATTCCCCGTCCCGCCGCATGGTATCGCCGTAGTCTAACGCAGGCATCCAGCGCTGTAAACGCCGCTTCAGCCGCCGCAATCACACAGATTTACTTTACCGCAGAGTGCACCGAGGTCACCGAGTTTTGGGAGTGGTTAATTCCGCGATCGTACAAATCTCCATCAAACAATACAAAAAATCTCTGTGCCCTCTGTGCTCTCTGTGGTTAAAAAACCTGTGTCCTATTCGCCGAGACTAAACTTTGCGCGAGAAGCAGCGCAGCCCTACAATTGCCGCCTCGCACGCGCTTTGGCGATTTCGGCGGCGCGGTCCCGCGGCGGGGCGGATGTCTCCAGCGCCGCCAGCAGGCTGGCGGTTGCCGCCGCGATCTCGCCCACAGCGCGCTCAAACGCGGCTTGATTCCGCCGCGAGGGCTGGCGATAGCCGCTGACCTTGCGCACATATTGCCGCGCCGCCGCTTCAATATCGGCGCTTGTGCTCGGCGGGTCATAATTAAACAGCGGGCGGATATTGCGGCACATCGTTCTCGCCTTTCGCTAACCCTGCGCGGCGCGCCATTGCGCCATCGTCTTGCTGCCCTTGCTCTTGTTGCAATGCGTGCATAAAAGCTGCAAGTTTTCGTAATGGTCGCTGCCGCCTTTGACGCGCGGCAAAATGTGGTCGACTTCCATCACCTTGAAGGGGAAATGCGTGTCGCAGCCCCGGCAGACGCCCTCCTGCTCGCCATAGAGCCGGTGCTTGTGCGTGCGATAGTTGGGCAGCTTGCCCAAATCGCTGCGCAGCGGCGGTGTATCGCGCTTGATGACGCCGCCCCAAAGCGCGCCGCGGTCGTCGCGGATGCGCTGGTCCACCAGTTTTATCGCCAGCGGCGAGAGGTCGATGCCCGCCCATTGGCGGTTGAGGCGGTCGGCGGCGACTAAGGTGGTGGCGCAGCCGCAGAAGGGGTCGAAGACGAGGTCGCCTTCATCACTGGAAATTTCGACGAGGCGCTCCATGACTTCTACGCGCTTCTGCGTTGGATAGCCCAGATATTCTTTGCTGCTGGCGCTGTAATTGGTGAAGCCGATGGGATTGAGTATCAGATTTTGCGGCGGTGTGCCGGCATCAGCGGCGGCATAACGTTTGAGCCCGGGCCACTTGCCGCGCTTGGGATGATGTATCAGCCCGGCTTTGTCCAGCGCGTCCAGCCGTTCGTGCACGCCTTTGATTTTGCGATAGCCGGGGATGAAATGTTCTTCGATATACGCGGCGTATGTTCCTGTCTTGGGGGCTGACCAAACGCGGCCTCGTGGCGCGATGTCGTAGCCGCGCCAGGGCAAACTGCTCGGTGCCATAACATCGGTGCTGTGCTTGGGTCCTGTCAAGTCAGCGCTGCGATAGCGTCCGCGCTCATCTTGGCTGGGGTAGGCGCTCGCCAGCGAATCGGCGGACCGCGGCTGCCTGATGTCGTTCCAGGTTGCCGCGTCTGATTTTGTGTAATACAGAATATGGTCGCATATCCGCCCAAAGCGCCCGGGATCATTATGCGAGGTGGCGCGCCGCCAGATGATGCAGTTGCGATAATTTTTTCCGCCAAAAACCGCGTCCATCAGCAGCTTGAGATAATGGCTGGCGGTATCATCACAATGCAGATAGATGCTGCCTGTCAGCTTGAGAATGCGCCGCATTTCTATCAGCCGCACCGCCATCATAATCAGATAGCTCATCATCGATTTGCCGTGCGTTTGACGGGCGGCCTCAATCACGGCGTAGGCGGCGGGGCTGCGCTCCGCCAGCTCGCCATGTTCATAGACATCAATATCGGAGAGCGTCCAGGTGTCTTTGAAGGCGGCGCCGGCGGCGCGGCTGCCGATGGGCGCGGCGTAATCTTCGTTGGAGTTGAAGGGCGGGTCGAGGTAGATGAGGTCGATGCAGGCGCTGTTGATGCCGCGCATGATGGGCAGGTTGTCGCCAGTCCAGACGGTGCCGCTCACGAAGTTTGGCGGGTGGGTCATGGTGAGTTCTTTTCAGGGGGCTTGCAAGGGTTTTTGAACCAGTCCTTCGCCTCCTTGTCAGTTTGCCAATTGAAGGCTCTCGCCAAATGGGCGTAAGCTCGAATTGCGCTCTTAGCAATTTGCCGTGCCTGTTTCACATCCGAATGTGAAACAGCATCACGCATGGTATTGCCATGAACAACCTTGTTGCGAATGTTATAGAAATCTTTGTACTTACTTACAGTTAACCTTACACGCTCTGCCCATTCTGTTGAGTTGGGATCGGATAGATCCTCATTGAGTATCATTTTTCCTTCGTATCGGCCTCCTTTTTCGATAAGCGGCATAAGATTCTCGGTGAGTTCTTCAGCGTTGCCTGATGGCAAAAGAATGTCGATGCAAATAATATAGTTTGCGAGAGCGATATCGGCTTCAGCTGACTGAGACGCAATATCAAAATATTGGAAGGCGCGACAGAATCTCTGCGAAACAGTATTCCTACCGCGATTGCCAAAATGAAAATTTACTTCGTCAAGAGAGAGCCATTCATTTGCATAGCTGAAGATTTCTTCGCTTAGCGGGTGCAAGATTCCCGGAGGGATTCCTGAACTCCAAGGTACTGAAGAATCTTTCGAAGATGCACTTTGGAAAAGGATAGTTCTCCAAGACTGCTTCCACATAGAAACGCCATGGGACACATTATAAGCCTTACCATCTCTCTCACTCCATGGATATATGTACCTCAATACTTGTAACGCTTGTTGAGTTTCTTCGTCGACTTGCTTTAAGCGGCTATCGTTGTCTCCAGTTACGCGAAACTTGAGAAAACTACAGTTTTCAATCTGTGCCTTATCATCGTCACGAAATGAATTAGTAGCATCGTTCGCAATCTGCGAAAGTTCAGATTGACTGCCGCTTGGATGCAAGACTGCATTAGCAAGCGGAAATTTCACACTGCATTCAATTTGATACAATGGAACTATTGCGTCATATTGTCTTTCAAAATGAAAATTAAGCAATTTAAATAATTTGTCATTAAACTTTTCTTCTTTTTCGTTCGTTGAGAATGGAAACTCGCCAATTTCCTCGACTGTCCTATTAAGCTGGCTACGAACAGTACGCGGACCAACCTGTGAATTGAAGATCTTGTCAATCTTGCCCATCAGCTTAAGCTCAGCATCTGCAGGTACTAGAAAGTAGATCAGATCTTTATCTTCCATGCCGAATACGAAGGCAAAATCGCCGAATTTTGTTAGTTCTAATGCTTCCTGAATAGGATGCATCTCCGCTTGACTTAGATATTGCTTTATCGCCGCGCCAAGTTCTTGCTTCTGTTTTTTACTGTCTGTTGTCATTTTCCTGCTCTGCCATTTTGAACTATTGCAATTTTTGCAATCGTTGCCGTAAGCCCGCGCGCCGTCAGTCGCTTTTCACTCAATGATTTTCTCGGTGTAACTCGGTGTACTCGGTGGTTAAATTTCCTGTTGAATCTCTGCCAAGTATGTGTTGATTTTCTCTGTGCCCTCTGTGCCTCTGTGGTGAATCATTTGTGACGAATCACTCCCCATAGCCCCGCGGATGCCGGCGATGCCAGGCCCAGGCGCTGCGGATGATGGCGTCCAGGCGGTTGTAAGCTGGCTCCCAGCCGAGCTCGCGGCTGATGCGCTCGCTATCCGCCACCAGCACTGGCAAATCCCCCGCCCGCCGCGCCGATATGACTGTCGGTATCGTATGCCGCGTGACCGCGCGCGCCGCTTCTATCACCTCCAGCACCGAATAGCCGCTGCCGCTGCCCAGGTTGTAGACGCGGCTGCGCCCGGCCGCCAGCGCCTCCAGCGCCAGGATATGCGCCCGCGCCAAATCCAAAACATGCACATAATCGCGGATGCAGGTGCCATCGGGCGTATCATAATCCGCGCCATAGATTTCAATCGCCGCCCGCTGCCCCAACGCCACCTGCAGCACCAGCGGGATGAGGTGCGTCTCTGGCTGATGCGCCTCGCCGATATGCCCATCGGGATGGGCGCCGCAGGCGTTAAAATAGCGCAGGCAGCAGTATCTGATGCCGTAAATGCGGTCCATCCAGCCCAAGAGCCGCTCCGCCATGAACTTGGTCTCGCCATAGACGCTGCCGGGGATAAGCGCTTCGCTCTCGTCAATGGGGATGCGCCGCGGCTGGTCGAAGAGGTTGGCGGTGGAAGACAGAATAAAGCGCTTGACCCCGTGCTGGGCGGCGCATTCCAGCACATTGATGATGGTGTAGAGGTTGTCGCGCAGATAGGTGAAGGGCTGCCGCATGCTCTCGCTGACGAGAATTTGCGAGGCGAAGTGCAGGATGCCAGCAAAATCATGCTGGGCGAAGGCACGCTCCAGCAGCGCGCGGTCGTGAAGATCGCCGACAATCAGCGCCGCGTCCGGGTGCACCGCCGCGCGATGGCCCCCGCTCAAATTGTCGTAGACCACAACTTGATAGCCGCGCTCAATCAACATTTGCACCACATGGCTGCCGATATAACCCGCGCCGCCGGTGACCAGGATTTTCATCGCGCTCCCTTTCCCGAAAGGGCATTATAGCCCGTCATGCTATACGGTCAATCGGCGGCGCTTCCTTTGCGCGCGCCCGCGTTTATACTTTGGCGGAGTATACTGTGGCAAAACAGGCGGCGAGCGCGGACGATGGCAAAAGAGCGAAATGATGACAGAAAATGGACGGCGGAAGAGCGGGCGGCGCTGCGCCGGCTGCTGCGCATGGCGCTGATATTGCTCGCGGCGATCACGGTGGCTGGCACCGCCGCCGCGCTTTTGAGCTCGGCGCTGGGTACATTGTAAATTGGAAACCGATTCCACCTGGCATTCGCGGTATACTGGGCAGGAGCGAAAGGGTGGTCAATATGCTTGAAACGAAGGTGCGCGATGTTTTTGCCGTCATCATCAAATTTTTGGTGTCCCTGCCCAGCGATGATGAGGTACTTGCCTATCATTTGCCCGATGACTTGCAAGAGCGGCTCAGCGATCTCTTGCAACGCAACCGGGAACACCAACTGACTATGGAAGAGCGCGAAGAACTGGATGATTTTGTACACGCTGACACTATGATTAGCCTGCTCAAGACCAAAATTAGGCTGCGGCAGCGGGGCTTGGGCTAATGGCGCCAAGCGCCAGGCTGCGCCGCGAAGTTTATGAGAGGGCTGGCGGTTGCTGTGAATATTGCCGCCGATCCCAAGAGGTGCGCTTAGCCAATTTTGAAATCGACCATATCGTCTCGCTCAAATACGGCGGCGAGGATTCAAGCCAAAATCTCTGCCTGGCATGCGCGCCTTGCAATCGCTATAAAGGCGCGGAAGTAGTCGCCATCGACCCCTTGACGGGAGCGGCTGCCAAGCTCTTCCACCCGCGCCAGCAGGGCTGGCACGAACATTTCCAACTCAATCCAGACGCGACTCTGGCTGGCATCAGCCCGGCAGGGCGGGCGGCAGTTGCCGTGCTGCGGCTGAACGCCGCGCCGCGCATTGAGCAGCGTTATGGCGAAATGCTGCTGGGCAATTACCTGTGTCAGCCGAACCGCTAGTCTTCACCGCGGATGCCGCCAGGCAGCGGCTGGACAAGTGCCTGCAGGCGCGCTTGCCCGCGTATTCGCGCGCGCAAATCCAGGCGCTGATACGGGCGGGCAATGTGCTGGTGGATGGCGCCCCCGGCAAAGCCGGCTACAAGCTCAAAGGCGGCGAGCGGCTTCAGGTGCGGCTGCCACAGCGTCAACAGCGGCAAATCCAGGCGGAAGCCATCCCGCTGGACATCGTCTATGAAGACGAGCAGCTGGCGGTGCTCAACAAGGCGGCGGGCATGGTAGTGCATCCCGGGCCGGGCAACGAAACCGGCACGCTGGTAAATGCGCTGCTGGCGCGCTATCCCGAGTTGGAGGCGATGCGTCAGCAGCCAGAAGCGCGGGAGCGCCTGGGCATCGCGCATCGGCTGGACCGCGGCACCAGCGGCTTGCTGGTCATCGCGCGGCAGCATCCCGCCCTGCTGGCGCTGATGCGGCAATTCCAGGAGCGCCGCGTCGAAAAAGTCTATCTCGCGCTGTTGGAAAAACGCCCCAAGTCCAACAGCGGCATCATCGACGCGCCGATAGCCCGCGACCCGCGCCAGCGCCAGCGCATGGCGGTGCGGCGCGGCGGCAAACCCGCGCAGACCGAGTTTGAAGTGCTGGATGACGCCTTTCAGGGCGAGCGCGCGCTGGTCAAGCTCAAGCTCTTGACGGGGCGCACCCATCAGATTCGCGTACACATGGCGTTCATCGGCTGCCCAGTGCTGGGCGATGCCGTGTATGGCTATCGCAAACAGCGCGTCAAGCTGAAGCGGCAATTTTTGCACGCGCATCAGTTGGCATTCACGCAGCCGCGGACGGGGGAGTGGCTGGAATTTGAGAGCGCGCTGCCGCGCGGGCTGCTGAATGTGATGGCGAAGCTGCGTTAGGGACGGCGGCTTGATATGCGGGAGTGGTGAATTTCTTGGACTTGCAAACTCAGCAAATGCAAGTAAGAAATGCGAAAACTGGCGGCTTCTCTGCGGGCGATACAGCACAATCATCCCAACGGTAGGGGCGACCCGGCAGGTCGCCCAAAAACTGCCGCAGAGACACAGAGGCACAGAGATTTTCTCATTTTTTCTCGGTGTATCTCGGTGTACTCGGTGGTAAAAATCCTTGTCGAATCTCCGCACTTACAAATTCCAATTACTTTGTTGGAATTACTTCTGTGTTGTGTTTGCTGAGAGAACCATATCCATGATAATCACCACACCTTTCTATGGCAAAATTTGACAGGAAATATCAATTTCGGCTACGATGTATGTATAGAGTTTTTAGAGAGGTATGCGGCTGTTGGCTGCATACGCATTTAGATAGAAATTCTTGTGTTTACCAGCATCGGATATTCCCCTCCTCCCAGGATCCGCATTCTATTTCTTTGTGGTTGCCTGGGGGCGCTGATTGCCCTGCTTGTGCTGCTGCAGTTCGCGCTATTCGCTGACGCGCCCATCGTGTCGGCGCAGATGCAAGCTACGCCCACAGCCACTTCAATCCCGCAAGCGGATTTGAAGTTCTATCTCATTACCCGTCACAGATCTGGGCAAGCAACGGCGATTAACTTCGCCTACTATGCGGATATTGCGACGCTCTATCCCAGCCATACCGTGCAACTCTGCTACAAGTTGATTACATCAAGCGCTGAACCAAATTGTTTAGCCGCAGTTTCCGCAGGGGGACCGGGCACAGAAATAACGGTATCTACACCCAGCAGCATAAACGATGAGATGTCTTATCATGTTTACCTGCGGGTCTTGGACAGCGGCAACAACATTGTGGCGCAGGACAGCGCTACTTATGATCCTCAGAACATAAAAGATTTTGGCGGCGTACACTACAATCCCACCGGGAGCTATGGTCTTCTGACACTGACATGGGATGCCTCGAAAATGGATTTCGACAATAATTATTATCGAATTGCTGTAGCTGCGACGAAAACATCCTCGACTTGCGATTCTCCAGTTCATGTTTATATTCAAGAGCCAACAGCCCTGACTATGGGGCAAACTCAATATATTTTTCCTCTTGCGTCTGTGCCCTTCGCGCGTAGAGTTTGTTTCTTGATTCTTGAATACAATAAAACAACCCATAGAGAAACTGGTTTACAGATAGCAAAAGCGCCCGCAGCCACCAACCTGACCGTCACCGGCAATAGTAAAACCACCTTGTCGCTCAGCTGGACCAAGGCGCTTGGCGCGACCAGCCACGCAGTAAATTTCAGTACACTAGGCGTTGCAGGCACCCTAACCGACCCCGCCGATATCAGCTCTTACCGATTCACCGGCTTGACCCCTGGCACCGCGTACAGTCTGCTTGTCTACGCGTATCATCAAGTGACGACAGAAACGGAAATACGTACAGCGGCACCGTCCAGACTGGCTGGATGTACCATACCCAACGCGCCCAGCAATCCGGTGACATCCGCGATTAGCGAGGACAGCATCAAGCTGACATGGACCCACGGCGGTGGCAGCTTACCCTACTCTGCCGCCTATGAAGTCAGCAGCGACGGCGGCAGCGCCTGGATCCTCTCAGGGAGCAGCATCGCTAGCATTAGGGACACCGAACACATCTTCACTGACTTGAAGCCAAACACCGCTTACAATCTGCAAGTGCGGACCGTTTGCTCCCTTGACGCTGCCCGCGCCTACTCGGATGTCGCCAGCATCTCTGCAACTACGCTAGTGGATCCCAATGCCCCCACCAACCCAAGCACCAGCGGCATCACTCAAAGCGCCATCACGCTCAACTGGGGCAAAGTGGCGAATGCCAGCCGCTACGAAGTGAATGGCGGCGCGCTCAGCGGCTGGACCAACGCCGGCGATGTCGCCATGTATGAGTTCACGGGTTTGACGGCGAATACCGAATACACCCTGCAGGTGCGGGCGATTGGCGGTGGCGGCACTTCCGCCGCTGCCTCCGCCCCGGCGGTCAAGACATTGCCCAACGCCCCCACCAGCCCGACGACTTCGGCGATTACAGTGAACAGCATCACGCTGAGCTGGACTGCCAGCGTTGGCGGGGCGGACAGCTACGAAGTCAGCAGCGATGGCACAAACTGGACAGATTCCGGCGCTGATGCGACGCATGTCTTCAGCGGCTTGTCCGCGAATACCGAATACACCCTGCGCGTAAGAGCAAAAACCACCGGCGGGGTTTCTGCGGCGGTCTCGGCGGCGGCGGTCAAGACATTGCCCAATCCCCCCACCAGCCCGACGACTTCGGCGATTACCGCGAGCAGCATCACATTGAGCTGGACCGCCAGCAGCGGCGGGGCGGACAGCTACGAAGTCAGCAAAGATGGCACGGACTGGGATGATGTCGGCAGCGTCACCAGCCACAATGTCACGGGTTTGACGCATAGCAGCGCGTACATTTTGCAGGTACGGGCGAAGAATGCCAGCGGCGTCTCCGCTGCCGCCAGCGCCGCCTCTGCCACCACGCTGACCATCCCCAA
>JAJDWK010000030.1 GCA_022825675.1 Anaerolineae bacterium | reverse complement strand
GAAGGGGAGAATCCCCAGTGATTACAAGGGTTTTAAGCCCCTCCCTCTTTATGGGAAAATGCGCCATAGAGATGGCGCATGGGTTTGGGGTGGGGGAATATGTGGAATTCTGTTGCATAATTAACTTGTACTTACTTCTGTGTCTCTGTGGTGAATTATTGTTTGATGCCATTGCCCTGGACTCAAGCGCCGGGCGCGGGAGTAAACAAATCCCGCTCGTAGCCGGTGCCGCTGCGCCCCGCCGGGCTGGGCATATCAAACTTCGCGCCCGCCAGTATCTCCGCCACCGTCAGCATCTGCATGCGCGGGTAGAGCCGGTCGCCTATCGCCACATCGCCCGCCAGCGCCATCTTCCGCTGGAAGTTGCGCGCCTGCTGCGCCCCCGGCGCATGCAATGTAATCAAACCCGCCATCTGGATATTTTCGTACTGCAAGACGCTGTTCAAATAGCCGACATCGGACGGTCCCACAGTACGCCCGCCTTTGACTTCCAGCGCCATGCTTTGGAAGACCTTCTCGCCCGGCATATCAAAATAGACGCGCCCGTCAATGCCGTCATCCGCAGTCTTTTTGACATTCACAAAACCCTCGACCAGCTCCACGCACCATTTCTGAAATTGATACGGGTCCTGCCGCCAAAGCGCCTGCGCGCCTTCCCAATTCTTGGGCACGCCATCGATGCGGTAGTCCTTGCCTTCTTGCAGGTGCAGGCGCTCGGTCAGGCGGCGGCGGGCGACGCGGCGTATGGCGTGGATGGTGATGTCGCAGCCAATCCAGCGGCGCTTGAGCTTTTCGGCGGCTTCGATGGTGGTGGCGCAGCCGCAGAAGGGGTCGAAGACGACATCGCCTTCGTTGGATGAGGCGCGGATGATTGGATTTAGTAAGGCGAGTGGCTTTTGTGTCGCATAGTCTAGTCGCTCTTTTGCCATCGGATTTAAGATTGGAATATCCCACACATCAGGAAGGGCGGCTTTCGTTTTGCCCTCTCGATATACGATTTTGTCGTAGATTCCACTTTCAATCTTTTTCGTTGCCTTTACTTTGTCATAGACAATTAATTGCGAAATACCACCGGCAATTGTGTTGGTATGCCACCCTTTCTCGTAGTGATAGCTCTCTTCCTGTTTATGCAATTTGTTGAAACAGTGCTTTCCAAATCTGAATGCGTACGCAAGCAGAACGTCATGGTTTTTCTGAAAATGTCTGGCTGCATTTGTCCACTTACCATAATGCCAGATAACTTCATTCATGAAATTCTTCCGCCCAAACACCACATCCATCACAATCTTCAGATAATGGCTGGCGGTCGGGTCGCAATGCAGATAAATGCTCGCCGTCGGCTTCATCGTCCACTTGATCCAAAGCAGGCGCTCGGTCATATAACCCAAGTAAGCCGCCATATCCGGCTGCACCTGCGTCAGCCCGCTGATGAAATGCGCCAGGAAATCGGCGCTGTGCCCGTCCACGCCATGCTCGCGCAGCAGCGCTGGCAGCGCCTTTATCGCGCGCATGCGCTCGTTATCGAGGAACCAGGTGTCGGTATAGGCTTCCACCTGGTCGGGCAGGGGCCTGCCCGTGTGGTCTTTGTAGATGCTGTTGTAATCGCGTTTGGAGTTAAAAGGGGGGTCTAAATATACGAGGTCGACGCTTTCCGGCTGCATCTTCTCGCGCATGATGGTGAGGCAGTCGCCGTAATAGAGGGTGTTCATAAGCGCACCCCGGCAACAAATATAGTATTAACATTACAAACATTACGGGGGGGGGGCAATTTTAGGCATTAGAAGCTCCGATTCAAAGGGAAAAAGCGGCTCAGTCCGCCGGCGGCACCGCCGCCAGCACTGGCAAGCCAATCGAGTTCTCGACATCTTCGCGCCGGCGCACAATCGCGCTCTCCAGATATTCCAGCGCGAAGACGGCGATGCCGCCGAGGAAGAGCCCGCCGATACACCCCACCAGCGTGTTGATGCGCACATTGGGGCGGGCGAGCGCCAGCACCGGGTTATCTTGCAGGCTGGCGTAGATGCGGTCTTCGCGGCGGGCTTGCTGGTTCTGGTCGTTGCGGTAGCGGATGAGCAGCTGCGCCCATTCGCTGGCGATAAGCGCGGCTTGCCCCGGGTTGATGTGCTCGGCGTCAATTTGGATGACGAGGCTGTCGAGGTTGGGCGCCACGCGCACATCAGCGCGCAGCTGCGGCGGCGTCATATCCAGCTGCAGGCGGTCGATGACCTCAGCGGCGATGAGCGTGCTGTCCAAATAGGCGACATGGCTGTTGAGCAGTTGCTTGGCGGCTTGCGTCAAGCCGAAATCGGTGCGGCTGGGCTCGATGCGCACTTTGATGGTGGCGCGGTAGACGGGCTCCAGCGCGCGGCTGAAGAGGAATGCGCCCGCCCCCGCAATAAGCGCCAGCAGCAGCATAATCCAGCCGCGGCGGATGAGGATGTTCGCGTAGTCAATGAGGTTCATAATGCGATTTTAGCATATCTATGGTACTATGTATGCAGTTCTACACCGTTGCTTCGGCATTGCATTGGAGAAAGCGCGACATCATGGTTACAAGAGACATACGTTTGGAACGCATTGATAAGGAATATGGCAGCCTGCGCAAGTCGCAAACCAAGCTCTTCGACAAAGTGGACAGCTGCAAAGAAAATGACTTGGATTTTGCGCAAGTCGCCCAGGATATGCGCAGACTTCTTCGGGAAGAGCGCGAACTTCTCTTGGAAAACCGCGAGATGCTGTTGGCGATTGTCAAGCATCTGGGAGTGCCTTACGAGCCGAAGCCGATGGGATTTGTCAAGGACTAGCCGGGCGGCTTTTTGCGCCGTTGCGCTGAGCTCTCACTCCATATCCACCACAATTTTGACCGCGCCTTCATCTTGCAGCTGGTGCAGCGCATAAGCCTCGAAGACATCCGCAAACTTGAAGCTGTGCGTAATCATAAGCCCGACTGGCACCGCGCCGCTGTTGATGTAGTCCAGCGCCTGCCGCGTTGAGCGATGCCCCGGATCATTGATTGTGCCGACCATCGACTTGATGGTCAAGGTCTTCCAAAATACCTCAAAAATCGGGAAGTTCATCATCTCAAAGCGGGGCACGCCGAAGAGCAGCAGGAAGCCGCCCGGCTGCGTGATTTCCACCGCCAGGCGGATGGCGTCGGCTTCCCCCGCCGCTTCAATCACGACATCGGGCAGCGCGCCATCACACAGCTCCCGCAGCGCCGCGGCGGGCGCTCCCGCGCCGTTGTGGATGGTATGCGTGGCGCCAAAACTTTTGCTGTAGGCGAGGCGGTAGGCTTTTAGATCAAGCGCGATGATTTTCTCGGCACCGCGCTGTCGCAGCGCAAAATTGAACCAAAGCCCAGCAGAACCCTGCCCGATGACGGCGACTGATTTGCCGCGCAAATCCGGCAAGGTCCTGGCGGCGTAGAGCACCGTGCCGAACTGCTGCGCCTGCACCGAATGTTCCAGCGGCGTGGCGGGGTCCAGCGGCAGCAGCCACTCAACCGGCGCGCGATAAAATTCGCACATGGCGCGGTGGTCAGGCGCCAGGCAGAGTACGCGGTCGCCCGGGGCAAAGCCGCCATGCGCCGGGTCGATAGCCTCGATGACGCCGACCATTTCGTGCCCGGTCTCGCCGATATCGGTGGGATAGCGCGCGTCTGGCAGGTGATGCAGGTGGCGAATATCGCTGCCGCAGAGCGAGAGGCGCAGAGTCTTGACGATTGCCGTGCCTGGCTGCAAACGCGGCTTGGGCGCTTCGACAAATATCGGCTGGCTGCGGGCGATTATCTGCACGGCTTTCATCGGCTTGTCTCCGGCTGAGGGCTGGCACAATGGCATTGAGTATAGCAGTTTCGGCGCTGCTGATGATAAATATTTTGCGCTACAATGGCGCGGCGCTGGGATGCTTTAGACCCCAGCTGGCGCAAAAATGTATAGATTTCTTATACAACTGTGATACAACAGAAGCGCATTGTACACCGTTGCCATAGGCGCGGCTGAGCGAGAAGCAAAGCAAGGAAGGACCATGAGCCAACAGCACACATTCCAAGCGGAAACCCAGCAGCTGCTGAATATCCTGATACATTCGCTGTATACCGAAAAAGAAATCTTCCTGCGCGAGTTGATTTCCAACGCTTCGGACGCGCTGAACCGCCTGCAATTCGAAATGCTGACCAATGACGCCGTGCAAGACGCCCAAGCCGAGCTGGAAATCCGCATCAGCTTTGACGAAGCGGCGAAGACCTTGACAATCAGCGACAGCGGCATCGGCATGAACCGCGAAGAAATTGTCGCCGGCTTGGGCACAATCGCCAAATCGGGCGCAAAAGCCTTCCTCGAAGCCATGCGCGACAAGCCGCAGGACGCCAGCGACATCATCGGGCAGTTCGGCGTCGGCTTCTACTCGGCATTTATGGTGGCGGAACGGGTCGATGTGCTTTCGCGCTCCCACCGCCCGGGGGATGAGGCGGTCAAATGGTCGGCGGCTGGCGGCGAAACTTATACGCTGGAAAGCGCAGACAAGCCAAGCCGCGGCACCGAAGTAACGCTTCACCTGAAAGACGATGCCGAAGAATTTACGCGCGCCTTCCGCCTCAAAGATGTCATCCGCCGGCATTCGGATTATGTCTCTTTCCCCATTTATGTGGGCGACGATGACGAGCCGGCAAACAAGCAGCAGGCACTCTGGCGCCGCCCCCCCGCCGAAGTTGAAGATGAGGAATACGACAGCTTCTATAAAATGCTGACGATGGACTTCGGCGGCGCCAGCCATCACCTGCATGTGCGCGCCGATGTGCCGATGCAATTCTACGCGCTGCTTTATGTGCCCGGCGCGGCGCAGCAGAATATGTTCAGCCCGCGCCAAGAACCCGGCTTGAAGCTCTACGCCCGCAAAATCCTGATAGAAGAATTCAATCGCGATTTGCTGCCGGAATATCTCGGCTTCCTGCGCGGCGTGGTCGATAGCGAAGACCTGCCGCTCAGCGTCAGCCGCGAGAGCATCCAGGCGACGCGGGTGATGGCGAGCTTGAAAAAAACGCTGACGCGGCGCGTAGTATCAGAATTGAAGCGCATGGCGAAGAAAGACCGCGACAAATATCTCAACATATTTGAGCAATTTGGCGCTTTTCTCAAGCAGGGTTTGGTGATGGCGGGCGAAGAGCGCAGCGACCTGGAGCCGCTGATGTTCTTCCAAACGACGCGGGCGGAAGACCCAAAAGTATTCTGCTCGCTGGACGAAGTGGTCGAGCGCATGGCGGAAAATCAAGAGGATCTCTATTATGTGGTCGCTGACGATTATGCCAGCGGCGCGCGCAGCCCGCATTTGGACGCCTTCCGCCAGCGCGGCATCGAAGTGCTGTATTTCACGCAGCCGGTGGATGCCATGCTGCCGCTGGGCTTGGTCGACTATAAGGGGCGCAAGCTGGTCAGCGTCGACTCGGCGGCGCTGGACCTGGCGGCTATCGGCGCGCCCAAAGCCGAAGTAGAAGGGGAAAAAGCGGCGCTGGCGGGCGATACTTTCGCGGCTCTGCGCGAGCGCGTGAAAGGCACACTGGGCGAGCGCGTCAGCGATGTGCGCGCCAGCACAACCCTGGTCGATAGCCCGGCGCGCCTGGTCAGCGAAGATGCCAGCGCCAACCGCTATATGTTCCGCATCAACCGCTTGCTGGACCAGGAATACGAGCTGCCAGTCAAAGCGCTGGAGCTCAACCCGCGGCACCCGCTGATGCACAATGTGAGCGCCTTACTCGCCGCTGATGGCGATGCCGCGCTGATAGACGCCGTGATAGAGCAGGTCTTCGAGACGGCGCTGCTGCAAGATGGCATGCACCCCGACCCCTCAAGCATGGCGGGGCGGCTGACATTGCTGATGCAAGCCGCCACCGGCAGCGCCAGCGCCGAGCTGAACTTCGCCGATGCCAAAACAGTGATTGCCGAACCCGCGGCGGAAACCGTGAGCATGCCGGGGCAAATTACGCTTGACCCAATCGACGGCGATGCGCCGCCCTCAAGCCCGCTCCAAGTTTGATAGCTTAATCCCGCTGGCGCTGGGGCGCAGGGAAGGATAACAAGGATAATCCCGATGGCAGAAAACAAAACACAGCGCAACGATGGCGATGTACGCGCCTATCTCGAGTCGGTCAGCAATCGCCGCCGCCGCGAGGATGCGCTGGCGCTGCTGGCTATCATGGAAGAGCTGACCGGGGAGCCGGCAGAAATGTGGGGCGCGAGCATTGTCGGCTTCGGCAGCTACCATTACAAATACAAAAGCGGGCGCGAGGGCGAGTTTATGCTCGCCGGCTTCGCCCCGCGCAAGCAGGCGCTGACGCTGTACATCATGGGCGGGCACGAGCGCCATGCCGCGCTCTATGCCCAGCTGGGCAAATATCGCACCGGCAAATCCTGCCTGTACATCAACAAGCTCGCCGATGTCGATATCGAGGTGCTGCGCAAAATCATCAGCGCCTCGGTGCGGTATATGCGCGCCGCCAATCACATCGCTGAGGCTTGAGCAGCCAGCAACCAGCCGCCGCCTAGATGCGTATAATGGTATAGATAGCGCCGGCGCGCCTTTCTGACGGCGCTGCCAGAGTATACTATAAGGCAAATGCTATGGGAACCAGCGGCTCTGAGACTATGGATGGATTAAAAGTGCTCGGTCAAATCGTCAAGGGTGTTGCCAAATCGGTAGAATTGCTGGGCAAGGGCATCGGCGCGACCGGGAAAGCTATCAGCGAAGGCTCGTATGCGGTGAGGACAGCTATGCCAGTGACAGAAGTAACCTCAGTATTTAATACGACGGACGAGACGATTAAATTTGTCAATCAGGAATCCCCGCGGGACAGCAAAGAAATCCTGCCGCAGAGCGCCGTTTCCATGAAGACGGACAAGACGGCGGGCGCTTGGGTACCCTGGTTTCATCCGCCGCGTTTTTCCTCTTTTAGCCGCAGGCGCATGGAAATTGTGGTGGACGATGTGCCGGTGATGTACCTCTGGCAGCGCGATGACCATATCTATTGGTGCAACCGGCTGGATAGCCAGGGCAACCCGGCAAAAGCCTACGAAGTGCCCGGCATCTCGCATGTCGGCGGCAAGCGCATGCTGGTGGTGCGCAATGACCCGGAAAATGGCTACAGCGCCTTCCTCAGCGAAAGTGTGGAAGAATAATCTCGATAAAGCCGCAGTTGCGGCGGGCAGCGCCGCCCCGACAGAATCGCTAGCAATGGGAGAGCAAGCATGATACAGCGCGTGGGCACCATCTCGATATTTGTCGAAGATCAAGACCGCGCAAAAGCCTTCTACACCGAAAAGCTGGGCATGGACTTGATTTCCGATGACGAACTCTATCCCGGCGCGGATGCCCGTTGGCTGTCGGTAGCGCCGCCCGGCGCCGAAACGCGCATAACGCTCTACAAATTTGATGACAATTGGGAGCATTACCGCGCCACCTTCCAGCAGTCGCAATCGCTGACGCTGCACTGTGCTGACATTGACGAAACTTATCGCCTCTATAAAGAGCGGGGCGTCGAATTCCTGGGCGAGCCGGAGACGCAATTCTGGGGGCGCTTCGTGATTATGAAAGACAGCGAAGGCAATCGCTTGATTCTGGTACAAGTCTGACGATGCGCGACTTGCTCGACCTGTCGCAAGCGGCGGGCGACATGCTGGCTGCGCACGGCGCGAGCGTCTGCGCGGCGGAATCCTGCACTGGCGGGCTGCTGCTAAGTTGTTTGACCGATATCGCCGGCAGCTCCGCCTATGTGCTGGGCGGGCTGGTCACCTATTCAAACGCTGCCAAAATGCAGCTCCTGGGCGTAGAAGAGGCGACATTGATAGCGCATGGCGCGGTCAGCTCGCCGACCGCTGGGGAAATGGCATATCAGGCGCGGGCGCTCTTCAAAAGCGATTATGCTCTAAGCGTCACCGGCATCGCTGGTCCTGGCGGCGGCAGCGCGGACAAACCAGTCGGCTTGACCTTCATCGGCTTGGCGGGACCAAGCGGGCGGCTGCGGGTGCAGCGCCATATCTGGGACGGGACGCGCCAGCAGAATAAGGAGTACAGCGTCAAGGCGGCGCTGGCGCTATTGATGTCCGCGCTTGAGGTCTAGCGCGGCGGCGCGTCAAAGCTGATGCCGCGATAGACTTCGGCGAGGGCGAGCCGGCAGCCCAGCCCGCCCAAGCGAAACGCCGCGCCGACATCGTTATACAGCCTGCTGCGCCAGCCGCCGCCGCTGCTGCGGGCGCAATGTTCCGCCTGTACGCGATGCTGGTCGATGATGAGATAGTCCTGGATGGACGGCACCTGCAAATAAAAGTCCTTCTTCTCGCCGCGGTCGATTGCGATCGTTGATGGCGAAGTAACTTCAATCACCAGAATCGGATTGAGCAATTCCATCTCGTTGGCGCGCTCAAATTGCTCTTCGCCACAGACGGCGGACAAATCCGGATAGACATAACGGCTTTCCCCTGCTTTGACGCGCATCTCGCTGCTTAAAAGAAAGCAGTCCGAGTCATCAAGCTGCCGCCCGATTGCCACAGTCAAGTTTGTCATGATGCGATTATGTTTTGCCGTAGCGCCAGCCATGCACCGTACCTCGCCGTCGATGTATTCGTGTTTTTCGAAGTTGTTCTCTTCCCAGGCGAGATAATCCGCGACCGAGAGGCGAACGGGTGCTTGAATTGCCATGGTTTCCCTCAATTCCACTTGATGCCAGCGGAGTATACCATATCGCTGTCCTGGAGCGCTTCGCCGCGTGGCAGCATGCGCTTTGACGGCGAAATCGTATGGCAAGCGCGCTGGAATTTGCGCTATTGATGTCCGCGCTTGTGATCTAGCGCGGCGGCGCGTCAAAGCTGATGCCGCGATAGACTTCGGCGAGGGCGAGCCGGCAGCCAAGCCCGCCCAAGCGGAACGCCGCGCCGACATCGTTATACAGCCTGCTGCGCCAGCCGCCGCCGCTGCGGGCGCAATGTTCCGCCTGTACGCGATGCTGGTCGATAATGAGATAGTCCTGGATGGACGGCACCTGCAAATAAAAGTCCTTCTTCTCGCCGCGGTCGATTGCGATCGTTGATGGCGAAGTAACCTCAATCACCAGAATCGGATTGAGCAATTCCATCTCGTTGGCGCGCTCAAATTGCTCTTCGCCACAGACGGCGGACAAATCCGGATAGACATAACGGCTTTCCCCCGCTTTGACGCGCATCTCGCTGCTTAAGAGAAAGCAGTCCGAGTTATCAAGCTGCCGCCAGAGTGCGCCAGTCAAGTTTGTCATGATGCGATTATGTTTTGCCGTAGCGCCTGCCATGCACCGTACCTCGCCGTCGATGTATTCGTGTTTTTCGAAGTTGTTCTCTTCCCAGACGAGATAATCCGCGACCGAGAGGCGAACGGGAGCTTGAATTGCCATGGCTGCCCTCAATTCAACTAGATGCCCGCGGAGTATACCATATCGCTGTCCTGGAGCGCTCCGCCGCGTGGCAGTCGGAATACAGCTTGTTGTCTTTTTCAGTTGTCATCGTTATTCCTTCCGTAAAGCAGAAGCGCCATGTATATTGCGAACAGCACGAAGAGAATGCCGCCCCAGTGATCGGGACCTGGAAAGCAAGGACCCCATCCTATATAGCAGTCGCGGATGGCATCAACCATACATCACCTCCTTGTGCAGTTCGATGAAATCATCATCGTCTTCGAGGGCTTTTGATTCGTGCATTTCTTGCACAAGCGTTTCAAAGCAAGTCCACAACTCCCATTCGGGATTTTCGTTGCGAGCCCTACCCTCTGATTTTAACCTATCGAGCATTTTTTCGCACTTTTCAAACGCACGCTGCCAGCGCGTGTTGGTTATGTCGGCGCTGATAGATTGCAACTCTGCTTGTATCTCTGCCTCCCAATCGTCCATGCTTTGCTGGGAAGGCTCTGTTACCCAATCATACCCGCTATGCCCAATGAGCTGACCTGATAATCTTCTCATCATCCCTCCCATGTAACTTGGCGGCGAAAGCGTATGGCAATCGTAGGGAAAGATTTGGCAAGCGCGCTGGAATTTGCGCTATACTGATGCGCAAGCGAGCTGCCGAGACGGATATGTACGACAAATACCCGCGCTATGATGTGCCGCAGAGCAACCTGATGCAGCGCTTCTTCGCCCAAAGCTGGCGCGCTATTTTGCTGGAAATCGCCTTGACGATTGTGCTGACCACCGCCGCCGGTTATGCCTTTGACTTCTTTGATCCCATGGACGGGGACAGCGCTGCCACCGCTGACGCAACAGCCTCACAGGTGGAGCGGGCAAAAGCCCTCGTCAGCCAGGGTCAATACACCGCCAGCCGTCAGCATTGGGATGCGCTCATTGCTGCCCAGCCCGAAGTGGCGAGCCATTATACCTGGCGCGCGTACGCGAATATGCTGGCGGGGGAGTACGCGGCGGCGCGGCGGGATTATCGGCGTTTGCTGCAGCTCAAACCCGCGAGCTACGATGGGCACAACGGCATCTGCTGGGCTTATGGCGAGCTGGGGCATTTCCCCTCCGCCCTGGGGCATTGTGATATTGCCCTGGCGCTGGCGGGCTCGCCATTCGAGCGGGCGCTCACGCAAGAAAACCGCTGCTGGCTCCGCGTTGAGATGGGCGACTACAGCGCCGCGGCGGCAGACTGTCAGGCGGCGCTGGACATTTTGCCCGCCTGCGCGCATGAAGTCTGCGCCCTGGCGCATTATAATTTGGGCAGAATATGGCTGGCGCAAGATCAGCTGGACCGCGCGGCGAGACATTTCCATCTGGCTGTGTATATTGGTTCAGCCTATCCCGATATGTATTTGGAGATTGGCGAAGTATACGCTACACTGGGGTATCGAGAGGCGGCGCGCTCAAGCTTTGAGCGCTTTTCAGAATTAAGCGCTGCCGGGGCGCGGGGCTGACGCCCCCGCCGCCTGTGTGTAAGTGAGGGGAAATTGGCGTGGCGGCTTGACGGCTAAGACGCCAAATGGCTATACTCTGTGGCAATAGTTTCGTACTGTGGTCGGTAGTGCAAACAGCGAGGGGTTCCATTATGAAGAAACAGTATCCTGAATATGATATACCCAGACATTCGCTCAAAGACCGCATATTCAGCCAGCGCCCAAGCGCTTTGATTATCGAAGCCTTGCTGGTGTTGGTTGCCGTTGTGGTCACAATCGGGTTCCTGACGCCGGCAACCCCGGTCCAGGATAACAGCGATGCGGTGATTGCCGAGCTGGAAGCGATAATCGCCGCGCAAGAATCCGCCTTGGCGCAAGCGGCGGAAGCGATGGCGCGGGCGGCTGACAGCGCGCCCAGCGGCTTCCTAAGCGCGACCGCCGCCAAGAACTTGGCTTGGTCCAGCCTGTCCAACGAAGAATACCGCTCCGCAATCGCGCTCTATGACGCGCTCATCGCCGACGGCGACAGCGACTTGAACACCATCTTCGCCCGTGGCTATGCTTACAGCATGGTGGAAGAGCATGCCGCCGCCGCCCGTGATTACAGCTTCGTCTTGCAGCATGAGCCGCAGAATCTCTCCGCGCTCAACAACCGCTGCTGGGCGCTCAGCGAAATTGGCGAATTCGAGCGCGCGCTTGCCGATTGCAACCAGCTGATGCAGTTGGCGCCAGAAGCCGACTATCCCTATCTGAACCGTGGCATCGTCTACGAAAAGATGGGCGCGATGGAAGCCGCCATGGACGATTATGTCGAATGGACCAAGCGCAAAAAAGTGCGCGTCATTCGCAACGACAACCTGGCTTGGGAAGGCAGCATGGAAGTGCCGATGGCGGAGGGCTCCGTCTATCTCTTCCCGGTATCGGTTAATGGCGGGCAGGAAGTTGCTGTCAGCGCCGTCAGCACCCAGCGCGATGTTGATGCCGACCCGCTGCTGCTCATCCTCGATCCCGATGGCAAACCGCTGATCGCCAACGATGACACCGGCGACTGGTGGGACAGCTATGTACAATTCCAGGCGCCCGTCAGCGGCGAGTACTTGATTGTGCTCACCCATGCTGGCGGCAGCACCGAAGGCACTGTGGAAGTTTCCTTCGATTTCACTGGCGAGTTCACACAGGGCAACGATATCGCCCGCTTCAAGAGCGATGCCTACCGCGCCTTGATGTCTGGCGACTATCAGACAGCGCTGGAGAGCTTCCGCCGCGCGCTGACGCTCAACCCGCAGGATGCCGAAGCCATGAACTGGCTGGGCGTTACCTACCGCTACATTGGCGATTATGAAGCCTCTCTCAGCCACATTTCCCTGGCGATGCAGTTGGACGAAACCTATTCGCTGCCCTACCTGTCGCGCGGCATCACGCACGAGAACATGGGGCAAAGCGGAGACAGCGCCGCCGATTACCTCAGCTATGCGCTGATGAACCGCAGCCGCTCCCTCTTCCATGCCGAGCTGGAAGGCGACAGCGAATTTGCATTGCCGATGCGCGATGGCTGGGTCTACAGCATCCCCTTCGATGCCAAACGCGGCCAGTCTGTTGATATCAGCGTTGAGACGGTGCAGCCCGGCTTTGTGGACCCCCTCATCATCCTGATTGGTCCCGATGGCGAGGCGCTTGTCGGTGACGATGACATCTCTCGCGCGGACTATGACGCCGTCATCAGCGATTACAAACTGCCGGCGAGTGGCGAATATACGCTGGTCGTCAGCCATGCCGAAGGCGGTGCCAACGGCACCCTCAATGTTGATGTTGATGTAACGCAGCCGCTGCCGATGTCGATCCCGGGCTATGATGGCTGCTCCTCGGGTATGGGGCACTAAGCGGAAAGCAAAGCAGAATCCCAAAGAGCGAGCCCGTTGGCTCGCTCTTTTTTCTTGCGCTTGATTTACCACCGAGTACACCGAGAAAACCATGAGAAAATCTCTTTGTTCCTTATATTGGGATCTCTCAATTTTCTCTGTAGTTCCAACAAAATAATGAGAATCTGTACGGGCGGGCTGGCGGTGGCTGTTGAAAAACAGCCCCATCCCCCAGCCCCCCTTGCGGAATTGCGAATAAACTCAGTGCCCTCGCTGTACTCGGCGGTAGAATATTCAGTTGCGATTGCGCTGCTTCTATCCGCCCCCAGAGTGGCAATATCACGCAATTTGCTATACTCTGCCAGCCATCAACAGAGGGAGCGGAGACCATGCGCATCAATACTTTTTCTATTGTCGCCCACTGCCCCGAAGAAGCGGCTTGGGGCGTGGCGGTGGCGAGCAAATTCCCGGCGGTGGGCGCGGTTGTGCCCTGGGCGGAGGCGGAAGCCGGCGCGGTAGCCACGCAATCTTACGCAAAATTGCCCTTTGGTCCCGATGGCTTGGCGCTGATGCGCGCGGGCGCGACCGCCAGTGACGCCCTGCGTCAGCTGCTCGCGGCGGATGCCGGGCGGGAAACGCGCCAGGTGGCGCTGGTGGACAGCGCCGGGCGGGTGGCGGCGCACACCGGCACCGAATGTCATGACTGGGCGGGGCACAAGGCGGGCGACAGCTTCTGTGTGCAGGGCAATTTGCTGGCGGGCGCGGCAGTGCTGGAGGCGATGGCGCAGCGCTACCTCAGCGCCGAGGGCGAATTGGCGGACCGGCTGGTCGCGGCGCTCACGGCGGGGGAAGGCGCGGGCGGCGACCGGCGCGGCAAGCAATCGGCGGCGGTGCTGGTCGTGCGCCCGGATGGCGGCTATGGCAATGACAACGACCGCTATCTCGATTTGCGCGTGGATGATGCCGAGGAGCCGCTGCCGCAATTGACGGCGCTGCTCAAGCTGCATCACCTGTATTTTCAGCCGCCCGACCCCGCCGACAGCCTGCCGATTGATGAGGCAATCGCCCGCGAGCTGCAGACGATGTTGATATCCCAAGGCTATTTGACCGGGCAGAGCAACGGCGTCTGGGACGAGGTCTGTCAGCAGGCATTTTGGCTTTTGATAGGCAATGAAAATCTCGAAATGCGCTGGACGCCCGCGGCGAACCGGCATGATATCGACCGCGTCGCGCTCGACTATCTGCGGGAGCGCTTTGGCTGAGCGCCCGCGCTCGCATCGGCGGTGGCATCGGCTCTGCGCCCGCGCTGCCATCATCCTGCTGGCGAGCCTGCTGCACTTTCAGCAGGCCGCGCGTGACCAGCGCCTGCACCCGGACGAAGCGTTATTCCTCACCTTCGCCCGCGGTGCCGCCGTGCAGGGCGATTGGCTGCTGCCAGGCGCGCTGGATAAACCGCCGCTCTCCATATATTTCAGCGCCGTGAGCATGGCGGCAATCGCCGTCACCGCTGATGAAGGCGGCGTGCTGCAGCTGGGGGCGCGGCAAGGGGAATTCGCGGGGCGGCTGCCCAATGCGCTGCTGGCGCTCTTGCTGGCGGCGCTGCTGATGCGCCTGGCGCAGCGGCTGTATCAACGCGAGGCGGCGGCGTTAATCGCGGGGCTGATGGCGGCGGTATCGCCCTTCACGCTCGCCTATGGCGGCAGCGCCTTCACCGATATCAGCGCGTTATTCTGGCTCGTTGCCGCGCTCGCGCTAATGCTGGAAGCGCGCTTTGCCCGGGCGGGCTTGGCGCTGGGGCTGGCGCTCTGCTGCAAGCAGCAGGCGCTTTTTCTGCTGCCGCTGCTATTGGCGCTGCTGATGCTGCTGCGTGCGCGAAAAGGGGATTGGCTGCGTTTTGCGCTTGCCGCTGGCGGCATCGGCAGCGCGCTATTGCTCTGGGATGCCGCCCGCCCCGAGACCAGCATATTCCTGCTGGCGGCAGCGCATAATGCGCCCGCGCAGCTGCTGACGCCGCCAGCGGCTTGGCTGCCGCGCCTGGGGCAATGGCTGGAATTTGGCGCTTGGCTGCTGGGTCCGCCACTGGCGACCGCGGGCATAGTGGCATTGGGCATATTTGCGGGGCGCGGCTCGCCATCAGCAGCGGGAAACCGGCGAGAATGGGCGCTGGGGCGGCTCTTCCTGCTGTGTGGCGTCATCTATCTGCTGGCGCACACCGTCTTCAGCTTCAATCTCTATGACCGCTACCTGCTGCCGCTTTTGCCGCTTTTGAGCATCCCGCTGGCGGGGCAATTGGCGCGCTCCACGCGGCTTCAGCCGAGCGCCCTCGGCGCGCTGATGCTGCTGCTGGGGCTTGGCGGGAGCTTGACCACGCCCCTGCCCATCGGCGGCGGCGGGCAGGCGCGCCCCGGCATCGTCGATTTGGCGGCGCAGCTCAACAGCAAGCCGGTCGCCACTGTGATCTATGACCCCTGGCTGGGCTGGGAGCTGGGCTATTACCTGGGTCCCTGGCACGACAAGCGGCGTGTGTATTACCCGGATGCGGCGGCGCTGGCGGCGGGCGCGCTCGCCTTGAAGGAAGCGGGCGAGCGCTATTTTGTCGCCCCGCTGGCGCAGCCGCATGCCGCTTGGCTGCGGGCGCTGGCAGCCGCGGGCTTCGCCATCAGCCCCGAATATCGGCGCGCGGGCTTGGCACTATACCGCCTCGCGCCGCCCCCAGGCTAAACCCCAGAAATTGGGGCTTGGGCGCAGAGGATTTGCCGTATACTAAAAGTAAGATAGAAGGAGGGAGCTTACCCATGACAAGGTTTGGCTGTTCACTTCTGTTTCTTGCGGGGATCCTCGGGCTGGGGCTGCTGGTTATGGTTTTTCAAGCCTTGCAAGCCGCCGCTGCCAATATCGGCGGCGCGATTTCCACGCTGCCCGCGCCAGTGCAAGGCATCGCCAGCGCGTTTTCCCTGCTGCTGATGGAGCCGCTCGGCGCATTGCTTATCGGCGCGGCGCTCGCAGTCTGTGGTATTATCGCTTTCTTAATCAAAGAGATTCTTCTGTGAGGAAGCGGGCATGGATTGGCTGAGCGACCCCAATGTAATGTATCTGCTGCTGATGACTGGCTTGTGGATCAGCGCGACTGGCACCTACATCCCCGGCACCGGCTTGGCAGAGATTTCTGGCGTCGGCTTGATTTTGGGCGCAGTCTACCTGATGGGCGCGCTCAGCGTCAGTTGGCTGGCGGTGATTGCGCTGGTGGCGGGGGCATCGCTGTTTTTCTTGCTGCCGCTGCTCAAAGCGGAGTGGGAAGGCTTCGCCATCGCCGGCTTGGCGCTGCAAGCGATAGCCAGCTTCTTCCTTTTCGCCGATGCCCAGGTATCGCCGCTGCTGATTGCTGTCGGCGTTATGCTCGCCTGGCTCTATCATCGCACAATTCTGCGCTCGATACTCAAGCAGCAGCGCGAATTGTCCTCAACGCAGAAAGAAGCCTTTTTGGTGGGCGCGCGCGGACGGGTTATGCAGCCGATTGAAGATGTCGGCACCGTGCAGGTGCGCGGCGAGCTGTGGACGGCGCGCAGCCACAGCCGCCTGGAGCGCGGCGCGGAAGTGGTGGTTACGCGGCAAGATGGCTTGGAATTGCAGGTCGAAAAACCAAAACGGGAAGATGCGGGCTAGCCTCAGCCCGCCATCGCCCATAGCTAAAGGAGAGCGGCATGGACAACTTATCCGAAGTATTCAGCGCTGGCGGGCAAGGCGTCTTGTTGGTCGTCATTCTGCTTGCGATCATCTGGCTCTTGCGCACAACTGTCCGCGCCATCAAGGAATATGACCGGCTGGTCATCTTCTTCATCGGGCGTTACCGGGCGGTGCGCGGTCCCGGCTTGACCTTCGTCATCCCCTTTGTGGAATCGACAATCAAGGTTGATATGCGCGAGAAGATTATCGATATCCCCTCCCAGACCGCCATCACCAAGGACAACGCTTCTATCGGCATTGATTTTCTGGTCTATTACCGCATCACCGATCCCGAACTTTCGGTAACCCGCGTCGGCGATGTGGTGGATGCGACCGGCAAAATCGCCACCACCACCTTGCGCGCCGTCATCGGTGATATTGTGCTGGACGATGTGCTTTCCCGCCGCGACCAAATCAACGATGTGCTGCGCGTGAAATTGGACGAAACCACCGAGCGCTGGGGCATGAAAATCACCACCGTCGAAATCCGTGAGATTGAGCCGCCGCGCGCTATTCAAGATGCGATGAACCGCCAAATGAGCGCCGAGCGCGACCGCCGCGCCGAAGTCACGCTGGCGGAAGGCGAAAAACAAGCCGCTATCGCCCGCGCCGAAGGCAGCAAGCAATCCGCGATTTTAGAAGCGGAAGGCAACAAACGTTCCCAAATCTTGCAGGCGGAAGGCGAGCGCCAGGCGCAGATGCTGCGCGCCGAGGGCTTCGCCACCGCGCTCAAGGTAATCACCGAACAAGCGCGCGATGTCGACAGCAAGACCATGGCGCTGCAATATATGGAAATGCTGGAGAAGGTCGGCAGCAGCCCCTCAACCAAATTTGTGCTGCCGATGGAGCTGACGAGCATCGCAAAAAATGTCGCCAGTTCCATGTTTGACAGCGCGCCTCCCGCCCGCAACGGCAATGGCGCGGGCAGCCCGCAGCGGGAAGTGGCGGTCGAGGCAGTCGCGGAATAGCCCGGTCACTCCAGCGTGATGTCCCAGGCGGCGACGCTGACGATGACGCCCTGCCGCACGAAGATGGCGGGGCTTAGCGCCTCAGCAACCGGCAGGAAGCTGATGGGCTCGCCCACCGGGGAATCGTTGAAATAGGCGCTGATGGTGCCGCTCTCCGCATCGCGCTCCAGGCGCAGGCGGGCGATAAAATTGCTGACCGAGCGCTGGCTGATGACGCGCGCCTCGCCGTCAACAACCAGCGCCAGGCTAATCGCATCCGGCGCTTCCTGCTGGATTTGTAAGCCCGCTTCGCGCTCGCCAGACGCGCTTCTAAGCAAAATGCCAAAAGATACCGCGGCATCGCCGCCGCTGGCATTGGCGCTGTGCAGCGCCAGTTCCGCCTGATGCCGGCGAATGCGCCGTGATGCCTCATTGCCGAAGCTGCTATCGAGCAGAGTGGCTTGCGGCTGCAGGCGGATGGTCGCGCCGCTTTCGGCGTCGCTATCGCCCAGGCGCCAGGTCGCGCCAGTTTTGTCAAAGGCGGCTGCCTGCCAATCCGCCGTATTTTGATAGAGTTCCAACAGGTCCTGCGCGCCGCTCAAGCCTTCGGGCGGCGGGCTGGCGATTGGCGGCACCGCAGGCTCGGGGCTGGCGGCGGCTGTGGGCTGCTCGGTTGGCATTGAGGTTGCGGTCGCGGCGGGTTCTTGCGTCCCTGTTGCAATTGCCGTCGCCGCTTGCTCATCAACATCGCTGACGCTGGTCGCCGTTGGCGCTGGCGGCTCAGCAGTTGCCGATGCTGTCGCGGTTGACGCGGGCGCGAGCGCCGTCAGCAGCGCTTGCAGGCTGCCATTTGCCGCCAGCGAGAGCAAGCCGCCGAGTATCAGCGCGATGGCGACCAGCGCCACCAAGGTAAACCGCCAGTCGCGGCGGGCTGCCGGCGCTTCTGCCACGGGCTTTTCTTCGGCTTCGGGCGCGGCATCTTCGCTCTGCCAAGCGTGATCTTCCGGCGGCGCGCTGTCCGTTTCGCTCGCCGATTCTTCCGCCGCTTCAGGCGCGGGCGGGTCTTCTGGCAGCGCCTCGATTTGCCGCTGCCAATGGCGGAAGAGCGGGTAGGCGGGGTGGCGGTCGATGAACATGTCTTTGAAAAGCGCGCTCATGCGCTCGAGCTTTTCGCTGCGCCGCAGGTCGCCGCTGTATGCCTTATCGAAGGCTTCGTAAGAATCACGCCAGCCCAGCATCATCTGCGCGGTTTTATAGCCGAGCAGCTCTTCCGTGATATCGGCTTGATTGTGGATTGCCTCGCGGATTAGCGGGTCGGTACTTTCTGACTTGCGGTCAATCGCGTTCAGCAAGCGCCGCCGCTGCGCGCTTAACTCTTCCAAGGCTTCGTGCAACCCGCTCAGCCAGGCGCGATAGGCTGCCAGGTCGAGCTTGGCGTCCGCTTCAACTTCGCTGATGCTGCGCAGCGCCTGGTCGATTTTGTTGCTGGCAGCGCGGAATTCGGCGTCCGCCCAGTCCGCCACCGCCGATTCAAAGGCGCGCAGGCTTTGTATAGCCGCCGCCAGCTGCCGCGCTTGCGGGCTGCTCTCCAGCTCGCGCGCCAATTCGCCCAGGCGCTCAAGCGCCTGCGGTCCTGAAATTGTGTTGAGGCGGTCCTGCGCTTCCAGCAGGCTGCTGCGCTGCTGGATGAATTCCTCCAGCTTATGCACGGCGATATGGCTCTCGGCGGCATTAGGCAGCGTACGCAGGGCGGCAGTCTGCCAAAAGCGGGCATCGGCGAGCGCGCCATCGTGCATGTCCAGCGCGCCGTTAAAAATATATTGCGCGAAAAGGATGCGCAGCGCCGCCGTATTGCTCTTGTTCAAACTGCTGACGAGCCCCTGCGCCATCGCCTTTAGGTAGGTATCGGTGCTGGGCATCTGCGCGGCAAAGCCATTGATTTCGCGGTTTTCCGCCTCGGTGAACAGCTCTTCAATATCAAAAAGCGCCTGTTGGCTCTGCTCTTCGCTGCGGGCGCCATCACGCTCTACCCAGTCGCGCAAGGCGCGGGACAGCCGCCATAGCCGCTGGGCGATGAATTCTTCATTTTCGTTGCGGGAGATTTCCAGCGCTTGCTGCCCCAGCCGTTGGGCGTCCGCCAGCTGCCCGCGGTCGAAAGCCGCCCAGCCATCCGCCAAGGTGCGCCCCAGGTGGCCCGGCAGCGCATGTCTTTCGATGTATTGCGCTTTCTCGATGACAGCCTGCAATTTGTCAAACCAGTTGGACAGGCTGGGGCTGAGCGCGGCGATGCTGCGGCGGGCATCCGCCAAGGCATTGTGCGCCTCGCTGCGGTTGCCCGCCACCACAACCGAGCGGTAACGCGCCCAGGCGCTGGCGGCACCCTCCAGGCTATCGAGAATGCTGGCGAGCATGTCATCAAAGAGCAAGCCGGCAAATAGCTGAAGGTCGCCGTGCCGCTCCGCCAGCCATTGTTCCAGGTCAGCGCCATCCGCGGCGGGCACATAGGCTTGGCAGCCCTGCAAGACTTCATAGAGCAAGCTCAGCGCTTCTTCGAGCTTGTCCCAAACCGGGTTGATTGGGTCGATGGCGCGGCTGGCATCCAGGGCGGAAAGGGCGGCGCGCGGGTTGTTGGCGGCTTGTGTGCCGATGACCTGCATATTGTCCACCAGCGCCAGCGCCGCGTTGCGGGCGCGCTGCAGCGCGTTCAGCGGCAGCCGCCGCTCCGTCAAGTCCTGCTCTGCGCCCAGCGCTTGCAGGCTGCTGGCAAGCTCGCTGAGGCTATCGGCGACATCGCGATAGGCATCACGCAAGACGCCAGCGCCCGGTTTGCTCAGCTGTGCCGCGCTTCTTAAGGCATTTTTTACGGCGTCCAGGGTTTTGCGCGCCCCTGCAAGCGCCGCGCTTCCCACTTCCAGGCTTTGGATGGCGCTCTCCACGCGCGCGAGATTAGGCTGCAGCAGCATTACATGCGCAAAATGCGCCGAGACCCGCTCCGCCAGGCGCTGGCACAGGCGCTCGCTCGCCTCGTCGCCGCTGCTTGCCAGCAGCAGGGTGTTGGCGGCTTTATCGGCGCGCAGGTCGAAGAGCTGCGCGGTGGCGGTTGCCACAGCCGGCGGCGCGCTGTCCGCGGGGCTGGCATCCAGCAGCAAGCACCAGTCCAGCAGCAGATGCACCAAGCCGGCGGTTTTGCTGCCGGCGCGGTCGCGCAATGGGCTCAGCAGCTCGGCGGCGCTTGTCCAATTGTCACTTTCCAAATATATGCGCACGGCATCCAGGTCGGCGGCGACTTCGATATCACGCAGGCGGTCGGCGATGTCTTGGGCGGTGGCGCGCGCGGTGGGATAGGCGGGGTTGTGGCGCAGGGCGGCGTTGAGATTGGACTGCAGCGCCAGCAGGTCGTTGCGGCTGAGATCGGGGCTGGCTAATTTGGCAGTAACCCGCTTGATGATCGTCTTGCGGCTGCGCTCCAAGGGTCCGCGAAAGCGCTGCATATCGGCGCTGAATTCGCTCAAAGAGGCGTAGCGATAGCGTAGATTGGGGTGCACGGCGCGGGTTACAATCGCTTGCAGGCGCGGGTCGATGTCCTGGCTGTCGCCATGAAAATCAACTTGAAAATCGTCATGGGCATCCCGCGGGACTTCGATGCGGCGTCCGCCAGACAGGATAAAATACAGCAGCTCGCCCAATTGATAGATGTCGGACTGGCGGCTGATGCCCTGTGAGGTAACTTCGTCGCCTTCAAGGAAGACGGCATTGCCCCAATCGATTACTTTGAGCGTGTATTGGTCGCGGTCCCAAAACAGATGTTTGGCGTCCACATCGTTATAGACGATGTCCTTCTCGTGCGCCGCGCGCAGCAAATCCACCAGGCGGTCGATGATTTCCACCATCTCCAGCACGGGCAAACGCCGCTGCTGCCCATTGAGCAGGGTAATTTCATCCGCGATGATATCGCCCTCCGCCCGTTCCATAACGATGTATTGATGGGGGATGCCGCCGACAAAAAATTGCCCGCTGCCCAGCAGCTCGGTCAAAACGGGATGGCCCGCCAGGCGCGCCAAGGCTTCGCGCTCGTTGATTATGCTGACTTCTTGCCCAGCGCGGATTGGGGGGGCGTCATTCGGGTTCGGGCGTTTGATGACGACGCGGCGGTCTTCTTTTTGCGTGTCGACGGCGCGCAAGGTCTCACCAGAGCGCCCGCGTGGATAAATATAATCGTAGCGATAGCGATTGTCGAATAAGCCATCCGCCATGATTTTTTGCCTTACAGGCTTTTGATGCAAGTCCATCGTTTCGGCACTGTTTGCTCGGCTGCAGCTTGCCCCCCGTTCCAGCGCGCAAGCCCGCATCCCCGCCGGGCGCGGGGCGCGAATTGGCGCGAACCCCTTAGCTTGAGCCATGCTGGCGGAAATAGCTGCTCGAATACCTTGTATTGTAGACTTATTCGCTCGCCACGCAAGCGCAATTGTATGGCTTCTGCGCAGGTATCATGCCCGGCACCAGGCGCGCAGCGACTAGGCAAAAGCGCGCCGCCTGTGTATAACTGAATGTATTCCCCACCAGTTGCCCCGGGCAAAAGCGGAGATGATGCGCCGGATGCCGATGCCATTACGCCGTCTTTTTGCGCCCGACCTGGCGCTAGCCGCCCTGTTGCTGCTGGCGCCGCTGCTGATGTTCCATCAGCAGACGCTGGGCGACCGCACCCTGCTGCCGATAGAAAATCTGTTCCAGGATTTGCCTTACGCCGCCTATCGTGAGGTGGCGGGCGCGCCAGCGAGCGCCCATAACGACCTGCTTTCCGACATGGTGCTGCAAAATTACCAGTGGAAAGTTTTCATCCGCGCGCAGATTGCCGCGGGCGAAATCCCGCTGTGGAACCCGCATCTTTTCGCCGGGGTGCCCTTCTTCGCCGCCGGGCAGCATTCGGCGCTCTATCCGCTGAGCCTACTCTATTATCTCCTGCCATTGAGCGCCGCCTACGGCTGGTTCATCGTGCTCAACCTGTGGCTGGCGGGGCTGTTCATGGCGGCATTTTTGCGCGCGCTGGGGGCGGGGCGGGCGGGCGCTGCCCTGGCGGGATTGGTCTATCAGCTCTGCGGCTTCATGATTGCCAGCGCCGTCTTCCCGATGATTGTGGCGGCGGCGGTCTGGCTGCCGCTGATACTGTGCATGATAGAAAATATCCTGCGCGGGCGCGGCTTGTGGATCTTCCGGCGGACGGCGCTGCTGTGGGTGGCGATTGGCGCGCTGGCGCTCTGCTGCAACATCCTGGCGGGCCATGCCGAAATGACGGTGTATACGCTCTGCATCGCGGGCTATTACGCCGCCTTTCGCCTGCTCTGGGTCTGCCTCAGCCAGCGGCGGGCGCAAGGCAAAATCCCCTGGCGCTGGGCGCTGAAAACCGCGCTCTGGCTGTTGACGCTGCTCGCTTTGGGCATCGGCTTGGGCGGGCTGCAGCTGCTGCCGCTCTATGATTTTGTCGGCAGCAATTGGCGGGCGGAGCGCTCCAGCCTGGAAATGGTGCTGAGCTATGCCCACCCGCCGCGCGACTTCATACAATTCCTGCTGCCGAATTTCTATGGCAATCCCGCCCACCGCAGCTATCGCGATGTCTTTAGCGGCGAGCTGGTAACGGCGCTGCAAAACGCGGCGGGCGCGCCCATTGAGCGCATAACCTGGGGCGTCAAGAATTATGTGGAAGGCGCGCTCTACCTCGGCATCGCGCCGCTTTTCCTGGCGGGCTATGGTTTGATCGCTGGCTGGCGGCGGCAGCCCTGGGCGCAGCACCTGCTCTGCTTTGCGTTGCTGGCGCTGATAGCGCTGGCATTTATGTTTGGCAGCGGCGTCTACGCGCTATTCTTCGCGCTGCCCGGCATGAACCAGTTGAACTCGCCCTTCCGCTGGGTCTATGCCCTGTCAGCGGCAGTTGCGGTGATGGCGGGCATGGGCTTGCAGCTCCTGGGAGAGCGGGGGCGGGCGCGTGGCTGGGGCGTGGCGGCGCTGGCGGCGGGGCTGATGCTGGCGGCGGCTTGCCTCGCCGCTTATGTCGGTTTTGAGCGCGTCCGCCCGCTAATCAACCGCATCTTGAGCGACTGGGCGCATGCGGCGGGCGCATTCGCCGATGCAAGCATGTTCTTCAGCTATCAGCTGCCGCAAGTCTTGACGCTGGCGCTGCTGCTCTGTTTGACGGGGCTGCTTTTCTTGTGGGCGGCGCGGCGGCGCGCGCTTAAGTGGCGGCTGCTGGCATTGGCGCTGGTGGCGGCGGATTTTTTTGGCGCGTCTTACGGCTTCAACCCCGCCAGCGACCCGGCGCTGCTGGATTTTGTGCCGCCGTCAGTCGAGTTTTTGAGCGGGCAGCCGGGGCGCTTTCGCATCACCAGCCTGGAGCGCCCGGGCGACCGCCGCATCCTCAACCCCAATGTTGGCATGCAATACGGCTTGGATGACATTCGCGGCTATGACAGCATCATCCCCGCCGCGTATGTCGCCACGATGCGCCGCCTGCAGCCGCAGAACCTGCTGGATTTCAATCGCATCGCGCCGCTCTACAGCGCGCCCGAGCAGAATTACGCAGGTTATGAAGCGGCGCTGCAATCGGATTTGCTCAGTTTGCTGAATGTGCGCTACCTGCTCACGGCGCATGATTTTGAGCTGCCGCTGCCCGGCTGGAAGCCCGTCTACCGCCAGGAAGTGACGATTTGGGAGAACGAATCGGCATTGCCGCGGGCTTTCCTCGTTGATAAAGCTGATTGGGACCCGCGCTGGCTGGCGGCGGGGGGCGGGGCATTAAGCCTGCCGCGCTATCAGCCGGCGACCATCACGCGGGACAGCGGGCGCGAGAAATTCATCGACATCAGCGTGCAGCGCCCTGCTTGGCTGGTGGTCAGCGAGAGTTATATGCCGGGCTGGCGCGCCTTCGCCCGTCCCTTTGGCGCTGGCGAAGACGCGGAATTTGGCTTGGGCGTCCAGCCGGCTTTGGCGAACCTCCAGGCGGTGGAAGTGCCGCCGGGCAATTGGACGCTGCGCCTGATTTATAGCCCGGAAAGCGTGAGTGTGGGCATGTTCGCCTCATCACTCAGCGTCGCGCTCGTATTGTTCTTGCTGGGGAGCTGGTTCTGGCGCGCCTACATCGGCTTGAACAGCGAGCGCTCTTCGGGATTGGCGAAGGTGGCGCGCAACAGCATCGCGCCCATCCTGCTCAACCTGTTTAACCGCGGCATCGATTTTATCTTCGCCATCGTGATGTACCGCCTGCTGCTGCCCGCCGAAGTCGGCATGTACAATGTGGCGATTGTGCTCTTCGTCGCCTGCGATATCTTCACCAATTTCGGGCTGGATTTGTATGTAATCCGCGAGGCGTCGCAGCAGCGGGCGCGGGCGGGGCGCTATCTCTACAATTCTTCCATTTTTCGCCTGGGCTTGAGCCTGGCGGGGGCGCCCTTGCTGGCGGCGGCGCTGCTGCTCTGGGCGGCATCGGGCGCGGAAGCGCTCAACAGCGAGGGGCTGGCCGCCATCGGCTTGCTCTACATCGGCTTGTTCCCCGCCAGCCTGTCCAAAGGCATGACGGCGCTTTTCTACGCGGATGAACAGGCGGAGAAGCCCGCCGCCATCGCCACCATCACCTCGATGAACAAAGCCGTCTTCGGCGTGATTGCGCTGCTGCTCAACACCGGCATCGTGGGCTTGGCGGCGGTGAGCATCTTCAACAATGTCTTGACATTGCTGGTATTGCTCTGGGCGGGGCGCAAGCTGATTGGTCCCATCGGCGGCTTCCTGCCCGACCGCGCGCTCATGCGCGAGATGGCAAGCGAAAGCCTGCCGCTGATGCTCAACCACCTGTTGGCGACTGTCTTTTTCCAAGTTGATATCCTGATTTTGCAAGCCATCAAAGGCGCGGAGACGGTGGCGCAGTACAGCACCGCCTACAAATGGCTGCTGGCGATAAATATCGTGCCGGCATTTTTCACGCAGGCGCTTTTCCCGCTGCTGTCGCGCCAAGCCAAAGAAGACCCCGCTGCCTTCAGCCGCAGCTACCGCTTCGGCATCAAGCTGATGTTCGCGCTGTCCCTGCCGCTGGCGGTCGCCTTCACGGCGCTGGCGGAGCCGCTGACGCTGCTGCTGGGCGGCGCGCGCTATCTGCCGGGCGGCGCTGACGCCCTGCGCCTGATGATTTGGAGCATCCCAATCGGCTGGATGAACAGCTTGACGCAATACGCGCTGATTGGGCTGGGCATGCAGCGCTTGATAACGCGGGCTTTCAGCGCTGCGGTGCTTTTTAATGTGCTCGCCAATGCGCTTTTCATCCCGCAATTTGGCATCACAGCGGCGGCGCTGGCGACAATCGCTTCGGAGCTGGCGCTCTTCCTGCCTTTTATGCTGCTGATGCGCCTGCGGCTGGACGATTTCAAAATCTCGAGTTTGCTCTGGCGTCCCTTGCTGGCGCTGGCGGCGATGCTGGCGGTTCTGCTGACGCTGGGCGGCACGGTGATCGCGCTGGCATTAGGCGGGCTGGTCTATGGGATTGCGCTGCTGCTGCTGCGCCCGCTGGATGCCGCCGAAGGGCAAGCGCTGCTGCGCCTGCTGCCAACGGGGCTGCGGGCGCAGCGCTGGGCGCGTTGGCTGGCGGGGAGCGGCGGAGGCTGAAAACATCGGCAATATAGCCGCGCAAACATGCCAACTTCAGGCGCGACCCGGCGGGTCGCCCTCAAGCGCAAATCACAGATGTAAGCGCAACAAAGTGATTGGTATTTGTAAGCGCGGAGATTCGACAAGGGTTTTTACCACCGAGGACACCGAGATACACCGAGTAAAGCACGAGAAAGCCTCTTTATGTCTTTGTGGTGAATAAACATTTGCTTTAATTGCCCTGCCAGCCCCTACAAGCGCTTCAGCAAATACAATACGAGACCGTCATCCACGGGATAGCGCGTGCCGGGGCTGACGGGCTCGCCGTTATAATGGACGCCGCGCCCATCGGGAACATAACCGCGCTTGATATACAGCCGCTGGGCGGCGCCATACTCCGCGTACAAGCCAAAGCCGATGCCAGCGTATTCCGAGCGGCGGGCGATGCGGCGCTCCGCTTCCGCCAGCAGGCTTGAGCCGATGCCGCGCCGCCGATGCGCCGGGCGCACATTCAAATCCTGGATTTCCGGGATGTTACGCTCGCGGAAGCCAGGGTAAGGGCTGCGCCAAATGACGGCGCAATGCCCGCTGTAGCCCGCGCCCGCCCGCGCGACCAGCAGCGCCAGCTCGCCCTTGGCTTGCCGCTCCAGGTAATCGTGAAACAGGCGCTCCGGCTTGCTCCAGCCCATGTAGGCGGCAAAGCTGGCTTCCAGCCAAGCCGCTTCTCCAGATTCTGCCGGGCGGATTGTCAGCTTCAAAATGGCAGTTTCAAATCAACAGCTTCAATGCGAATGCGCTGCGCCGTCATCAGCCATGCCAGCGCTGGCAGGGCGCGCCCAGCGGTTGCTGAACACCAGCTCGCCGATAGTCACGGCGTCGTCCAGCGCGCCCAGCCGTTGATTCATCACCGCAAATTCGAGGGGGTAGGTCTCGCCCTTATCGCAGCTGAGCTGCAGGGGCAGCATGCTCTGCGGCGGCAGGTCCCGCCGCAAATCCATGAGCATGATGTGGGTGCCGCCCGGCGCGAGCTCGACAGTCTCGCCCGCGGGGATGCGCAGCCCCGCCAGCGCTTCCATGCGCGCGATATCGTCTTCAATGACAGTTTGGTGGAAGGCGATGCGGGCGGCGGCGGCGCTTTCGGCGGCGACAATGTTGATGTCCTCGGCGCTGGCATTGTGGATGCGCAGGTAGACGGCGCTGCTTTCCCCGCCCATGGCATCGTGAGCATCATGCTGCATCGCGCCCATGCCATCGCCGCTGGCTTCGGTCAAAATTTCGATGTCAAAATGCTGCCGGGCAATAGTGCCATCGGGCAGCGTCAATGTCGCTTCCAAGGTCCAACTGCCGCCCATTGTCCAGGTGAATGGCAGGGCGAAGACGCCGTCCCGCGCCGTATTTGACTCGGCGAAGACGGGCACCATGCCAGCGTGATCCATATCGCCGCGCAGAGACAGCGCGCCCGGCTCGGCGATTGGCTTGCCCGCCGCGTCCGTGACCGCCAGCAGCAAGGTGGAGTCGCCGACACGGCGGTCGCTGACGGTCAGCGCCATCTCGATATCGGCGGCGCTGGGCAGTTGCTGCTGGCGGCAGGCGGCGGCTGTCAGCAGCAGCGCGATGCCGGCGAACAGGCGGAAGGCGGTTGTTGTCATGGCTGCCAATATATGCTCAGACAGCTGGGTTGGCGCTTGCTGTCGGCGGGCGCAGCAGCATGCTCAAACCATAGCCGAAAGCGCCAGCCATCAGCGGCGCGCCCAGCCACATGTGGATGAGCCACCACATATCCCCCCGCCCCCAGGCGGAATTGCCCAAAATGCTGACGCAGACCATCACGCCCAGGCTAAAGGCAAATGGCAGCGCAAAAGCGGCGAAGCGCAAGCGGCGCGTATCCGCGGCTTTGCCGCCGCCCAGCAGGTAATCCGCCAGTGTGCCGATTATCAAAGCGTTGATGGCGAAGATGAATTCAGCCGATTCCCCGACCCGATACCAGGTCATCAGCAGGGCATTGGCGGTGAAAACGAAGGCGAGCGCGCCCATAGGCAGCCGCCAGCGGCGGGACATAAACAGCGCCACGCCCAGCAGAATGTTGCTCTGGATGACAAAGGGCGTGATGCCAGCGACATCTTGCAGGCTGTGCGGCTCGGGGCGGACGCCAGTTAAAATGATCAAGTCGCCGCCGATGGGCGCATAAGCGTTAAAAAAGGTGAAGACCGAGGTCAGGCAGGCGAATGCCAAAATCGCGGGACCCAGCTGGCTCCAGCCGCTGCCCTCTTCGCGCCGCCATAAGGCGCGGATGGGACCGCTCATGATGAGCAAGCCGGTGAAAGCGAGGAAGAGGTGGGCGGGGCTAATCAGCGCCTCGACGCCTTCTTCGAAGCCGAAAGTCTCGTGCCAGACCATATCCACCCCGCCGCCAGCGCCAAAGGCGAAGAAGCCAATCAGCGACAGCGCATAGCCGGCGGGCAAGGCTTTGCCCCAACTGTGCCCCCGCCGCACATTAAGAAAGTGGCTGACAACCAAGACCAAGCCCGCGAGGGCGACTGCGCCGTAAAGCAGCGCGTGCCAGGGCGTGAAAAAGCTGTCATCGACTTGGCCGTGGTTGTGCGCCCAGCCATCAATGTACAAGCCAAAGGTGATGGCGCAGCAAATCAGCGCTATCAGCCAGTCGAAGCGGATGTTGTCCGCGGGCAAACCGGCAATCGCGCGGCTGGCTGCCGCCCCGCCAAGCGCCCGCTCCGCCGAAGTTGTAACCGCCATGGTGCTCCCCCTTGCTCTTCTTTGCGCTAATTCTATTGTATGCGAGAATGGGCGCTGGTCAAATATCAGCGTCTTGGGGGGAGTGTCTAATGTTGTGGATATAGGAAGTCAATGAGGTGGGCATCATAAGCAGGATACTTCTGCTTGTATAGCTGGCGTTGATTCCATACATAGACAAACATCTTTACCGCCCGCCGCAAAGCCTTCACACATCGGGAAAAACAACGCGAACGCCGCCCCAATCGCGCCAAATAGTGCCGCAATGCCGCATTCACA
>JAJDWK010000002.1 GCA_022825675.1 Anaerolineae bacterium | reverse complement strand
AAAAAGGAGATGATGTAGGGGCGTTTCGCCGAAACGCCCTCAATATCCAAGCAATTTTCGTGGGCGACTCACAGAGTCGCCCCTACAATTCGCTAGAATTATGTTGCAATCGACATAAATGATTTTGATGCAATTGCCCTGGGGGATGCCCCTACTTATTGGGGGGACGAAGCGATTCCAGTTTCGATACTATGAAAGTATGCGTTAATTTGGAATGCTGGCAGGTGAAAAAATGGAATTGGTACTTATCGCATTAACCGTCCTTGTAGCAGCTCTTCTGTTCAGAAATCGCAGCATCATCAGACAGAGCAACTTAGCCCAGACTGAAATTGCAGAGAGTAAAATTCTGCACCGAGACTGGCAAGCGAAAATCACCGAAGCCGATGATAGATATCAGCGAGAAGCTCAGCGCAGGTCTTGTTTTGAGAAGCAACTCATCAAAGCGCGGGAAAGTGAAAGACTTGCTGCGGAAAATATAGCAACCCTTAATGTAAGGCTGGAAGAAGCAAAACGGGCTCGAATAACAGTGGTGGGGCAAAACGCGGAATTAATTGAGCAACTCAAGGCAGCAAGGCGCGAAATTCGGGAGCTGAAAGCAGCGCTTGAGGCCTCTCAAGCCGACAATGGTCAGATTAGCAATGAATACCAATACTTGATGGCAAAGCTCCGCAATACAGAATACGCGCTTAAACAGGAAACTTCGCTGAGGACTAAAGCCGTCACGCAACGCCGGCAAGCTAGACGCCGTAGCCAAGAAGAAACTTTAAACAGAAGCGAACTCGAAAGACAACTGAGCGCCACTCTGGCTGCTTTTCGAAGAGCAACGCGAGATTTACAAAAAACGAAGAGGGAAGCAGATGCGCATATTCGGGCGCTGAAAGAGGAGCTCGCGCAGGTATTAGCGGCAAAATCTGAGCTAGAAGCACAACTACAAGCAGCCGAGCGGGATGCCGAAATCAACGCGCAAACTATAAGCGAGATGTCTGACCAAATAAGGGCGCTCGAACGCGATCTCAATCAATTGGCGCAGGAGAAAGCTGAGATCAATTCAAAACTCAAGCAGCTGCAAGGCGCTGGCGGATTTGACCCACAATTGAAGGCAAAACTGCGGAATGCCGAGAGCGCTTTGGCAGAGAAAGACGAGCTGATTGCGAAACTTCGAGAAGAGCTTGACGCGGCAAAGGCGAAAGCTAATCGAGCTGACTATCACTTGAACATAGAAGTTGCAGCGCGCAAACTGACAAGCACCGCGCATCTAGTCGTTGCAGCAAAAGGAATAGGTGAACCGGAGCGCAAGCGAATCGGCAAGAAAGTTGCTTCCACCAGCAGGGACGCGCAGCATAATGCCCGGATGTTCAAACAGTATGTTGATGACGCGGTTGCTGCCGCCTCCCAGTTGAATGGAAGCGTTGCAGGCAGTGCTAACATCGAGGCTACAGTGATTGAAAAAATTGATGAAGCAAGTGCGAAAAGCCCATTGTCCGCTGGCGAGATTCTCGAATTCGCAAGACGGTTGTACCCATCACAATATTAATTTTCAGCCCTGTCCGCGAACTATGCGACATCTAAGGAACACCTTACCATGACCCGCCGCCACTTCGCCCTCATAACCCTGCTCGGCGCTGCCATCGGTGCCGCCTGCGGCTACCTCGCCGCGCCGGGCTATGCGCAGGCGCTGCCAGCCGGCGCTATCCTCGGCGCGCTGATGGGCTTGGGCATTGCCGCCCGCCTCAGCGCCGGGCGCGCCGCCCCCGCCTTTGATGTCGAAACCGCCGGCAAGCATGACGACAACCTCATCACCAGCGCCCGCCGCCACCTCAGCCGTGACGCCTACAGGCAGTTTTTCGACGACAAAATTGAGCGCGGCCGCCGCCGCTGATTTCATGCGCCCACATGCACGGTGCCGAGCACAACCGTGTCGTTTTGAGCGCCAGCGACATTCGTCAGCACATCGTAGCGGATGGCATCGGGCAGGGCGTACCAGCCGGTCAACACCTGGTATTCCCCCGGCGGCAGCGCGCTGATATCCAGGCGCACGGTCTCGGTAACTTCGCTGCCAGCGGCGACCGCGCCCAGCGAGCGGTCAGGCGGGCGGGCGCGCACGGGCAAGCCATTTTCATCCAGCACATGCACAAAACGCACATCATTCGGGCTGCGGTCGGCTTCGAAGCGCCACCACAGCCGTATCAGCGCTTCGTCCGCCTGCGGCGCGGGCAGCAGATGCCCCGCCAGCACGATGCCGTCTTCAATGCGAATCGGGTTATACATGGCGCCGCTGGACACAATGCGGATGAAGACATTCTCCACCGCGACCACCTGGCATTGCAGCAAACTGGCATCCAGGCGCGGCGGGCAAGGCGGGTCAAGGGCGATGCGCAGGGTATGATAGCCGCGCCGCGCCAAGGGCAGCGCGATGCTGACGGGCGTCCTGCCCATCACGCGCAGGGCGTCCAGCGGCGCATCGTTGAGATAGAACTGCACTTTGCGATTGGCGGCTTCCAGCTCGACATTAAATTCCAGCCAGCCAGGCTGTTCCTTATAGATGTAAGTGGTATGCGCGCCCTCGTCCATTTGAGAAGAATGCAGCAGGGCGTTGCGATTGGGCGAGCGCGGCGTCTCATAGATGGCAAAACGTTGATCTTCGCTGATGGGCTCGCCCAGCCATTGCCCGGCGCGCTGCAGCAGGTCCAGCTGAGCATTTTCCAGCGCGCGCGCCTTGTTGACGATGACGATGTCCGCGCGCGCCTCCACCAGCAGCCCGGGGCGAAAGCGCGCCAGCAGCGCCAGCCGCGCGGGATCGACCGGCGTAACCCGCGTATCGTGCCCGGCAATCAGCGGCTTGCCATGGGCAGTTTGCAGGTACATCGCCTCTTTTGCCACCAGCAGGTTGTCATAGGGCACATTAAAGACGGCGCGGATATCCCGCCGCTTGCTCAAATTGTGAATGGCTTGCGGTATCTCGGCGGGCAGGCTGGGGAACTCCGCAAAGAGCTTATAATCTTCGACCAGCAAAAAGACGCAGAGCAGCGCCAGCGCCACGCGGATGCCCCAGTGGCGGCGGCTGATGATGGCGCTGCGGCAAATTTCCGCCGCGCCGAAACCGGCGAGCAGCGCGAACATGGCAGCGAAGAGGAACATGAAGCGCCCCGGCGCCCGCGCCAGTTCCAGCAGCGGCAGCTCCATCAGCAGGGCGAAGGGCAGCGGCAGCACCGCCTCATAACCGGCGATATCCAGTGTCAGCGGCTGGTCATAGACTTTCAGCGCGGGACCCAGCGCCAGCAGCCAGGCGACGCCAGCGGTCAGCAGCCACCAGCGCGCCGCGCGCCGCCGCAAGATGCCGATGAGCGCCAGCAAGCCGCCGAGGACGCCGATGTAGCTGGCGCCTGCGCCCAGGTTCGTGCCCAGGACACGCGCCGAATGCCCGGCGATATCCTGCCAGAAGGGGTTGGCGAATGACGGCGACGCCAGCCCCAGCAGGTCAATGCTGTAACGCAGATAGCCGCCGGCTTCAACGCTGCGCCGGTGTTCAAGCACGCTGGCAAAGACCGGCGCCAGGAAAAGCAGCAGCAGCAACGCGCCGCCGCCGCCGACTGCCGCCGCGCGCAGGGCGCCAACATAATCCCGCCGGGCGAGGCGCGCCAGCAGAAACAGCGCCAGCAGCGGCATCAGCGCATACACCGCCTGCATGCTGTGCCCCAGCGCCGACAGCCAGAAAAAGAGCAGCGCCAGCAAAAAGCGGCGGCTGCCGCCAAAATCCGCGTACTCGAAGAGGCAGTTGATGAATATCGGCAAGGTCCATTGCGCCAGCAAGCCGGGATGCCCGGCGAAGAGATGCCCCTGCATAGTGGGGAATATCATAAAGATCAAGCCGGCGACAAAAGGCGGGAAGTGGCTGCCCGCGCCCAGGCGGCGGCGCGCCAGCACATACATCGCCCAGCCGTTGAGCGTAACATGCAGGAGTATGCTGATGTTGTAAGCGCTCGCCAGCGGCATCACATAGGCGAAAAGCCAAGCCGGGAAAAATTGCAGCGGGTTCGCCCAAAGCTGCACCGCCGGGAAGCCATCGGGGTAGCCCAGCAGCGCATGCTGGAAGATATCAGCGCCGTTCTGCAGCGCGGTTTTGTACCACCAGATGTGGCGCGCCATCTCGTAGGCGTCGCCGCTGTGATGCCCGATGAAGCGCGTCGACAGCGAAGTAAGCAGTGGCGAAGTAACATAGAGCGCGACCAGCAGATAGGCGGCGGCTATCAAAAGCCGCGGCGGCAAGCGCCTTAGGCTTTGCATGCCGCTCCCCAAAATGCTTTCATGCCGGCTCCGCCGAGAGCAACTGGCGCGAATGACTGCTGCGATAGATGCGGTAGGGCGCGGCGTGCTGGAAGCCGAGGAAGACATCGCGGCTGACGGCGAGGCTGTCGCCGTTGATGCGCAGCAGATAGCGGTCGCCCGCGGGACCGCGGCGCAGCACCCGCTCGACATCGCCCGCCAGCGCCTCGACCGCGCCCGCGCGCAAATCACTGCCGGTGCGCATCCAGGAGCGCCCGGCAAAACCGCTCAGCAGCGCGTTGACGACGATAAGCAGGCTGCCGGTCATGCTCAGCAGGGGCTTGCCGCGCGCCTGCCCGCTGTACAGCAGCAGGCTCGCCACTATCACCAGCGCGCAAAAGAGGAGCGCCGCCAGCAGGCTGGCGCGCCGCCGCGCCTGATGCAAACGCGCCGCCTGCGCCTCGCTGAGCCTGCCTTGCCGATTGGCGCGCAAATCCGCCTCACTAAAGCGCAGCAGCGCTGGCAGCGCGCTGGCGCCGGCGGTCATGGCGCCGCCGCCCCAGACGGGGGCGCGCCCGGCGCGGATTCGATATAGACCGATTGGCTGGGGAAGGCGAAGCTGACGCCCTGCGCCGCCACAATCGCCATGATGTCCAGGAAGACGGCTTCTTTTTTGGCAGTGAAGGCGCGCCAGTCTGGCAGCAGCACTTGGCAGATCACGCGCACATCAAGCGAACTGGCGCTGAAATCCACAAAATGCACGATGACCGACTCGGGGTCGATGTCCTCAGTATTTTGCAGCAGCGCGCGAATCGCCTCGATGACCGCGCGCATCTGTTCGCCGCTGGTGCTGTAAGTGAAGGACAGAGTCGCGTCAAGACGGCGCTTTTCCATGCGTGACCAGTTGATGACCACCGCGTTGGTCAGCAGGTTGTTGGGCACAGTCAGCAGCGCCTGATCCAACTGGCGGATGCGCGTCGAGCGCACGCCTACCGTCTCGACGATGCCGGTGACGGCGGGCGTTTTGATGAAATCGCCAACTTTGAAGGGATTGTCGCTGACGATGGCGGCGAAGCCAAACATATTGCCGACGGTATCTTGTGATGCCAGCGAGATGCCGATGCCAACAACGCCGAGCGAGGCGATGAGAGCGGCGACATCAAAGTTCAGCTCTTGCAACACAAATATCGCGCCCAAGGCGAGTATCAGCCATTTGACAACTGTGTTGAGAAATGGCAGCAAGCGCTCCGGGATTGTCCAGCCGGTGAGGCGGCGGAAGGCTTCCGGCTGCAGCGAAAAGACTTCAAAGCAATTCACGACCCAAAAGAAGACCGCGGCCACCAGCAGCGCCCGCCCGCCAGTTCTGGCGATATCCACCACCGCCGCTTCAAAGCTGAAAATGTAGGTTACCAATATCAGCGAGCAGCCGACAACCGCCAGCCGTATCGGCGAGACACTGGCTTCCAGCAGGCTGTCATCGGCATCGCTTGCCGTGCGCGCCACCAGCAGGCGCAGCGGGCGCAGCAATATGGCGGTCAAGAGGCGGCGCAGCAGCAGGATTATCAACAGCGCCACCACAAAAGGGAAGAGCAGGAGGATGACCTGCTGGAGGAACTCCGGCAGACTATCGAGAACGGGGAGCCAATCGTTGGGGTTCATCTTGCGCTAGCGCCTTGATATTGCCGATCGCATCCGCCCCATTGTATATGCCCGCGGCGGGGATTTTCAAGGGAATGGCGGGGGCTGGCGAAATGCACTCCCTCAGACTTGGAAACCGCCGCGATAGTCGACAACCTTGCGCGCATAATCATCGACATAGCGCAGCAGCCGTTCTTCCAGGGCGTCCCACTCTTCGCTGAGGAAGAGGCTGCGCAGAATATCCGCGCTTTCGGTTACGAACTCGATTTTGCGCTCGGGATACTCGCCATAAGCGATGTGCCAGACCATGTGCATGTGCACACCCAGCTTCTGCACCGCCGGCACGAAGCTGTTGAGCATGTAGCGATAGTATTGCTCTTGTTTCTCGCGCTTAATGTTATAAAATAGGATGAGCTTATAGCGTGGTCTGATGTGTTGAAAAGAAGCCATAATGGGTTAGCTGGCGTCCAACATTGGTCAGGATGATACTGTAGCACAGAAGCGGCAAGCTGATAAGACTCAGCTCAAGCTAGAGATCGCATACAAGTGTAACGCAGGCAGATTGCGCCACAATCGGGAATGCCAGACATGCAGGAACTGCGGAGGGCGATTGAGGAGCTGCGCCAACGGTCCCAAGTCGCCAGGGACCCAGCGGCGCAGGCTGAGTTGGAGCGGGAAGCGCGCGACCTGCTGACGGAGGCGAAGAATACGCCGCTGGAGCCGCAGGCGCAGGCGCTGTTCGCCGAGATTGCCGGCGCTCAAAAGCGGCAGACGCGCCCCCCCAACACGGCGGCGCTGCGCGGTTTGCTGCGCCGGGCGCGGATTCGCATCGAAATCGCCGGCGATGACGACGACATCGACGAAGCCATCGACATCTTGTCCGATGCCCTGGGCATGGACACCGGCAACAGCGCCGTCATCGACATGCTGCGCGAAGCCGCCGCCCACAGCGCCCAAGCCAAGCGCCGCGTACAAGACCTCTTCGACCGCTATGGCGTTGATGCCGCGCTGCAAGCCCCCGAACCCGCGCCCAGCCCCCCCGCGCCCGAACGCGGGCGAACGCCTTCCAGCTATCGCGGCAGCCGTGACCGCGCCGAAACCGATACCAGCGAGCGCCCGCCATCCCCCAGCACCACTTTAGACGAATTGATGACGCGCCTGACCGAAAGCTATTATTCTGGCGCCTATCAGCAGACGATTGATGTCGCCAACCGCATCCTGGCGCTGCAGGCGAATAACGCCACCGCCCTCGACTATCGAGAAAAATCCGAAGACAACCTCATCCGCGGCATCGTGCCCGACCACAGGATACCCTTTGAAGCGCGGGTCGCCTACAACCGCGCCAATTCCCTGGTGCGCGCCGGCAATTATGAGCAAGCCTCCGGCTTATACCGCGAAGCGCGGGAGCTGGCGGAGCGGGACGGCATCTTAACCTGGAAAGATGTCGAGCAAGCGCTGCTCGATATCCAGGATTTGGCGCTGGCGCGGGAGCTGCTGGCGGATGGCGACCGCCTGATGGCAAATGACAATTGGACCGAGGCGCTGCGCAAATATGAAGGCGCGCTGCGCGTGGTGCCCAATGACCCGCAAGCCGAAGAGCGCCTGGAAATGTTGCGCAGCATCCAGCGGGATTATGACCAGATTTCCGTCAACATCAACACCATTGGCGGCTCTTTGGAAGAGCAGGTCGCGCAGATTGACAATGTGCGCACGCTGCTGTCGCATACCCGCCAATTGCTGCCCAACAGCCAGCGCCTGGTGCAGATGCAGCAAGACCTGGACAACAAGCTCGCCGCCATCCGCAGCCAGGTAACCGACCAGGCGCAGATGTCGCTCAGCCATGCCAACAATTCCACCACCCTGGATGAACGCATCCTGCTGATGAACAGCGCCATCAAGCTGATGGAGCTGGGCGCGGAGCTGGACCCGGCGGACAGCGGCTTCTCCGAGATGCTGCTGCGCTCGCGCAATATCCAGGCGGATATCACGCGGGCGCAGGGTTCCATCCGCCGGGCGCAGGCGCTGGTATCCCAGAATTTTGACGCTGAATTGGCGCAGGCGCGGCAGATATTGGCGGAGCTGGTCGGCGAATACGCGCAGGACGAGCGCTATCGCAGCACGGTCAACGACCTTTTCACGCGGTATCTGGAGCGGGCAGACGAAGCCCTGAGCGAAAACCGCGTCCGCGAGGCGCAAACCTGGCTGGACGCCATGCGGGAAGACCCCTTCCGCGTGCTGGGGCGGCGCAGCGACATCTCGCGCATCGACGCGATTATCCGCCGCCGCCGCAACCGCGGCCGCCTGATGACCTTGATTTTGCTGCTGATTTTGGGCAGCGCTGGCGGTTTGGGCGCTTTCCTCACCCGCGGCGAATGGGAGCCGATCCTCTTCCCCACCGCCACCGCCACACATACCGAGACCAGCACGCCAACCATGACGCCAACGCCGACCGCCACTTTCACGCCCTCGGATACGCCCACGGCGACCAACACGCCCACCGCCACCGCCACCGCCACCGATACCTTCACGCCCACGAATACCTATACGCCCTCGCATACGCCGACGCAGACCTTCACGCCGACGACCACGCCAACCGCCACCGATACGCCCACCGAGACGATAACGCCAAGCGCCACCGCCACCCCGCGCGAGCTTTGCCAGGCGGTGGTCGTGAGTTTGAATTCGATTCATGTGCGCTCGCGGCCCAAAGCGGGCAATACGCCTATCGTCGGCTTGCTGCCGACAGGCACCCAGATGTCGATACTCGATCAAGTGCGGGAAGACGAGAACCCGGTGGGTCCCGTCTGGTATTACATCAACGCGACAGTATTCGATTCCAACCCCAAAGGCTGGGTGCGGCGGGATGTGATCCATGTTTCGCCCAGCGAGCCCTGCCCGCCCCCGCCCTAAGCGGCGCTGAAAGCGGCTTCCGCCCCGCTACCGCCTTCCCATCCCTTCAAGGGGAAATAGCTCGCGCAGGTCTATCAGCGCGCCGGTTTGCATTGACCTATTGGCGGCGATGCCAAGCAATACTGACGCCGCCCCGTCCCAATGCGTTGCGGCGCGCCCCAGCGGGTCGGGCGCGGGCGCGGGATGGAAGAGCGCCGCCAGCATCAGCGGGTCAGCGCCGCCATGCCCGCCTTCCCCCGCTGGCACCGCAACCGTGTAGGGCGCGCCAAACATGGGGAAGACGCGGATTTCAGTCTGTTTGAAAGCGCCCTTGCTGGCTTCGGCGGCGGCGCTGTCCGAGCGCAGGTGGGCGACATTCTCCGTAATCGCCATTTCCGCCCGCCCGCGCGTGCCGCTGATGGCGACGCGCAAGCCCTCCCAGGGCGCGTAGGCGATGAGATTGTAGGAGAGCAAAGCGCCATTGGCATAGCGCGCGCAGACGGTCATCGTATCTTCGATGGTGATGGGCTCGCCGAAGACATTGCGGTCGCGCAGATAGCCGGTCTCGGCTTCGGCATCGAGGTAAAGCCCGCGGAAGTCCGCCTTTTCATCGAGGAAGAGGGCGAAGGGGTCCTCCGCGGCGGCGGGCACGCCGGTGTAGCGGGCGTAGTCATAACGCTCACCGCGGGCTTCGGCGTTCTTTTTGCCATAAAAGAGCAGGTCGCCCAGCGCGAAGACCTGGCGCGGCGTTGAGTTTAGCCACCAATTGACGAGGTCGAAGTGGTGCGTCGCCTTATGCACCAGCAAGCCGCCGCTGTTGGCTTTTTCGCGGTGCCAGCGGCGGAAATAATCCGCGCCGTGGCTGGTATCCAACAGCCAGGAGAAGTCCACCGCCAGCGGCTGCCCAACAGCGCCCTCGGCAATCAGCTGGCGGAAGCGGGTATAGGCGGGCGCATAACGATAGTTGAAGGTTATGCGCAAGGATTTGCTCGTCTGCGCTTTGGCGGCAAAAATCGCCCGCAGCCGCTCGAGCGTGGTGGTCAGCGGTTTTTCGCTGATGACATCGCAGCCCAGTTGCAGCGCGCGGATTATGTAGGTGTGATGCCAGGCGTCCACGGTGGTGACGATGACGCAGTCGGGCGCTGTCTCCGCAATCATGCGGTCGAAGTCAGCGGCGGGGTAGCCGGGCAGCGGCGCCTGCCCGCGCGCTTGCAGCTGCCGATTGTGCCAGTCCATGCGCGTCTGGCTGAGGTCGCAGAAGGCGACCAGCCGGGCAAATTCGGCATACTCCTGGCTGATGGCGCGCGCAAACATGCCCGCTCTCGAGCCCGCGCCGACGATAGCATAGCGTGTTTTTTGCGTCATATTCCCCACCTCGCGCCGCGTTTTCCGCCAGAGAAATTCAATCAATGTATTCTTCACCACAAAGACACAAAGTTTTTCTTGAAATGACGCTTTGCTTCTTCATGTATCAGTGCAGTCTGTACACACTGCTTACCACCGAGAACACAGAGGAAAATTGAGCGCACCGAGAATAGATGTAAAGAGGCTTCTCAAGCATTTCTCGGTGTATCTCGGTGTCCTCGTTGGTTACATTTTCGTTTGATTCCGCTCGTTGTGGCGAATGTCTTTTTTAATGCAATTGCCCTGCGTTTTCCGCGCTCTATTTTAGCGGATAAGCGCGCGTGGTATAGTCGAATGACTGGAACAGTGCAGGAGGCGAGCGATGGCGCATCAACGGATATTGACAAAATCAAGCAAAGACGGCGATATCTTCCCTGATATCGACTACCGCACGAGCAAAGCGGTGCGCGCTGGCAACATGGTCTTCGTCGAGGGGCAGACCGGCTTGACGATGGACGGCAGCGGCTTCATCGGCGAGGGCGACCCCGCCGCCCAAGCCGACAACGCGATGCAAAATGTCAAGACGATTTTGCAAGCGGCGGGCGCGCGCATGGAAGACATTTGCAAAATCACGACGTATGTTACCGATGCCGCCTATCGCGATTTGGTCTACCCGGTGCTGGCGCGGCACATGCCAGCGGTTTACCCCTGCTCGACCGGGGTGGTGGTGCAGGCGCTGGGCAAGCCCTATGCCGATTTTGAGATTGATGTCTTCGCCGTGATTCCCGACGAGCGCGCCTAACGCAAATTCAGGGTTATACGCGGTACCAATCCCGCGCCGCCGCCAGCGCCGCTTCTGGCGATAGCGCCGCTTCCAACCGCGCCAGGAAGGCTTGCGCCTCATCGCGGCGGGCGCGCAGCTCGCCGATGCCCGCGGGCTGCTCATAGACCGAGGCGGCTGCTGGCAGCGGCTGGGAAAGGCACAGGCTTTGCTGATGGCGATGGCGCAGCAAATGGCTGTAGACGGCGGCGTACAGCACCGGCGAATAGTCGGAGTTCTCCGCGTCAGCAGCAGCCAAGCCGAGACGCGCGCCGGCGGCATGCGCTTCCCGCCAGAGCGCGCGTAACAGCGCCGGCGGGGCATCTTGCGCCTCTTTTGGGTGCTGCGGATTGGCTATCGATTGCGCCCGCCTGGCTTCTATCAGCGCGCGCAGTTCTTTGGAAGGCACAGGCACGATGAAGCGCGTACGCCGCTGACGCAGCAGCGGCTCCGCCGCGTCCGCCGCCGGGCGGGCGAGTTCCATCAGCCGCCCGCCGATGAGTGGCGCTTCGCATATCAGCAAGCTGCCCGCGTTAGCGGCATCGGCGCGCCATGCCGCCAGCGCCCCCCGCAGCCACAAGCCCGCCGCGCTTATCACCAGCGGGTGGGTGGCGCCAGCGGCGAGGGGGAAGCGTGGCGTCTCAAAGGCTTGACGCAAGACATCCCATTGCGCCAGCTGCACTGGGCGTCCGTCAGCGCGCGCCAGCGCCGCCAGTTGTTGGATCAGCAAGCTCTTGCCGACGCCGGGCAAGCCCGCGATGACAACAATATCGGCGGCAACCGCAAGCTCGCTGAAAAGCCGATGCGCTTGGGAAGCGGGCGGCAGGAGTATGGCGGGCATGGCCGGCTCAGCGCGGGCGCGGCGGGCGGATGCGCCCTTGGTCGCGCAGGCGGTCCAGGCTGGGCGTTTCGCCGATGGGCACTTCAATGATGGTCGGCAGCGCGCTGGCGAAGCCATAACGCAGCGCCGCCCGCAGCTGCCGCTCGCTCTCGGCGCGAAAGGCATTAGCGCCAAAAGCCTCGCCCAGCTTGACAAAATCGGGATTGACCAGCTCGCTGGCGATGACGCGCTCGTCATAATCGCGGATTTGCATCGTGCGCACATTGCCATAGGCATCGTTGTTGAAGATGACCGTCACCAGCGGGATGCCGTGCTGCACGGCGCTGGCAAGCTCCTGCATGCTGAAGAGGAAGCCACCATCGCCAGCGATGGACAGCACGGGCAGCGCCGGGCGCGCCACCTTCACGCCCAGCGCGGTGGGGAAGCCATAGCCCAATGTGCCTTGATAGCCGCAGGCGATGTAAGTGCGCGGATGATAGACAGGGAAGCTGAAGCGGGCGGCATAGCCGACTTGCGTGTATTCGTCGACGAAGATGCCGTCTTCGCCCAACTCTTCCCGCATGATGCGCAGGTAGGTGTTCTGCGGCTCGAGATAGGCGATTTTGCGCGCCCAGCGCGCTTTGATAGCCGCCATCTCCTCAGCGCGGGATTGGCGCTTGTGGTTGTGCCGCTCGACCGCTTGTATCAACGGCGGCAGCGCGTCTTCCCCCCGCGCCACCAGCGCCAGGTCCGGCTTTTGAATCACTTGCTGCGCCATATAATCGACATCAATGCGGATGACTTTCAGGTTCTCGTCCGTGCCCCAGCGCTCCAGCGGGGTGCGCATATTGCTGCCAATGGCGAGCGCGAGGTCAGTCTTTTTGTAATAGTCATGCGCCATCGGCATTTTCAGGCTGAGCGGGTGGCGGCTGTCGAGGATGCCATGCCCGGTGCGATAGCTGACCACCGGCGCCGCCAGCATTTCCGCCAGCTGCCGCACTTCGGCGCTGACGCCTTGCGCGCCGCCGCCGACAAATATCATGGGATTTTTTGCCTTGCCCAGCCATTGCCCGGCGGTTTCGACGGCGCCGGCATCCACTGGTGGCGCGAAGGGTGTCAGCGGCTGGGGCGGCGGCGGCACCGCCGCCCGCAGCTTCAAGATATCGGGCGGCACCTCAAGCGCGACCGGGCGCGGCCTGCCCGATGCCATTTCGTAGAATGCCCGCGCGACTTTGCGCCCGGCATCGGCGGGATGCAGCACGATATCATGCCATTTCGTCAAGCCGCTCAAGACTGCCGCCTGGTGCGGGATTTCGTGCAAGTCCCCCAGATTTTTGCCGATGCGGGCGCTGTCAATCTGCCCCGAGAGGCAGAAGACTTTGGCGTTTAAGCCATAGGCGGTGGCCAAGCCGGCGGTGGCGTTGAGCAAGCCGGGGCCGGGCACGACATTAAAGACGGCGGGCGCGCCGGTGGCGAGGCTGTAGCCCAGCGCCATGTAGGCGACGCCCTGTTCGTGGCGGGTGTGCAGGACGCGGATGCGGTCGCGGCTGTCGTAGAGGGCGTTGTAGAGCCAGTCGTTTTGGATGCCGGGCAAGCCGAAGAGGGTGTGTATGCCATGGGCGCTGAGGGCGTCTACGATGGCTTCGCCGCCGCTGCGAGTGGGCATGGGGTTTATCCAAGGCCTTCCATGAGCGCAGTCGTCTCGAAATTTAGCAGGAATTCGGCGTAGTTGCTTTCGAATACGTCTTGTAAGTACTGCGTTAAGTCGACATTCTCTCCTGAAGCGTTGCCATTCTGCTTTTGGAACAAGTATTGACGCTGTTTGTTAATTACATAAAGGAAGATTGTGTGGAAATAGACCGTAGAAATATAGCGTTTGTCGGCAAATGTAATCTGCTCTAATCCACTAAGCTTAGACTTGTATTTCATCAAAACGGTGCTGTGCATATTGATGAAAATGGTATCTAGCATTTCGCCTGACACGAGGGGATACATAATGACATCGTAGTCCATCTCTATATCAAGTTCGTCCCAAGTTTTAGCATTCTGCTCGCCCTTTGGCGAATCCCGAAACACACGGCGTAGCTTAGGCAACCCCAGACTCTCTTCCTCGTTTGGTTGTTTTGGCGCTTCTTTGGGTTTCGGCTCAATGATTTTTATAAGAAAAAGTTGTGAGAACTTCTCCCCATCTGGCGCATCCGGGCTGGTCAGATCGGCACGAATCTCCACAGCATCGTCGACTTGCAGTGTCTCTTTCGGCTCGAATATGATGCGGATGTTTCCATCCTGTGGGCTGGAAGTTGTAATGGAGAAGGGATCTGTAACATCATTTACCAATCCCGGTTTATCACCGCCACGGGCATCATTTGGTGTATATGACATAACTGATATGTTGAGCTCGCCAGGACCCTCATCACGATTGAAGTAATTAGATTCTGCGTCGGTTTCAAATTGCACAGACCTTTCGCCACCAAGCGGAATAGTAACTACGGGCGTATGCGCTTTTGCATCGTGAGCGATATTGAAGAAGGTCGGATAGCGCTTTGGCTTAAATTGGGCTGGCGACTTTTGAGGATTGTTGAAGCGTCGCTTCTTTTTCTTCTTGCCATTTTTGTTTTTTAAATTGTAAGTCTGTTTTAGGAGGCGACTTAATTCTTTGCTGAGGGGCAAGTTCTCCGCCGCGTTCTTTAACAATTCTTCATCTTCCATACTATCGAAGGATAGGCGATCTTTGCGCTGTTTGTGTAAATCTTTCAGTTTGCTGTTTTTCAACCTTGTTTTGAGTTTATCTCTTAGATAAACGGACTGCTTGCTACTCTGCGTGAGTCGGTCCCGCGATGCCATAAAGAGCTTTCGGCGAAACGCTTGTTTCATGTTTGTACAGTCGACATGGATAAGTACATTGTCTTTAAACAAGGGAAACCCCAACGTGCTGGTGATGAAATCTGAGCGATAATGTCCCTGTACCTGTCCATTAACAGAAAATAGCACGGTCATACCATTCTTAAAGTACTCTCGGCGGATAAACGATTTGCTTTCTTTTACATTCTTACCATTTATGCGAGCCTTGAATACATATACAGCAATCTTGATTCCGCCGAATTGTCTGTCGCCCTTAATCTCTAATATAAAGGATTGTTCAATATTATCGTTGTCGGCAAGTAAGCGTTCTAAACCAAATATCACCTGAGCCTGTTCGCTGCGTACTGTGGGATACCGTTCTCTACTTTCATAAATCGCGATTGGCAATGCCGGTCGGTACAGAAACTCGTTGAGGCTGCGTCTCAAATCGCGCTGAAATTGTTGATTTTTCGCCACATCATACGAATACAGCTTGATAATTGTCCCAGTACGAAATTTGCGCCGATGTAATCCCAAGTCAATTTCGTCAACTTGGAATGACGGTATTTTCCCTGCAATCTTAAAGTATTCGTACCAGGTATCTTTGTACTTAGCCTGTTCCTCTAGAGATAAAGGACGCTCTCTGACTAATGAAAAGCCGAAATTGCCGCTTCTATCATAGCGCCTTGACGCAATAAGCTGATATTTTTTCTCACCACAGAATATGAGAGCGCCACTGCCGCCCATGTTGTAGCGTCCTTGCACAAAGTGAATTTCTTTTTTGTTGCCGCGCTGTATAGAAAGCAGAGTTTCTTCGAATTGACACGGGTGCTGCCCTTCGCCATCGTCATAAATTACGACAGAGGTGTCTGACCTATCGTGCCTATACCCATCAGCAATGACCTGAATCGAGTGAGCTTGCTTGCTACGAGCAATCGGCAAATCCCAGTCTTTAGAATCAGGAAAAAACATTTCAACTGCTTCTGGCATCGTCCTCGGCGCAGCAGATGATTTGGGATTGATAAGTTCTTCATAACAACGACGCATCAGAATAGCGTCTATGGAATTAGTCAGCTTTTCGACAAGCGCAGCGACTGGATTAGACTGCTGATTTTCAACTGTTCCGATGTTGTCCTTATTACCCCCCAACGGATGCCAGTTGGACTGCGCAAATGTCTCAGGTCGCTGTTTGATTAACGCATCGACTTCCTGCTCATTCTTGCATTTGTAGAGCTTCCAGAATAGCTCTTTGTACTCACCTTCCCTCATACTATCTCCTTACAAAACAGCTATTGTCGATTACAACAATTATGTAATACATGCTCGGAGCTGTCAAAACCCTCACTCCTCCCCAACCTCAGCATCCTCCCCCACGCCCAGCACATACAAACCGCCGCCGCGACGCCGCCCCCAAGGGCTGGGCGCCGCCGCCGCCGACCCCGCCCCCACGCGGAACCGCGCCAGCTTCTCGCTGTCAAACTGAATGCCATTGCCCGGCGCATCCCCCAGGATGATGGTACCGCCCGCCACCCGGCTGTCGTGATGGAAGGCTTGGTCGCGCCCGGCGTCCACCACTTCCATCCAGATGTGATTGGGCAGCACCGCCGCGAAATGCGCCATATAATTGCCCGGGCAATTCATCACCGACACCGGCAGGTCAAAGCCATCCGCCATCTGCGCCACCCGCAGCGCGCCCGTGATGCCGCCAGTGCCCACGCCGATTTGCAAAATATCCGCCGCGTCATGCGCGATGAGCGCGCGGAAATCCGCCGCGTCGTCCAGGTTCTCGCCGGTGGCGACCGCGGCATTTACCCCCCGCGAGACCTGGCGCAGCCCCGTATAATCCCAGCGCCGCGCCGGCTCCTCCGCCCAGAAAATGTCATACTCGCGCTCGAAATGGCGGATGTGCTGGATGGCTTGCTTGGGCGACCAGTATTCGTTGGAATCAATCAGCACAATCGGCGCGCGCCCTGATGTCGCCAGCGCCTCGCGCATAATGCCGATGCGCCGCCAGTCCGCCTCGCGGTCCAAACCCACTTTGAGCTTGCCAATCGCGATGCCGCGCGCCGCCTGCTTTTGATAAAAGGCGCGGATGTCTTCATCGCTGAGGCAGAGGTCGATGCCGCTGGCATAGGCTTTGACCGCGCGGCTGGATGCGCCCAAAGTCTTCCAAAGCGGCTCGTCATTCGCCTTGGCTTTGAGGTCCCACAAAGCGATATCGAGCGCGGCGATGACATCGGTGATGCCGCCGCGGTTGCCGCCTTTGAAGGCGAAATTCGCCATGCGCTGCCACAAGCCGATGACGCCGCGCGGGTCGCGCCCGAAGAGCAGATTCTCCGCCATAGCGTGGATCGCCGCGCGCTGCCCCGGGTTGCCCAGCGCCACGCCCGTCAGCCCCGCGTCCGTTTCCAGGAAGACCGCCAGCGCCGCATAGCGGTCACGCCCCGCGGGGTTGTTGGCGTCGCCGATAGGGCGCGCCATCGTATGCTCAAATATGCTGCTGCGAATGCCGCTGATTTTCATGATATGCCTCAGGCTCCAGTTTCCCGCGCCCAGTATAACACGGGCGGCGCTTGCGGCTTGTGTTGACAGCGCCGCCAGCGCGGCTATATGATAAGGGCACAGGCAACGGGGAGATGACATGGCATACAAGGGACGCAAGATCGCCAATTCCTTTTATCTGCCGAAGCGGCCATTTTTGCATGGCATCGCACGGCTTCTGGATTTCACTGGCGCGTTGAACCGCCAAATGTTCGCCCAGGTTTTGGAGCGGTCAGATGCGGATGCAATGCGCGCTGATTGGGAAGCGGTAGCCGCTAGCATGCGCTGGGCAATCCGTGAATACGAACAAGAACTAGCGAAAAAGGGAATCGTTGAATCCGAAAGCGCCAGCTGAGCCCACATCGCCTTCATCAATTGAAGACGAATTTCCGGAAAGTCTTATATCCGCGGATCTAATCCAGTATATCCCCGAGGAAAAACGCGGGGAGTTTATCCGTGAGTTTGTCCTTCAAGTTGAGCAATACTCGGGCATTATTCCTCATCCAAGCATTGTAAGCAGATGGGAACGGATTATGCCCGGCAGCGCGGAACGCATCCTGAGCCTGACAGAAAAACACCAGGAACACCACATGGAGATGGATCGCACAATGTTTGGCGATTTTATCAAACGCGAGCAGCTCGGCATGTGGTTTTATTTCATCATTGCGCTGGTAATGATTGTGGGCGGCATCGTCATAATTCTCTCAGGATATAGCACAGCGGGCTTGGTTGCGCTGGCAGCGCCCATGGCGACAATAGCCGGCTCGTTCATTTACAGCCACCGCAGTATCAGCCAGGAACAACGCGAGAATACCACCCGGCAAAATCCACCCGCGCCCCCCTCAAGCCCGCAAGCCGAATAAACCCGCCGCCTTCGTCTTGCTGCCCGCCCATGCCTCCAGCTCGGCGATGCCAGCGATGCCCTTTTGATAGACGGGGTCCGCCGCCGCCAGCGGCAGGCTGATGACGCGCCCGCAGACCGCCGAAGCATACGCGCCCAGCACAATCTCCAGCGCCCGCGCCCCCGCTGCCGCTGGCGCTATCGGCGCGCGCCCCTCGCGGATAGCATCGCGGAAGTCCGCCCACAATTGCGTGAAAGAGCGCGCGATATTCGCCTCGTGCGTATCAAGATTGGGGATGGCATGGTCGCTGCGCCGCCAATCACTATCGACGCTGTACAGCTCGATCGGCTGGTTGAAGCCGCCCGACTGATGCTGCTTGTAACGCAGGCGGATATGCCCGTCGCTGCCGCTGATATCAAGGCCGCCAACGCCCGCGCCCCAGCCCATGTGGATGGCGGCGTAAGCGCGCGGGAAGGCGATTTGCAGCAGCGCCAAATCCTCGATGACGGGCTCGCGCCCGGCATATTGCAAAGCATCAACAAATGCCATCACCTGCTGCGCTGGCGCCCCCGCCAGCCACTCCGCCAGGTAAACGGCGTGGATCATGTCCATCAAAACGCCGCCGCCCGCCGCCAGCGTGTGCCGCCAATCGGCTTGATATTCCGCCGCGCCGGGATAATCAATCACGCCCAGGAAGTGCAAAGTCAGCACGCGGACCGCGCCGATAAGCCCCTGGGACAGCAATTGCTTGAGCTTCTGATATTCCGGCAGAAAATGGTAATTGTGCGTCATCGCCAGCTGCAAGCCAGAGTGCCGCGCCGCAGCCACCAACTGCGCCGCGACCGCCGGCACATTGCTCAGCGGCTTCTCGCTGAGCACATGTTTGCCCGCCGCGAAGGCGTCCAGCACAATCCGCGGGCGGAACTTCTGCGGCACCGCCACGACCACCGCCTCAACCTCGGGCAGCGCCAGCAGCTGGCGATAGTCGGCGTAGAGCTGGCGCTCCCGCAAGCGGAACCAGGCTTTGCCGATTAAGCGCCGCGCCGGCGTGATATCCGCCAGCGCGACCAGCTCCACATCTTTAAGCGCCAGCAGCGCCGGGCGATGCCCATAATCCACCACATTGCCGCAGCCAATCAGCCCCACTTTGAGCGTTCCCGCCATGATGTATCCTTCTATTGCCCGCGATTATGTTGACCTGCCCTGTCGTTTATACCATGTATACCATTGTCTTTGCGGGTGAACTTCCCCCGACAGGCGGGGGACCGAGGGGGCTCTAGCCGGGGATGGGGTAGAAAAAGGTGCCCCCGCGTCAGCTCTTGATGGGGGGTGGGGCATACCTTATCCAGTCGCGCTGCGCGGCATCGGGCGCTCGGCGATATCTTTCAGTAAGCCGCCATGCCCCATCGAAACCAGATTGGCGCGGGTCAGGCGTTCGCCCGTCAGCAGGCGCGGCAAAATCCAATCGATGACATTGGTCTTGGGCGATTTGATGCAGCCAGGCGCGCCCAGCACCGGCACCTCGTCCAGATAGCCCAGCAGCAGCAAGCTGCCGGGGTCGACGGGCACGCCGTGCAGCGTGATGCTGCCGCCCGCCTGCAGCAGCGCCGCGGGCATAATATCGTCGCGGTCCATTATCGCCGAGACGCTGGCGACCAAAATCAGCTCGGCGCCGGCGGCCGCTTGCGCGCGGATGGCGCTGGCGATGGCATCAGCCGCATGGGCGGTGACGCCGGGCGGCAGCAAATGGCTGCCCCAGCCTTCGATGCGCCGCCGCACCGGCGCTTGGAAAGCGCGCAGCAAGCGCCCGCGAGTCGCGTCTGTGCCCGAGACGATAAGCGCGACCCGCCGCGCCAACAGCGGGCGCAGCGACAGCACGGGACCGGTCTCGGCGCTGCGCTCGACATCCACCACCCGCGCCGCCGGCACCGCAAATGGCACCACTTTGACCAGCGCCACCATTTCATTCCTGTCGACGAGGCGAAATTCCCGCAAAGTGGCGATGGTGATGCCATCGTAGATATTGTTAATCAGCTCCAGTTTGGGCACATCAATATGCAAAACGCCGCGCTCGGCTGCCGTCAGATTCGCCCTGCCCACGCCGGGCGCGCGCAGCTTGATATTTGCGCCCGCCACAACTTTGCCGATGCGCTCGGCGGCTTCGTCTTCGTGCAGGTCGCCCGCGTGCAGCCGCGCCACCGTGATGCGGCTGATGCCCAGCGCGCCAATCACGGCGGTATCCGCCGCGCTCAGCCAGTGTCCCTTGTTGAAGACCAGCTTGCCCGCCGCATTGTAGAGTTTATGCGCCAGGATGCCGCCCGCCGCCTCCGCCAGCGGCACTTCAGCGAACTTCATCACGCGCCCCGTTGCGCACGGCGATGACCTCCGCCAGGATGCAGACGGCGATTTCTTCGGGCGCGCGCGCGCCGATGTCGATGCCGATAGGTGTGCGTATCCGCGCTATCTGCGCGGCGCTCAAGCCGGCCTCCCGCAGCCGCGCCACCCGCTGCCGATGCGTGCGCCCGCTGCTCAATACGCCGACATAGGGGATGCCCGCCGGCAGCGCCGTCAGCAGCGCTTTATCGTCAATCTTTGGGTCATGCGTCAAAACGGCGAGGTAGGCGCTGGCATCCAGCCCCAGCTGCGGCAGGGCTTTATCGGGATAGCTGTGCAGGATATTGGCGACATCGGGGAAGCGCTCGCGCGAGGCGAAGGCGGAGCGCGGGTCCACGATCGAGACGCGGAAGCCCGCCTGCGCCGCCATCGCCGAAAGCGGGATGGCGACATGCACGCCGCCGACCAAAATCAGATGCGGGCGCTGCCGTTGGCGGTCCACCATATAGCGGCGCTCGTCCATTTCTACGATGCCGCTGCTGCCGCTTTGCGCCGCCGCCGCTTGCATGTCCGCCAGCATGCTGTCGCTGATATCGTCGCCGCGATAGAGCAGCTCCCCGCCCGCGCCCAGCAGGATTTTTTCGCCGATGCGCGCCCCCTGCACAACAGTAACAGTCGTCGCCGCTTGGTCGGCTTTTGCAAGCGCCGCCAGCGGCTGCCACCAGCGCGGATCCAGCGGCTCGACAAACACTTCGATGCTGCCGCCGCAGGTCAAGCCGACTTCCCATGCCATGTCATCAGCGACGCCGAAATGCAGCAATTTCGCCTTGCCCGTTTCCAGCGTGACCAGCGCCTCTTCGACCACAGCGCCTTCAACGCAGCCGCCGCTGACCGAGCCAATCATCGCCATATCGCCGCGGACCGCCATCTTCGAGCCTTCGCGGCGCGGCGCCGAGCCCCAGGTTTTGACCACTGTCGCCAGCGCCACCGCCCGCCCCTCCGCCAGCCAGCGCTCGGTACTTTCCAGAATGTCTAACATCGGGCGTCTCCCCTCATGCCAGGTAGCGCTGGCGATAGCCCTCAGCGCTGGGGCGGGCGTTTAAGTTTTGCAGCGCCTGCACAATCGCTTCCAGGTTTGCCAAGTTTGTGATAGGCAAAAAATCGTGCACATAAGGCAGCAGCGCCTGCGCGCCGCGCGTCAGCGGCTCATATTCGGGCACATCCAGCAGCGGGTTCAGCCAAATCAGGCGCTTGCAAGCCAGCCGCAGGCGCGCCATTTCCCGATGCAGCAGCGGGATATCGCCGCGGTCCCAGCCATCGGTGATGAGCATGACCACCGCGCCCCGCCCCAGCACCCGCCGCGACCAGGACCAGTTGAAGCGGCGCAGGCATTCGCCCGTCATCGTGCCGCCGCCCCATTGCAGCACCGTCTGCCCGATATCTTCCAGCGCGTCATCAACATCTTTCTGGCGGATTTGCCGCGTGATGCGCGTGATTTCGGTGCTGTAGACGAAAGATTCCACCTGATAGAGCGAGCCCGCCAAAGTGTGCATGAAATGCAGCAGCACGCGGGTATAGCGCTCCATGCTGCCGCTGATATCACAGAGCAGCACGACCGGGCGCGGTTTTTCTTTGCGCCGATGGGTGGGCAGCCGCGTAACATCGCCGCGTTTTTGCATCATCTCGCGCAGCAGCCGGCGCATATTCGTCTGCCGCCCCTTGCCCGCTTCATAGCGCCGCGTCTGCCGCATGCCCAGCGATTTTGGCATTTTGGCGATGACGCGCTTCGCCATCTCCAGCTCCGCCGCTGTCATCTCGGCGAAGTCTTTGTTGCGCAGGCGCTCTTGACGGCTGTAGGTCGGCACCAGCGCAATCATGCTGGAATCCAGCTCGGGGGCGTCAGCGCCATTGTCGCTGGGGCTGGCGTCCAGCGGCGGCAGGAATTGCGTCTTTTTTTTGCGCCGCTCTTCGCCCAGGGATTGCAGGTTCAAAGTGGTGAAGCCATCCGCCGGGCGCCGCCAGAAAATAGCGAAGGCTTCGTCAAAATAGGCGAATTCTTTGGGATGCGTCACCAGATGGCTGCGCAGCGCAAAATAGAAATCCCGCTTGCGTCCCAGTTGGATATGCGCCAGCGCCCGCCCGGCTTCCATCATGCGGTTGGGCGTAACATGCATGCCCAGGGCGCGGCAGACGCGCCCGAAGAGGATGAGATTGTGCGTCAGCTTGCCGCCGCGATAGTCAAAAGGCGCATCGGCAGGACCGAGGTAGAGGCTGTTGCTGGCGGCGTCCGGCGACATCTTATGCCCCCACCCCCAAACCCCCTCCCCCATAAAGAAGGAGGGGGCTTAGCTCAGCATGTCCGCGGGTATTCTCCTCTGCCCAAAATGAGGGAAGGGGAGAATACCCAGTAATTACAAGGGTTTTAAGCCCCGCCCTCTTTATGGGAAAATACGCCATAGAGATGGCGCATGAGTTTGGAGTGGGGGGATGTGTGGAATTCTGTCGCATAATTTACTTGCGCTTATCGGGGACAGAGGCACAGAGCATTTACGGGGCATCAGCCCGCCCGCTGCGCCTCGACCTGGGCGCGCTCAAGCATATTCTGGATTGTCGCCGCGTCCAGCATTTCGACATCGTCTTGATATTTTAGAATCACGCCCAGGGTATCCTGCACGGTTTCCAGCGCCAGCGCCTTCTGGTCCAGCGCGATTAATGCCGCCGTCCAATCCAAAGTTTCGGCGATGCCGGGGCGCTTGAAAAGCTCCAGCGAGCGCATGTCCTGGATGAAGGCGGTGATTTGCCGCGCCAGCATCGGCGGCACATCGGGCGCTTTGCGCTCGACAATCGCCAGCTCTTTGCGGAAGTGCGGATAATCGATCCAATAATACAGGCAGCGCCGCTTGAGCGCGTCGTGAATTTCGCGCGTACGGTTGGAAGTCAGCACGACCACTGGTGGCAGCGCCGCTTTGACGGTGCCGATTTCGGGGATGGTGATTTGAAAATCGGACAGGAGCTCCAGCAGAAAAGCCTCAAACTCTTCGTCCGAGCGGTCAAGCTCGTCAATCAGCAGCACGGGCGGCTTGCCCTCGCGCCCGCTTTCCAGCGCTTGCAGCAGCGGGCGCTTGAGCAGGAAGCGCTGGGAAAAAAGCTCGGCTTCCATCGCCGCCCGCCCCAGGCGCTCGCTTTCCATCAGGCGCAGGTGCAAAATCTGCGCGGCGTAATTCCATTCGTAGACAGCGGTGTTGACATCCAGCCCCTCGTAACATTGCAGGCGGATAAGCTCGCTGCCCAGCAGCGCCGCCAGCACCTTGGCGACTTCGGTCTTGCCGACGCCGGCATCGCCTTCCAGGAAGAGGGGTTTGCCCGTTTTCAGCGCCAGATAAATCGCCACCGCCAAGCCGCGCTCGGCGATGTAATCCTGCTTGCCCAGCGCCGTCTGCAGCGCGTCAACCGATTGGTATGCAGCCTGTGTCTCGTTCAATGCGCGCGCCCGGATATGCCATCATTACGCGTATTTTAGCGCAGACCGCGGCACAATCGCAGGGCGTATTCGAGAGGATATTTAACCACCGAGGACACCGAAGTAAATCCAACAAAGTAATTGGAATTTGCAAGCGCGAAGATTCGACAAGGATTTTTACCACCGAGTACACCGAGTTGATCTTCCCCCGTTTTGGTGGACAGTAGGCTTGTCTAATGCTGCGCTCCTTCATAACTCATGGGACTACGATAGCCCAAGCTCGAATGCCGACGCTCGCGGTTGTACCAAGCCTCTATGTAATAGACGATCGTGCGCCGCGCCTCGGCAATGCTCTCGAAACGCTTGTGAGCACACTCTGTCTTCAGCGTGGCGAAAAAACTCTCGACCATCGCATTGTCATAACAATTGCCGAGACCGCTCATGCTGCACTGAATGCCATTGTGCGACAGCAGCCGCTGATAGCGCCGGTCGCT
>JAJDWK010000060.1 GCA_022825675.1 Anaerolineae bacterium | reverse complement strand
TCTCGGTGGTAAGGGCTGTGTACAAACTACCCTGATAAATGAAGAAGCATAGAGCCATTTCAAGGATAAACTTTGTGTCCTTTGTGTCTTTGTGGTGAAAAACAATTTGATGCGATTGCCCTGACTCTCTTCCGTTTACTTATGCTATTCTCGGATCCTCGGTGGTACAATCCCCTGCCGAATCTTCACTCCCCAGACTGCCGGAGGCTGGATGCCCTTTCGCTTCGCCTGGCGTGACCAGCAGAAAAATGTCATGGTCTACAGCGCTGACGGGCAATGGAATTGGCGCGACTATCATCACGCGGCGCGGGCGTCCGCCTTCGCTTTGATGGCGGGGCAGCCGCCAGTCGATTGCGTGATTGACCTGCGCGGCAGCGCCCGCCCTCAGCTGCCGGCGGGCGCTGCCGCCCATGTGCGCAGCTTCGCGCGCAAGACCCAGGCTAACTTGAGCGGGCGCGCTGCTGTCATCGGGCTGGACGCGGCGGAAGCGGCGCGCCTGGGGGCGGATGCCGCCGGCATGCTGCCGACCGCCGATGGCATGGTCACATTCGCGCGGGACGAGGCGGCGCTGGCGCGCATATTGGCGGGATGGGCGGCAGCGCCGCCAGCGGGTTAGAGATCTTCGTGACGCGCTGGCGCCGCCGGCAAGGTCACGATAAGCGGCAGGGACAGCAGCGATATCAAAGCGGCGGCGATGAAGGCGCTTTCTAAGCCCAGGGCATCGCCCAACGCGCCGACAATCAGCACATTAATCGCGCGGATGCCGAAGGCATAGGTCATGAACAAGCCGTTGGCGGTGGCGCGATTCTCCGGCAGTTGATCCTGCACCAGCGCCAGGAATACGGGCGATACTGACAGCGCCGTCAGCCCCAAGCCGATGAGCAGCGGCGCCAGCAGCGCGCCCTCCGCATGTACAAAGAGCAGCATCAGCAGCGCCGAGAGCGCCGTCGCGCCCGCCACCATGCGGCGGCGGCCGATGCGGTCGCTGAGCGTGCCGCCCGCCAGCGCGCCGCCCACGCCCGATAGCTCATAAAGCGCCAGCGCGCCGGTCGCCAGCGGCAGCTCAAAACCGCGCGCATCCACCAGATACACCACCAGGAAGATGCCGAGGCTGCTGACCGTCATATTGCGCAGCAGCATCACGCCCAAAAGCGGCGCGAAAACGCGGGCGAAGCGCTTGAGCATCGGCTTGCCGGCGCGCTTGCGCCGCGGGCGGCTGATGCTGACATCGCCCAGCCGCCAGAAGAGCACGGCGCTCATGAACCAGCCGAAAAACATCAGCCGCCACAGCTCTTCCAGGCTCCACTGCGTCACCCAAAAGCCGATGATGAGCGGACCGACAGTGCGCGCCAATTCGCCGCCCGCCATAAAAAAGCTCATGCCGCGCCCGACTTTATCGCCGGAGACTTGCGCGATCATCGCCGGCGCCGGCGCGTGGAATGCCATGATGCTGACGCCAACGCCGAAGAGCAAAAGCGCCGCCGCGCCATAACTCGGCATGAAGCCGATGAGCGTCGCCAAAGTGGCGGTTGCCGCCGGCGCGAATATCACCAGAAAACGCAGGCGGAAGCGGTCGGCGAGCCAGCCAATCAGCGGACCGAGCAAGGAGGGCGCCTGCATGAAGACGGGCAGAGAGCCCGCCAAAAACAGGGACAGCCCCAGCTTGTCGATGAGCAGGGGCAGCAGCGGGGCGATGAAGGCGGAGAAGATATCGTGCACGAAGTGCCCGGCGCAGATAAGCAGGATGCGCCCGTATTGGAATGCGCCCGCGCGCCCCGACCCGCCCGTGTTCTCTGCCGCTGCCGATGCCATGGGCAGAGTATAACGCGGCGGCGGCGCTGTGCTATACTTTTTTCGCAAGCGATGAAAGAAAGCGATACGACCATGGCTATCCGGGAGCGCGTCTACACCGCGGACGATATTTGGCGGCTCGAGCAGCAGCCCCTGCATCCCACCGAAAAATATTATCTCATAGACGGGGAGCTGATTATCAAAATGGCGCCTAATCAATTACACGGGAGTTCAGCGAGCGAGCTGTCACGGCTTTTGGGGAATTTTGTTGTCGAGAATCGATTGGGCAGGGTAACAGTCGAAGTCGGCTATCATCCGCCGGGCGATCGCAGAACCGTGCTCATTCCTGATATCGCTTTCGAGGCGATGCCACGCGCCGCCCAGCCAGCCCGTTCCACTTATGTGCCGTATATGCCCGACCTGGCGATAGAAATCATCTCGCCCTCACAGTCGCTGGCGCAGGTGCGGCGCAAAGCCGAAGTCTATCTGCGGCATGGCACAGCGCTGGTCTGGCTGCTGGAGCCGCTGGCGCGCTCGGCGGAAGTCTGGCGGCAGGGCGGCGATGGCATCCTGCGCAGCGAAAGCATCGCCAGCGATGGCGCTTTGAGAGGTGGTGATGTTCTGCCCGGCTTCCGCCTGCCCCTGCGGCGCATCTTCGCCCAATAGCCCTGCGCCCAACCTGCGGCTGACTTGACAGCTTTCTCGGCATTTTCTATACTCTAGCCACTTGTAGATTGTAGACAATTGTTTCCTTGATGCGCTGCTTGCTGTCAGCCATCAGCAAGGAACGGGATACCGATGAGCAGCAACTGGGTGCTGACAGAAGACGAAGCCATGGAGCTGCTGGCGCTGCTGATAACATCGGCGCGCATTCAATTGGAGGAGCCGGCGCACTACGGTCCCCTGCGCCTGCTGACGGCGACCGAGCGCCTCAGCGGCATGATAGTCGAGCGCGCTTCGGACTCTTCACGGGAATTCTTGCAGGGCAACATCGACACCATCCCCGATATGCACATGACTATGGCGGACCGCGAAGCCTATCGGGCGCGCCTGGACGAGCTCTGCCGCGCTGTCGCCCAATGCCTGCTGCGTTCCAGCAGTTTGGAGGGCGTGGAGTGAACGGCGCGGCGCTGCAGAATATCCGCACGCGGCGGGTCCTGCGCGAGATGACCGCCGAAGCCGTCAGCCGCGAGCAGATCGAGGCGATTTTGGAGGCGGCGCGCTGGGCGCCCAGCGGCGGCAACCTGCGCCCCAACCGCTATATCGTGATAGAAAATGCGGAAACGCGGCGCTTGATACGCCTGGTCGCGCCGGGCATGTTCCAGCGGGCGCCGCTGCTGATATTGATTTGCACCAATTGGGATGTCGTCGCCGAGAACATGCTGCCGGCGGATGACCGCTCGCTGCTGATAGATGTCGGCACCGCGGCGCAGACGATGATGCTGGCGGCGCATGCCCTCGGCTTGGCATCGGGACCGGTAACTTCCTACAGCAAAGAAGCCGTCAAAGTGATTTTGAACTTGCCGCCCGCCTATTCGCCGGAGATGTTCATCTGCATCGGGCATAAAGCGCCGGCTGCCCGCCCGGGCATGCGCGCCGCCAAAAAGATAACCTGGCGCGATTTATGCCATTGGGAGCGCTTCCCCAACCACTAATCCGCAAAATTCAGTCAACAACGCTGGGGGCGGACCCGCTGCGTCGCCCGAAACAGATAAAGGAGTTGCCAATATGCAGGGTCGTTACATCAAACACATGGCTTTCGCCGTCAGTGACGCGCGCGGAGCATTACAGCATTATCAAGATTTCCTCGGCGTCGGGCACGATGCCGAAATACATGAATACGACAAATCGCGCAATGTGGTCGCCATATTTAATGTCGGCGAGGTCGAGTATCAGCTCTGCCAGTCGATGGACGCGGGCGGACGCTATGACGCCTGGATACAGGAGCGCGGCTACGAAGGTCTGCATCATATTTGTTATGCCGTGCCCAATATCGACGAGGCGCTGGCGGCGGCGCAGGCGAATGGCGCGCAGCTCAAAGAATGCGCCGCCTGCAAGGTAACGGGCAGCCATGTGCATCCCGAAGGCTGGGTCGCTTTCCTCGAACAAGAAGCCGGCGGCGTCGAGCTCGAGCTGATGCAGGTCTACACGCCGGAAGAATTGGAACAATACAAAGCCGTCAAGGGCATCTAGTGGACAGCATCAAGCTGTTGCAGCGCCTGGTGCGCATCCCATCGCCCAACCCGCCGGGAGATACGCGCGCAGTCGCCGATTTTGTCGCCGAGCGGATGCGCGCCATCGGCTGCATCGTGCGCCAGCCCGCGCCCGCGGCGAAGCCAGCCGCCCGCAATACCATCGCCATTTTGGGCGAAGGCGCGCCGCGCATCATGCTGCACGCCCATATCGACACCGTGCCGGTAGCGCCGGTGGAAGCGCAGAATTGGAGTGTCGACCCCTACGCGGGCATAGTGCGCGATAGCGCGCTCTATGGCAAAGGCAGCGTTGACGACAAAGCGATATTGGCTTCAATGATGCTGGCGATGGCGGACGCGGCGCGGCAAAAATCGCTGAAAGGCAGCCTGATTTTGGTGGCGGCGGCGGAAGAAGAAACCGGCGGCCAGCTCGGCACCAAGTGGCTGGCGGATAAAGGGCATCTGCCGCTATGCGAGTTTATCATCGTCGGCGAGCAGACGGGCAACAAAGTCGCCACCGCGCACAAGGGCGTTTTGCGCGCCACTGTGCGCACCGCCGGCGTCGCCGTGCATGCCACCAACCCCGACCGCGGCGTCAACGCCATTGTCGCCATGGGCAAAATCATCCAGGCTTTGCAGCGCTATCATCAGGATTTATCCCGCGTGCTGCATCCCGTTGTCGGCGTGCCCACCTGCAATATCGGCGTCATCGCTGGCGGCAGCACCGCCAACGCCGTGCCCGATGCCTGCGCCATCCAGCTCGACCGCCGCATGATTCCCGGCGAAAGCCCGCAAGATGTCGTGAAAGAACTCGGCGCGGTTGTCGCCGCGGTGGATTTGGCGCCAGCCACGGCGACCCTGGGCAATTTTGTCTATTCAAGCTGGTTTGACAGCGCGCTGGACGGCGACTACGCCGCGACTTTCATGGACTGCGTGCGCGCTGAACTGGCGGAATCGCCAGGACCTATCGGCTATATGCCCGGCAGCGATGCCAAGCACCTGGTGGACATCGCCCGCGGCGATATGATTATCTTCGGTCCCGGCAGCTATGAAGCCGCCCATGCCGCCGATGAGCATGTGAAGCTGGCGGACTATGCGAGCAGCACCAACATCTTAAAGGCATTTCTGCGCCGCGCCTTGTACGCGGCAGAGGCAGAAGCATAATGAGAATTTATGTCCTTCAATCCCCCACCCTAAATCCCTCCCCCAAAACGGGGGAAGATCAGGACTTAAAACCCGCGAATATGCTGGGCTTAAGCCCCCTCCCTCATTTTGGGGGAGGGGGTTTGGGGGTGGGGGCAAAGTGTGGCAAACAGCCTCAAAGGATAAGACATTGCATGCTGATACTGTAATACAAAATGCGCAGGTGGTGCTGGAGACGGGCATCGCCCGCCTGGACCTCGGCATTCGCGGCGGGCGCATCGCCTTCCTGGCGGCGGATGCCAGCGGCATCACCGCCGACACGGTGATAGACGCCGGCGGCAAGCTCTTGCTGCCGGGCGCTATTGATATCCATTTCCATTGCCGCGCCCCCGCCTATCCCCAGCGCGGCGATTTCGCCAGCGAGACGCGGGCGGCGGCGGCGGGCGGCGTCACCACGATCTTCGAGATGCCCATCTCCAAGCCTTGCTGCGCCACTGCTGAGGTCTTCCGCCAGCGCAAGGCATTGGCGGTGCGCGATTGCATCGTCAATTTTGGCTTGTATGGCGCGCCGGGTTTGCTGGACCGCCAGGAAATCGCCGCGATGGTGGCGGAAGGCGCTATCGGCTTCAAGATTTTTATGACCGCCGCGCCCAAGGGCAGGGATGACGAATTTGTCGGGCTGTGCCTGCCCGAAGTGCCGGAACTGTATCAGGCGCTGCAACTGGTGGCGGAGACGGGCTTGGTCTGCGCGGTGCATGCGGAGAACAATCAACTGCTGGAGTGGCACACGGCGCAGTTGATTGCCGCGGGGCGCAACGATGTGCCGGCGCATGGCGAATCCCGCCCGCCGCATGTCGAGGCGCTTGCCATCGCTACTTTGCTGGCGCTCAACGCCGCTATCGGCGCGAAGCTGCATATCGCCCATGTCAGCGGCGCGGATGCCCTGGCGGTTTTGCGCGCTTTTCAAGCCCAGGGCGCTGAAGCAACTGGCGAGACCTGCCCGCAATATCTCTTTTTCACCGAAGCCGATCTTGAGCGCTGCGGACCCTACGCCAAAATCAACCCGCCGCTGCGCTCAAAAGCGGACCAGGCGGCGCTGTGGCAGGGGCTGCGCGATGGCGCGCTGCTGTCGATAACAACCGACCATTCGCCTTTCACAGTGGCGGAAAAAGAGCGGGCGCGCGAAGATATCTGGGCGACGCCGCCCGGGGCGCCGGGCGTTGAGGAGCTGCTGCTGGGCGTGATGCACGAGGCGCTCGGCGGGCGCATCAGCGTGCAGCAGGCGGTCGCGCTCATCGCGACTAATGGCGCCAAGCGCTTCGGCATCTATCCCGAGCGCGGCGCTATCCGCGTGGGCGCGGCGGCGGATTTGGTGCTCTATGACCCGCAGGCGGCGACGACAATCGGGCGCGAGATGCTCTTCAGCAAGGCGCGCGATTGCGACAAGCTCTACGCAGGCATGACCTTCCGCGGCGCGGTCACGCGCACTATCGTGAATGGCAAAACCGTTTTCCTCGATGGCGAGGTGCTGGGCGCGCCGGGCGATGGACAATTTGTGCGCCCGCTTGCGTGAGCTTTTAGGCGGCGGCGAAGAGGCGACAAGGATTTTACCACCGAGTACACCGAGATACACCGAGTAAAGCATCAGAAAATCTCTGTAAGTGCAAGTAAGTTATGCGACAAAGAGCGGTATTCGCAGGAGTGGTATTGTCCGCATTCATGCAAACGATAGGGGCGACCCGTAAGTCGGTTGTAGGGGCGTTTCGCTGAAACGCCCTGCCAGCCAGCAGGGAAATGCGGGTGTCTCAGCGCCAGCGCGGCACAGCGAGCCGCACCTTGCCGATGACGCCGGCGGCAGCGTCAGCAGCTTGCCGAAATGCCGCCCCCAGCTTCGCCTTCTCGACAGTATTAGCAACAAATGCCGACGCCTCGGCTACCGATGTCTGCGCCACTTTCGAGCCGCCCAGCATTCGGTAGCCGAAGACCAGCAGCGGGCTGACTATCAGCGCGATGAAGGGGCTGAAGCCGCCCAGCCATGCCAGCCCGACGGCGAGAAGGATGCAGCCGGCAAAGTCAGATCGTTTGACAAAGTACAGCAGAATGTAGAGTATCCACACCAGCGGTTGTGTAATCGCCGCAAAGAGCAAGCCTGCGAGTGTGCCCGCCAGCGCCAGAAACCCGCCGAGAGAAATCTGCTGCGCAAGAACAATAAACGTAACAATCAAGGCGACTGCCATTAGCAGCTTCAACACAACTTCCAAGCGCAGGCGCTTGATGCTGTTCCAAATTTTTTGAAGCGCCTCGCCCAACTCCGCGCGGAAGAAGAATTCCTGCGCTTTTTCCTCCGTGCTTTCGGGAGGCGCTGCGAATATCTTGCTGAAGTTCGTGCCGTTCAACGCAATCGTCGCTGCCATCATCAACCTCCTCTTCCTAGCTGCTATACCATCAGCATACCAGAGACAACACTCAGGAAAGCCCCAATAAGTGGGGGGATTAAAAGGCGCGCGTATGAAGAGAAATATCGGCGGGAGAAACGCTCGGGGGTAGCGCAGGGCAATTGCATCAAATTATTCTTCACCACAACAAGCGGAATAAAACTCAAATTTGACCACCGAGATACACCGAGAAAGCATGAGAAGCCTCGTTAAATCTTTACTCGGTGTCCTCATATTCCTCTGTGTTCTCGGTGGTAATGGGTGTGTACAAACTACCCTGATACATGAAGAAGCATAGAGCCATTTCAAGAAAATACTTTGTGCCCTTTGTGTCTTTGTGGTGAATGTCTTTTTGATGCGATTGACCTGGGGGGAGCGCCAAAGCGCGGCGGGGCGGGGCTTTAGGCTGCTTGCTCCGGCGCGCCCGCAGCGGCATCTTCAGCGCGCCGCGACCGCCGCAAGCGGGCTTGCAGGCGCGCCGGCAGCTCCTGCAGCCGCGTCAAAAGGCGCGCATCCAGCTTGTCCCAGAGCAGCAATGCCGCCATCACCAGCAAGCCGATGACGCTGCCGGGCACAATGCCCATTCTGGTTGACAGAAAAAACGCGATCAGCGCGCCGAGCAGCGCCGCAATCTTCATTTTGAGAAGTCCAAAAACGATGATGCCGAGGTAGACGACGGTTACCGGGAGCATGATGTGCAAGTTGCCGATATAATCCAGAAACGCGCTCACGAAATAGCTGAGAATGCCCCAAGCGCCGCCGGCAACATTGGTGACGCCAGCCGCCGTCCCCAGCGCATCGCGCTTGAGATTCTCAAAGCGCATGGAAAAATCGTCCGCCCAAGCTTCGGCGCTGGCTTGCGCCCGGTGCAGCCAGTTCTGCTGCGCGGCGATCTCCGCTTGCACCTGCTGATAGCGCAAGTAGCCCAGCGCCGCCGCCAGCGCGACAAGCGCGACAAAAAGCGTCAGCGCAATATAGGGATGGCGCTTCACCACCGCTTTGAACGCCTGCCACTTCTCTCTCATCTCTCACCGCCTATGAGCTTCTATGCTTGATAGGAATTTCATTGCATTTATGTGCATTTTCGAGTATAAATATGGTACAGTATAGTGCAGAATTCGGCTAGTATCTTGATACTGTCGCTTCCTTGCCGACTGCTAGGCAGCTCACATTGCATGAAAGGTGAAATTGCATGGACGAGATACAACGAGATCATGAATCGCGCCTCTCCCACATAGAAGGGGAGATGAAAGCTGTTGCTACGAAGGAATTCGTTCAATCAGCGCTTGATGCTCTCAGGCAAGAAATCAGCAACAAGATTGACGACCAAACAACAACTTTCCAGCAAGCCATAAGAGAGCAAAACCAAGCGATTAGAGAGCAAAACAAAGTCATACATGAGCAAAACGACGGCTTTACAAAAGCCCTGAAAGAGCAAAATGACAACTTCACAACAGCTCTGAAAGAGCAAAATGCCGACTTTACACAATCTCTGAAAGAACAGAATGATGCGATTCGGGCATTACGCGAGAAGGAAAGCCGTCTAAGGGGAACGATAGATGCTGTCAAATATGCCCTGCCCCTTATAATCAGCATTGCCGCGATTATCGTTGCCGCATTTCTCAGGTGAAAACCCGCATAATAGCGCTCTCTAGCTGGGGAAAATATCCCCCACCCGCAGCGCGAAGCCCGGCAGCACATCGCCACCATCGAGGCGGTCGCCTTCGTGTAAGGTCTTGGCGCCATCCGCGCTATGCGCCACTACCGTGCGGCTCTCGGGATAGACCAGCCAAATCAGCCCTGTGCCCGCCGCCAGCAGCTGCATCACTTTTAAGTGAATATCGTCGGCGCGGTTATTCGGCGAGATGACTTCCACCGCCAGGTCGGGACCCTGTTCGTACCAACTGAAGTCCAGTGGACCGGGTGCTCGCTCCTTCGCGATAAAGGCAAAATCCAACCCGCGCACCGTGTCCCTTCCAGTGAAGCTGCGCGCCAGGATAAAGCCAGCATCGCCAGAGCAGACGCGCCCGAGCGCATTTTCCACGATATAGCTGCCAATTTTTATATTCAGCCAGCTGACAATTTCGCCATGCCCAACGGTCGGTTTTGACATTTCGACGAGTTCCCCCTCAACGAGATCGAAGCTGCGGTCTTGATATTCCGGCTGTTCCAGCAAATCGAGGAAGCGCTCGGCAGTTATATAGCGCGCTTGGACTTCCATTGGGGCTTGCCCTCCCGCTGTCATCGGCGACAGCGCCATTATACTGTATCTATACTCTTGATCACAACAGGCGCGGCGCAGGCTAGCTGGGGAAAATATCCCCCACCCGCAGCGCGAAGCCCGGCAAGACATCGCCACCATCAAGGCGGTCGCCTTCGTGTAAGGTCTTGGCACCATCCGCGCTATGCGCCACTACCGTGCGGCTCTCGGGATAGACCAGCCAAATCAGCCGGGTGCCCGCCGCCAGCAGCTGCATCACTTTTAAGTGAATATCGTCGGCGCGGTTATTCGGCGAGATGACTTCCACCGCCAGGTCGGGTCCCATTTCGTACCAACTGAAGTCTGGCGGGTCGGGAACATTTTCTTTGCTGACAAAGGCGATGTCGATGCCGCGCACGGTATCACGCCCATAGGCATTGCGCTCGAGCACAAAACCGGTCTCCGCCGCTGTTACCGCGCCCAGGTCATTTGCTTCGACATAGTTGGCGATTTGTACCGCCAGCCGCATTGTGATAATCCCATGTTTCCATGTAGGCTTTGACATTTCGACGAGTTCCCCTTCAACGAGATCGAAGCTGCGGTCTTGATATTCCGGCTGTTCCAGCAAATCGAGGAAGCGCTCGGCGGTTAGATACTGCGCTTGGACTTCCATTGGGGCTTGCCCTCCCGCTGTCATCGGCGACAGCGCCATTATACTGAATTTGCGCCCGGGCTGACAGCTGGCGCCAGCCGCCAGCGCGCGCCCAGGTGGATGATGCCGCGATGCTCCAACTGTTCAATCACATCGCTGTTGGCGCTTACATCAAAAGTATAGGCATAGGACAGGGCGTCAATCACCGGTCCCGCCACTTCCTGCGCGCGCAGGTTAATCCAGTATTGCCCCGGCAGCAGGTTGATATTCTCGACCAGGCATTCGAGCGCGCAATCCCGCGCCAGCGCCAGCGGGCGGCGCTGCGAAATCGGCAGCTCGATGAAGCTGATGACCGTGCCTGCCGGGTCAACGATGCGCAGCGAAAAGCGATACTTCGGCACCGGCTCCTGCACGCGCAGGGCGATGCGGAACAGCGCCGATTCCCCGGTGCTGAAGCTGCTGATTTCCCGCCCGCTTATCGCATCGCGCATGCTGATGCCGCTGATGCGGAAGGCACCGGTGCCCTCGCGCAGCTCGGGAGCGGGCGCGCCGCGCTGCCCGATGACGGTCGAGCGGTCCATGGATTGTTCAAAATACGCGCCCAGGATATCGGCGGGGCTGCCCACCGCGGTGATGCGCCCATCCCGCAGGTAGAGGGCGCGCTCGCAGATCCGCTCGATGGAATAGGGATTGTGGGTGACGAAGATGACCGTCACGCCGCTGTTGGAAAGCTCGTCCATGCGGTTGAGGCATTTCTTCTGGAAATTGACATCGCCGACAGAAAGCACTTCGTCAATCAACAAAATATCGGCGTCCACATTAACGGCGACGCTGAAGCCGAGGCGGGCTTGCATGCCGCTGGAATACTGCCAGACGGGTTTGTCCAGCCAGTCGCCCAGCTCGGCGAAGTCTTCAATCGCCGGGCTTTTGCTGTCCATCTGCCGCGCCGAAAAGCCCATAATCGCGCCCAGCAGGCGGATATTCTCCCGCCCCGTCAGCTCGCGGTGCATGCCCGCGGCGAGCTCAATCATCGGGAACAGGCGCCCGCGCACGCGCAGCTGCCCATAAGTTGTCGGGCTGACGCCGGCGATGAGCTTGAGCAGGGTGCTTTTTCCCGCGCCATTCTTGCCCACAATGCCCAGGGATTCGCCCCGCTTGACATCAAAAGACACTTCCCGCAGCGCCCAGGGTCCATAGTCGGCGCGGTCGACGGCGGCGGGGGCGCGCAGCCGATGCCACTGCCGCCGCAGATAGGGGCGCAGCGGCAGCCCATAGCGCTTCCAGACATCGGTGGCTTGGATCGCCAAATCAGCGTGCATGCGGCAAGCTCAGCTACAAGACATCGGCATAATAGCGCGACAAACTGGCGTACAGCGGGTAGGACAGCAGCAGCGCCAAGCAGCTCATCACGAAGCCGGTGAGCAGCAGGGTGGTATCGGGCGGCTGCCCGAATATCAAAACGCGGCGGAAGCCATCGATGAAGCCGACCGCGGGGTTGAGCGCATAGACAAATTGCATGTTCGCCTCCAAAGTGCCCGCGCCATAAATCACGGGCGTCAGGATGAGCCAGACCTGCATGATATGCTGGATGCCGTGCAGCAGGTCCCGCCGATAAATCGTGAAGGCGGTGATGCCAATGCCCACCGCCCAGCCCAGCAGCCCCGCCAAAAATATCAACAGCGGCAGCCACAGCCAGGCGGAACTTAGCGGGATGCCGAAGAGTTGCAGCGTCACCACCAGCACCAGGAAAGAAATGCTGAAATCGAAAAAAGTTGTCGCCAGCACGATGAACGGGAAAATCTGGCGCGGCACCGCCATTTTGCGCAGCAAGGTGCCATTGGACAAGACGCCATGCGGGATGCGCACGACCGTGCTTTGGAAGAAGGTCCAGGGCACGGTGGCGGCGAAGGTGAAGGCGACCCGCGGCGCGCCGCCGGTATCAACTTCCACCAAGCCGCCGAGGAAGCTGTACATCACGGTTGCCAAAATCGCCGGGATAATCGCCCACAGCGGACCCAAAAATGTGCGCCGATAGCGGGCGCGAATATCACGGCTGACCAGGGAAATCAGCAGATTCCAATAGCTTTGCCAGCGCTGCACCCGGTTCCGCGCTGGGTTATTGTTGGTCCACTGGCTCATCGTTGCTTTGGAAGTGTCATCATGTCTCCTGGCAGTATTATCGCGCCATACGCGCAAATGCGCAGGCGAAATCCGCCCCGCCTGGCACACGTAGGGCGTCTCGCCGAGACGCCCCTGCTTCCAGGATAAAAGTTAGGGCGTTTCCACGAAACGCCCCTACTCGGTGCTTACCCTCCCTGCGTAAACTCCGCGCTTAGGCGCTGCAGCAGCGTTTGCATCTGCGCTTGCGCCTGCGGCAGCGTCGCCCGCTTGCCTGTCAGCGCTTCGCCAAAATGCAGGCGGACAGCGGGATCGCGATAGCGCGGGAAGAGCATTTGAAAAGTGGCGGCGAGGAAATGGCGGCGGTCATGATCACGATAGCGGCGCACAATCACATTAAGCAGCGCCCGCCGCGATATCAGCCCGCCGACCGCCACCGGCACGATGTTCAGGCCGGGCGCATGCCGCGCGAATAGCGTCAGGCTGCGTGACCAGCGGGCGAGTGAGGCCTGCGCCGCCGCGGGGTAAAGCGCGGGGTCGGGCTCAATCTCGCCGCGGGGATAGAGCAGAAGCGAGCCGCCCGCGCGCAGATGGCGCAGCCCCGCGCGCAATGCCGCTTGCGGCCGCTCGGGCTCAACCACGATGACATGCTGGCGGAAGTGGGCTAAGCCGGGCAAAATGCCGAAGTCGCGCGCCAGCAGCTTGGTATCCCGCCGCGGCGAGGCGCTCAGCAGGGCGTGGGCATCCCCCAATCCGGCGTGATTGCCCACAAAGAGCAGCGGTCCGCTACGCGGGATATTCTCCGCGCCTTGGCAGCGCAGGCTGCTCGCGCCGATGCTAAGCAGCCATTGGCAAGCGCCTTTGAGGTCGCCATCGCGGGCGATGCGCTTTTCCATCTTGAGCGCGAGGCGTGTCAGCTGCACGAGGAAGGGGGCGCAGGCGATATGCAGCGCCGCTTTCAGCAGCGGGTTGCGGACGCAGAAGGCATCAATCACCGTGCGCGCGATGGCGCGGTAGAGGCGGGGGAAGGCGGTCATTGCGCTCCAGTTGGCAGGCAAGTCTCGATATCAGCGACCACAAAGGCAAAAGGACGGGAAGAATCGGGATTATGCGGCGCGTCTTCACATCAAAATGTACCATCGGCTTGCCCGATTATACGGCAAATCTCATTTTTTCTCGGTGTATCTCGGTGTCCTCGGTGGTAAAAACCCTTGTCGAATCTCCGCCCTTACAGATTCCAATTACTTTGTTGGAATTACTTCTGTGCCTCTGTGGCAGCTTTTGGGCGACCCAGCGGGTCGCCCCTGCCATTTTCTTGAAGGTGGTGGCGGCTTGCTTTGGTGATTTTCTCCAATTGATTGTAAATTTGCGCGAAACAGGGCATACTGGTGGCGGACTCTTGGCAGCGGGCGCAATTGGGATTTTGACACTGTGAATCAAGCGGCTGGCAGTTCACACTCGGCGATGCGGCAGCGCTTGAGCCGGCTGATAGATTTTTCGCCAGTGGCGATTGCGCTGCTGCTGGCGCTGTTTGTGGCGTCGGCGCTGCTGATCGCGCTTAATGCTGACCCGCTCGCCGCCTATTCCGCCATGCTGGAAGGCGCTGTCGGCAGCGAAAATGCCACTGCCGAAACGCTGGTCAAAGCGACGCCTATCCTCTTCGTCGGCATTGGCATCACCATCGCCTTCCGCGGCGGCATGATTAACATCGGCGGCGAAGGGCAGATGATCGCCGGCGCCCTCGCGGGCGTTACCGTCGCCCTGGTGCTGGGCGAGGCGCGGGTGCCCGCCGAATTGGCGAAGGAACGCGGCGCGTTTGATATCATCATCGTAACCTGTTCGCTGTTGGGCGGCTTCCTGGCGGGGGCGCTTTATGGCGGCTTGGCGGGCTTCCTCAAAGCCTATTTTGATGTCAACGAAATCTTGAGCACGATTATGCTCAACCAAATCGCCGTGCAGCTGATGAACTTCTTGCTGAATGGCATCTTGCTGGACCCGGCGGAAGCCGGCTTCAACAACATCCCCAAAACGGCGCGGCTGGTGACGGCGGCGCAGCTGCCGCGGCTGTCGCTGCCGTTGGGCGAGCCCTGGCTCTTCGCGCGTACGCGCCTGCATTGGGGTTTGCTGATCGCGATTGCGCTGGCGGCGGTGATTTACATATTCCTGTGGCGCACCTCGCTGGGCTATCGCATCCGCGCGGTGGGCGAAAACCAGCGCGCCTCCAGCTTTGCCGGCATCAATGTCAAGCGGCAGATGATGTTTTCCATGTTCCTGGCGGGCGGTTTTGCCGGGCTGGCGGGGGTGGTGCAGGTCCTGGGCTTGCAATACCGCCTGCAAACGGACGGCTCACCCGCGGGCTTCACGGGGTCGGCGGGCTTCAACGGGATTGTGGCGGCGCTCTTCGGCGGTTTGAACCCGCTGGGCGCGATTCCCGCTTCCGCCTTCTTCGGCGGGCTGCTGGTGGGCGCGCAGAAAATGCAGCGGGAGCTGGGCGTGCCCGCCTCGCTGATTACGGCAATCAACGGCTTGATTGTGGTCTTCGTCGTCAGCAGCGAGATATTCATCCTGCAGCGCAGCAAGCGCCGCGTCAGCGTGGCGGATGACGATGACGATGCGCCCGCATCCACGCGGGCGGGACCGGAGTCTGAGGCGGAGGGCGGCTGATGGGGCTGGATGATATTTTCACCGCCAGCGTCTTCGCTTCGGCAATCCGGCTGGCGACGCCGTATATCTTCGCCGCCTTGGGCGAGACCTTCGCCCAGCGCAGCGGCGTGCTCAACCTGGGCGTGGATGGCATGATGCTGATGGGCGCTTTTGGCGGCTTCTACGCCGTCTTCCTGGCGCAGCAAAATGCCGCCATCAGCGAGCCGATGAGCCTGCTGATTGGCGTGTTGATCGCGCTGCTTATCGGCGGCTTGATGGGCTTGGCGATGGCATTTGTCAGCGTTACCCTGCAAGCCAAACAAGGCATCAGCGGCATCGGCGTCTACCTCTTCGGGCTGGGCTTGAGCGAGCTGCTCTTCCAGCAATGGGTGGGCACGCCGAAATCGGTCAGCGGCTTCCCGCGCATCGAATTCCCGATTTTGACGGAGCTGCCCGTGCTCGGCGAAATCCTGTTCAACCACAATCTGCTGGTCTACACGGCATTTGCCCTGGTGCCGATTTCGGCATACATCCTCAACAACAGCACCTTCGGCTTGATGATACGGGCAGTGGGGCAAAACCCGGAAGCGGCGGACGCCATGGGCGTGAATGTGGCGCGGGTGCGTTATGCCACCACCACCATCGGCGGCATGCTGGCGGGTCTGGCGGGGGCGTCGCTTTCTATAGCGCTCATCAACCTTTTCCAGCAAAATCTGACTGCCGGGCAGGGTTTCATCGCGGTGGCGCTGGTCTATTTTGGCGGCTGGCGCCCCTGGACGGTGGCGGCGGGGGCGATGCTCTTCAGCTTTGTCAACGCGCTGCAATTGCAGATTAAAGTTGTCGGCGCGGATATTCCGTCCGAGTTCGCGGTGATGGCGCCGTATATCATCACGATTATCGCGCTGGTCTTCGCCACCAAGCGCCAGGAACAGCCGACCGCCCTCACCAAGCCCTATGAGCGCGGGGAATAGTTATGGCTGTATTTGCGCATCGCGGGCAATCCCGCCCGATGTGATGTAATCCATACAGATAAGGAGAAAGCAACATGAAGAAAGCAGCATTGCTTAGCCTGATAATCGCCCTGTTCATCGCGGTGATGCCGGGCATGGCGCAGGACGATGTCTTCCGCGTGGCGGCGGTCGCGCCCAGCGCCACCAACGACCTCGCCTTCAGCCAAAGCATTTATGACGGCTTGCTGGCAATCCAGGCGGAGATGGGCGAAGAGGCCTTCCAGTTCGATTTTCAAGATGGCACCTTCATCGTCGATGATGCCGCGGTTGCCCTGCGCGAATGGGCGGCTTCCGGCGAATATGATTTGGTGATCGCCCATGGCTCGCAATTTGGCTCGGTCGTCGAAGAGCTGGCGGCGGAATTCCCCGAAGTCAGCTTCGCCTGGGGCACGGACGAGAACACCTTCGGCCTGGACAATGTATTCGCCTACACCGCCGCGGCGGATGAAGGCGGTTATGTCAACGGCGTCATCGCCGGTTTGATGACCGACTCCGGCGTCATTGGCGTTGTGGGTCCCATCGAAGTGGGCGATGCCAAGCTCTATGTTGATGGCTTTGTCGCCGGCGTGGGCGCGTCCAACCCCGAAGCGACGGTCAATGTCGTCTATATCCAGTCCTTCAGCGATGTGCCGCTGGCGACCGAAGCGGCGGAAACGCATATCGCCAATGGCGCGGATATTCTGACGGGCACGGCGCAGATGGTGGTGGGTCCCATCGCGATCGCAAGCGAAAATGGCGCGCGCTGGTTCGGCACCCAATCCAGCCAAGCCGAGCTTGCTGGCGATGCCGCGGTTGCCTTCCAAATCTACAAGTGGGATGTCATCCTGTCGGATATCATCCACAACATTCAAATGGGTGTGCTCGGCGGGCAGTCCTACACCTTGACGCTGGCGAACGGCGGCTTGGCGATGGAATTCGCGGGCTAGCGGTTGGCGCATCAGCCCAAAAGAGGGGGCGCAAAATGACTGTACATCTACCTCGCCCCCTAGCCCCCTCTCCGAATCATCGGAGAGGGGGAATCGCAAAAGAAGCAGTCAGGATTAGCTGTTCAGTATCAACCATATCACCAACAAACACACAGATTCAGCGACGAGTCACCCTTCTCCGTTGATACGGGATACATCCCCCGACAGGCGGGGGACCGAGGGGGCTCTAGCCGGGGATGGGGTAGAAAAAGGTGTCCCGCCGTCAGCATCTTGGGGGATGGGTTGGGTTGGAGAAAAGTATCGATGAAGAGAGGCTAAGTTGAGCGCTCAACTGCTGCCCACCGGGCACCGGCGCATTGAACAACTGGAAATGCTGGGCATCGTCAAGCGCTTCCCCGGCGTATTGGCGGCGGACAACATCGACTTTGATGTGCGCTCGGGCGAGATTCACGCCTTGCTGGGCGAAAATGGCGCCGGCAAATCGACGCTGATGAAGATGCTCTACGGCTTGTACGATCCGGACGAAGGGCAGATTCGCATCAATGGCGCCGCCGCCGAAATCAAAAACCCGCAAGCTGCCATCCAGCACGGCATCGGCATGATCCATCAGCATTTTATGCTGGTGCCTTCGCTGACGGTGGCGGAGAATATCGCCCTGGGCATGAAATCCTCGCGCGGCTTCCGCCTGGATTTGCATGTGGTCAGCCAGCGCGTCTTGGAATTGTCCGAGATTTATAACCTCAAAGTCGACCCGAACCTGCCGATTTGGCAGTTGGCAGTCGGCGAGCAGCAGCGGGTCGAGATCCTGCGGGCGCTGTATAAAGGCGCGGCGCTGCTGATACTCGATGAGCCGACGGCGGTGCTGACGCCGCAGGAAGTGGACGGCTTGTTCCGCATCCTCAAGCAGTTGGCGGCGGACGGGCATGGGCTGGTTTTCATCTCGCACAAGCTGCACGAGGTGCTGGAAATCAGCAGCCGCGTTACCGTGCTGCGCGATGGGCGGCGCGTCAACTCCATCCCCACCAGCGACGCCACCCGCCCCAAACTTGCCGAGATGATGGTCGGCAGGCCCGTGCTTTTGGAATATGAGAAGAAGCCCCTCCAGCCGCGCCAGGAGCGGCTGACGCTGCAAGGCATCAGCGCTTTGAGCAACCGCGGCACTGTCGGTTTGGATGCGGTATCGCTGCGGCTGCGCGGCGGCGAAATCGTTGGCATCGCCGGCGTCAGCGGCAACGGGCAGCAGGAATTGGCGCAGTGCATCGCCGGCTTGCGCCCGATTACCGCCGGCGCTGTAACTGTCGATGGCAGCGATGTGACCAACGCCCGCCCCGCCGCCATCAACGCGATGGGTTTATCGTATATCCCCGAAGAGCGCATGATTGACGGCGTCATCAAGGAATTCAGCGTTGCCGAGAATTATGTGCTGCAAGACCATGGGCATGCCAAGTTCACACGCGGCAGAATCTTCATGCAGTTCGGCAAAATCCGTGATGCCTGCCGCCAGGCGATACGGGATTACGAGATCAAAACGCCCAGCACCGAGACAACTGTCAAGAGCCTTTCTGGCGGCAACATTCAAAAGCTGGTGCTGGCGCGGGAGCTGTCGCGGGCGCCGGGGGTGCTGATAGCGGCGCAGCCCACGCGCGGCGTTGATATCGGCGCGACCGAATATATTCATCAGCGTTTGCTGCAAGAGCGCGACAAAGGCACCGCCATCCTGCTCATCAGCGAAGATTTGGACGAAATCCGCGCCCTTTCTGACCGCATCGCGGTGATGTATGAGGGGCGCATCGTGGGCGAAGTCGAGAATGTCGATGTGGATATCGAGCAGCTGGGCTTGCTGATGACGGGCGGGGGTTGATGCGCTATATCGGTCGCCCATGAGTTCCCGGTTGCAGGGGCGTTTCTGCGAAACGCCCCTTTATTCCCTTCAGCGCGCGCTTACGATTTGACGAAGGCGACATCCAGAAGACTGTGAGGCGCAATCGTGTGGTAGGCGGTATTGACGCGGATTGCAGTCTTGCAAGTCTCGGCGAGCTCGAATGTCCAGGACTCATCACGGTCAACTAAGTGGTCATCAGCAGAGAAGATGCCGACTTCTCTGCCGGCGGGGGTGGTAGTGAAATGGCAACCGGCAGACCTAGGTCCCATGTTGAGAAACTGTATGTCGTACTCGCCAAATTTGGCGGAGCCGCTCCAACGACCTTTTTCAAATTTCGTCTCGGCTAAATATCCCATGCTGGCTACATAATCCACGGTCTTTTTGATCGGGCGTATATTGACCGCCCCGTAGTCGTAATCTCGCACCTCAAAGCGCAGATAGCAGGTATCGCCCAATTCAAAATAGCGCCAGACGCTACGGGTTTCCAGCGTGAGGCGGTCGGCTTCGTCCACCGGAGCGCGCCCATTGTGCTCACCGCGGATAAAACAAGCGGGAGACGGATTGCTGACGACATGCAATTTAAAGGAGGCAACCGTCTTGCTCCCTTTCACGCTGGGAAATAGAACATACTTGCCGGGCTGGAATACGGCTTCAAACTGATAGCCTTCCTCGAGATCTATTGTCAGGACCAGCTTGTCCACCCGTTCCTGCGCCAACGCTGGCGGAGCCAGTATCATAAGCGCCAAAACCGCGATGAGCGTCAGATGTATTCTGCGCAACATGCTTCACCCCTTTCGCTGTATAGGCAGCGCAACTCATCCGCCACCAATGAGATAAGAATATGCACAGGGGGTATTTTATCGACAACTTGATTATTGGCAACAGAGCACCAAAGAATTGTAATATAATGGTAACAACCAGCCAATTGCAGCGGCTATTCCGTCCGCCTCCAGTCGCCGCTGTCGGCATCCACCTGCCAGCCATCGGGGGCATCGGGCAGGCAGGTATCGCCCAAGGCGGCGGACGCGCCCTCGGCAAAGTCGATATGTACGCGGGAGCCGGTCAAGCTGTTGAGGAAGCTGCCCAGGCGCTCGCGGATTTCGCTTTTCGCTTCTTCGAGGATGCCGCCCTCCAGCGCATCCTGCAGAAATTGCTGTATCGCCTCAAATTCCGCCAGTTGCCGCACGGCGTCCCAATCCCTCTGGAAGACCGTGACGCTGTGTTCGTTCTGGTCGATATGTTCAATGTTGCAAGTGGTTACCATCGGCGGCGGCAGGGTGAGGTGGATGGCGCCATTTTCGGCGTCATAACGCACATTGTCGCGGCTGAATTGGCTGATATCCACGCCCGCCTCGATGCTGCCGACAGCGACATGGTTGGCTTCGTGAAAGCCGGAATTGAGCAAGCCCTCGTGTATCGCGACTTTTAAGTCGGTCTTGGCGAATTCGCCGCGCACGGTCACGAATTGCCCTAACCCGCGCAGGCTGTTGACAATCGTGCGGCTGGACACGACATTGACGCTCGCCGGCAGGTCAAAGAGGTCGACAATCGGCGCGATGAAGCCGCTGAGCGCCAGGCTGCTGGAGAGCGCCAGCAGCGCCAAGCCGATGATAGGCGACACAATCAACAAGGCGGCGAGCGAAAGGCAGCCGCAGCTAAGCCCCGCGCCGCGGGAATCCCGATGGATGAAGACTTGGCGCGCCGGCAGCGGTCGGGCGGTCTCGCTGTCGCCGCCGGCAGCCGCGGGCAGCGCGGCGGTTGGGTCGCTGGTCCAAACGGCAGCGCCGTATTGCTCGACTTGCTTGCGGGCGTGGCGCGTGAAGGCGACCACAGCGGCGACAATCAAGCCGCCGTCATCCACCACGCCGAAGGGCAGCAGAAAATCGGGAATCAGGTCGATGGGCAGGAGGATGTAGAGGGCGACAAGCACAAAGAAGAGCAGCTTGGACAGCAGTGAGACGCGCCGGTCGAGCAGGAGGTGGATGAAATCGCTAAGAAGCTGCATGGGAAGTGCCTGCGGTCATCTGAAAATGCAGTTGGGCAATCATTCTGTGCGCCGCCAGTCTCTATCGTTATCGGGCTGATGGCGCTCCCAATTTGGGGGCGGGGCGACAGCGCAAGCCCGCGGATGTTCGGGATTTTCAGGCGGGTCCATGAATTCGATGTCGACCTGTTGCCCCGTCAAGTCGCTGATGAAGCTCCGCAATACAATGGCGGCTTGCCGCTCCGCCCTCGCCAAAATGCTCTCCCGGGGGCTTTCGCTCTCGGCGTCACGCGGCAATTGCCCGAGCGCCTCCTCACGCAGCCGCTCCATCGCCAGGTGCTTGCCGATGTCTTTCATCGCTTCCCAGTTGTTGCCGAAGCAGCTAGCCGTGCCCCCGCCTTGCCGGTCGTACTGTTCTATTTCCTCAATATAGCAGCTTGTTAAGGCGGGCGATGGCACTGTTACCTTCCAAAGCTGCTGCCCGAAAAGGTGTCTGTGGATGTTATCCGCATCAACGGCGGTTAGGTCGATGCCCGCTTCAAATACGCCTTTTGCGACATGCCTTGTCGTATAAAGACAGCCCAAGAGGGCGGGATCATGCACCTCCAAGCCAACAACTACATGTTCCTGCCGCGCTGTAACAAGCTGCCCCAGCGACTGTATGTTGGACGCTACCACTTGCAGCGGTATAGCAGTATTTGGCGGTGTGCTGGTAGCGGTGGCTGTTGGTGTATTTGTAGCCGTAGCCGTCGGCGGCGGCGTGAAAGTCAAGGTGGCTGTTGGCGTGTCCGTTGCCGTGCTGGTGGCGGTGCTTGTCGCCGTCTCGGTTGGCGTATTTGTAGCCGTCAGCGTGAAGGTAGCCGTGGCTGTCGGCAGCGGCGTGAAAGTGGGATAGGGCGTATAGGTCGGCGGCGGCGTGAAGGTCGGGACCGGGGTTGGCGTATTGCCGCCAAGGATGCCCGACTGAAAGACAATGCCAAAGAAAAAGGCCGCCATAAGCCCAAGAAACATCACCAACCGGCTTCTATCAGTATTTCTTGATGATTGCATTCCGATACTTCCGTTAGCTTTACACTTGGCTGACGCAAACTGCTGGGCGACTCACAGGAGCCGCCCAGCATAGTGACATCATTCTCGAATTCCAGGAGCGCTGTTGGAAGTCAGCCCAGCCGTTTCCAAGCGCCGTCAGCATCCTTCCCCCAGCCGCCTGGCGTGAAGGGCTGGCATGACTCCGGCAATTCCAGCTCGCCAGCACGCGCCGCAAATTCAACCCGCGCCGGCTTGCCCGTCAGCTGGCGCGCGAAGTCGCCAAGCCGCAATGCCGTCTCCTCCTTTGCCCGTTCCAGAACGCCCTCAAAATAGACGGCTGATTGCATAATTGCCTCTGCCTGCGCGATCTGCCGCACCATATCCCAATCCGCCTGCAATAGCGTCAGCGAATGCTCGCTTTGGTCGATATATTCGACGCGGCAACTGGTGATGACCGGCGCGGGCAGGATAAGGATATAGCTATCCTCTTCGAGGCGGATGTCATCCGCGTCAATCGCGTCAAGATTGATGCCCGCTTCGATCACGGAAATCGCTTTGTGATTGGCGCCGTAATACTCGGAGTTCAAGAAGCCGCCATGGATTTCCACCGATATATCGGTATGTACGATTTCCTGTCTCACTGTCACCAATTGCCCAATTCCCTGAATGCTGTTGGCAATGCCTTGTGGCGAGCGCACATAGGCAGCGGCTTCGGGAAAGAAGAAATCTTGCACCTGGTTGACCGTATTGCTGATATACGCGCCGCCGATGATGCCAAGGACAATCAGCACAATTGCAAACCAGTTCCTGAAGACAAACTTGAGAACCGCCTGCATAGTACCCTCCCCGTTCCTAATGGAAAAACCATTTGTGAGAAACTGTTGTATTGTAAATATAACGGATAATAAGGACAAGAGTTGCGCTTAGATGGGAGTGGCAGGGCAATCGCATCAAACAATTATTCACCGCAGAGGCACAAAGGACACAAAGTTTATCCTTGAAATGGCTCTATGCTTCTTCATTGCCGCAGCGCTGGTACATCCAAGCTGTGGTATTCTCTTTGGGGGAGCAAATAGCCACAAGCGAAGAGAGGGGCGGCGCATGAAATACCAAAGCGTACTTTTCACCGGGGCAAACAGCATCGAGCTGGGCGAGCTTGAGGGCGATTTCTTCCCGCTGGGCGCTTATGATGTCCTGGCGCGCACGCAGGTTTCGCTCATCAGCGCTGGCACCGAGCTCGCCTGCCTTTCGGGGGTAGAGGCTTGGTTCGGCTTCCCCGGCACGCCGGGCTACGCCTCCGTCAGCGAGGTGGTCGCGGTTGGCGCTGCTGTTCGCGGCATTAGCGAGGGCGACCTCGTCTATGGCATGGGCGGGCATCGGCAGTATCAGCTCTACGATACTTGCAATCCGCGCGCGCTCTGCGTCAAAGTGCCGCCGGGCTTGGACGCGGCGCAGGCGGTATTCACCCGTATGATTTGTGTGTCTTTCACGGCGCTGCGCATTTCCAGCATCGAGCTGGGCGATTATGTCGCCGTGACGGGCTTGGGCTTGGTGGGCAATTTCGCCGCGCAATTGGCGCAGCTGCAAGGCGGGAATGTCATCGGGCTGGATTTGAGCGCCAGGCGCGCCCAACTGGCGCGGGACTGCGGCATCCGCCATGCGCTCCAGCTCGACCCGGCGACTGTCGCTGACGATATCGCCGCCATCACCGGTGCCGCCGAAGTTACCACGCTGATAGAAGCCACGGGCAATCCGCGCGCTTTGCCCGGGGCGCTGCCCTGGGTCGGGCGGTATGGCGAGGTCATCCTGCTGGGCACGCCGCGCGGCGCCTTCCAAAGCGATGTGACCGAGCTGCTGAGCCAGGTGCATTTGGATGGCAACGGCAGCCTCAGCTTCAAAGGCGCGCACGAATGGCGCTATCCGGTGCAGCGTGATGCCTTCGTCAAACATTCGATTCTGCGCAATGCCGAGCTGGCGCTGGACTATATCAGCAGCGGCGCGCTGCAAGTGGCGCCCCTGCATACGCATACGCTGCCGCCCGCGCGGGCGGCTGAGGCTTATGCCGGCTTACGCGACCAAAAAGACGACTACATCGGCGTCGTCTTTGACTGGCGGGGGCTGCCGCCAGCGCATTAGGGCTGGGCTGATTCTCGCGCGGCGTCTCGGTAGAGGCATTTCGGCGAGACGCCCTATTCCCCGCGCAGGCGCGGGTCGAGGATATCGCGCAAGCCATCGCCGATGAAGTTGAAAGCCATCACCAGGCTCGCCATGCCCAAACCGGGGAAGAGCCACATCCACCACTGGTCGAAGAAATCAATGCCGATGCTGACCATGCGCCCCCATTCGGGCGAAGACGGCTCGGGACCCAAGCCAACGAAGCTGAGCGCGGCGAAGCTGTTGATGGCGGTGCCGATATCCAGCGTGGCGAGGATGACGGCGGGCGCGATGCAATTGGGCAAAATCGTGCGGAAGAGAATGTACGCGGCGCTGGCGCCAGCGCTGTGCGCCGCCTCCACATATTCCTGGGCTTTCACCTCCAGCACCAGCCCGCGCACAATGCGCGCATAGCGGGGCCACCACACCGCGCTGAGCGCCAGCACGGCGTTGCGCGTATCTGGTCCCAGCGCCGCCGTAACCGCCATCGCCAGAATGATGAAGGGAAATGCCATGAAGAGCTCGGTCACGCGCATCAAGGTTTCGTCCACCAAGCCGCCCATGTAGCCGGCAATCGCGCCGATGACGACACCAAAAGAGCTGCCGATGAGTATCACCGCCAAGCCCGCCGGGATGGTAATGCGCGAGCCCCAAAGCACGCGGCTGAAAATATCGCGCCCCAGCTCGTCCGAGCCCATCACGAAGAGCGCGCCCGGCGCTTGCAGGCGGTTCGCCAAATCCTGCTTCAGCGGGTCGACCGGGGCAATCGCCGGCGCCAGCAGCGCCACCGCCAGCCACAGTATGGCGATGACAATGCCGAGGGCGACCAGCGGGTTGCGCCCCAGGTGATAGAATGCCCGCTGCCGAAAATTAGGAGACGCGAATGCGCGGGTCGAGGAAGAAGTAGAGGATGTCGACGACAAAATTGACTCCCACATAAATGAAGGCGAAGAGCAGGCTGACGCCCATAATCGCCGGGAAATCCTGCGAGGTGCTGGCGCGGAACATATAAAAGCCGATGCCCGGGTAGGCAAAAATGATCTCAATCAATATCGAGCCGACCAGCAGATTGGCATAGGACAAGCCGATGACCGTCACCACGGGTATCAGCGAATTGCGCAAGCCGTGCAAGCCAATCACATAACGCTCGCGCAAGCCTTTGGCGCGGGCGGTGCGCATATAATCCTGGTTCAGCACCTCCAGCAGGGAAGAGCGCGTGATGCGCGAGATGATGCCGCTGATGTAGAGCGCCAATGTGGTCGCCGGCAGCACCAAGTGGGCGAGCGCGCTTCTGAATGTCTTCAAATTGCCCGCCAAAAGCGAATCGACAGTGTACATGCCGGTGACCGTCGGCGGCGGGCGCATGATGATATCCAGCCGTCCGGGACCTTCGGCGATGCCCAGCTGCACATAAAAGACATTTAAGAATATCAACGCCGTGAGGAAAACGGGAAAACTCACGCCGATGAGGGCGATGACCCGCGCCACATAATCCGCCCAGGTGTCCTTCCAGATAGCGGAGACAAGCCCCAGCCCGACGCCGATGCCGATGCCGAGGATGATGCCGAGGGTGGCGAGCTCGATGGTGGCGGGCAGGCGGCGGCTGATGTCATCGGCGATGGGCTTGCGCGTTTTGATGGAAGTGCCCATATCGCCTTGCAGCAGGTTGCCCAGGTAGGTCAGATATTGTTCGTGCAGAGGTTTGTCCAGCCCCCATTTTTTGCGGAAGGCGGCGATGGTGTCTTCGTCATTGAGGGCGTTGGGCGGCAGGTTGGCGATGATGGGGTCAGCGGGAATCAAGTTGGCGATGAGGAAGGACATCACCGTAATGCCCAGTATCAAGGGCGTTGCGAAGAAAATGCGCCGCGTGAGGTATTGCAGGAAGTTCATTGGCTGCCAGTGCCTGATGCGCTGCGGACGGGCTAAGTGTAGCACAGATTGCGGGGCAATTCACCACAGAGGCGCAGAGGGCACAGAGATTTTTCTGCATATCCGCAGAAAAGGCGATGATGCAGGGGCGTTTCGCCGAAACTCCCTGCCATTCGTTATGAAAACAAGGGCGTCTCGCCGAGACGCCCCTACATCTTGGTTCGAGAGGGCGAGCCACCAGCTCGCCCTTACCGCGTTTATGTGATGCCGTTAAAGCCCGCTTACATATCCGCGCGGCTCAAAATCGAAACATCCAATGTCCAGTGCGGATGGAAAATATAACCCTGCAGGTTCGCCAGGTAGGCTGAGGGCTGCTCGGGCACGACGAAGGGCGCGAAGGGACCATGCTGCTGGTTAAATTCTTGCAGCGCGGTATAGACTTCGATGCGCTCGTCCGGGTCGCTGGCGGTCTTCGCCCGCGCGATTAATGCCTGGATATCTTCGGGCACATCTTCCAACTGCCAGTTGTTGCGCTCGGTCGCCACTTTGCCGCCGGGCAAGAAGCTGGTGAAATCGATGGGATCGAGAATGTCCGGTCCCCAGAGCCAGTAGCCGACGCTGTGCTCGCCGCTGCGATATTTATCCAGCTCGACCTGCAATTCGCCCGGCGCCAGCGTAACATTGATGCCCGCTTCGGCGAGGTCGGCTTGGATCTTCTGGGCGTTGGTATTAAAGGCGACGCCGCCCAGCGCCCAATCGGGGTATTCCAGGTTCATCTCCAGCCCATCGGCATAGCCGGCTTCCGCCAGCAGTTCGCGCGCTTTGTCCAAATCGCGGCTGAAGGCGCGGTCTTCGCCAAAAGCGGTGAACAAGCCGACCCACATGTTGCTGCCCGGCGTCACGCCGCCCCAAAGCGTCTTGTAGCCTTCATAATCCAGCGCGTAACGCACGGCGAGCTGCACCTTCGGGTCAGCGAAGGGACCGCTCTTTTCGGGGTCGGTGTTCATGATGATGAAGTGCGTCCAGTTGCTGAGGCCGCGGTAGATTTCGATGCTCTCGTTGTCCACCAGGGTGGCGACATTATCACTGGAAAGGTCAAGCGCGATGTCGATTTCGCCCGCTTCCAGCGCCGCTTTTTGCGTCGCCGCTTCTGGCATGTTGATGACAATTACGCGGTCGAAATAGGGCTGCTCGCCCCAATAATTCTCGTTGCGCACGAGCTCGGTGCGCACCTGCGGCTCCCACATTTCGAGGATGTAAGGACCAGAGCCCGCCGACATGCTGTCGAGGTAAGCGCCCGCTTCGTCCATCTCCGCCGCGTCCATCGCGTCAGTGCCGCCATTGGCGCGCACAACATCGGCATTGGTAACGCTGAAGACGGCGCTGGTGATTTCGGACAGGAACGAGGGACGGGCTTCCACCAGGGTGATGGCGACCGTGTCATCGTCAAGCGCCTCCAGCGAATCAATCGGGTCCGCCAGGAAGGAGGGGTTGCCATCGCGATATTTCAAGCGGTTGTACGAGAAGACGACATCATCCGCGGTAACATCATCGCCATTGGCGAAGACGGCATCGGGATGAATGGTGAAGGTATAGGTCATGCCATCGTCCGAGATTTCCCAGCTTGATGCCAGCCGCGGCAGGATTTCGCTGGCGTCCGCATCCGGGAAAGTTACCAGTTGGTCATAGACAACATGGTTGACCATGTGGGTGGTGCCCGTGAAGCCGTTGGCGGGGTCATAGGCGTCGGTGGTTTCGGCATGGCCGATGATAAGAACTTTTTCGTCCTGGGCGACGCCGGCGAAACTGCCCAACAGCAGCGCCATCACCGCGACCAGGACAAACAGGGTGTTTCTTCGATTCATGCGCTTACTCCTCAGGAAGCATTATAGAACGGGAATAGGTTACAGCGGCAAGTATAGCGAATAGCGGCGCGGGCTGCAAAAAGCTGTTGGCGGGGGGCGCGCATTATGGCAGCAGTTCCAGATACTCACAGTGACGGGGCTGAAAGATGCTAAAGTCGCGCCGGTCGAAGGTGGCGATTCTTGTGATGTTGAGGCGTCAGGGTCAACTGTCAATGCGTCTCTGCAAATAGTCGACGAGTTCTGTATTCAGTAGCTCTCGGCTGCGCCCAGCGGTGTCTACTGGCGCAGGCGACGCCATGTTCAATGCTTTCGCATGCCGCGCCATGTCCGCCAGGGTTGCCCAAGGCTTTTCTTCGGATTTCCGCTCATCGGCATGGCGCTCCAGCAGGTCGCGCAGCAAGTCGCCAATGTCAGCATCGTGCAGCCGCGCCAGTTCTTGCAGGCGCTGCGCCAGATCTTCGGGGATAGTGATGATCATCGGCTTGTCCTCCACTAGAGAGAGTATACCGCCAATTGCTGCGGCGGGCGAGCCGCAGAAGTAATTCCAACAAAGTAATTGGAAATGCAGGGGCGTCTCGCCGAGACGCCCTTGTTTCCATGACTCTTGGGCGTTTCAGCGAAACGCCCCTGCATCGAGCCCTTTTCTGCGGATTTATAGGAAAATCTTTGTGACCTTAGTAAATGCAAGTAAGTAATGCGAAAACAAAATGACCTTTGTCCTAGTATCTCATACCCACACAACATCCCAAGCCGTAGGGGCGAGCCTTGGCTCGCCCTCTCCACATTACCAGTATGCCTTATGTCTGGAGTTTAGTGCGGGCGGTTAAGCGACATTACCCCTCCACCTTGGTTCAAGAGGGCGAGCCAAGGCTCGCCCCTACATTTCCAATTACTTTGTTGCACGTACAGAGATTTTCTCATGCTTTTCTCGGTG
>JAJDWK010000055.1 GCA_022825675.1 Anaerolineae bacterium | reverse complement strand
ATCGCGCGTTTCTGTACATCTACCTCAGCCCCTAGCCCCCTCTCCGAATCATCGGAGAGGGGGAATCGCAAAAGAAGCAGTTAGGCTTAGCTGTTCAGTAGCATACATATCACCAACAAACACACAGATTCAGCGACGAGTCACCCTTCTCCGTTGATACGGGATACTTCCCCCGACAGGCGGGGGACCGAGGGGGCTCTAGCCGGGGATGGAGTAGAAAAAGGTGTCCGCTCCTCAGCCCACTAGGAGGGAAGGGGAGCAAAGCCGCGAATATGCTGGGCTTAAGCCCCCTCCCTCTCGGGGAGGGGGCTTGGGGGTGGGGGGCGTGATTAGCCGCCAGCCGCCAGCTCGATGTTGGCTTCTGGCGCCGAGAAATCGTCGCTCAATTGCGTGAAGTCGTCAACATCAAAGATGAAGGGCGCGTCCGATGGCAGCAGCGCGAAGGACACATTGTCGGACAGGTTGGCGACATAGAGGTATTGGATGAGGTTGGGGTTGGCGGCGATCTGGTCGCTGATGACGCGCAGCGCCTCGGCTTCCGCCTGGGCTTCGATCAAGCGGGCATTGGCGCGACCGCGCGCTTCCTGCTCGGCGGCATCAGCGCGACCGCTGGCTTCCGTCTGCACACGTTCCGCCTCGGTGCGGGCGCGCTGCAGCTTCTGCTCTTCGATTTGTTTTTCTTCGATGGAATTGGCGAAGGCGTCGTTGAAGTCAATTTGACGCACGAGCAGGGAGGTCAGGGTCAAGCCTTGCTCTTTCATCTCGCGCCCGACAACATCGGAGATGCGCCCGCCCAGCGCCTCCCGCTCCAAGCCATAGATGGCTTCCGCCTCAAATTGAGAGACGACATCGCGGGCGACCGCGCGCACAGTCGGGCGGATGAAGTCGGATTCATAGCGGTTCTGCCAATTCAGATGGATCTGGTTGACATCGCCCCGTTCGATGCGATAGAGCACAGTGATATCCAGCCGCACTTCCTGGCCGTCAATGGTGAGGGCTTCCACGGCGTCATTGCCCTGCAAACGCCCTTCGGTGCTGATGCCGGACATCGTATATTCCCGCTGGTCGGTGGGGTAGATGATGTACTCCTGCAAGCCGGGGATGATAATCGAAGTGCCCGGCGCGCGGGCTGGGTTTTCCAGCTCGCCCGTCAAGACATTGACGATGACAGCCGCCCGCGCCGGCTGGACAATCAAAATGCCCGAGCTGATGACAAAGAGCACAACGCCAGCCACAAAGCCGACAATGGCGAGCAGAAAGCCGCCCCGCGCCGAGCGCCCCTGGGAGGCAAGCGTGAAGGCGAAGGCGACGCCCAGGACGCCGACGCCAAATGCCAGGATGGCGACAATTCCTAAAAGACCACCAAAATTCATGACCGCTCCTTTACAGCGTTTTGGTCTGCTGTTCTGTGTACGCCTTGATTATAGCATAGCTATCCCGCCCGCCGACGCCCCAATTCTTTGGGGGGCAGTATAAGGTGAGCAATGGTAGCGGCGAGCCGGTGCAGGCTGTAGAAAATCGCCCCCAGCCCCAGGGCAATTGCGTCAAATTATGCTTCACCACAAAGACACAAAGGACACAAAGATAATCCTGTAAATCCTCAGAAAAAGACTCGATGCAGGGGCATTTCGCCGAAACGCCCCTGCGCATTCTCATTGAAAAAGAGCAAACCCGCGCCTAGCCCAAACTCTCGCTGAGAATCCGCCCCAGTTCCCGCCGCACAAGCCCGGGGCGCTCATCCCGCAGCAGCGGCAGCCGCGCCCGCGTCCGATGCAGTTGATTCAAGTCGATCGTTTGCACAATCAGCGATTCGTCAAAGTAGAGCCCGCTGGTCATAAACTCGCCATCGGGGTCGACGACTGACGAGCCGCCCCAGAAGTTCTTGCCGTCTTCATAACCGACGCGGTTGCAATGCAGGATGTAGGCGGTGAACATGCTGCCATAAGCCTGGTTGACCAGCTCCACCCAGCGCGCGCCCAGCAGGCGGTCGCCCGCGTTGAGCCCGCGGGAGGGGCTGGCGCTGTTTAATATCAGGATGTCGGCGCCATCCAGCCACAGCAGATAAGGCGGCGAGACATGCCAAAAGTCCTCGCAGATTAACATGCCCAGGCGGCCGAAGCGGGTATCAAAGGCGCGCACGCTGTTGCCCTGGGCAAAATAGCGCGATTCATCAAACATGGCGTAGGTGGGCAGGTAGAGCTTGTGATGCAGGTGCAGCAGTTCGCCCGCCGAGAGGTAGGCGTTGGCGATGGTGAAGCGGCTGCGGCGGTCTTGATGCACAAAGCCGACCACTATGTCCAGCTCGCGGCTGGCTTCCAGCAATTGGCAAAAAACGGGGTCCGCCGCCAGCGGGCGCAGCGCCACCTCCGGCACGAGGTCTTGCACCTGGTAGCCGGTCAGGGACAATTCGGGGAAAACCAGCAAATCGACGCCCTGCTCCCGCGCCCGCTGGGCATATTGTAGATGCAGGGCGAGATTATGCGCGACATCGCCCAATTTGGGATACATCTGGGCAAGCCCGATGGTAACGCGCATGGTCGGCGCTCCTCCCCCTTCAGTCGCCGCGGGGCGGCTCCAGGCTGAAGCGGTAGCCGACGCCGCGCTCGGTGCGGATGTAATGCGGGTGGCGCGGGTCGGCTTCCAGCTTACGGCGCAGCCGGTGCATGTGCACGCGCAGGGTGTCTTCAAAGGCATTCGCGCTGGGCCAGACCCGCGCCAGCAGGGTTTCGTTTTGCACGACGCGCGGCGCATTGCGCGCTAGAATGCGCAGCAAAGCGGCTTCGATCGGCGTCAAGCCGATGCTCCTGCCCGCCACCAGCGCTCGATTATGCGCGAAATCGATGCTCAAGCGCTCGTCGACTTGCAGCAGCGGCTCGCCAGCGTTATCAAAGCTGGGCATGCGCGCCAGCGCGATTTGAATGCGCAAATCCAGCTCGGCATAAGCCAGCGGCTTGACGATGAAGTCCTCGGCGTACATGCCGATGGCAGCGCCGATAGCTTTTAAATCAGCCGCGTCGGCGAGGAAAATGATAGGGATATCGGCGATGGCTTTAATCGCTTTGGCGCAGGCGATGCCGCTGCCGCCGCTCAAACTGGCGGAAACCAGCGCCATATCGGGCAAGCTGTGGCTGGCAAGGTGGGCGAGCGCCGCCGCCTCCCCAGCCAGCGCGACAACAGTATAGGCATTTCCCCCCAAGTTTTTGCTTACTGTTTGCCCAATCGAGGCATCGCTGTCGATTATCAAGAGATTGGTTTTTTTCATTACACGGCAAGCCCTGGCTACTTTGACGGACTGTGATTTGGCATCCCAAATTTAAGCAATATACAAGAAGTTATGCAAATGCCTTAACAATAAAGCTAACCTTAATACTCTTATGCTCTCCCAACTTCCGCCCGGTTAAGGGCTGGGCGCGGGCTGATGGCGCGCCGCCGCTTTTAATTCTTCCAAATGCTCGAGCATCCAGGCGCGCAGCTCCGGCGTTTTGATGTTGATGCGCCATAAGGCGTCCGCCTCCAGCGGGATTTCTTCGGGAATGTATTCGCCGCGGGCGGGGTCTTCAAATTCGGGACCGTTGCGTTTGCTGAGGTCATAGCCCTGCAGGCGGCAGATGAAGAAATGTTCTTCCAAGCGCTTGCCGGCTTTTTCATGCTCCAGCACAAAACCGCGCGCGAAATCGCCGGCGACCGCGCCCAATTCTTCAAACAATTCGCGCTCCAAAGCGGAGAGCAGGCTCTCGTCGCGGTCACGACCGCCGCCCGGCGCCACCCAATAGGGCGCGCTGCGGTTGGGTTTGACGCGCTTGATGAGCAAGACTGCGCCCGCCGCCGTCAGCAAAATGGCGCGCACCCGTTGGTTTATCGCCCGCTTTTGTGTCGTTTCAGCAAACATTTCACAATCCATCTCAGGGCGATAGTTAGCGCCCCGATGGCACAGTAAGGAATACTAACACAAATTTTCGACTATTTCAACCAGAATCGCAGCCGCCATTTTGTAGCCGAGGGTTTGGGCGGGGCGCGCCGCTACTTTTACTTCGAGCGTGCCTTCAAAAGGGGCGCGGGCGGTAACTTCGAGGGCTGCGCCCATGGTCAAGCCGCGGGCTTGAGTCGCTTGCAGCAGCGCCGGCTCGTGCATCAGGAAGCGGCGGACAACCGCGGGGCGATGCAGCGCCAGTTGTGTCAGCGGCTGCAAATCGCGCTCCGCCATGACGCCATCGAGGTTGGGGATCGGGTCGCCATGCGGGTCAAAGCGGGGGTGGCCCAACTTAAGTGAAATCGCCTCGACGAAGCGGTCAGAGACGCTGTGCTCCAGCGCTTCCGCCTCGTCATGCACTTCGTGCAGGGCATAGCCCAGGTCTTGCACCAGGTAGGCTTCGATGAGGCGGTGCCGCCGCAGCATAAGCAGGGCGACGCGCTCGCCTTTTGGCGTCAGCCGCATGCCGCGGTATTTGACATAATCGACAGTGCCATCATCGTGCAGCCGCTGCGCCATGTCGGTAACGGCGGGGGCGGATATTGCCAGCTCGTCCGCCAGGGCATTGGTGGCGACGCGGCCGCCCTCGCGCTGCAGGCGATACATCGCTTTGAGGAAATCTTCCACCGATTGAGAAGCGCGCTCTTCGCCTCGCTGCATGGTCATGGCTGCTGCCTCGTGCGTAACTGCCGCTATCATACCACAGTCGCTGCTGGCAAAGATTGAACAGAAAATGTAAGCGCCGAGATACACCAGTAAATGCAAGCAAGTAATGCGACAATCCAGTGCTTACTGAGCAGTCTATACACAGCCCTTACCACCGAGAACACAGAGGAAAATTGAGCACACCGAGAAAAGATAGAAAGGGGCTTTCTCATGCTTTTCTCGGTGTATCTCGGTGTCCTCGGTGGTAAAAACCCTTGTCGAATCTCCGTACTTACAAATTCCAATTACTTTGTTGCACTTACACCGAAGAAAGCGTTGGCGGGGTTGGCGAACTCCCCTCAGCAGCAAACGAGCATTGTGCCCGCCCGCTACAGCCTGCCCGCCCGGCCGGTATAATCCCGCAGGTAGAGAAAATCATGCCCGATGCTGCGCTTGCTCAGCTTGGCGATATTGGGCATGGTGCGCTTGTAATGATTGGCTTTGACGCGCTCCCAGATTTTTGCGACAAAGGCGCGGTCAAAGCCTTCCGCCGCCGCTTCGTCCACCGTGTAGCGCTCATCCACCAGCAGGAAGAGAACCTGGTCCGCCGCGTCATAGCGGAAGCCCAGTTCCGCTTCGTCCGTCTGCCCGACCCACAAATCGGCGGAAGGCGGCTTGTCGATGATGGGCTGCGGCACGCCCAGGTGGCGCGCCAACTGCCGCACCTGGCATTTGTAGAGATCGGCGATGGGGTGCAGGGCGACGCCGCTGTCGCCATAGATGGTGCTGTAGCCCAGCAGGAATTCGGTTTTGTTGCTGGTGCCCATGACCAAGCCGCCCCAAGCCATCGATTGGTCATACAGCAGAATCATGCGCAGGCGCGCCATCACATTGCCTTTGCGCAGGCGGCTGATGCCGGGGCTGCGCTCGAAATGCGGCTCCGCCATCGCGCTGACGGGCAATGTCCGCTGGGGGATTCCCAGGTCTTCGATGACGGCTTCGGCATCGCGCAGGCTTTCGGCGGCGGAGCTGCGGTAGGGCATGCGCAGCGCCAGCACATTTTCCGCCCCCAGCGCCCGCGCCGACAAATAAGCGGAGACCGCCGAGTCGATGCCGCCGGACAAGCCAAGCACCACCCGCGACATGCCGGCTTTGGCGACGCTGTCGCGGATGAAACCCGTCAGCATGCGCGTCGCCAAGTCGGGATGTATGCGCATCCGCGGCAAGATCGCCGTGATGTTTTCGCTGTGCATTTGCGCCCTCAGCCGTCGTCATCAAGCGGCTGCAGCGCATAATGCGTAACTTGATGCGGGTAACTCTCGTTGACCGTCAGCATCAGCCGCAAGCGCCGCCCGCCCTTTTCCGCCGTCATTATCACTTGCAGGGCATAGTCCTCGGCGAGTTCCACCGCGCAGACTTTTAAGCGCCCGTGCAAGCGCCGCGCCGCTTTGAGATCGAGCAAGCGCCGTTCCACCGGGTTTTCCATCAAGATGAGATCGTAATAGCCGCTGCGCATAAAGCCGCGCAGCTTGGCAAAATCGCCCGCGTTAAAGTAGCGCATCTGCGCCAGGAAGCGGCGTCCGGCTTTGCTGCCGCCGATTTTTTGTCTCAGCTCGTCGCTCATGCCGAATCACAGGCACCATTCATTTGCCAGCGGCGTCCATCATACCACAAGCGGCGCAAAATCGGGTATGATTGCCTGCAGGCATGGCGAAGGGCAGGCGGGCGGATGAGCGACAGACGGCAAGACATTCGGCGGGCGCTTGACCGCTTTCACATGGAGGAGGCGCGGGCGCTGGCGGCGGAAGAACTGGCGGAAAACCCCAGCGCGGAAGCCTATTACCTGGCATCGCTGGCGGCGCTCAACCATGGGCAGCGCATGGACTATTTGCGCAAGGCGCTGGAGCTGGACGCCGAATACGCCCCCGCTGTCGAAGAACTGGCGGATATGCAGCCGCCGCAGCCGGGCGGCAAAACAAAGCGGGACGCAGAGGCCGCGCCCGCGCCAAAACTGGCGGGTATAAGCCGGCGCTTCCTCGCGCTGATCATAGACGCCTTTGCCATCGCCATCGTCACCGTCGCGATTATGGCGGCGAATGGCGCTATGGAGCCGCTGTACGCCGCGCTCTACGAGACCGATGACGCGGCGGTGGCGGCGGCTTTTAACCAGTTCCAATCGGACATGCTGGGGGTCAATCTGCTGGTCAGCGCGCTCTATAATGTGGGGCTGATGACCTGGCTCAACGGGCAGACCTTGGGCAAGCTGATGCTGCGCATACGGGTGGTGAAGAAGAATGGCCGCCGCTTCAGCGTCATCGACGGGCTGCTGCGCAATGTCTTCGGCTATACCATCAGCCAGATATTTCTGCTGGGCTATCTGTGGGCGCTGTATGATGATGAACAGCAAGCCTGGCACGACAAGATGGCGGGCACGGTGGTGGTGGATGAGCGGCAGCGGGCAGCAGGCTGAGCGAGTAGATGACTCAACTGCTGCATATAAGTAAGTGCAAGTTAGTCATGCGAAATCGCGCCTCAAGCCCCCATCCCCCAGCCCCTTCGCCATCTCAATGGCGGAGGTCCATGCCGCATTGTCCTATTATCACTGCAACAAAGCGGAAATCGATGAAGACATTCGCGAGGATATTCGAAGAAGCGATGCGATTGAAATCGGCGGCTCTGCCTCGGCGCTGATGCCTGTTCTTAAAGATGTAGAAGTCGGCTCGAAAGTATCAGACGAGTTCGCTAGCCCCCATAGCGCCGCACACGCAAATCACACTGCTCTTTATGCCCCATAAAGCCCTCAAGGTCGCAGAGGCGGCTGCCAACCGCGCCGATTTCTGCGCTGGCGGCGGCGCTCACGCGCTGATAGGTTACGGTTTTGATGAACTTGCCCACCCATAAGCCGCCGGTATAACGCCCGGCTTTTTTGGTGGGCAGCGTATGATTGGTGCCGATGACTTTATCGCCATAGGCGACATTGGTTTCTGGACCCAGGAAGAGCGCGCCATAGTTGCTCATATTCTGCAGGAAATAGTCGGGGTCGCGCGTTAAAATCTCGACATGTTCGCTGGCGATGTCATCGGCGATGCGCAGCATTTCTTCGTCGCTGTCCGCCAGAATGACTTCGCCATAATCGCGCCAGGCGGCGCCCGCCAGGTCCGCCGTTGGCAAGCGCTCCAACTGGCGGCCGATTTCCGCTTCGATGCTTTCGGCGAGGGCGCGGCTGGTCGTCAGCAGCACCGCCGGCGAGGTGGGACCGTGCTCGGCTTGCCCCAGCAGGTCGGTGGCGCAGAGTTCGGCATCGGCGCTGTCATCGGCGATGACCAGCACTTCGGTTGGTCCCGCCAGCAGGTCAATGCCGACAGTGCCGAAGAGCTGGCGCTTGGCTTCGGCGACATAGGCATTGCCTGGTCCCACAATCATATCGACCGGCGCGATGCCCAAAGCGCCATAAGCCATGGACGCCAGCGCCTGGACGCCGCCCAAAATATAGATTTCATCAGCGCCGCCCAAGTGCATGGCGGCGATGGTAGCGGCGGGCGGCGCGCCGTGTATCGGCGGCGTGCAGGCGATGATATGCTTGACGCCCGCGGTCTTGGCGGTGACGATGCTCATGTGCGCGGAAGCCACCATCGGGTAGCGCCCGCCCGGCACATAACAGCCGACGCGGTTGACGGGGATGTTCTTGTGCCCGAGGATGACGCCGGGCAGGGTCTCGACCTCGATATCCAGCAGCGCCGCCCGCTGCGCCTGGGCGAAGTTGCGCACCTGCGCCTGCGCGAACTTGATGTCGTCCAGCGCCTGCGGCGGCAGGCTGTCGATGATGTCCTGGATTTCCGCGCGGGAAAGGCGGAAACGCGGCGGAGACCAGTTGTCAAATTTAGCGGACAGCTCGCGCGTGGCGCTGTCCTTGCGCGCGCGTATATCCGCCAGAATGCCGCGCACGGTGTCTTGGACTTTTGCGTCGGCTTCGGCGATTTCTTCGCTTGTTTTGCCGCGTTTGATGTATCGCATTGCCTGCTAGCGCCTCATATTCTTAAATGCATTTACCTGCCCTGTGAGCACATCGCCGCCATCAACCCCACAGCCGCTCGCTTGCCAGGCGCGCCCCTTCCGCCAGCGAGCGCAGCTTGGCATAGGCGATATCCGGGTGCACCGCGCCAAAGCCGGCAAAAGTGCCAAAGCCGCAGTCGGTGCCCGCGATGACGCGCTCGCGCCCGACAATGGCGCTGTACTGCTCGATGCGCTGCGCCACCAGCTCGGGATGCTCGACAAAATTGGTGGTGGTATCCAACGCGCCGGGGATGAGGATGGTATCGTCGGGGATATCGGCTTCCGCCCAAATCTTCCACTCGTGCTGATGGCGCGGGTTGGAGGCTTCAAACTGTATTGCCTGCGCCTTAGCCGAGAGCACAATGTCGATGACCTCGACGAGATCAACATCATGATGGTGGGGACCTTCATAATTGCCCCAGCACAGGTGCAGCCGCGTCTGCTCGGCGGGCACATTCTCCAGCGCGTAATTCAGCGCCTCCACCTGCATGCGCGCCGCCTTGAGGAACTCGGCAGTATCCACATCGCGGAAGAGGATATGCCGCCCCATCGCCAAATCGGGGCAATCCACTTGCAGCAGCAAACCCGCCTGCGTGATGGTTTCGTATTCGACCTTCAACACCGCCGCCAGCGCCCACAGGTAGTCTTCTTTGCTGGCGTAATATTCATTCGGCTGGAAACCGGCGACCACGCCCGGCGATGCCGAATTCATGAAGGCTTCCGCCGCGCCGCTGGCTGCTTTCGCCGCCAGCAGGTTGGCGATGTCTTTTTCCAGCGGCGCCAAATCTTTGATGGTGATGGCATCGCGCACCACCGGGCGGTGATACTTGGGCGTGCCGCCGGCAGCCGCCAGGCGCTGCTTATACGCGGGGAAATCGTCCAAATCTTGCGGCGTCGCCCGCGGCACCTCGGCAATTTCGAAGCCGGTGAAGCGGTGGCGGATGTAAGTGGCGTAGCTGATCTTGCTCATCTCGCCATCGCTGATGATGTCAACGCCGGCGTCTACCTGCTTGGCGGCGACTTCGCCCACCGCCCGCCGCATGACGCGGTCGAATTCCGCCTGGTCATAGGCTTCGTCCGCATCCTGCGCGAAGAGCTGATCAACCACATATTGCGGGCGCGGCATGCTGCCAACATGCGTGGTGAGTATCCGTTCCGAGCTGGTCTTCATGCTGTCCCCTCCCTAGCGCGGCGGACGGAAATCCGCCAAAGCGACCCCGGTGCGGTCGCGGAATGTCTCCAGCAGGTATGCGTTTTGCGCGGCTTTCTGCGCTTCATAGTCTGGCGGCTGCAGCATCTTGCCGCTGGCATCGGCTCGATAGCCCTTCGCCTGCGCCTGCGCCTCGACCTGCGGCGACCAATACGGGTCTTTGCCTTCGTAGACTTTGTGCGATTCCAGCACGGCGAAGAACCAGCCGATGGCGTCGCCAGCGTACTCAAAGCTGCGGTACATGCCCGGCGGCAGCGAAATCATGTCCCATTCCTTGAGCACAAATTCGCCTTCAACTTTGTCGGGGTCATCTTCGTTGCCCCAATAGAAGGTCCAGGGTCCGCTGAGGATGAAGAAGGACTCGACATAATCATGCGTGTGCCAGGCGGGACCGCAGCCCGGCGGCGCCCAAGCCATGCCGATTTGGTAGCGGTGCGGCGCGGTGATGGCGCGCTGGATGCTGTAATCGGGGTTTTCGGCGGCGGTATCGCCAATCACGGCGTAATTCATGCGCATGTGCCCGGGCAGCATGCTGTCGATGAACATGATGGGGATGCCCTTGTGTTTCAGTTCCTCAAAGCGCATGATGCGCGCCGCCATGCTCGCCGCCGTCTGCTTGGGGTGCTCCATGTTCCGCTCTCTCCGCTGCCGCTTGCCGATAGAACGAGAGGCTAGCGAAAAGCCGCGCTTTTGTCAATCAGCGAACGCGGGGGCAAGGGCAATTGCATCAAATTTTTCTTCACCACAGAAGTAAATGCAACAAAGTAATTGGAATTTGCAAGCGCGGAGATTCGACAAGGATTTTTACCACCGAGTACACCGAGGTACCCCGAGAAAAGCATGAGAAATCTCTTTACATCTTTACTCGGTGCCCTCAATTTTCCTCTGTGTTCTCGGTGGTAAGGGCTGTGTACAGACTGCTCAGTAAGCATTAGATTGTCGCATTACTTACTTTCATTTACTGAGGCGCGGAAGTAATTCCAACAAAGTAATTGGAAATGTACGGGCGACCCGGTGCACTCTGTTGAAAAACCAGATCTCCACCTACACCGACTCCCGCCGCACCAGCGGGCAGGGCAGCGCCACCTGCAGCGGCTCCAGCGCCTGCCCGCGCTGGTCCATCAAAAATTGCGCCGCCCACTTGCCCATCGCATAATGCGGCAACTGCATCGTCGTCAGCGCCGGCAGCAAACCCTCGGCGATATGGGCGATATTGTCAAAGCCGATGACGGCGACATCCGCCGGCACCCGCAGCCCCAGCCCCGCCAGCGCGCTGTAACAATTCATCGCCACCTTGTCGTTGCCACAGAATATCGCGCTGGGCGGCTGCTCCAGCGCCAGCAGCTCCCGCGTATGGCGCACATTCTCCTGCGGAATCTGGTTGGAGAAACGCAGCAGCGCCGCGTCCGGGGCGATGCCGTGGTCGCTAAGCGCCTGCCGATAGCCGCGCAAGCGCCCATAAATCGCGGGAAATGGCGGCGTGACGCCGCTGGCATCCTCCCACAAGTTTATGAAGCCGATGCGCCGATGCCCCGCCTCGATGGCCGCCTTCGTGGCATGATAGCCGCCATAAAATTCGTCCGGCACCACCGATGGCGCCGAGCCGTCTTCCAGGAAACAATTCGCCAGCACTGTCGGCATTCCCTTTAAGCCGCGGGGCAATTGCACGGGACGATGGTACATCGCGGCATAGACGATGCCCTCAACCGCGCGCTGGCGGAAGACCTGCGCCGCCGCCTCGGCAAAGCGCTCGTCCCCGCCAGAATCCGCCACCAGCAGCACCATGCCATGCGCCCAGGCGACATCCTGGGCGCCGCGGATGATATCCACGGCGTAGGGCGTGGTCGCCACATCGTCCGTGAGGAAGCCGAGCAAGCCCGATGCGCCGCCGCGCAGATGCCGCGCCGCCGGGGACGGGCGATAATCCAGCGCCGCGATCGCCTCTTCGACTCGCCGCCGCTTGTCCGCGCTGACATAGGGCTGCGCGTTTAAGACGCGGGACACGGTGGTGGTGCCAACGCCGGCGCGCCGCGCAATCTCTTTGATGGTGATTTTCCTGCTCATGAATCAACCCGTCCTCGCGCCATCACAACGGCAGGGGCGGACCGTGGCTCGCCCACGAAAATCAGCACAGTCTCGCGAGCCTGTCAGCGAAACGCCCCTACATCGAGTCCATTTATGCGGATTTATAGGAAACTCTTTGTGTCCTTTGTGTCTTTGTGGTGAAGCATTTCTTGCTTTAATTTCCCTGATATTGCCCATTTTCCCACTTGCGCGAATTTGCATTATACGCTAGCATACATATTATGGTAACGATACCATAGTTTCCAGCAGCCGCAAGCGTTGCCTGCGAGCAGGGTAACTTTGCCGCAACCAGCGCGAGAAGGGAAGCGATGCAAGCTGACACAAGCGCAATACCAGCGGGAGCCGCCCCTCGCTTCGCCGGCGATTTCCACCGCCCGCGCTATCATTTTTTGCCCGCCGCCAATTGGATGAACGACCCCAACGGCGTCATCCAGTGGCAGGGGCGCTATCACCTCTTCTTCCAGTACAACCCCGATGGCGCTTATCACGCCAACATGCACTGGGGGCACGCCGTCAGCGATGATCTCATCCATTGGCGGGAATTGCCCATCGCCATCGCGCCGACGCCAGGAGGTCCCGACCGCGGCGGCGTCTTCTCGGGCTGCATGGTGGCGGACGGCGGCATACCTACCGCCATCTACACTGGCGTCAGCGAAGGGCATAGCGTGCAGACGCAGTGCATCGCCTTTGGCAGCGCCGATTTGCAGACATGGGAAAAATATGACGGCAACCCGGTCATCAGCGAGCCGCCGCCAGCGCTGGGGCAGCGGCGTGATTTCCGTGATCCTTTTGTCTGGCGCGGCGCGGACGGCTGGTACCTGATCCTCGCCTCAAACATTGTCGGCGTCGGCGGCGCCGTCCTGCTTTATCACTCGCCCGATTTGCGGCAGTGGACATACCGGCAGCCGCTCTATGTCGGCGACAAGGCGCGCAGCGGGCGCAATTTTGAATGCCCCAATTTCTTCCCGCTGGGCGACAAATGGGTGCTGATACTCTCCGCCCAATTGCAGCACGCGCCGGCGACCACCCTGTATTTTGTCGGGCGCTTTGAAGACGAGCGCTTCTTGCCCGAGCGGGAAGGCGTCTATGACGCCGGCTGCAGCTATGCCAGCCTGGCGCATCAGGACGAAAGCGGGCGCACGCTCATCTATTCCTGGCTGCGCGAGGGGCGCAGCCGCGCGGCGCAGCGGGCAAGCGGCTGGAGCGGCGCGCAAGCCATCCCCCGCGTCTTGAGCCTGGACACCAAAAACCGGTTGATTAGCCAGCCGGTGCCGGCGCTGGAAAAGCTGCGGGGCGCGCATCGGCGCCTGGAAAATGGCGCTGAAGCCGCCATCGAAATTGACACTTTGGCGCTGGATATCGAAGCGGTATTTGACGCTGAGGCGGCGGCGCGCTGTGGCTTCACGCTGGACTGTGGCGGCGACAAGCTGACGATTGCTTATGACCGCGATACGAGCGCCTTAAGCATCGAGCGTGAATACGCCCAGGCGAATGCCGAGCTGGACAGCGAGAAGCAGGGCAGCGCCCACCCGCTGGACAGAGGGGAGCCGCTGACGCTGCGGATTTTGCTGGATGGCTCGCTGCTTGAGCTTATCGCCAACGGGCGGACGCGCATCAGCAGCCGCTTTTATCCCGCGGACGCGGGGGGGAGCCGCCTGCGCGTCATCGCGCCGGGGGCGGCGCGCGCGGTGGATATTTGGGAGATGGCGAGCATCTGGTAAACCTGCCAGTATGCGGATTCGGTGTCAAAGAAGTGAAGGAGGCGCCAGGGTTGGAAAACGGCAGCACATAAGGTTTCGCAAGCATTGAGTTGCATAGAACGAGGGACAAAATGAAAAAAACAGCATCACTCCTGGTACTCGCGATCATGCTGATCGCCTTTAGCGGCATCGCGTCCGCGCAGACCGAGCTCAGCCTGTGGTATCACGGCGCGGGCAACCATGTCGAGAAAGATTTGATCGTTGGCATCATCGACGATTTTAACGCCGCGCAGTCCGACTATATGGTCGTGCTGGAAGAATTCCCGCAAGAATCCTACAATTCGTCGATTGTGGCGGCGGCGCTGGCGGGCGATTTGCCGGACATCATCGATGTTGATGGTCCAGTCATGCCGGGTTGGGCATGGGCGGGGTATATGGTGCCGCTGAACCTGTCGGAAGGCGCTTTGGACGACTTCCTGCCCGGCGCCATCGGCAGTTGGAATGGCGAAGTCTACTCCGTCGGCTTGTGGGACGCGGCGGTTTCCATTTACGCGCGCCGCTCGGTTTTGGAAGCCAACGACATTCGCATCCCCACGCTTGACGAGCCTTGGACCGGTGAAGAATTTGATGGCATCCTGGAAACTCTGCAAGCCACCGGCGACTACGAATACGCCTTTGACCTGGGCATGGCATGGACTGGCGAATGGTATCCCTACGCCTTCTCGCCCTTCCTGCAGAGCTTCGGCGGCGACATGATCGACCGCGACACTTACTTGAGCGCGGAAGGCGTTCTCAATGGCGAAGCGGGCTTGGCTTTCGGCGAATGGTGGCAGAGCCTCTTTGAGCGCGGCTTGGCGCCCGGCACCTCCCAAGATGGCGCTGACCGCGAGACCGGCTTCATCGATGGCAAATACGCGCTGCAATGGAATGGCAACTGGGCGGGCATCAACACGCTTGACGCCGTCGGCGATGACTTGCTCTTCCTGCCCGCGCCTGATTTTGGGCACGGCTCCACCATCGGCGCCGCTTCCTGGCAATTTGGCATTTCTTCTTCCAGCATGAACAAAGAAGGCGCCAACGCTTTCATTGAATTCGCCATTCAGGACGAATACCTGGCGGCTTTCAGCGATGGCATCGGCTTGATCCCCGCCACCGCCAACGCAGCCGCGATGAGCCAGAGCTACAACGAAGGCGGTCCGCTTGAGGTATACTTTGCATTGAGCGAAGCGCAAGCGCTGGTGCGCCCGGTAACGCCTGGTTACGCGACAATGGCGCTGATCTTCGAGAAGGCGCTTGCCGATATCGCCAATGGCGCGGATGTGCAAGACACCCTGGACGCGGCGGTTGACGAAATCGACGCCGATATCGAAGACAACATGGGCTACGGCTTCGAGGATATGTAATAAGCTCGCCCCCCACCCCAAACCCATGCGCCATCTCGATGGCGCATCTTCCCGAAAGAGGGAAGGGGAGAGAAACGCCCATTAGAGGGGGCGCTGCGGCCGCACGGGGAGACATGTTTGAAATCGCGCATTTCTGTAAATCTACCTCACCCCCTAGCCCCCTCTCCGAATCATCGGAGAGGGGGAATCGCAAAAGAAGCAGTTAGGATTAGCTGTTCAGTATCATACATATCACCAACAAACACACAGATTCAGCGACGAGTCACCCTTCTCCGTTGATACGGGATACTTCCCCCGACAGGTGGGGGACCGAGGGGGCTCTAGCCGGGGATGGGGTAGAAAAAGGCATTATGATTACCACCGCCGCCGAAGCGAGAAAAAATGCGCCATTCTGGGTGCGCTGGCTGCTGCCGGCAGACGCGCCGCTGTATCAACGCGGGGACGCCATCGCCGGCTGGCTGATGGCGCTGCCGGCGCTGCTGATCCTGACGATATTTCTCATCATCCCCTTTTTGATGGCATTTGTCATTTCTTTCACCAACCAGCGCCTCATCTCGCCCAACCCTGCCGAATGGGTGGGCTTGCGCAACTTTGAACGGCTGCTGACCATCCGCAGCTTCACCCTGGAGCCGGAGCGGGACGAGAACGGCGCGCTCGTCTATGACGATGACGGCGGCATCGCCTACCCGCGCCTGCGCGCATTCACGCGCGACAATCCCGACTATCCCGAGCTGGATGGCTTGCGCGAGTTCACTTCCTGGCAAGCGGGCGAGAACCGCGCCGTCATCCTGGCGGGCGATGTCGTTTTCCTGCGCGCTTTGATTAACACGTTTATCTTCGCCGCTGTCATCGCGCCGCTGCAAGGCGGCTGCGCCCTGCTGCTGGCGCTGCTGCTCAATCAAGCGCTGCCCTATATCAATGTCTTCCGCTCGATATATTTTGCGCCAGTTGTGGTCTCGATGGTGGTCGTCTCGCTGCTGTGGCGCTTCATCTACGATGGCAACAACGGCTTGCTCAACACCATTTTAGACATGCTGACCTTCGGCAACTTCCAGCCGGTGGATTGGCTGGGCAACCCCTACACCGCCATGCCAGCGATGATTGCCATGTCCGCCTGGCAGGCGGTCGGCTTCCACATGGTGATTTGGCTGGCGGGCTTGCAGACAATACCCGCCAGTTTATACGAAGCGGCGGGTTTGGATGGCGCGGGCGCCTGGCAGAAGTTCCGCTATGTTACCTGGCCCGGGCTGCGCAATACGGCGGTGCTGGTCTTGATTGTCATCACCATTCAAGCGATGGGCTTGTTTGTGCAAGTCGATGTGATGACGCGCGGCGGTCCGCTGGATGCGACGCAGTCGGTTGTCTATCAAGCGGTGCAGCGCGGCTATGACAAGCAGGACATCGCCGAAGGCTCGGCGATTTCGGTGGTGCTCTTCATCATCGTCTTTGTCATCGCGATGGTACAGCGCTATCTGACGCGGGAACGGCGCTAGCCATGCAAACGATGAGCTTTGAAACGCGCCAGAAACTCATCATCAGCTTGCGTTATGCGCTGCTGATTTTGATATCGGCGATATTTATATTCCCCATCGTCTTCATGGTGATGTCGTCGCTGAAACCGGATTTGCAGCTGCTGCGGGATTCCGGCTCGCTGCGGGCATTTTTGCCCGTCGGCGATATCTCGCTGGACAATTACGCCGACGCCTTCGAGCGCGTGCCGATGCTGCAATTCGCTTTCAACAGCGTGTTCACGACCGTTGTCGCCGTGGGCGCAAGCCTGCTGCTCAACTCGATGGCGGCATTTTCCTTCGCTTTCCTCAAATGGCGCGGCAAAGCCATCCTGCTTTCGCTGATAATCGCCACCTTCATCGTGCCCTTTGAAGTCATCGCGATTCCGCTGCTGCTGGTCGTCAACAACCTGCCCTGGATTGGCGGCGGCGGCATCGAAATCGGCTGGCTCAACTCCTATCATGTGCAGATTGTGCCCTTCATCGCCGATTCGCTGGGCATCTTCCTCTTCTATCAATACTTCCGCGATTTACCGGACGAATTGGTGGAGGCGGCGCGCATCGATGGCGCCAGCGTCTGGCAGATTTACGCGCGCATCATCATGCCGATTGCCGGTCCCATCCTGGCGACTGTCGCCATTCTCAAATTCCTCGGCATGTGGAATGCCTACCTCTGGCCGCTGATGACCATCCGCAGCGAAGAACTGCGCCCGATTATGGTGGGCTTGCAGTATTTCTTCCAGCTCAACACCGCCTGGGGCGAGATTATGGCATACCTGTCAATAGTCACCATCCCCGTGCTGATATTCTATTTGGCGCTGCAGCGCGCTTTCATCGAAAGCATCGCCACTTCCGGCATCAAGGGCTAGCGGCGGGCAGTTCCCGCAGGCGCTTGATAAAAGCGACGCTCTCCAGCCGCCGCTCCAATAAATGCGTGATATAGGCGAGCATGATGCGCTCGGCGCGCTGATGCTGCGCGGGCTTCAGCCGCAGGCTGTCCAGGCTGGGGCTGTCTGCCGGGCAGCGCTGCAAATGGCGCAGCAATTTCAGCGTCGGCAGGTCAATGTCCAGCAGGCGGGTGTTGATGGCGGCGGCGGCGCGGCGGCTGATGACGCCGCCCTCTTCGTGGCTGAAAAATTGGCTCTGCGGCAGCAGCGCCTCCCGCGTGATGACGCATTCCCCCAGCTCCGGGCGGAAGCCGACCAGGTCCAGCAATTGCAGCTCAAAATAGCGCGCCGCCAAGCGCGGGTCGCCGCCATTAGCGATGCGCGTTAAAGTGCCATCCAGCAGCGTGAAGAGCGCGCCGCTGGCTTCCTCTTCTTCCGCCGTGAAGCGGTCCAGCAGCTCGGCGATGTAATTGGCATAAGCGCCGCGCGTCAAATCTTCGCGCAAGCCGAGATACGGCTCGAGCATATCGGCTTGGCGCAGGATATCGAGGTTGCGCCCGCGGTAGAGCAGGCAGTCGCTGCGGGTAAAAAGCTCGACATGCCCGCTGAGCTTGGCGCTGGGTTTGCGCGCGCCTTTGGCGATGGCGCGGCGCTTGCCCTCAGTGGCGGTGAAGAGCGTCAGCAAGCGGTCAGCTTCGCCAAAATCACGGCGGCTGAGGATGATGGCTTGGCAGCGGAACTGGCGCTTGGGCTTGGGCATTGGGGCGGATAGCAGCACAAAGAACACAAAGTCTATTGTATGCTATCATTCTCTCGACGAGCAAAACCGAAGGACAATGCCCGCATGAGCGAAAATGCCAAAGACGAAAAGCCAGAAGCGCAAGAAGAAGCGCCAGTCATCACGACACACAAGCTGGAGCTGGCGGCGGGAACGCTCGCCTACAGCGCCACCGCCGGCAAGCTGCCGTTGAAAGACGAGCAGGGCAAAATAGAAGCGCAGATTTTCTACACCGCCTATACGCTGGACGGTGACGCGCCGGCGGCGCGCCCGCTGATATTTGTATTTAATGGCGGACCCGGCGCGGCGTCCATCTGGCTGCACATGGGCGCGCTGGGTCCAAAACGGGTGGACATGGGCGCAGAAGGCTTTATGCCGCCGCCACCTTACCAGCTCATCGACAATGCCCATACCTGGCTGGACTTGGGCGATCTCGTCTTCATCGACCCGGTCGGCACCGGCTACTCCCGCGCGGCTGACCCCGCCGACAACAAAAAATACTGGGGATTGCAAGCCGATCTGGATGCGGTCGGCGAGTTTATCCGCCTCTATCTCTCGCGGGAAAAACGCTGGAGCTCGCCGCTGTATCTGGCGGGCGAGAGCTATGGCACCACCCGCGCGGCAGGTTTGGCGGGGCATCTCATCGACCGCGGCATCGCCTTCAACGGCATCATGCTCATCTCGACCGTGATGAATTTCCAGACTTTGCGCTTCACCAAAGGCAATGACCTGCCCTACGCGCTGTACCTGCCCAGCTATTGCGCCTGCGCCCATTATCACGGCATGCTGGCGGCAGACCAGCAAAAGCGGGAGCTGCCTGATTTGCTGCGCGAGGCGAGACAATGGGCGCAAGCGGTCTACACGGTCGCCCTGGCGAAAGGCAATACCCTCAGCGCTGCCGAGCGCGACAGCATCGCCGACGCTCTCGCGCGCTTTACGGGCTTGTCCCAGCGCTACCTCCTGGGCGTGGATTTGCGCGTCACTATCATGAGCTTCTGCAAAGAGCTGATGCGCGAAGACAAGCGGGCGCTGGGGCGGCTGGATGCCCGTTTCCTCGGCATTACCGCCTCAATCGAAGGCAGCAGTTTTGATTTTGACCCGTCCATGCAGGCCATCATCCCGCCATATACCGCCGTCTACAACCACTATGTGCGCGAGCAACTGGGCTACGAGAGCGACCTCAACTACGAGATTCTCAGCTTCGCCGTCAACGAAAACTGGCAATATCCCGGCGGGGAATTCCCCGATACCAGCGAGAGTTTGCGCGCGGCATTCGCCAAGAACCCCTACATGCAGGTTTTGGTGGCGCAAGGATTATACGATTTGGCGACGCCCTTCGAGGCGGCATATTATTCGCTGGCGCACATGGGCTTGGACGACAGCCTGCGCGCTAATATCACGGTTACCGAGTATGAAGCCGGGCACATGATGTATCTGCACGAGCCGTCTTTGGCGAAGCTCAAAGCCGATGCCGCCCAATTTGTCGCGGAGAGCAGCCGCGCTGGCTGATGCCGCGCCCGCTCTAGCCCGGCATTTTGTCCAGCACTTCCTGGATTTGCTGGATGTGGTTCAAGCCGTGCTGGGAATAGATGCGCGCCAAATCTTCCAGGCTCATATCGGCGCGGTCGGGGCTGGCTGCCCGCCCGATTTTGCCCCAGTCTTCGTCGCTCAGGTTTTCCAGCAAAATCGCCCAGCGCGCTTGCAGCCCTTCGAGCAGCTTGAGCGACAGCTCGATATCGGCACCTTTGGCGTCCGGCATCTCGGCGATGGCGTTGACATCGTAGCTGGTGAATTGGAAGCTGGGGCTGGTCAAAATCAGCTTGAAGCGGCGCAGGCAGACCATGTGGGTATCGGCAAGGTGGTGGATATTCTGGGCGATGGTCCATTCGGGCGCGTTATAGGCGGTGGTCAACTGTTCCGCCGAAAGCCCCTGCGTCTGCGCGCGCAGCCGGGCGGGCAAGCCGCGGATTGCCGCGATATACTCGGCGCGGGTGTTCATGGCGTTCCTCCAGGTTAGTTTGATGATTCTGCCGGGAATTGTAGCGTTGCCGCGCCGCGAATGCTATATGCGGGCGGGCTGCGGCAGGGCAATCGCATCAATTTAGTATTCACCACAGAGGCACAGAGGGCACAGAGATTTTTTCTGCGCTTGGCAAAAAAACGGGAGGCTAGCCATGCCTAAAGCATTTGACATCGTCGGCATCGGCGTCTGCACGGTCGACCACATCATGACGGTGCCGCGCCTGCCGCGGCGCAACGAAAATATGCGGGCGCTGGAATACGCGCGGCAGCCGGGCGGGCTGGCGTCCTGCGCCTTGGTCGCCGCCGCCCGCCTGGGCGCTCGCTGCAAAATCATCGCGCGCATCGGCGATGATGATGCCGGCATAACCATCCGCGACGAACTGCGCGGCGAAGGCGTCGATGTCTCCCAACTGCTGGTGGAGCAAAACAGCGAATCTCATATTTCGCTGATTTTGGTGCATGAGCAGAGCGGCGAGCGCAGCATCATCACACGCCCGCCGACGGGCTCGCCGATTGCGCCGCATGAACTCCGCCGCGAGCATATCGCCGGCGCGCGGGTGCTCTTCCTGGATACTATCAGCGAGGCGACGCTGCAGGCGGCGCGCTGGGCGCGGGAAGCGGGCACAATCGTAGTGCTGGACCCGGCGCGCCCCTATCAGGAACTCAAACCGCTGTTGGAATTTGTTGATGTGCCGATTGTGCCCGAAGCCTGGGCGCGCGCCTGGCTGCCCGAGCAGCCGCCGAGCGCGGTCGCCGAGCGGCTGCAGGCGGCTGGCGCCAAAATCGCCATAGTCACCCTGGGGGAGCGCGGCGCGGTCCTCAGCTGGCGGGCGGGCACACGCGCCTTCCCCGCTTTCCCGGTCGATGTGGTGGATACCACCGGGGCGGGCGATGCCTATCACGGCGCCTTTATGGCGGCGCTGCTGGAAGATTGGGAGGTGCCGCGCATGGCGCGCTTTGCGGCGGCGGTCGGCGCGATGAATTGCCGCGCCATCGGCGGGCGCAGCGCCTTGCCCAGCCGCGCGGAAGTCGAGCGGTTCCTGGCGGCTTTCCCGCCCTGGAGTTGATGGCGCGCCCGCAAACATCTCACGGGACCGTCGCCGAAACGCCGCTGCAGCGTCCCCTTTTCCTGCGGATATGCGAAAAAACTTTGTGTCCTTTGTGCCTTTGTGGTGAAGCCTTATTTCCTGCAATTGCCCGCCGCCTTTGCGCTTAAGAAAAAGTGGTATACTGTTAGCCGTGCATCACAGTAAAGGAGTGATTCGAGATGAACAAAGCACAACTTATTGAGTCCATCGCCGCCGAATCTGGATTGAGCAAAGCAGAAGCGGGCAAAGCGCTGGACGCTTTGCTCTCATCCGTCGAAGAGGCGCTGACAAATGGCGAAAATGTTTCGCTGGTAGGTTTCGGCTCGTGGTCGGTTGCGGAGCGTGGCGCGCGCATGGGGCGCAACCCGCGCACTGGGGAAGAGATTGAGATCGCGGCAAAACGGGTCGTGAAGTTCAAACCCGGCGCCAGCTTGAGCAAGGCGGTCAACGCTGGCTAAATCCCGGCGCACGCTGGCACAAATCTACCCACAATCAGCTTGTCAGCATACGCGGCAAGCTGATTTTTTTGCGGATGCGCCCGGCATAGGCTTAGCACAAGCCGCAGCGGCGCAGAAAAGCGAGGCAGTCGCTCAAAGCGGCGGCAGTCGGCGCTGCGGACGGCATGCCGCCTCCCCCCAGCACGAGCCAGCCGGAATAGCTTTTTGCCGCCAGCATTTCGCCCAGCGCGGCGAAAGGCAGATAGCCCTCGCCCGGCAGCCTGCTATTGCTATCGGCGAGGTAGAGCGCGCTCAGCGCCGCGGCATGGGCGCGCAGGCTCGCCAGCAGGTCAGGCTCTTCCAGCGCGGCGTGGAAGGTGCTGGCGGCGAGCCTGATGTTGGGGTGGTCGCCAGCGGCTTGGCGCAGGCTGGCGGCGGCGTCAAGCCGGGTCAAGAAGGCGCTTTCATAGCGGTTGACCGGCAGCATCGCCAGCGCCGCGTCCATCGCCGCCGCCAGGTCAGAAGCGCCGCGCAACAGCCAAATCAACAATTCCCGCTGCAAATCACGAGGGGAAGCGGCGGGGCTGAGGTCGGGCAGGTCGCCCTTGCCATAGTGCGGCACAAAAGCGACATAGTCCGCCCCCAGGTCGAGCGCGCCGGTCAAGGCGCGGCGCAGGGCATCAGCCGCGGCGTCGCGGGTCTTGATATCCGCGGCGAGCCAGCCATCGCGCGCGCCCATCGATATGCCGCAGGCGCTTATGCCAGCCGCCGCCAGCGCCGCGTCGACTTCGTCGATGCGCCCGTCCAAACCCGCCGCCGGGAATTCCACCGCGCTGATGCCCAGCGCGGCGGCGCATTGCAGGCGCTGCGGCAAGGTGATACCGGGCAGCAGCGCCTCCTGGATAGCGAGTTTCGGCATGCTCAGCCCCTCAGCTTGGGCACCGCCTGCAGCGCGTCCGCGACCAGTTGGTCGGCGCTGAGCCCCTCGGCTTGCGCCTCAAAATTGAGCAGGATGCGGTGGCGCAAAGCCGCTGGCGCCACGGCGGCGACATCTTCAAACGAGACATTGCTGCGCCCTTCCAGCAGCGCATGAATTTTCGCGCCGATGCTAAGCGCCTGGGCGCCGCGCGGGCTGGCGCCATAGCGGGCGTACTGCTTGACGCTGGGCGGGGCGCTTGCGCTCTCGGGGTGGGTGGCGACAATGACATGCGCCACATATTCGCTGACATGGCTGGGCATCGGCGTGCTGAGCGCCAGCTTGCCCATGCTGATGACCTGCGCGCCATCAGCAACGCGCTGGGCTTGCGGCTGCTGCAAGCCGGTTGTGCGCTCGAGTATCTGCACCAATTCCGCAACCGCGGGGAAGCTGACATTCACTTTGAAGAGGAAACGGTCGAGCTGGGCTTCTGGCAGCGGATAGGTGCCTTCCATCTCCAGCGGGTTCTGGGTCGCCAGCACAAAGAAGGGCATGTCAAGCTCATAGCGGCGGCCGGCGACGGTCACCGTTTTTTCTTGCATCGCCTCCAGCATGGCGGATTGGGTCTTGGGCGTGGCGCGGTTGATTTCGTCCGCCAGCACCAAATTGGCGAAGATCGGTCCCGCCTGGAAGCGGAACTGGCGGCGGCCCTCTTCGGTCTCTTCCAGGATATCGGTGCCGACAATATCCGCCGGCATCAAATCGGGCGTGAATTGGATGCGCGAAAAGCGCAGGTCCAGCACATCGCCGAGGGTGCGGATGAGCATGGTTTTGCCCAAGCCGGGCACGCCTTCCAGCAGGGCATGTCCGCCCGCCAGCACACAGATGAGGACTTCCCGCACGACATCATGCTGCCCGACAATGACCGTGCCCACCGCCGCTTTGATTTTGCGGGCAATCTCCTCAAACTCATCTGGTTTGATATCGAGGACGGCTGCTTCGCTCATAGCGCGCGCTTTCAACTTGATGGCAGGGGACGGGCGCAATTATAGCGGGAAACTGCGGCGCTGCGTCAGTGGCGACTTTTAATCAATCGCCGCCGCGGGCTTCCCCGCTTCAGGCGCGCAGGTCCACCAGGCGCACCATCTCCGTTTCCCCATACTCGTCTTTGACTGGCGTATACAGCTCGTCCGGGTCGCGCAGGCGGTCGAGGAAGAGCTTGCCCTCAAAATGGTCCAGCTCGTGATGCAGCATGCGCGCGTCCAAGCCCTCAACGCGGCGGGTGATTTCGGCACCATCTTCGCCCCAAGCGCGGAAGAGTATCCAGCGCGGGCGCGGCGTATCCCAGGTGAAAATGCGCGGGATGCTGAGGCAGCCATCAAAGCCGGCTTTGGGCGCGCCCGCTTCCAGGATTTCCGGGTTGATGAGCGTCAGCATCGGCTCTTCTTCGGCGTCTTCATTTTGGCCGAATTTCACGACAGCCACGCGCTGGAAGACGCCGATTTGCGGCGCGGCGATGGCGGCGCCAGGCTGCGTCTCCAGCGTGTCTTTCAGGTCGCGTATCAGGCGTTTGAGCGGCTTGCTGCGGCGGTTGCCGACAGGCAGGCTGCGGCGGCGCAGCCCTTTCTCGTCCGCCGGGAAAATGAGAAGTTTTTTGACCGCCATCGGCAATTCTGCTCGGGCGAATAGACAAATGCTCAGCGCGTCTACTGTAGCACAGTTCGCGGGCGAAAGGCAGTTAAAAGACGGGCGGGGGCGCGGTTTTCATCACAGAGCGCGCAGAAGTAAAAGCAAGTGGCAGTGGCAGCGGGGCAATCCAGCCCCGCGGAAGCCGTTCATTTGCGTATGACTTACTTGCGCTTGCCTCTGCGCCTCGGCAGCGCATGCCCCGGCGCGCCCTCATTGCTGATAGCGCCGCGGGTCCAGCGCATCGCGCAGCCCATCGCCCACCAGATAGAAGCAGAGCACCGTTATCATAATCATGATGCCCGGCGTGAAGACCAAATGCACGCCAGTAACAAAATAGCTGCGCGAATCCGTCAGCATATTGCCCCAGGTCGGCGTCGGCGGCTGGATGCCAACGCCGAGGTAACTCAAGCCGGATTCTATCAGAATCAAGTTGCCGGCGATGATGGTCATCGTAACCATGACGATGGAGAAGACATTGGGCAGAATGTGCGAGCTGAGGATGCGATAATCAGAAGCACCGAGGGCGCGCGCCGCCAGCACATAATCACGCTCTTTGAGGGAGAGCACTTCGCCGCGCACCAGGCGGCTGGTGCCCACCCAGCCCAGCGCCGCCAGCACCACCACCAGTACCTCGGTCGATGGCTCCCACACGGCGGAGGCGATCAGCAGCAGGAACAGCGGCGGGATGGCGCTGAGGGTGTTGATGACCCAGGAAATCAAATCATCAATTGCCGAGCCATAATAACCCGCCAGCAAGCCCAGGCTGATGCCGATGAAGACCGTCATGACGCTGGCGAGATAGGCAATCGTCAGCGAGACGCGCCCGCCATAAATCAGCCGCAGGAACTGGTCCCGCCCCAGTTGATCCGTGCCCAGCAGGTAGCCGGCTTCGCCCGGCTGCTTGAATTTGTCGGGGATGCTGGTGCTGTTGACATCAAGCTGGAGCACGCTTTCGAAGAAAATTGGCATCACGACGCAGATGAGCGTCAGCAGCAGCAGCAAGCCGATGGCGAAGAGCGTCAGCCTATCGCGCAGGATGAAGGCGAGGGCATCCCGCCAGAAAGAGCGCGAGGGGCGGCGCGGCGCTTGCGCTCCTAGCTGGGCGATATTTTTGCGCGTTGCCATCGGCGCTACTCCAGCCGGATGCGCGGGTCTAGGATGACATACATGATATCCGAGAGCAGCACGCCGGCGATGAACATCAGCGAAGCGATGACAACCGAGCCCATGACCACGGGATAATCGCGCCCGAAAACGGCGTCAATGATGAGCTTGCCCATGCCAGGCCACTGGAAAACCTGCTCGATTATCACGGCGCCCGCCAGCAAAGTGCCGATGGAAGGACCGAGAAAAGTGGCGACCGGCAGCAGCCCGTTGCGCAGGGCATGGCGCAGCCAAATCACTTTGCTGCGCAAGCCCTTGGCATAGGCGGTGCGGATGTAATCCTGCTGCAAAACTTCCAGGATTTGCGTGCGTGTGAAGCGCGAAATGAAGGCGATAGTATTCAGCGAAAGCACAGTGACGGGCAAAATCATGTGGCGCAGGGCATCGTCCAGGCTTTGGCTGCCGCGCTGGGTGATGTTCTTCATGCCGCTGATGGGCAGCAGGTCAAGCTGGACGCCGAAGATGATGATGAGCAGCAAACCCAGCCAAAAGGCGGGCACCGCGTTGCCGATGACCGAAATCACACGAATCGCCTGATCGACCCAGGTGCGGTGGAATACCGCCGCCAGCACGCCCAAAATCACGCCGACCGCATAACCCAGAACCAGCGCCGAAACGCCGAGGCGCAGCGTCGCCGGGATGCGCTGGGCGATTTGCTGCATCACCGGGCGCTTGTTCTTGATAGAAGTGCCCATATCGCCGCGCAGCAAGCCGCGGCGGTCGCCCGGCGTCTCGCCGATGCCATCGCCGTCAAAATCGATGAGCGTCCAGTCGTTGCCAATCAGCCAATAGAGGTATTGCAGCGGCGGCGGCTGGTCCAAGCCCAGCTGGCGGCGCATGGCGTCGTTGGCTTCGGAATTGAGGTCGGGTCCCCAGGTTATCATCGCCACCGGGTCGCCCGGGGCGGAGAGGATAATCAAATAGGACAGGATGGTAACGCCGAAGAATGTCGGTATCGCTTGCAAGAGGCGGCGCTGAAAATACTGTATCATCGCGGCTGGACCTGGCGCTTGGCGTGGCGGATGCTGCTAGAGTGTAGCGCCTGCTGGCGGATTGGACAACAAGCGGAGAGTGGCGAGACGCCCCCTCCACCAATGGCATCAGCGGCTAATAAAGCGCTTTATAACCCAGTCAGCGGCCAGCTTTAACCATTCCATAGCATGCGCTTAATGTAAGCCAGCTTTGCATTAACACTGCGCTGCTACCATTATCCGCGGTGGATACGCCACCATTTCCGTACATCCCATAACTAAAGGAGAGGGATATACCCATGCAGAGAACAGGTCTAGTTTCGCTGTTGATGGTACTGCTCTTGGCTTTGCCGCTCGTGACGGCAAACGAAGTTCACCTGCCCGCTGTTGACCCGCTGGAATACACCGAAGGCGAAATCATCACCGCCGGCAGCTCCACCGTCTTCCCGCTCAGCGAGCGCATGGCGGAACTGTGGACGGATGCCGGCGGCGTCGCCCCGTCCATCGCCTCCATCGGCTCCGGCGCTGGTTTTGAGCGCTTCTGCGTCGAA
>JAJDWK010000063.1 GCA_022825675.1 Anaerolineae bacterium | reverse complement strand
ATCGCGCGTTTCTGTACATCTACCTCAGCCCCTAGCCCCCTCTCCGAATCATCGGAGAGGGGGAATCGCAAAAGAAGCAGTTAGGCTTAGCTGTTCAGTAGCATACATATCACCAACAAACACACAGATTCAGCGACGAGTTACCCTTCCCCGTTGATACGGGGAAGGGCCGGGGATGGGGTAGGATGAAGAAAAGCACGGGCAAATCCTGGGTATCTACTGCAACAAACCGCGAAGTATACGCCGATATCAAGTTGCGCGCCCGCCGCATGCGCAAGCAGCCAACCACTGCCGAAAAAATTTTATGGAGCAAGCTGCGCAACAAGCAGGTCAGGGGGTTTAAGTTTCGCCGCCAGCATTCTATTGATCGCTTTATTGTAGATTTCTATTGCCGTGAGGCGCGGCTGGTTATCGAGGTAGATGGCTCCAGTCACGACACAAGCGAAGCAATCGAATATGATGAAGCGCGGCAGACCTTTCTTGAACATAGAGGGTTGACCATGCTCAGGTTTCTCAATGCCGAAGTCATCCACAACACAGATTTTGTACTGGATTGCATAAGGCAGCGTCTCGCGCTCTTGGAAATGGGAAAGTCTAATGCGCCGGCGGACTAGCTTCTCCCTGATGATTCGGGGGCACTGAGGGACAAACCTTGCACACCATCCGCGAAGACAGACTCATGAAGCGGGTCTTCCTCAGCCCCGCTGTGTTTATCCTGCTGGCGCTTTCGATATTCCCGCTGCTGTGGTCGCTGGGCATCAGCTTCACCGATATGCAGCGCGGCGGCTCGACAATCGCCCGCCAAGCCGCCGCCGAGGGCATCAGCGACGGCGTCGGCTTCCTCGGCTTGGGCTTTGAGCTGACCGGGCGCAATTACCAGCGCCTGCTGGGCGACGGGCGCTTGCACAGCACCGTGCGCAATACGATGATGTATGTCTTCGTCGGCGTCACCGCGCAATATGTCATCGGCTTGGCGCTGGCGACCGTGCTCAACCAGCCCTTCCGCGGGCGCAACCTCGCGCGTGTCATATTTTTGATGCCGATGATGATGACGCCCGTCGCCGCCGCCTACACCGGGCGCATGTTCTTTGATTCCAACCCCCTGCGCTCGCCATTGGCGCATTTCCTGCGCGAGTTCGGCAAAGCGCTGGGCATGGAGCGCGGCATCTCTGTGCCCTGGTTCACCGACACCGGCTGGGCGCCAGTCGCCATTATCATCATCGACGCCTGGCAGTGGATTCCCTTCATGACACTGATTTTGCTGGCAGGCATGCAGGCTATACCCGAAGACATCTATGAAGCGGCGCGGGTGGATGGCGCCAATGTCCTGCAGATATTCTGGCGCGTTACCCTGCCCATCCTGCTGCCGATTTCGCTGACGGTCATCCTCATCCGCGGGCTGGAAATCTTCAAAATAATCGATGTCGTGGTGGTTACCACGGGCGGCGGTCCCGGCTCGGCAACCGAATCCTTGACCCTGTATATCTTTGAGCAAGCCTTGAGCAACGGCAATTATGGCTATGCCAGCGCCATCGCCTACATCCTGCTGATATTGGTGATACTTTTTGCGACCCTGTTTTTGATGGCGGGGCGGCGTCTGGCGCAAGGCCGGGCGAGAAGCGCATGAAAAGCAAAGGCAGAAGCTGGCTGCGCCGCCGCAGCCGCCGCCCGCTCTGGCAGTCGGTGCTGCTCTATGGCATTGTCGCCTTCTGGTGTTTTATTGTGCTCTTCCCCTTTTATTGGCTGGCGACCACTTCGGTCAAGCGGCCGATTGATGTCAGCCGCGGTCCCAATTACATGCCGTATGTCGATTTCCAGCCCATCCCCGACCACTGGCAAGAAATGTTTGGCAGCCAGCGGGAATCCACCGAGCGCCACTTTCGCAACAGTTTGGTTTCGGCGGTTGGCAGCACAATCCTGTCGGTCATCATCGGCGCGATGGCGGGCTATGGCTTGTCGCGCTTCCGCTATTATTGGGGGCGGCTGGGCTGGGATAACGACAATATCGCCTTCTGGATTATCTCCCAGCGCTTTCTGCCGCCGGCGATATTCATCGTGCCTTTTGTGCTGCTGTATAACAGCTTCGGCTTAATCGATACTTACGCCGGGCTAATCCTCGCCTACACGATGTTTAACATCCCCTTCGCCGTCTGGATTATGCGCGATTTCTTCAACGGCTTGCCGGTAGATTTGGAAGAGAGCGCCCGCGTCGATGGCGCGACCCGCTGGCAGGCTTTCCTGCGCATCGTGCTGCCTTTGAGCGCGCCGGGCTTGGTGGCGGTGGCGATATTCTCTTTCATCTTCGCTTGGAACGAATACCTCTTCGCCTTGATGCTGACGAACTTCCGCGCCATCACCATGCCGGTTTTGATCGCCGGGCAGAACAATACCCGCGGCATTGAGTGGTGGTTCATCAGCGCCTTGACGCTGATGGCGGTGGTGCCAGTGATAGTCATGGGCTTGCTGCTGGAGCGCTTCATCACCCGCGGTTTGACCGCCGGCGCCGTCAAAGGCTGAGCGAGCTTTATATCACCAGCAGCTCCCGCGGGAAGCTGGTCAGGCTTTCGGCGCCAGCCTCCGTGATGAGCAGATTATCTTCGATGCGTACGCCAATTTCGCCGAGGCGATAGGCACCGGGCTCAACTGTGAATACCATGCCTGGCGCCAGCAGGCGCTGGTTGCCGCGCACAATATAGGGCGCTTCATGCGCTTCCAAGCCGATGCCATGCCCGGTGCGGTGGCGCAGCAGTTGGGCGCAGCCAGCATCAACAAATACCTGGCGCGCGGCGATATCAAGCGCTTCCGCAGGCAGGCCGGGGCGGGCGGCGGCGCGGGCGGCGGCATTGGCGGCGAGCACAATGTCGTACAAATCACGCTGGGCGGGGCTGACCGCGCCGACAAATACTGTGCGCGTGATATCGGCGCAATAGCCTTGATAGGTCGCGCCGAAATCGACAAGCAGCGGGTCGCCATGCTGGATGCGGTAGGGCAGCGGCGCCGAATGCGGCAGCGCGCTGTTGCCGCCGGCGTGCAGGATTGTGCCGAAGGCGAGCCCGTGCCCGCCCAGCGCTTTGATGCGCGTTTCCAATATCTGCGCCAGTTCAATCTCGCTCATGCCGATGCGCACGGCGGCGAAAGTCTCGTGCAGCGCCGCTTCGGAAATGGCGATGGCGCGGCGCAGGCAGTCGATTTCCGCCGGCTCTTTCTGCAGGCGCAGCCGCGCCAAAGCCGCGCTGGCATCAACAACGCGCGCCCCTGGCGCGGCTTGACGGATCGCCTCGCCCTCAAAGAAACGCAGGCGTAAGCCCTCAACGCCGATGGTTTTGCCCCGCGTCCCAAGCTGCGCCAGCGCGGCGCGGAAAGCGGCTTGATAGCCCGCCGCGTCCGTGTAGGGGAAGAGCCGCGGCGGCGCTTGATGCCGCTGAAACAGCGGGATTTCCAACTGCGGGATGACGGCGAGCGGCGCTTGCCCCGGCGCGTAAAAGGTGACGATGGGGCGCTCGAGCACATAATGCTGGGCGCCGCTGAGGTAGCGGTGGTTGGCTCCCGGGATGAGCGCGAGCGCGTCCAGCCCGGCGGCGCGCATCAGCGCATAGAGCTTGTCCTGCCGCGCCTGGTAGTTCATGGCGATGCCGCCTTTGTTGGATTTGCTACCGAGCACACCGAGTTATTGCTTGATTTGCGCCGCTGGTCGCTTATGGGAAATTGCCAATTTGCATGCCCTGCTGGCTGCATAAGTCAAACAAATATCTCAGTAAATGCAACAAAATAATGAGAATCTGTAAGGCTTGTCCGCTACTGGTTCTCGATTGGCAGATGCAAATAGGAAGAAAGTGCTACTTTAGAGCAAGTGCCAAACGGGCCGGTAAGGTGCTTACTCATGGATTTAGACACCTTCTTCACCACAGTATATGTGATTTGCGATGACTGGTACAAGCAACGAATCGCCGACCAGATGGAGCGCTAGCCATCCTTGTATGTTAGGGCAGTAGCGGACAAGCCTTACCTCTTGGTTCGAGAGGGCGACCTGCTGGGTCGCCCCTGCCTATTTATTCCGTTGCGGTTTCGACCGGCGTATCGCCAGCTTCCGCTTCTGGCGGCTGCCGCAACGCGTTGAGCAGCCGCGCGATTTCCACCAGCAGGTCGTCCAAGCGGCTTTCGGTGCGCTGGCTGACTTCGCCCAGGCGCTCGATCAACTTGGCGGTTTCGCCCGGCGGGAAGCTGCGGTAGGACCACCAATAGACCAAGACCACCACCGCCAGAATCAACACCTGAAATCCCTGCTCAAAGTCCATCATCTCGCCTCCTTTGGCATTTGGCATTACAAATTTGTCCTGCGGAATTGTGGATTTTCTGTGAGCGTTCAAGCGGCGCTGATGCGCAGCCGCATTATGCCGCTGGCGAAGCTGTCACGCAGGCGATAGACCAGCAGCTCGTATTCGCCCGCGTCTTGCCGGGAAAAATCAAGCGCCAACAGCCCGGCTGACAGCTCGGCGCGCCCGCTGGCGACGACAGCGTCCGCGCGCAGCAGGGCATAGGCAAGCGGCTCCGCCACCGCGAAGAAGCCGCCGCTCACGCGGATACTATAGGGGCTGCCAGCGGCAGCGGGCGCCCGCTCCAGCATCAGCGTGAGCGCGCCAAAATTGTTGAGCAGGTCGCTGGCGCGCTGCTGTTCGGGCGGGTTGCCATTGGGCAGATGCACCCGCGACATGCCCTCGCAGATGGACACGCCGACAGTCGCCCCGCCCAGCGCGCCGCGGGCGACAATATCCAGCAGCCGCGGCTCCAGCGCCGCCCCGATTTTGATTTCCATCGCCTAGACCTCCTTCGCCCAAAATTGCGGATGCAGCTCGGTCACATTTATGGTGGCGGTATTGCCGTTGGAGACTTTCCAGCGCAGCGTGAAGCGGTGCTGCCCGGCGCTCAAACCGGGGATGAGCAGCACAAAGGAGAGCGGCTTGTGGCGGCGGGTGGTCGCGTGGTCGATGCGCAGGCTGGTAACGCCGTCATCGGCGAAATAATCGACGCCATCCACCGCGACATTAAAATAGACCGAATTGCTGAGCTGGCGGCATTCGACCGTGCCCGTGAAGCCCAGCAGCACCTCGCCGCCGTGTGTGCGCAGCTGCAGGGAGAGCCGCGAGGGCTCGATATCAACAAAGGCGGTCGAGGTGGTGGTCAGCGGGATGGCGCCGCTGACGATGGTGCTGACGCTGCTATCGAGGCGGTCTTTGAGATAATTTTGATTGTCGCGCATATAGGTGTTGAGGTCCAGCGAAGTCAGCGGTTCGCTCGACCAGGTCTTCGGGCTCGTCCAAGCCATGGCAGTCCCTCTCGCTCGTGATTTCGATTGCCACAGCATAGAACATATATTCTATCAGAGGTGACCATTTGCTCACGCGGCGTCATCAAATCGCAGCTGGCTATTGGGGAGAAGCAAAACCGGGAGCGGCGATTATCGGGGATACAGTTCTGCCAGCAAACGGGACACATGTAAGCGCAAGTAAGTAATGCGACAAAGAACAACATTCGCAAGAATGGTGTCGTCCGCATTCATCCCAACGGTAAGGGCGACCCGGTGGGTCGCCCGTCGTTGCAACAGAGCCACATAGACACAGATGTACTTGCAACAAAGTAATTGGAAATGTAGGGGCGAGCCAAGGCTCGCCCCTACGGCTTGGGATGTTGTGTGGGTATGAGATACTAGGACGAAGGTCATTTTGTTTTCGCATGACTTACTTGTACTTACTGAGGCACAGAAGTAAGTACAAGTTAATTATGCAACAGAATTCCACATATTCCCCCACCCCAAACCCCTCCCCCATGAAGAGGGAGGGGCTTAAAACCCTTGTAATCACTGGGGATTCTCCCCTTCCCTCATTTTGGGGGAAGGGGCTGGGGGATGGGGGCTTGAGGCGCGATTTCGCATGACTTACTTGTACTTACTGAGGCACAGAGATTTTCTCATGCTTTTCTCGGTGTACTCGGTGGTAGCAATTCCTGTCGAATCTCCGCAGAATCTAACCAGCGACCCACTGCGGCAGGTAGGCGTCTTGGCTGATGCGCCAGCTCGCGCCGGTCCTCAGGTCATGCGCCCAGACCTCGGGGGCGGCGCGCGGATTGCTGACGCCGCTCTCATCCAGCAGCGGGAAGCGCTGCATCACCAGCATATCGCTCGCCGCGTTCCAGCGGGCGTAGGAGCTGTTATAGCGCGAGTCATAGGCGACAGGAGTTAAGTCCTGCTCGCCGCCGCCCAGCGGGCGCAGGTAGAGCTGGCTGCCGGGCGTCCAGCGCTCGTCCAGATAGCGGCGGGAGAAGGCGACCAGCGCGCCATCGGGGCTCCATTGCGCGCCGCCATCATCGGTGGGACCCTGCGGATCGGTGTAGGCGGCGAATTCTTTATTCGCCAAATCTGCCAGCTGCAAATGCGTGAAAAATTGTTCGCCGCGGCGCGCCACTTCGGGGAAGATGAGCCGCCGCCCGTCCGGCGACAAAGTGCCCATGGTGCCATGCGAAGTCGGGATGAAGCGCAGTTGGGCAGCGTCTTCTTCACGCGGGATGATGTCATAGACAAGAATGCCCGGCTGCAGGCGGTCGCCAGAATAGAAGGCGACTGTCTGGCTGTCGCCCGACCAGACGGGGCTGTGCCCGACAACTTGGGAATCGGCGATGAGGGGCTGAGTCTCGTAGCCGATGCTGGACATATCGATCAGCCAGATGCGCGCGATGCCATAGCTGACGCCGCTGGCTTCTGACCGTTGATAGGCGAGCCATTTGCCATCGGGGCTGAAGACGGGCGTCGTGCAATAGGCATCAGCGGCGACGCAATCGAGCAAATCGCGGAGCTGGCGCGTCGGCAGCTCCAGCAGGCGCAGGGTCACGCTGCCGCTGGCGCTGCGGTCGGCAAATGCCAGCCAGCGGCCATCGTGGCTGAAATCGAAGTCGTAGACGCCATAGTCGCTGAAAGTCAACTGCTCTTGTGCGCCGGGGTTGTGAATATCAGCTTGCCAGACATTCTGCAGCGCGCCCGACGCGGGATACAGGTAGCCGACACGCCGCGGCTGGCGGGCGGGGTCGCCCAAAAATGCGCCCGCCGCCACCCCCAGCAGGCAGAGCGTGACAATGAGAAACACGGCGAAATCGAGCTTGTCGGCTTTCATGGCGCGCTGCCTGCGGGGCTAGGGATACAGATAGGGCTGCGCGGGTTCATCAATTGCCTCCAATGTATGCGCCAGCAGCACGGGCAGCAGCTCGCCGTCAAATGCGCTGGCGCGCAGCTCGCCGCGTACGCGCAGCCAAGCGCCGGTTGCATACTCAGCGGCGGCATCGGCGCGCGCCGGCATGCCGATGGGGAAAGCATCGGCGACGCAGCAGCTCATCGTGAAGCGGGAGAGCATAAATTCTTCGGGCGCGAAGCTCGGCTCGCGATAGACAAAGCCGCTGACATCGGCGGGCGCGCCGTTGAAGGTGACGGGGGCGGCGCGGTCAAATTCCCGCAGCCAATCGAGCACATTGCGGTCCAGCGGGCTGCGGCTGAAAGCGGCGGGCGCGCCCACCGGGCGCAAGCTGACGCCGCCATTTATCGCCTCCACCCCCAGGGCGCGGGAAGGCAGAAACAGGGCGAGCAGCAGCGGGAAGGCGATGATGAGCAGAACATCCCAGCCGATGCGATAATGGGCGTGGCTATGCGCGGGCGGGCGCAGCAGGCTATAAGCGCTGACCAGCCCCAAAATCAGAAATATCGCCGCGCCGATATACGCCAGCCAGGCGAAACGCAGGTTGATGTAGTTGGTCAAATTGCCGCTGGCTATCAACAGCGCCAGATACAGCCCCATGCCCAGCAGCAACAGCGCCTTCGCCGGCGCGACCCATGCGCCCATGCCGCCTTCTTCGTGATGATGGTGGTGATGATGCTCATGTTCGTGGTCATGGCAGTCATGCTCATGATGCTGATGGTGATGGCTCGCGGTTGCGCTCATACAATCTCTTCCGAATTCCTAGGTGCCCAGCGCGGCATTAATCAGCACGCCCGCCAGCAGGTTAAGCGCGAAGGGCAGCAGGATGAGATACAGAACGATGCGCCGGCGGAAAACGCCAGCGAACATCAAAGTGCTTTTGATGTCCACCATCGGACCGAAGCTGAGAAAGCTGACGATGGCGCCGGTGGTGAAGGTGTTGACAAATGCCAGCGCCAGGAAGCTGTCAACAGTCGAACAGACGCTGAGCATATAGGCGAGAATTTGCATAAAAACAACTGACAGCACGGGACCGGTGCCCAGCGCCAGCAGGCTTTCCTGCGGCACCAAAGTTTGCAGCAGCGCCGCCAATGCCGAGCCCATGATGAGGAAGCGCCCCATCTCGAAGAATTCGTCGCTGGCGATTTGCAGCGCTTGCAGCAGCCGCTCGCGCGCCGAGCCCTGGGCATGATCGTGGCTGTGCCCGGCCGCGCCCAAGGCAATCGGCTTCAGCACCGCGCGCGGGCTTGCCAGCCCGCCAATCACCAAGCCGACAAAAACGGCAACGGCGATGGTGATGACAAGACGCCCGATAAAAACGGGACCGATGCCAAAGGCGATATAGGTGCTGGCGAAGACGATGGGGTTCATAAAGGGCGCCGCCAGCAAAAAGGCGATGCCCATGGAAACGGGCAAACCTTTGCTGAAAAGCCGCCGCGTTACTGGCACCACCCCGCATTCGCAGACGGGGAATATCAAGCCGAGGAAAGCGCCGCCCACAGTCGCGCCCAGCCGATTGCGCGGCAGAAAGCGCAGAATGTCATCGGCTTTGACAAAAGTTTCTATCAAGCCCGAGGTGAGCGAGCCCAAAAGCAGAAAGGGCACCGCTTCGATAAAAATGCCGAGGAAACGGGTGGCGAAAACGCCGAGCACCAGGCGGTATTCCAGCCCCGATTGCAGCGCCTGATAGCCCGTCCCCGCGAGGAAGAGCACCGCCAGCAGCGCCAAGCCCAGCAGTTTGAGCGGCAGCGCCGCATTTTGCTCAGCAGTTTTTTGCATCGCCTGGGGTAAGCTCGCGCCCAATCGCAACCATGCCGTCATTGTAGCAGAAAGCGGCGGCGCTGCGCATTGCCCCGCCCCTAGCCATCAGGCGCGGGCGGAGTACAATCAGCGGCGGGAGGGGCGCGATGCGCATCAGGCACCTGTCGCTGACAAATTTCCGCAATTACGCGCGGCTGGAGCTGAGCTTGCCAGCCGACCGCCCCATCGTTTTGCATGGCGAAAATGCCCAGGGCAAAACCAGCGCCCTGGAAGCGCTGTATTACCTCTCGACATCCAGCTCGCCCTATACCAGCAGCGACCGCCAGCTGATACATTGGCGCGCCGCCGATGACCCGATTCCCTTCGCGCGCCTCTCCGCCGAGCTGGACGGCGAGAGCTTCCGCCGCCTCGATGTTACCTTGATGCTGGACAAAAGCGGCGGCGCGCCGCGCTTCAAAAAAACTGTCAAGCTCAACAATGTCGAAAAGCGGGTGATGGATGTTACCGGCTTGCTGGCGGTGGTGCTCTTTTTGCCGCAGGATTTGTCGCTGGTGGAGGGCGCGCCGGGGCATCGGCGGCGTTTTTTGAATGTAACGCTGGGGCAGGTGGACCGCGACTATGCCCAGGCGCTGGCGGAATACGAAAAGCTGCTGCCACAGCGCAACGCCCTGCTCAAGCGCATCGCGGGCAGGCGCGCCGGCGCGGTCGAGCTGGAGTATTGGGACGAGCGCCTGGCGCGCTGCGGCGCCGTCATCATCGCCGGGCGGCAGCGCTTCCTGCGGGAGCTGGAGCTGCTGGCGCGCGACCGGCATCAGGAACTCTCTGGCGAGCGCGAAAGCCTCCGCCTGCAGTATCAGCCCAACATCCTGCCCGCGGCTGATGGCAATGGGCAGCTTTCCTTCGAGGTGCTGGGTTTGGACAAGAACCGCCAGCTCAGCGCCGAAGCGATTGAGCCGCAATTCCGCGCCCGCCTGGACGAAGGGCGCGCCGAAGCCATCGCCCGCGGCATCACCGTGACGGGTCCACACCGCGATGAGCTGCGCCTGCTGATAAACGGGCGCGATTGTGGCTTGTATGGCAGCCGCGGGCAGGCGCGCACCGTCGTGCTGGCGCTGAAATTCGCCGAGCTGGAGTGGATGCGCCGCCAGCTGGGCGAGTACCCGCTTTTCCTGCTGGATGATGTGGTGGCGGAGTTGGACAGCGCGCGCCGCGGCTACCTGCTGGGGCGGCTGGATGGCGCCGCGCAGACCTTGATAACCACCACCGATATGGCGGTCTTCAGCGCCGAATTTTTACGGCGCTGCGCCCGTTATCGCGTCGTCAACGGGCAGATAGAAAATAGCGCAAACTGAAGTCTACTTCTAGACAAAGTCGAAGAGCGCGCCGCCATATTGCAGGGCATGCCAGGCGAGCGCGGCGGCGATGACAGTGTCATCGTGCATGCCTGGCGGCGCGCTGTAGCGATAGCCGCCGCCAGCCAGCGGCGTCATCGTATAACTCGCCAGCTCGCCCAAAAGCGCGGGGTCATCCAGCAAGTCCAACTGCCCGCGCTCAATCGCCAGCGCCAGCGCTTCTATCAGCGGACCTTTGCTTTTGAAAGTGGTGAGGAAGGGGCGCAGCGGCAAGCCTTCGCGCTGCAGCGCCTCGATATTGGGCTCGCCGATGCTGTTGGCTTCCGCCCAGATGACGCGCGGGCGCCAGCGCGCCGCCAGCGCCAGCAGCCGCCCCCGCTGCAAGTGCCAGCCGATTTGATTGAAGCGGTCCAGCGCCACCAGTCGCCGCTCGCCCGCGTCGATGACGGCGATGGCGGTATAATCCTGGCTGCGCCCCCAATCCACGCCGAAGACATAGTCATGCCCCGCTTGCGGCGCGCTGATTCGCCGCGGGTGGACGGCTTCCCGCAAGCGGCGGAAGACCTGCCCGCCCCCATCGCTGAACTCCGCCAGGTATTCGCTGCGCCAGATGTGTTCGCTCGTCCGCCGTTTGATGCTCGCCAGTTCTTCCCGCTGGATGAGGGGGTTGCTGGCGGTGGCGAAGTGGAAGGACTGCCATTCGTCTTCGTCATCAAGCATGCCGATGCGGAAGAGCTCCCAGAACCAGTTGCGCCCAAAAGGCGTGCTGAGGAAGAGGGCGCCGCCGCGGCTGGTCGCCAGCATCGGGCGCACAATTTCCGCCCAGACGCGCCTGTCGATGTAGGCGGCTTCGTCCAGCACCGCCAGGTCCAAGCCGGCACCGCGCAAAGAATCGGGATTATGCGCGCTGCGCACGGCGATCATGCCGCCGTCAGGCAGGTCCAGCCGCCGCTCGCTCTCGCTGATTTCCAAGCCGCGCAGTTGGCGCAGGCTCGTCTTTACATCGCGCCAGACTTGGCTCGCCATCAGATAGGTCGGCGCCAGCCACCAGGTCTGCTGCCGGCGCTGCAGCGCCGCTTGCACGATCGCCGTTTTGCCCAGCTCGGTCTTGCCCCAGCGGCGGCCGCAGGCGACTACTTTGAAGCGCGTCGAGCTGTCGAGCACTCGCTCCTGCCCAGGGTGGAGCCTCGTGAAGTTGACCATCATAGAAGTGTTGGAATCGGATGCTACGCTCTTCGGCTTCATCACTGTCTTCGATCGCCTCCTCCAGTTTCAACGCGTGATTTATCAGCGCCCCCAGCGCGGACGCCAGTTGGTTCAAAGGCGCTTTCGCCAGGGTGTCTTCATCCAGCCGCTGGGCGATGGCGCGGCTGCGCTCCAGCAGCTCCAGCTGCAAATCAGCCGCCAGGCGGGCACGGGCGCGCCGCTGCCGCTGTCGATACTGGCGGCGCAGGGTTTTTTCGTCAGCTTGCCAGCGCTTTAAGGTCGCCGGCGGCAGCTCCAGCGCCCCGCTCACCCGTTCGATATCGCCGCCGTGACGGTCCAGCAGGTTCAGCGCCTGGATTTTGGCATCCAGCGCGTCGGTCAAGGGCATCGGCAAGGCTCATCTCCGCTAGCAATTGGGCAAAAATCAGGAAAGAGATCCCCATAACTCGCCGTCCGGCTGCTGGCGTCAACGGCTTGGTATCCGCGCGCGCATGGGCATCTCTTCCTAATACGCCAGCAGAATAGAACATATATGCTAATTCGCGGTGGATTTTCGGTCGCGGGTTGGCGCTTTCAAATGCGGCAATGAAGCCATTCTATTTTCGCATAACTTACTTGCATGTACTGAGACATAGAGGCACAGAAATTTTCTGACGCTTTACTTTGTGGTGAATACTCATCAGATGCAATTGCGCCTGCCGGCGGGCATATATTGGGCGGAGTTTTGCCGCGAAAGGCGCTACAATAAGCGGCATCTGGCGGACGGGCGCGCAATCAGGAGAGAGACTATGGTGGACTTTGGCTTAGGCTTGCTGGCGGGACCGCCCAAGGGGCGCAACGAAGGCTTCCTGACCGACCTGGACGCGACTCTGCCGCAGCTAAAAGGCAGCTTCCGCAGCATTTGGATGACCGACCACTTCTTTTGGCAAGGCGCGCCCACTTACGAAGCCTGGACGGTGCTCAGCTACCTGGCGGCACGCTACCCCGATTTCGAGGTGGGACCTATCGTCTTGGGGCAGAGCTATCGCAACCCGGCGCTGCTGGCGCTGATGTCGGCGACATTGCAGAACTTATCGGGCGGGCGTTTTGTGATGGGCATCGGCGCTGGCTGGAAAGAAGACGAATACCGCGCCTACAACTTCCCCTATCCCGAGCCGCGGCTGCGCGTCCAGCAATTGGAAGAGACGCTCATCATCCTCAAAAAGATGTGGCAAGAGCCGGGCAAAGCCAGCTATGAGGGGCGGCATTACCGCATCGCTGATGCCTGGTGCGAGCCCAAGCCGCAGCCGGCAATCCCCATCCTCGTTGGCGGCGGCGGCTACACAACGATGAAACATGCCGCCCGCTACGCCGATATCTGGAATTACCCGGACGCGCCTTTGCCGCGCTATCGTCAGCGGCAGGATATCCTGCTGCGGCATCTGGACGCGATCGGCCGCGACCCGGCAACGTTGCGCTGCAGCTGGTTTGGGCGCGTCGCCATCGGCAGGACAGAAGCGGAAGCCGAAGCCCGTGGCAGCTCCCGCAGTGACACATGGACGCGGGAAAATGCTTTCGTCGGCAGCCCGCAGCAGATCGCCGAGCAGATGCGGGCATTTGTCGCGGCCGGCTGTGATTATTTCCTGATTGACATCATCGGCGCGCCCGACCCGGAAGTGCTCGGGCTGTTCACCGAAGAAGTGATACCCGCAGTGAAGGGAGCGTAAGCGCATGAAAATAAAATGGTACGGGCACGCCGCATTCCTCGTCAGCGACAGCGCGGGGCGCACGGTCATCACCGACCCCTACACGCCCGAGACCTCGGGCTATCAGCCGATTCCCGACCAGCCTGATATTGTGGTAACTTCGTCGCTGAACGACAGCTTTCACGACCGCTCGGACCTCATCGGCGGCGACCCGGCGCGCATCAATATGCTGGAAGTGGCGCGGGCAGGCGGCGCGATTGACTGCAAGGGGCTCAGCTTCCGCGCGATTGAATCGTCCGAGATGTACGACCACCCCGAGCATGAGCCCGACAAATGCGCCATGTACCGCTGGGAGATGGACGGCATCAGCATTGGGCACATGGGCGATGTCGGCAATCCCTTCACGCCCGAAGAATATGCCTTCTTCCGCGACCTCGATGTCTTCCTGGTGCTGGCGGGCGATGTGCCGACCATCCGCCTTGATGATTTGAAGCGGGTCATCGAGAAAGTGCAGCCCAAGCTCGTCATCCCGATGCACTTCCGCACTTTGCGTTACAAGCCGCGCAATATGCAGTGGATCAGCGCTTTTCTCAGCCATTTTGATGAGGCGGAGGTCGATTTCCAAGCGGATTGGGAAGTGGAGTTAAGCCGGGACGACCTGCCGGCATCCACGCGGGTGCTGGTCTTGACTCACGCGCTGTGAGAGTGGCGATTCCCCACGGGATTTGCCGCCGTATCCATGCAAATGGGCACGAGACGGGCGACCCGGTGGTAAAAAGGCTGTGACAAGCGCGCCCGCGCAGCGGCTCATAAACGCGGGTAGATATCTTTCAGCGCCGGGTACAGCGCGCGATATACCGGATAGCGCTCGGCATAGCGCTCCGCATCCGCGCTGACCGCCACGGTAGCGCCGGTTTGAATCATCGCCGCGCAGGCGCTGGGCACATCGGCATACGCGCCCGCCGCCACCGCCGCCAGTATCGCCGCGCCAAAGGCGCCGCCTTCCGTTGTGTTGATATTCACCAGCGGCGCCGCCAGCACATCAGCCAGAATCTGCTGCCAGACCGGGCTTTTTGCGCCGCCGCCGCTGATGCGCGCTTCGTAGGCAGCGGGCAAACCCGCCTGCTTGATGAGCGTGAAGGAATCTTTCAAACCAAATGCCACGCCTTCCAGCACGGCGCGCGTCATGTGGGCGCGCTGATGGCGGGTGGTCAAGCCGATGAAAGCGCCGCGCGCCAGCGGGTCGGGGTGGGGGCTGCGCTCGCCCGTCAGATAGGGCAGGAAGAACAGCCCCTCACTGCCCGGCGGCGCGTCCGCCGCTTCTTCCAGCAGGCTCTCGAAGCTGATATCGGCGGCGAAGCTGTCTTTATACCATTGCAGGCTGCCCGCCGCGCTGAGCATCACGCCCATGAAGTGCCAGGTATCGGGCAGGGCGTGGCAGAAAGCGTGCAAGCGCCCCTCGGCTTCGTAGGCATAGCGGCGCAGCGGGGCGAAAACAACGCCCGAAGTGCCGAGGGTAACACCGATGGTGCTGGGCTGGACGCAGCCCATGCCGACAGCGCCCGCCGCTTGATCGCCGCCGCCGCCGACCACTGGCGTGCCGATTTTCAGCCCGGTGGATGCCGCGCCCGCGGCGCTGATGCCCGCCGTGACCGCCGTGCCTTCATGCACCGGCGGCAGCCACTCCGGCGGGATTTCCAGCGCATTTAAGACTTCTGACGACCAGGCGCGCCGCGCCACATTCAGCAGCGATGTGCCTGACGCGCCCGCCAGGTCAGTCGCATAAGCGCCGGTCAATTGGTAGCGGATGTAATCTTTGGGCAGCAAAATTTGCCGCGTCCGCGCATAAAGCGCCGGCTCATGCGCGCGCACCCAGAGCAGCTTGGGCGCGGTGAAGCCGGTGAGAGCGGGATTGCCCGTCAGCGCCAGCAGGCGCTCGCCGCCGACGCGGGCGGTCATTTCGTCGCATTGGGCGCTGGTGCGCTGGTCATTCCACAAAATTGCCGGGCGCAGGACTTCGCCCGCAGCATCCAGCAGGACCAAGCCGTGCATCTGCCCGGTCAGGCCGATGGCGGCGATATCAGCGCCGCTCAAGCCCGCTTGCGCCAGCGCCTGGCGGATGCTCGCCGCCATGCCCGCCCACCAATCGGCGGGGTCCTGCTCGCTCCAAAGCGGCTGCGGCTGGCTGATTGGCTGCGGGCTGCCAGCGACAGCGATGACCGCGCCGGTCTCGTCAAGTATCAGCGCTTTGGCGCTGGTGGTGCTGATGTCCAGTCCCATCAAATAGGGCATCGTGCGTCCTTTCTATGTAGTTTCCACAAAGTAATGAGAAATTGTACGGGCGAAGATTCGACAGTGATTTTTACCGCCGAGTTCACCGAGATACACCGAGTAAAGCATCAGAAAATCTCTGTGCCTCTGCGGCTCGGTGGCAGGCTTTGGCTGGCGGCTCATAATTCCAGCGCCCGCGCGCCTTGCAGCGCCTGTTGTAAGCGGCGCTGCCATTGCTCTGCCCGCCGCGGCGGCAGGCGCGGGCAGCCCACCGCCTCCAGCGTGAACGAAGCGGCGGCAGCGCCATAGGCGCCCGCCGTCAGCAGATCACCAGCGCGGCAGAAGCCGACGAGGAAGCCGCCGCAATAGCTGTTGCCAGCGCCCGTCTGGTCGATGATTTCCGCCACTGGCAGCGCGGGGATAGCGAATGCCGCCGCGCTGCCACGCCGCGCCACCAGCGAGCCCGCCTCGCCCATGCGCAGAGCGGCGATCGGCGCGCCATCCGCCAGCAGGCGGCGCAGGAGCTCGCGGGCATCCGCGATGCCGTACATCGCTTGCGCTTCGTGCAAATTGGGCGAGACGATATCCGCCGCGGCGATGCCCGCGCGGAAAGCCTCACGGTCCGCGCTGAGCATGAAAGCGCGCGTCGGCTCCCAGAGCAGCGCCGCATCGGGGAAACGCCCCCGCCAGCCAGCGACATAGTCCGGCTGCCGCAGCAATGTCAGCCCGCGCGGCTGCTTGAAAGGGACGCGCGCGCTTTCCGCCAGCGGCTGGTGCATAAAAGGCGCCACCACCGCCACGCGGAAGATTTCGTTGCGCCTGCCATCCCACTCGAAGATTTGCCAGCCGCGCACCTGCGGCTGCGCCGTGACTACCAGCCCGCCGGGCGCGAAATCCGCTTCCAGGCGGGCGCGGATTTCTGCTGGCAAATCAGCGCCGACCAAGCCCACGACAGCGGGCTTCTCGCCGGCGAATGCCATGCCATAGGCGGCGTGAGTGCCGCCGCCGCCCAACACGCCCATGCTCGTGCGGCCATCGGGATAGACGATGTCGTCGATGATGACGCTGCCGATGGCGAGGAAATTGGGCTCGTTCATGCTTTGGGCGGGCGCTATTGCATCGCCACCGATGCGCAGCCGCGCAGCGCGCTCTCCAGCGCGGCTTTTTCGCGGCTGTCGACAGTCATGCCATATTTGGCTTTCACTTGAATCACGCGGTCGGCGAACCAGCAGACATTACGCGCCGGCTGCCATTCGGCGAAGTCTTTGCCGCTCTTTTGATTGCGGTTGACGCTGGGCGCAGCCAGCGTGAGGTTCAAGAGGTCGCGGGCGAAGTTGCGGCGCGTCTGTACGCTGGCGGCGCACAAGCCGCTGTCATGCGCTTCTGATGTCGCCACCATGTGCTCAATATCGGTTTCATAGCGGTCGTTGAATATCGTGCCGGTATACGGTCCATAGACGCGGCCGCCCATGCGCGCGATGATCTGGGGCTCCACCGATTGTGGATAAGGATACTGACTATCCTTGTCATAGGGCGCGCAGCGATTTTCCGCCGCGACCGTCAGTTGGGCTAATGTCGCCAGCGCCCGCTGGACGCCGCTATCGCCAGCGGCGGGCGCGGCGGCCGGCTCTTGGGGCGCGGGCGCGGCTGTCGGCGGCTCGCTGGCGCTGACATAGGCGGTCTTCGCCATCCAGCCCAGGCTGATGCGCAGCCAGCAGAATTGCTCGCCCTGGCGCGATTCTATCACCGCATACTTTTCGCCCGCCGGCGCGATCGCCGCCAGCGGCGCGTTCGTCGCCGGGCGCTCGCGCACATTCATATCGCTGCGGGTCCAGGCGCTCGCGCCCGCATAACAAGCATCAGCCGCCGGGCTGGGCGAAGGCGGCACCGCTGTCGCTGTCGGCGGGGGCGGCGTGGCTGTCGGCGGCGGCGTCCAGGTTGCGCTGGGCGGGAGTGGCGTGGCTGATGGCGGCGGCGTCCAGGTTGCAGTGGGCGGGAGGGTTGTGGCTGATGGCGGCGGCGTCCATGTGGCGGTGGATGGCAGCGCTGTAAATGTCGGCTGAGATGTCCAAGTGGCGCTGGGCGCGGCAACGCTGGCAGCGCCATCATCAGCAGCAGCGGTGGGCGCTTGCGCCGGCGCAACCGCCGTTGATGCCGCCGCCGCCCAATCCGCCACATTGGCTAACATGTCGGCGAGGCTGCGCTGCGCGGCGGGAGCGGCATCCTCCAGGAATGGCAGCTCAATGCCATAAGTATCCGCCACCACGGCACCGCCAACAAGCAGCGCCAGCAGCAAAAGCAGCAGGAGCAGCCGCCTTATGCAGCCGCCCCGCCCTCGGCGCGCGCCGCGGGCGCGGATGGGCTGGGTATCTTCTTGGTACGACTCCATCGCAATCTGCCGTCAGCTCCCGATTTTCTAGCGTTTCAACTCTGATAATACATGGCTTTCGTAAATGCGGCTGGCGCCATCCGCCCAATCCACGCTGCGTCCGCCTTCAAAATTGCAAAAATAGGCGGAACCAACGGTCTCGGCGCGGGCGGACGCCAGCAGCTCGCCCGGGATGCTGTAGACGATGCTGGCATAACGCTCGGGCACTTGACGCGGGATGGGCAGCAAGGTCTCGACATAGCGCCGAATCTCAACCGCGTCTTCGCTGGCAATCAGCGCCAGCGGCCTGCCGATGCACTGGGCGGCGCGCGCCACCTCCGCCATGCGGTCGGCATCAAAGCCATTCGCCGACAGCAAAATCGTGGGGATGGCGCTTTCGGCGATGAAATACTGCAGGTGGGACCATTCTTCCGTATCCTGGGCGAGGGCGGGGTCGCCGCTGGCTTCCAGCACTTTGGCGGCGCTGAACATGGCGGTGCCATAGAGCGGTCCCGCGCCGACAAATTCAAAGCTGGTCGCCGTTTTCCAGCGCGCCGCCAGTTCTTCGGCGACCGGTGCGCAGAGTTGAATCGTCTCTTCGACGATATCCGCCAGCTCCCGCAGTTGGGCGCGCTCGGCGTCAGCGGCGGCGGTGCTGAGCGCGCCGCGCACTTCGGCGATGCGCAATGCCGCCAGGATAAGCGCAATCTGCGAAGCGAGGTAGGAGCGGATGCCGGGCACAGTCATGCCCGCCAGTTCATCGGGCAGCGGCGGCACGGCAGTCTCGAAGACGGTGCCGGCGGTCTGCCCGAAGGGACCGCCGGGATTGCCCGTGAGGGCGACGGTGCTCGCCCCCGCTTGATTCGCCAGCGCCAAGGCTTCTATCGTGCGGCTGACCTTGCCCGAAACCGATACGCCGATGACGAGATTGGTCTTGGGACCAGTCGCCGGCAGGTAGCCGGCGGTATAGCGGCTGAAGGGCAGTGAGCTGAGCGCCTGTGTCGGTACGCCGGTCAATTGCTTGAAGGCGAGCTCCGCGCCCACCGGTGCGTGATGGCTGTCGCCGCAGCCGACAAGGTAGATGCGCTTGACGGCGGCGCAGGTTTCAAAGTCGAAGGCGCGGCGGGCAGCGGCGTCAAAAGGGGCGGCGATAGCGCGGATGAGAGCGGGCAAGGTGTCGATTTGCTGGCGCATGGGGCTGGCTGTGGGCATGGGATTTTCCTTTGATAAAGTTAGTCAGATGGGAGTAATGTAGCGCAAGCTTTCTTATGCTTCCAAATTGGAACATGGTGAGTTCATTTCACATAGGATTATCTCTGAGCCGCATTTATACTCAGTAGGTATTCGGACTGATAGGTGTCAGCAAATGAAATTGAATGAAGAGAATTACACAGCTTTAGGTGCAAGACTAAGCGAGATTATTGTGCGCTACCAGAAGTCGTTTGTCGAAAAGTCTTATAAGAGTGAAAATCAAGACCATGACGTATTAATGGATGTGTTTGGCCTAACTCCGGAAGTCAAGAGGGAGAATCGACAATACTGGGGACGAGAGTTAGGTATGTGTTGGCAATTAATAGTGGCGTGCGTATTCGAGAATTCGCGTGACGATTATGGACCAGCGTTGCAAGTAGGCAGCGATGAGCCATGCGATTTTACATTTGGTAGATACGCGGTCGACACAAAATATCGCATTGGTTCAGGAGATTCGGGAACCCTCAAGAAGTTCCGTTCTAATGGTTCTTTACTGCGCGAGTTGGGATTTGAACCTATTCTTTTGATTCTGAGAAATGACAATTTGCCCGCGGCCATCGCGGCATGTCATACAGGAACTTGGCAAGTGTTAACAGATGACGCAAGTTTTATGTTCATAAAGAATCATTCTGCCTTCAATCTATATGCTTTTCTCAATCGAATAAAGGGAGATTTTCCGGTCCATCGATAGCTAGCGCACGATTTTCAGCGCGGCATTGGGAATGACCGTTTAACATCAGTCTTCTTTCGATAATCTGGACATATTCCGGTACAATTTCTATGCCAATGTAGCTTCTTCCAAGATTCTTTGCAGCCAGCAACGTCGTGCCTGAGCCAGCAAATGGATCTATCACTATATGTTCGCTTGATGGGGGAACAAACATTTCAATAAGCTTTTCCATTAAAGCAAGAGGTTTTATTGTGCAGTGAATGTTGAAGTCCTCGCTTGAGTCTCTTGGAATGCCTTCAAGAATATTCGATTGGAACGAGCCATTTGAATTTTCTGTGTAAAAGAGACCGACTTCGTACTTCGTGAATGTGTTCAGGTAATTCTGTTCGAGTGGCTTTTGCAATACCGAAATAGCTTCCCATTCATTCCGCAGGCAGCTGTGCCAACCTCGCCACTGATCGTGATTTTCAAATCCCTTCTGAAGCAACTTAGCGTGTAGATTTAACCCTTTCGGGATGCCACTGGGGCGACGATATACTAGACAATCTCGCGCATAAAAACCCGCACCCTCTAGAGCTACCTGTACATGCGCTACCGTCCTTGAACTATTAAATACCGCGACGATGCCACCAGGCTTAAGTACGCGAAAGACTTGCTTTCCCCACTCCAAACACCAATTTTGGTACTGCAAAATATTCTCTCGATTTCGTTTGTACCATCTCTCATTTCTGACCCCGCCGGCCAATCCGCTGCCATAAGGAATGTTCTTAACAAGTGTTTTGCTATCTTTTGCTCGCGCTCGGCATGTCCTCCGCTTTATTTCTTCGTCATTCCATTTGTGTCCGATAAACTCGTAATTATATGGAGGGTCGGTTATACAAGCAGAAACAGAATGTTCTTCCAGTGTTTTGAGAACATCTCGACAGTCTCCTAAGTAGACTCGCTCAATTTGCACTCTTGCGCCTCCATTAAAATGTAGTCGATTTTACCTTAGCAGCGACGACAATACAAAAGCCGGCAGCCAATGCGCCGCCGCGACGATATCGCCCAGCGCCGCGCTCTCCTCGGTTGTATGCGCGTTCGTGACGATGACGCCGCTCAAACCCGCACAGCGCGCCCAGGCGCTCAGCAGCATGTCATCGCTGCGCGAGACATAGCTGTAATTCAAGCGCACGGTATTTGCCCGCAATTGATTGACCTGCCGCGCCAGCGCCTCCGCCAGCGCCTGGAACTCCAGCGGCACCACCGAACCGCGCCCATAGCCCGAAACAAAGGCGTGGGACGCGCCAACCCCCGGCTGATGCCCCGCCGCCGCATCGGCATTGTGCCCGTCAATGTTAAAAAAGCCGAGCCGCGGCGGCGGCAGCGCCTGAGCGAGGCGGGCAGCGCCTTGACCAAAAAGCCCCGAAGGCGGTCCCTCTTCCTGGTCGGTGAAAGCGAACACAAGCCTGCGCCCTGCCAGGCGCTCGCTGGCGAAGTTTTGAAGCGCATACGCGGTCAGCAGCGCCAGCAGGACGCCGATGGCATTGTCCAAGCCGCTGCCGAGTATTTGCCCGCGGCTTAATTGCGGGGCGGCATGCATCATCACGGTGTCACCGCGCCGCAGCTCGCCCTCATCAGCGCGGAAGCTGATGCGATAGCCGCTGTCCCGCTTTTCAAAGCGCATCACGCCGCGGGCGCTGATGCGGACGCGCCCATCAACATAGCGCAGGGCGCTGCCAGCGCAGGAATAACTCGCGCCCGGCACGCGAATCGCGCATAGCGGATAGAGCGTCGCCTCTTCAACAGCGAGCACACGGAAGCAGGGGCGGTCCATGTGCGCGCTGATAAGCACATCAAGCGGCGCGTCGGCCGCGCCCAGGGTGATGCCGAGGTTGCCAGTCGCGCCGATGGGCGCGCAGCGCAGCCCCAGCTCCTGCGCGCTGGCGCGGATGGCGTCGCCGATTGTGCCGGCGAGGGCGCAGCTGTTGGCGGGGGCGGGTGCCCGCAGCAAATGCGTCAGCCGCGCGTATACCGCCTGCGGCTGGCAGGCGGGCTCAGCGCTGATGCTTGCGAGCAAATCGGCGATTTCGGTCATGGCGCGCTTATGCCAGCGCCTGGACAAATAGCGCGTATACGCTGTCGATATCCAGCTTCGTGACGATACGGCAATTCCGCGGCTGCCCCGACCGCCCCAGATAATCGATGACCGTCTGCCCGCGCGTTTTCGCCCCGTTCAGCTCCACAGTGACGGCGTACTCCGCGCTCTCGCGCATGATATCGGGGCGCAGCGCAATCGCCATCGCCAGCGGGTCAGGCAACAGATAAGCCGGGCTGCCGAAATCGGCGCGCAGGCGCTGCGCCGCCTCCTGAGAAATCGCGCGGAAGAAACGCCCGGCAACGCTGTCGATAGCGCAGAGCGCCTCAAACTTATGCCAGGCGAAGCCGTGAGCGACCGTCGTCTCCCAGCTGAGCATGGTCGAGCGTGGGAAAGCCTCCAGCGTGATATAGGCGGCTTCGGGGTCGGTATATATATTGTATTCGGCGGTGACGATTGGGGTGTTGCCTTGCGCGGCGATGGTGCCGCCCATGAAGATAAAGTCCTTGATGCGCGCGGGAAATTCCGGGTCGAGGCGGATGGCGGCGGCGATATTCGTCAGCGGACCCAAGGCGACCAGCGTCAGCTCCCCCGCGTACTCCCGCGCCAGGCGCAGCAGCGCCAGCACCGCGTGTTCCGCTTCAATGCCGCGGCGCAGCGGCGGGCGCCCGCGGAAGTTGCCCAAGCCGTCGCCGCCATGGAACTCGGCGGCATCTTCCCAGGGCTGCACCAGCGGGCGCTCGATGCCAGCGTAGACGGGCGCATCCCGCCCCATGATTTCGAGAATCGTCAGCACATTGGGGTTGACCTGGCGGATATGCACATTGCCGGTCACGGTGGTGATGGCGAGCAGGTCAAGCGCCGGGTCGGCGAGGGCGAGCAGGATGGCTTGAGCGTCATCGACGCCGGCGTCTGTATCGATGATGAGTTTCATCGCGATGTGCCTTTCGCTGCGCGGGGATTGCGCCCAAGTATAGCAGTTTACGGCAGGCGCTGATGCCACATCCCAACGGCAGGGGCAGGGCAATTGCATCAAACTATGATTCACTGCAGAAGCAAATGAAAGTAAGTAATGCGACAATTTAATGGTTACTGAGCAGTCGGTGCACAGCCCTTAGCACCGAGAACACAGAGGAAAATTGAGCACACCGAGTAAAGATTTTATGAGGTTTTCTCACGCTTTTCTCGGTGTATCTCGGTGTACTCGGTGGTAAAAATCCTTGTCGAATCTCCGCGCTTACAAATTCCAATTACTTTGTTGTACTTACTGAGGCGCAGAAGTAATTCCAACAAAGTAATTGGAAATGCAAGGGCGTCTCGCCGAGACGCCCTTGTTGCCAAGACTCTTGGGCGTTTCAGCGAAACGCCCCTGCAATCGACTTCATGGGCGACCCACCGGGTCGCTCCTACCCGTTGGGATGAAGGCGCTGCATCACCCGCGGAAAATACGCCGATTTTCGCATAACTTACTTGCCCCCAACTCACAGCAAATTGGCGGAGCCGCAGCCGGGACAAGTGGCGTCCGGCCGCTTCACCTGGGCTTTGCAATCATCACAGATGCGGAAGCTGCCCTTCCGCAAGCGGTGGTCGAGCGAAACGCGCTCATCAAAAACGAAGCATTCCCCCTGCCATAGCGAGTCCTTCTCTTCAACCTGCTCCAGATAATGCAGGATGCCGCCGCGCAGTTGATAGACCTCTTCAAAGCCCAAACCTAAAAGATAGGCGGCGGCTTTCTCGCAGCGGATGCCGCCGGTGCAGAACATGGCGACTTTTTTGTGCTTTTCGGGGTCCAGCCGCTGTATGAGCGCCTGCGGCAGTTGATGGAAGGCGTCGGTCCCGGGGTCAAGCGCTTGCGGGAAGCTGCCCAGCGCGACTTCGTAGGCATTGCGCGCGTCGATGAGCGTAACATCAGCGCGGGTGATGAGGCGGTTCCAATCAGCGGGCTCGACATAACTGCCGCCGCCTTCCGCAGGAGTGACGCCAGGCGCTTTGAGCGCGACAATTTCCCGCTTGAGGCGCACTTTCATTTTGCCGAAGGGCATGGCGGCGTGAGCTGTCAAGCGGATATCAAGATTGGCGAAGCGGGCGTCCGCGCCCAATTCTTGCAGGAAAGCCCGCACCGCGCTGGGCGCGCCGGCGACAGTGGCGTTGATGCCCTCTTCCGCCAGCAATATGGTGCCGCGCAAAGCCAGCGCCAGGCAGCGCGCGCGCATAGGCGCCGCCAGCTCGCGATAGTCAGGCAGGGGCAGGAATTTGTAAAAGGCGGCGATGTGTATTGTCTCGCTCATGCGTATTCCATCCGGCGGCTGCCGAGAGTGTAGCGCGAAGCCGCAAGATCAACAGCCCAAAGGCGCGGGAAATGCGGAGGGGAAGCGTCGACTAAGCATAGGCGAAGCGTAGGTTTCGCCCTGCTGGCAATGTGCCATTCTAGCTTGCATGCGCATAACGAAAGGGAGTTTGATGCTTTCCACAAACAAAATCCAGATACTGCCTTCGCGGATTGTGACCAGATTTTTCCCAATAGTTGCTCTTTTGCTGCTGATGAGCCTCTGCGCGCTGCCCGCGCTTGCTCAAGATAAGCTGCCCGCCCCGCCGGCGCTGCGCACATTGTACAGCGTTGTGTATGGCAGGAATGGCTATCAGGAATGTCATGAGGAAAGTGGCGAGTGCACAGGCTATAACGCTTCAAAGTGTGTTGGCGTGACATTTAGGATAAACGCCAAGACCGTAGCTGGCGACTATTCAATGCGCATCTGGACTGGCAAGAATAAACCGGTACGGATAGAGGCGGGGTTTGTCCCCTATCCTACGGGGTGGTTTGACATCGCGGAGTGGCGCGTTACCCAAGCGCCTCACATAAGTGGCGGCATCTTCACAATGGAAACTTGGCCCTCGTTGGACTTCGGTGTATATGCTACCTACGATATATGTGGGCTTGTCGAAAGCCAGACCATCAAGATGAGGTTCCGCGCCCGGGATAATCGTGAAAACTCGCCCTATCGATATGGTGAAAAAACCGGGCTGATAACCGTAACAATCCGATGAATGCCTGCGGGGTGCGCTTATGTACCCTGGCGAGTGTTAGAAGCGCGTAAAATCAAAGAAGCGCCCACATCCATTCAGCCGAATTTTCGTTATACTGGAGGCGACAAGCGCACACTATCAAAGTCGCCGACAGGCACTTCTTGGAGGGATATGCCATGAACATGAGACAGAACAGCGTCCTATTTGACGCGCCGGGCAAGCCGCTGGAGGGCATCCAGCTCAATGCGGTGATGCGCAATGTCTACGGCTGGATGACGATGGGCTTGCTGGTTACCGCGGCGGTCGCCCTGGGCATCAGCAACAGCGGCTTCATCCCCTCGCAGGGCATCATGATGCTGGCGATTTTTGCGCAGCTTGGCATCGTCATCGGCTTGAGCTGGGCGATCAACCGCATTTCGGCGACGACCGCGGGCATGCTCTTCTTCGCCTATTCCGCCTTGACCGGCTTCACATTTTCCATACTGTTCCTGGTCTTTTCCCTGGGTTCGATCGCCGCCGCCTTCCTCAGCACCGCTGGCGTTTTCGGCGCGATGACCATCTATGGGCTGACCACCAAAACCGACCTCACCAAGATGGGCAGCTACCTGATGATGGGGCTTTTCGGCTTGATTATCGCCATCGTCATCAACCTCTTCCTCGGCAGCTCGCTGATAGATTTCCTGATTAGCATTGTGGGCGTGCTGCTCTTCACAGGTTTGACCGCCTGGGATACCCAGCGCATCGCGCGCATGGCCTCCCAGCGCAAGATGAAGGTGGATTCGGAAGATACTTTGAAGTTCAGCATCATGGGCGCGCTGACGCTCTACCTGGATTTCATCAATATCTTCATCTTCCTGCTGCAGATATTTGGCGGCGGCGGCCGCGACTAACAGGGCACTCTGTGGGAGCAGAAGCCCCGCCCGCATTTTGGGGGAGGGGTTTGTTTGGGGGGCGACTGTATCGATACTGAAAGAGGAAGCATTCCCATGCAGAAAATCGTCACCAACCTCTGGTTCAATGGCAACATTGAAGAAGCGCTGGCGTTCTATACCTCGCTTCTGCCCGATTCCCGCGTGCTCAGCATCACCCACTACAGCGAAGCGGGACCCGGCAGCCCGGAGGACATTATGTTCGCCGACTTCACGCTGGCGGGGCAGCGCTTCACCCTCGTGAATGGCAACACCTTCTTCCAGCCCAACGCCTCGATGTCGCTCTGCATCAACTGTGATGAGCAATCCGAGATTGACGCGCTTTGGCAGGCGCTGACCAGCAACGGCGGCATGGAAAGCGTCGGCGGCTGGCTGACCGACCGCTTCGGCGTCTCCTGGCAGGTTTCGTCCAGCCAGCTGCACGCGATGCTGTCGAGCGCTGACGCGGCGGCAGTCGCCCGTGTAACCGCCGCCTTCATGCAGATGAAAAAGCTGGATATCGCCGCACTGGAACGGGCATTCCGCGGGGCATGATGCCAGCATAGCGGCGTTCACGCCGCGGCGATCTTGCCCGCCCACAGTTTGTAGCGGGCATAAATCTCGGCATAGCGGGCGGTCTGCGCGGCGTCCGGCGGCTGCTGCCGCTCGCCATAGTCAAAATCCGCCAGCCAGCCGCGGGCATCCGCCGCCAGCCGCGCCGCCACCGCCGCATGCGCCGCCGCCCCCAATGCCGACATATCGGTGAAAGCGCGGTAGCGGATCTCCCGCCCGAAGACATCCGCCAGTATCTGGCGCAGCAGCGGATTTTTCGGCAAGCCGCCCGTGAAGAGCAGCGCCTTCTGTCGCAATGCCGCTTCCCCCACCAGCGCCTCGGCGCAATGTTTGATGCCAAATGCCACGCCATCCAAAACCGCCCGCGTCAGCGCCGCTTTGTCGGCAGTTGCCGATAGCTGCACGAAGCTGCCGAAGGGTCCATCGCGCAGGAAGGGTGTGCCCGTGCCCTGCAGATAGGGCAGGAAGAGCGGTCCCTCCGCGGTGGATGGCGCTGCCGCCGCCAGGGCGTTGAAGCCCTCGTAGCTCAGCCGCGGGTCCAGCAGCTGCCGCCACCATTCCAGCGAATGCCCGGCGCTGTTCAGCGCGCCGATGGCGAAGCGGCGTCCGTCCAGCCCCAGCTCAAAGAGATAGCGCGCGCCCGCGCGCGGGTCATAGGGCTGCGCCGCCGCCTGCATTTCGATGATTTGCACAGCGGTGCCGGCGTTTATCATCAGGGTATCGCGCCCGGGCATGCCCGCGCCCACCACGGCGCAGGCGGCATCCCCGCCGCCACAGGCGACGATGACATCGCGCCGCAAGCCGAGTTCCCGCGCGGCCGCGGCGGTGAGTGTGCCCGCCGCCGCCGCTGATGGGTAGACTGGCGGCAGCAGCTCCCGCGCCAGCCCCAGCTGCCGCAGCAAGCCATCATCCCAGGCGCGCGCCGCGAAATCCCAAATCAGCGAGCCGGAAGCGTCGGAAAAATCGCTGGCGAGCGTGCCCGTCAGCCGATAGCGCAGATAATCTTTGCAAAATAGAAAGTGGGCGGTCTCGGCAAATACCGCTGGCGCTTGCTCGCGCAGCCACAGGATTTTGGCGAGGCTGTAGGGCGCGATTGCCGGGTTCCACAGCGGCGCTGCCGTTTTGCCGATGGCTTCCGCCTGCCGCTGCGAGCGCGTATCCGCCCAGACGATGCAGCGCTGGGCAGGCGTCCCGTCCGCCCGCAGCGGCACAACCGAGTGCATGTGTCCCGAAAGCCCAATCGCCGCGACCGCGACCGCGGGGATGTCATGCTCTTGCAGCAGCCGCCGCGTCAAACGGCAGAGGGCGCGCCACCAGGCTTCTGGCGCCTGTTCCAGATAGCCCGGCGCGGGGCTGAAGTTCTCGACCGCTTCGCCAACAGCGGCGAGCACGCGCGCGTCTTCCGCCGCGGCGGCGATCACTTTCATGCCGGTTGTGCCCAGGTCAATGCCGAGAACGACCCGTCCGCGCATGGTTCCGCCTCCCTTGGCGGTCATCCGACAGGGCAACAGGAAATGCAAGGCGCGTATGTTTTGGCAGCCAAGTCCAGCCTCGATAAGGGCGCTAGGGTATCAATCCGGGGAGTGTCTAATGTTGTGGATATAGGAAGTCAATGAGGTGGGCATCATAAGCAGGGTACTTCTGCTTGTATAGCTGGCGTTGATTCCATACATAGACAAACATCTTTACCGCCCGCCGCAAAGCCTTCACACATCGGGA
>JAJDWK010000007.1 GCA_022825675.1 Anaerolineae bacterium | reverse complement strand
CGTCGCTGAAGCTGTGTGTTTTCTGGTGATATGGTTGATGCTGAACAGCTAATCCTAACTGCTTCTTTTGTGATACCCCCTCTCCGATGATTCGGAGAGGGGGCTAGGGGCTGAGGTAGATGTACAGAAATGCGCGATTTCAAACATGTCCCCCTGCGATTAGCCCATTTGATGGCTGATGCGCCCTTGCAGCTCCGCCTGCAGCGGGCTGTTGGCGGCGATATAATCCGCCACCACCTGGTCCAGCGGGCTGCCCAGGTCATAGGGATTGATGGCGTTGCTTTCCAAAATCGCATAGCCATCGCCGCCGCCGCGCATATAGTCGTTGGTGGCGACGCGGTAGACCGCGTCCATGTCCAGCGCCTGATAGGCGCCATCTTGCAGCACTTCCGCGCTGACGATGCGGGCGCCCGCTTCCTGCGAGGCGTCAAAGGTATAACGCATGCCCGCGACCTGCGGGAAGCGCCCCGCCGCGCCATCCACCATGGGGTTGCCGTCCGCGTCCAGCTCCACTTGGCTGACGCCATTTTCCAGCGCGGCGAGTACATCAGCGCCCGTCAGCTCCAGCGTGCTGATCAAATTGCCGAAGGGCAGCACATTCAGCACCTCGCCCAGGGTAACTTCGCCGGCGTCAATATCCGCGCGGATGCCGCCGCCATTTTGCAGCACGATGTCGACGCCCGTATTTTCCATAATGGCATCGGTGATGACCACGCCCAGCAAGCATTCTTGAATGCGGCAGAGGCGCGGGTTGGTGCCAGTGAGGGCAATCGCGGACTCGCCCACAGGCTGCGCCTGCAGCTCGGCAATCGGTGCCGCCAGCTCCGCGATGAGCGCGCTCATATCCGGGTCGGGGCTGATGTAACGGCTGAGCAGGATGGTGTCGCCGTCCCAATCGGTCAGCAGTCCAGCGCCATCAAACTCGACATCCAGCCGCCCCAGATAGATGGTCTTGGTATCGGCTTGCACAACCAGGATGGGCTCGCCGTTGGCGCTTTCCAGCACTGTCGGGTATTCGCCGCGGGCATCGACATACGTATTGCTGAGCAAGGTGTTGGTATGCCCGCCGACCACAATGTCAACGCCGCTGACGCCCTGCGCCACTTCCAAATCTGCGCTGTAGCCGATATGGCTGAGCAGGATAATCTTGTTCACGCCTTGCGCCGTCAAAGCATCGACCTGCTGCTGCGTGATTTCTACCAGGTTGTAATGGAAGACCAGCTCTTTGCTGGGTTTCGCCAGGATTTCGGTCTCGGGCGCGGTCAAGCCGATGATGCCGATAGGCTCGCCGCCGACTTCGAGAACGACCGCCGGCTCGGCCAAGCCCGCCAGCAGCGGGTCGGCGCTAAAATCGATATTGGCGCTCAAAGACGGGAAGTTCAGCCCCTTGATGAACGCGGCAAGCACTTCGCTGCCATCGTCAAATTCGTGATTGCCCAGCGCCAATGCCTCATAGCCCATGGCGTTCATAATCTCGACGCTGTCCTGCCCGCGGTATTGCACATGGAAAAGCGTACCGGTGAAGCGGTCGCCAGCGTCCAGCAGCAAGCTGTTGCCGCCTTCCGCGCGAATCTGCTTGACCACAGTCGCCAGGCGGGCGGCGCCGCCATCGCCACTGCGCTGCGGCTCATGGTCGCCATGCACATCGTTGGTGTGCATGATGGTCAGGGTGAAGCTGTCGTCCTGCGCGCCAGCGCTGCCAGCCAGCAGGCAAAAAATCGCCAGCGCCACCAGGATAAAGAGTTTGCTTTTCATTTTTCCCTCCATTGTTTGACATGCGAACTCGCTCGCCCCGTGTTGAGGGCAGAGCGCAATGATGCTAGTCCTTGTATGATAAGGGCGCAGCCTCAAATTGTTAAGCGCTAAAGGCAGTTTGGCTTTTGAGCGCAATGCGCCACCTGGCCGCCGCAAGTCTAGCGGGGATTACGCAGCTTGCCAACAATTTGGCACCAGGCTGGCTCCGGCAGCGGGTTGCGCCGGAGCGTCATGCCCAGTTTTTGCATCACGCGCTGGGAGGCGGCATTGTCAAAGGCGGTCGTGGCGATGACCTGGCGCAGCCGCAAGCGCTCAAAGAGAAAATCGCAAAGCGCGGCGGCGGCTTCGCTGGCATAACCGCGCCGCCGATAGCCCGGCAAAATGCCCCAGAACAGCCCAACTTCGGGGCTGAGCAAAGCGTCCGCGGCATCACCGTTGAGCGCGCCCCAAGGCGTCAGCGTCGGCACAATGCCGACCGCGCCGACAAATACGCCGTCATCCCGCCGCTCAAGGGCATAATCGGCATAGGGCGGCTGCTTGAGCTGCGCCAATTCGCGGTAGCTGGCGATGGTCCAGCTTAGCCAGCTTTCGGCAGCTTCGGGCGCTTCCCGCGCGCCAAAGACATCCCGCCGGAAGCGATAGCAGTCGTCGCTATCCGCCTGGCGGAAGTGGCGGATGCGCAGGCGCGGCGTCGTCAAGTCCAGCTTGTCGATCATGCGGCGGCGTTAGCTGCGCAGATAGGACGCGCCATTGACATCAACGATGGTGCCGGTGGTGAACTCCGCGCCCTCAGATGCCAGGAACAACGCGGCATGGGCGACTTCTTCGGGTTTGGCGACGCGCCCCAGCGGGGATTGCTGGCGGATGCTGTCGCCGTCCGGCTGCGCCAGGCGCTCCGCCGCCATATCGGTCTCGACGAAGCCGGGCGCTACCGTGCCGATGAAGATATTGTGCGGCGCCAGCAGCTTCGCCAGCGATTGCCCCAGGCTGTTCAAGCCGGCTTTGCTGACGCCATACGCGGCGGCGGTCGGCTCGCCACGGAAGCTGCCGCGGGACGAGATGTTGACGATGCGCCCGCCGCCATGCCGCATCATGTGGCGGGCGGCGCAATAGCTGGCGTTCGCCGCGCCCAGCAGGTTGACCGCCAGGATTCGCTGAAAATGCGCTTGCCATTCGTCATAGCTGACGGCGGTCAGCGGGCGCTCTTCATAGATGCCGGCGTTGTTGACGAGGATATCCAGCCCGCCCAGCCCGGCGACAGCGCTGGCTACCAGCGCTTGCACGGCGGCGGGGTCGGCAATATCGGCTTGCGCCAGCAGATGCCCGCCGCCTAGCAGCAGCGCCAGCGTCGCTTCCGCCGCCTGGCGGTCGCGGGCATAATGCACGGCGACGCGGGCACCGCGCTGGGCGAAGCCGATGGCGATTTGCCGCCCGATGCCGCGGGACGCGCCCGTTATCAGGACGGCTTTGCTGTCAAAGCGCATCGGCGTATTAGATGCAATCGCCTTCAAAGGCGAGATAATCCTGGCTCAGCCAGCCGACAAGATCGTAATACTGCACGCGATAAAAATGCGTGGCGCGCTGGTCGGCGGGCAGCCGCACATCAAAGAGCACATTGCCCAGGATGTCGCTGTTGGCGCTGGGCGCGCTGCGCAAATTGAGGATTTCCAAAGTGCGCACCTGGCAATTTTCCAGGTCCCAATAGGGTTCGGGAATCCCGCCGGAGGTGAAGAAGTCGGTTGGCATCAAGACCGCGGTGCCGGTGCGGTCGACAGTGGCGCATTGCCAGGCATTTTCTGTCCAGGTGCGCAGCGGCACGATGTTGCGCGGCATGGTCGCCGCGTCCAGCAGCACGATGCCGCCTTCCTCATGCAGGAAGCAGACCGTCATCGGCGTCGCGACCCAGCCGAAGATATCCACCGCGTGAATCGCGCCGCTGTTCACCAGCAGCGCATTGCCGACGCCGGCATAATCCACGAGTTTGCACTGGGTGCTGTAGGTGAAGTCTTTCACCAAAACATGCCCGGGCAAAGTCTCGCAGAGCGATGTCCGCGGGGCTTCAGCGGCGCTGTCGTTGGCATCATCGCCGCCGCTTGAGGGCGCGGGCGCGCTCGCCTGCGCGCTCTGCCTTTGAAATTCAAAAGCGCCCGCCTGGTATTCGGCAGCGCCGATATCACAAGCGCCGGGGCTGCGCAGGATATTGCGCTGGTCAGTTTCGCTGCAGAAATCGGCAGCGCCGGCATCAATCACCGCGCTGTTTTCGGCGGGCGCATAATAGCTGGGCGCGCCCGCCAGCAAAAGCAGCGCCGGCTCGCCCGTCAGCCCATCGTGATTGCAGGAGCCATCGGCGATGAGATTGCCCAGGTTGGCGTTCAGCGCGCCATCACAATCCCCGCCGCTGTTGCCGCTGGCGATGCTGTTGTACAGCTGCAGGCTGCCGCTGTCGGCGATGCCGCCAGCCGCCGCCCAATTGTTTACCACCGTAACATGGCGCAAGACAGTGCTGCCTTCGTTGTAGATGCCGCCGCCTCTGCCCGCGGCGTGATTGTCGCTGATGGTAGAATTTTCGATGGTAACGCTGGCATTATAGATGCTGATGCCGCCGCCATCTTCCGCCGAGCGGTTGTTGGAAAAGCCGCTCTGCCGCACCGTCAGCGAGCTTGACTGCCCGGCGATGTACAAACCGCCGCCAGAATGCCCGAAGATTGTCGGCAAATCGCTCTGCGCGTGATATTCATCGTGCTCTTCCGCCGATTGCGCGCTCAAGCCCTCGTCGTCCAGCGCGCTGTGGCTGTGCGCGACCGAGCTGTGCGCATCGGGACCGGCGCTGTTGTCATGAATCGCGCTGCCGATGATGAGCGCATCGCTGTTGAGCACATAGATGCCGCCGCCCCAGCCGCGGGCGCCGCTGTTGCGCACAACGCTGTTGTACAGCTGCAGCTCCGCGCCGATGACGGAAATCGCGCCGCCATTTTCTGCGCTGTAGCCATTTGTCAAAGTGATGTTGCTGAGGGAAAGCGAGCCCGCGCTGACATTGAAGAGCTGATGCCCGTTGCCGTTGAGCGTATAGCCCCGGCCTTCAATGGCGATTGGGCTGGTCACGCTCAAGCTGCCATCAAGGGCGATGCTGCCGTCGACCGTGCCGGCAAGCTCCAGGGTGATGGTATCGATGCCATCGCTGTCGCCAGCTTCACAGCTGTCCCGCGGCGCTGCCATGGCTTGCCCGTTGGCGGCGCGCAGGGCATTTGCCAGGCTGCAGTCGGCATCTACAGTAATATCAGCTGCCAGCGCGCCCGCGGCGCCCAGCGCGAGCGCAAGCAAGCACCCAAGGATGCGGCAGAAACTGTTTGAAGAATTTCGAATATTCACGGCTGGTTTCACTCCTCAACTGAGGTTTAGATTTGCGAGAGACCGCGGCTAGCCCGCGGGCGCTGCGCGACCAGGGTTGTCGCCTGGCCACTTCAATTAAAGTACGATTGCGGGAAACGCACAAATGAATCAAGCGCCGATATGGGCGCTGGCGGAAAATGTGTGGTCAAAAGCTCCCTTATTGTGGGGGTGGGGGAGAATCAGAGTTTTTCAACAGCGTTCACTGGCGCGCCCCTGCGCTTGGGATTAGGCGGATGCCGCCATTTTGCGCAGCAGCGCCAGGGTGGTGCGGGCGTCATCCAGGGCATCGTGGGCGCGCTCGATTGTCAGCCCCTCTTGCGCCGCCGCGATTGCCAGCTTGTGTGGCTTGTAGCCGCGCCCGCCAGCTTTGCGCGCGCTTTTGTAGCGGGCGTATTGCCGCATGGCGCAGTGCCGCTTGCCGGTGCGCGCGGGCGGCAGGCGATAGCGCGCCGCCGTCTGCTGCAGCAGCCGCCAGTCAAATTCCATGTTGTAGGCGACCAGGGTCGCGCCCGCCAGCAGCGCCGACAGCGTAATGTAAATCGCCGTGAAAGCGGGCGCCCCCGCCACATCTTCGTCGCTGATGCCGTGGATGCGCGCGGCGGCGGCAGGTATCGGGATGCTGGGCTTCAGCAATTGATTCATCAGCGGCGCGCCGTCCTGGTCGACAATGCCAATCTGGATGATTTCGTCCGCCGCGCCCAAGCCGGTGGTTTCGGTATCCAGCACCAGGAAGCGGCGCTGCAGCAGGTCACGCGCCCATTGCGCCGCCTGCCGCCGATGCGCCGGATGGTAATGTCGCGTCATCGCTGCCGCCTGTGGCTGCGCCGACAAGTTACATCAGTATAGCCGAATAGCCGAAACCCGCCACAGCGGCACGGATGTAAGCGCAAGTTCATCATGCGAAAATGGGCGGCTTCTCCAGGGCTTGGGATGGGCTGCGGATATGCAAAAAATCCCTGTGCCCTCTGCATCTCGGTAATTGCCAGTAAGTAATTGGAATTTGTAAGTGCGGAGATTCGACAAGGATTTTTTACCACCGAGTACACCGAGATACACCGAGAAAAAATGAGAAAATCTCAGTAAATCCAACAAAGTAATTGGAAATGTAGGGGCGAGCCTTGGCTCGCCCCTACGGCTTGGGATGTTGTGTGGGTATGAGATACTAGGATAAAGGTCATTTTGTTTTCGCATAACTTGCTTGCACTTACTTCTGTGGTGAATACTATTTTGATGCCATTTCCCTGAACGAAAAATCGCCAGCCCCTTGCGGGCTTTCGCGCGCTGTGCTATACTCCGCTCATCGTCGGGCGAGTAAGGGAGGTGATCAGAAATGTCAGGTTCTAAGGGGGCTGCCCTCTAACCATTCACACCTCTATGGGTTGGACTTCCGTTGGGGGGTGAACCCGAAACCGCAAGACTGTTCTTTGACAGTCGAGGGACCGCAGACTAATCCTCTGCGGTCTTTTGTTTTCGCCGCGCTTTACCACTTGATGAAAGTAACTGTCCGCTTGTCGTCCTCGTTCAAGGAGCGCATCCAGCAGGATTGCGCCTCGCGGATTTTCAGGAAACGGGGATTTACGGTCATCTTGTTGCCAGTATTGCTCGACTCCGCGGTATCGCCCATGCAGTGGATGAAGCCGGCTTGGGTCGAGTTGATCACATAGCCTTTGTCGGTTTCCTGAACATAGTGGTCGCTGTCGCCCATATAGCGGTACTTGCCTTTGCCGAAGCGCACGCGCTGCCAAGTCCAGTCCAGATTGACTACCTTTTTCTTTATCGCCGGCGCGATGACAACCTTGCTTTTAATGCGGGACTCGTACTCATCTTCGGCGGTGATGAGCTCAAAATCGATAGCGCAGGCAGCCACAATCTCAAATACGCCCAGCGGCAGCGCGCCCGGTACCGCGTATCCCACGCCACCATCATACAGCCATGCGCCAGCTATCAAGGGCTGGAAGCAGTCTTGCACAGAGGTTTCCTTGGCGAGAAGTCTCCAGTTGCTGTCGTTGACATAGATGCCAGCGTCAAGGCTCACGCTGAAGGTGTAGCCATTATAGGTGTCCGCGGAATTGATGAACACAGCTTCCTGCGCTAAAGCCGGCAGCGCCAGCAGCAGAATAAGCAGACTGCATACAAGTTTGCGCATTGTGCACTTCTCTCGCTGAATATACAAAGATGCATTATCAGGGAAAGCTGCGGATGCGCAAGGGGAATTTACTTACAATTTGATTACATATTGGCGACCCGTTCCGCTTCCCATTCCGCGCGCAGGATGGCGTAGTATTCGACATCTTTAAAGCCGTCCCGATGCCAGACATAGCCGCGGCGCAAGCCTTCCGCGCGCATGCCCGCTTTGCGCATCACCCGCCCCGATGCGGGATTCTGCGGGAAGTGCCCCGCTTCTATGCGGTTGAGCGCCAGCGCTTCAAAGCCGAAGCGCAGCAGCCGCCGCAGGGCATCGGTGGCATAGCCGCGCCCCCAGAAGGGCACACCAATCCAATAGCCGACTTCCGCCCGCCGATGCGCCGGGTTGAGGTGGATGCCCATGCAGCCGACGAATGCGCCGCTGGCGCGCGCTATCAGCGCGAAAGTGTAGCCCTCATCCTCTGCCCGCGCGCTTAAAGTCTTGCTGATGAACTCCGCCGCGTCTTCGGCGGAATAGGGGTGGGGCACAAAGGTATTGTCCGCGATCGCTTTCGCGGCGGCATAACGCAGGACTTCGCCGCTGTGCTCAAGGGCGAGCGGGCGCAGGCGCAGCAGTTCCGCTTCGAGGATGCGCTCCCGCGGCGGGGTCATCAGCCACGCTCCTGGCAATCGAGGGTGCGGCGGGCTTCGGCAGGGCGCTGCTCCAGCATGAGCGTGAATTCCAGCGTCTGTTTATCGCGGATGACCAGCAGCTCGACCTCATCGCCAGGTTGGGCATTTTGCACGAGATAGGTAACCAGGGCATCGAGATTGGCGAAGTGATAGCCGTTGATGGCGATAATCACATCGCCGCCGGCGCAGACCGCTTCGCCGCGCAGCTCAACAGCCGCATCGCCGCCGCGCAGCCCGGCGCGATGGGCGGGCGAGCCCTCGCTGACGCCGCGCAGCAGCACGCCGCGCGCCACTGGCAAATCCAGCGCCGCGCTCAAACCGGCGACGCCATAGCCGCCATCTTCCCGCATGACCGAGATGCCCATCCAGGCATAGTCCACGCGCCCTTTGGCAATCAGCTCGGGGATGACGCGGCGCATGGTATCGGCGGGCACGGCAAAAGCAACGCCCTGGAAGCCGCCGCTGTCCGAGCGGATGGCGGTGCTGATGCCAATCGCCAGTCCCTGGGAATCAAGCAGCGGTCCGCCGGAATTGCCCGGGCGCATGGCGACATCAATTTGGATGATGGCGGGGTTGTCGAAGCCCGCCATCACCGCGCTTTCGAGCATATCCGCCGAGGGCAGGGCGCGCCCAAGCCCGCTGATGACCCCCGCCGTCAGCGAGCTGTTTAAGCCGAAGGGGTTGCCAATGGCGACCGCGCGCTGCCCCACTTGCAGCGTCGCCGAACTGCCGATGCGCAGCGGCTGCAGCCGCTCGGACGCCGCTTCCACTTTTACTACCGCCAGGTCGCTAAAGCTGTCCGCGCCCACCAGCGCCGCCGGCACAACATAGGCATTAAGCAGGGTGACGCGCAGAATATCCGCGCCCAGCACCAGGTGGGCATTGGTGATGATATGCCCGCGCCGGTCATAGACAAAGCCGGAGCCGCGGCGGTCGCTGACAACCGCGCCCGCGGCATCGCTTGTGAGCGCCTGGATATTCACCACCGAGGGGCTGACGCGCCGGTACAGGTCCGTCAGCAGCAGATGCTCGGCATCGGCGGCGCTGATGACCGCGGCGGGCAGGGCAGTCGCTTCGGCTGCTGGCGGCGGGGTGACAGCCGGCTCCCTTTCGCCCACCGCGAAGGTGCAGCCGGCGAGCGGCACCAGAAGCATCAGCAGCGGCAGAATCAGTCGCATCTTTCGGCTTTCAAACGCGGCAGTCATGACAATAGATGTAACCACCGAGTACACCGAGATACACCGAGAAAAGCACGAGAAATCTCTTTAAATCTTTACTCGGTGTGCTCAATTTTCCTCTGTGCCCTCCTCTGTGCCCTCAGTGTCTCTGTGGTGAATAAGCGTTTGTTGCCGCGGCACCGCTCAGCCCAGGCTGTCGCGCAGGGCTTGCGCCAGCTCCCGCTGTTCCGCGTTGAGCTGGGCGGGCACGGTGATGCTCACGCGGGCGTAGAGATCGCCACAAGCGCCGCCGCCGCGCAGCTTGGGCATGCCCTTGCCGCCCAGGCGCAGCTTCTGCCCCGCTTGCGTGCCCGCGCGGATGCGCAGCCGCAGTGGGCGCGCCAATGTCGGCACCTCGACTTCCCCGCCCAGCATGGCGGTGAAGGCGTCCACCTTGATATCGACATGGAGGTCATCGCCATCGCGTTTGAACTGTCGGTCTTCGCCGACCTGCACCACCAGGTAGAGGTTGCCGGCAGCGCCGCCGTTGCTGCCGGCGCCGCCTTCGCCCGTCAGCCGCACTTTGGTGCCCGTTGCCGCTCCCGCCGGTATCTGCACCTGGATTTCGCGCTCGCCTTTGTTGACAATGCGCCGCGTGCCCTCAAAGGCTTCCCGCAGGCTGATGTCGACTGTACGCTCGATATGCTGCCCTTGGCGCGGCGCCTGGGCATTGTGGAAGCCGCCGAAGCCGCTGCGCCTCGCCCCGCCCGCGCCGCCGAAAAAGCTCTCAAAAATATCGGCGACATCGGAATAGTGCGCGCCGCCGCCATTGCCACCCTGAAAATGCTGCCAATTCTCGCCGAATTGATTATAAGAAGCACGCTTTTCGTCATCGCCCAAGACTTCATAAGCCTCGTTGATTTCTTTGAAGCGCGCTTCCGCCCGCGGGTTGTCCGGGTTGGCGTCAGGGTGATATTGCTTCGCCTTCTGGCGATAGGCTTTTTTGATGTCCTCGGCGCTGGCGTCACGGGGGACGCCAAGCACGGCATAATAATCTCGGCTCATGATGTCCTCGGCGCTCCTGCCTATTGTAAAGCCAGGCGCGGCGGCGGTCAATTCTAAGGCAGTGTAGCGGCGCTGTATTGGAAATGCGTAAGCGCGGCTGATAGGCTTGGCGCAGCAGTTACCATAAAATAAGGAGAATCTGTAGGGGCGAAGATTCAACTACAATATGTCTCTGTAGTGAATGCTCGTTTGACGCGATTGCTCCGCGCGACCGCAGCCCGCGCCCTGCGTACAAGCAACAAGGCGGGCGCTGCGCCTTCCAGCGCGGGTGACTTTCGCCTACACTGTCAAGCCAAATCAGCGGGAGCGCATTATGCTGGCGCATCGACTACGCTTTTATTTCTTATACGCCCTGCGCAACATCCGCCGCGGCGGGCGCTGGACAACACTCGCCGTGCTCTGCATCACGGCGGGGGTGGCGACTGTGGTCGCCTTGCGCACCTTGGGCTTGGCGGTGGGCGATACCCTGACCAACAATGTGCGCATTGAGGTCAAGGGCGATTTGCTGGTGCGCAACGACTCGATATTCGGCGGCTTCGGCAGCAACGATCCCGACGCTTTCCCGCCCGAAACTTTGGCGGCGCTATTGGACTGGGCGGATGCGCATGACGCCACCGCCAGCGCCTTCATGAGCGGGCGCAACATGCAGCTCAGCAAAGAGGGCGGCGGACAATTCGGGCGTCCCAGCTTCATCGGCAGCAATTTCATCGACCCGGCGACCTACCCGCCCACGCATACCATCCGCGCGCTGGACCCGCCCGATGCGCCGCTGAGCGCGCTGTTCACGGGCGGCAACGATGTCGTCATCAGCGACAACCTGGCGCAGCAGAGCGACATCCGCGTGGGCGACAGTGTGCGCGTCAGCGGCACGCAGACGCCGTTCACCGTGCGCGGCATCGTCTCAGTCGCCGAAGAGAGCAGCGTTACCAACTTCCTCAACGCCTTTTTTGGCTTCGCCTATTTTGACCTCGCGACCGCCCAGGCGGTCATCAACGATGAGTTCGCGCCCAACCGCGTGGGCATGCTCTTCCCCGATGCGCCGGACGAGGCGGCGCTGCGGCAATATGGCGCGGAGCTGGAGGCGCTCGCACCCGGCGCCAACGCCACCGACATCTACGATTTCCTGCAGCGCTACGAAGTCATCTCGCAGTATCTCAGCGATTTTGTGGTAGTCATGGGTTTGGGCGCGCTGCTGATAGGCGGCGTTGGCATCATGAATACGATGCTGGTGCTGGTGCGGCGGCGCACGGGCGAAATCGCTGCCGTCAAGACTTTTGGCTTACGCGGCGGGCAGGTGGCGGCGCTGTTCCTGACCGAGGGCTTGCTGCTGGGCGCTATCGGCAGCTTGCTGGGCTTGCTTGTCGGCACCGGCTTGAGCGTCATCGTCAACGAATACGGCTCGGTGGCGCTGCGTCAACCTTTGATATGGAAAATCTACCCCGAGGCGCTGGCATTTGGCTTCGTGCTGGGCATGGTCGTAACCGCCATCTTCGGCGTCGCGCCAATTTTGACGGCGGTCAAAGTCCGCCCCAGCATCATCCTGCGCCCCAACGAAAATCACCTGGTCGCCCTGGGCTTGCTGCAATCCATCGCGCTGCTGGTGGTGGTTACCCTCAGCCTCGGGCTGATAGTCGGGCAGATTCTGCGCCCGTCCTTTGAGCTGACGGCGAGCAGCGCCGCCGAAATTGCCGAGCGCGATGCCGAGCGCCTCAGCCCCGAAGAGCGGGAAGCCTTTGGCGGTCCCCGCCGCTTCGCCGATGCGGAAGGCGAGCGTTCTTTTGCGCCGCCTTCGCCCTATCTGGTGGGTGTGGCGGGCGTCAGCGGCATGTTTGTCGTCTTCGCGGTTTTGATCGCCCTGCTCTGGCTCTTGATATTGTTGATTGGCAAAGCGCCGTCAATGGGCTTCGTCACTTTGCGCCTCGCCCTGCGCAACCTCTCCACCAATCGCCTGCGCACCGCCATCACCCTGCTCGCCCTCAGCGCGGGCATGTTCGCCCTCAGCAGCATCGCCTTTGTCGGCGAAGGTACGCGCGAGCTGCTCAACCTGCAGCTGAGCCGCACTTTTGGCGGCAATGTGCTGGTATTCCCTTTTCCTGGCATTCCGTCGGTACTGGTGCAAGGCGCGCTTGAGGGGGCGCTGGCGGAGGTGCCAATCGACTCGCGCACGACCATCCGCAACTATAGTGACAGCATCGCCAGCGTTAATGGCGAGCGCGCCGCCGCTGACGCGCCCTTGCAGTTCGCCGTTTGGACCTCGGACAATCCTGATATCTACGCCGGGCAGCCGGCGCTCGCCGCGGGCAGGATGCTGACGCTGGCGGACGCCAGCCAGCCGCTGATTGTGCTGCCGCAAGAAACTGCCGCCGCGCTGGGCATCCGCCCGGGCGACAGCATCACGCTGGCGGGGGCGGCGGCGCTGGAGCTGGAAGTTGTCGGCATCATCGCGGCGGATGCGGGCGGCTTGTCTTTCGGCGATGCCAGCGGCTTGATACCACCTGACACGCTGCCCGCGTCCATTTCGTCCGAGTTCACGCTCTACAGCTATCAAGTCCCGGCCGCCGCCTTGAACCAGGCGCTGACCGAGCTTTCCGCCATTATCTTCGCGCTGGCGATAGATGTGCAATTCATCGACGGCTTGATAGGCAGGCTCATCGACCAATTCGCCGCCATCCCCACGATTGTCGGCTTGCTTTCGCTCTTTTCCGCCGCGGTCATCATGGCGAATACCGTCGCCTTGGCGACGCTGGAACGGCGGCGTCAAATCGGCATTTTGAAGGCGATAGGGCTGAAGGCGCGCCGCGTCCTCACCGTGATGTTCATCGAAGCCAGCCTGGTCGCCGTGCTCAGCGCCGCGCTGGGCATCGGCTTGAGCGCCCTGGGCATTGGCGCGCTCTCCGCCGCTGGCGGCATCGCCATCCCATTGCCGACTGACGCCCGCATCACCGCGGTCGCGCTTGTATTTGCCGCAATCGTCATCGGCTGGTGCGCCACCTTCCTCAGCGCGCGCGTCGCCCTCTCCGAGCGGGTGATGAATGTGCTGCGTTACGATTAGCGGGCGCGCAGCGGGGCTTCCTCGGGTATACTGGCGGGCATGACGGCAAATACCCAGCGGAGATGGCGATGAAACTCTATTCCTGGAATGTGAACGGCATCCGCGCGGCGCAGAAAAAGGGCTTCCTCGATTGGCTTTATGCCGAGCAGCCCGATGTCCTGACCGTGCAGGAGACCAAAGCCTGGCCCGAACAGCTTGATGACAAGCTGCGTCAGCCAGCGGGCTATCACGCCTGGTGGGCGCAGGCGGAACGCAAGGGCTACAGCGGCGTCGGCTTGTTCAGCAAGACGGAGCCGCGGGATATGCAACTGGGATTGGGCATCAAAAAATTTGACAGCGAAGGGCGCACCATCATCGCCGATTATGGCGCTTTCACGCTGATGAGCACCTACCTGCCCAACGGCAAAGCCAATGCCGAGCGCCTGCGCTACAAAATGGAATACAAAGAAGCCTTCCTGGATTATGCCAACCGCCTGCGGGCGGACGGCAAATCGGTGGTGTTCTGCGGCGACATCAACACGGCGCATAACGAAATCGACCTGACGCACCCCAAGCCCAACGCCAAGTATTCCGGCTTTCTGCGCGAAGAGCGCGATTGGATGGACAAGGTCGTGGCGCAGGGTTATGTCGACAGTTACCGCCACCTCAACCCCGAGAAGACGGGCGCTTATTCCTGGTGGTCGCTGCGCAGCGGCGCGCGGGCGAAGAATGTCGGCTGGCGCATCGATTATTTTTTCCTGTCGTCAGACTTGCTGGGCGCGCTGGCGGGCGCGGATATCCACGCCGATGTGATGGGCAGCGATCACTGCCCTATCAGCTTGACTTTGCGCCTGTAGCCGCCGGCAGCGCCGCTTAGCGCACAATCCACTGGTGGCCATAACGCGGCTGCCCGCTGAGAAAGATGAACAGCAGCAGCGCGACCACGGCGAGCAAGACCACAATCGTCCACGGGTGGTGCACCATCAGGTCTTCAAAGCGGTCGCTGATGCTCTGGCGGATGCCACGCGGCGCTTCCGCCTGTGGCGCTGGCTGAGGCCTTGCCCGCCGCAGCGCCCCCTCGCCATAAGGGCGGTAGACCGGGGCGGCGGACGGCGAACGGCTCAATTTTGATGGCGGCGGGGCATCCCGCCACGCGAACGCGGGCGGCTGTGGTTGGCGCATTTCCGCGGGCGCGGGCGGCGCTGGGGCGGCCGGCTTCCGCGCGCGCCGCGGCAAGAGATAGCAGCTTTCATGGGCGTCAATACTTAAGGCGGAGCGGCGCAATTCTTCAATCTGATAGCGGTCGAGCCGCAGCCAGTCGGCGCTGAAGGTCGCGCCATGCGCTTCAAAGAGGCTGGCTTCGCTGGCGGCGACATCAGCGCTTTTGAGCATGGCGACCAGCTCCAAGCCAAAAGCGCCGCCGCGCTCGGCGAATAGCGTCTCGATGAAAGCGGCGGGGCGCTGCGCCCGGTTGATGCAGAGGCTATCGCTGTCGATGTCGCGCACGACCAGCACATAACCAGCGGGCGGCAGCAGCCGCGGCAGCTGCGCATAATCTTTTGGCGGCAGGCTCCGCATGCCGCAGCCTCCCTTGCTCGTGGGATTGCTCAGCTTGATTTTAGCGCAGAAAGCGGCGCATCCCAACGGCAGGCGCGCGTTGGTCAGGGCAATTGCATCAAAATCATTGATGTCGATTGCAACATGCTTCTAGCGATTTGTAGGGGCGAGCCTTGGCTCGCCCACGCAAAGCAACACAATCTTGCAGGCGTTTCAGCGAAACGCCCCTGCAGCGCCTGCTTTTTCTGCGGGATTGCAGAAAAATCTCTGTGCCCTCTGTGTCTCTGTGGTGAATACTATTTTGATGCAATTGCCCTGGCGCGTTGGTGGGTCGCCCAAAATCTGCCACAGAGATTTTCTCATTTTTCTCATTTTTTCTCGGTGCATCTCGGTGTACTCGGTGGTAAAAATCCTTGTCGGATCTCCGCACTTACGAATTCCAACTACTTTGTTGTACTTACATCTGTGCTCTCTGTGGTAATAATAGGGCATGAACATCGCAGACATCGTAACCGGCAGCTTCCGCGATGCCACTGCCGCGCTGGTCATGGGCACATCAGCGGCGACCCTGGCGCGGGCGCGGGAGCGCGCATTGCTGAAAGCGTTGGCGGCGCGGCTGCGGGCGGCGCGGCCAGCGGCGGATTTACGCGTCTTCGCCGCCGATGGCCGGGCGGGCGCGCCCGCTATCAGCGGCGCTCAGCTGTATGACATCAGCATTTGCCGCGTCGAAAGCGGCAGCAGCGCCGGGCGTCAGCCGCAGGAGTTCCACTTCATCCGCGAGGCGCTGTGGCAAATCGAGCTGGATTTCTCGAGGGAATGGCGGGGCGCGCTGCGGGCGGTCAGCCGCCTCAACTGCGGGGCGGCGGCGGGCAAGCTGCTCATCGCCTGCCCGCCGCCAAACCGCGGCAGCGACTTCCGCCAGACGCTGGCGCCGCCTTTCGCCGGCAGCGGCGAGCGTTATCTCGCCTGCATTCCCCACCCATCCGACTGGGATGACAGCGAAGCAAGCCCGCAAGTTTGGCGGCTGGAAGCGGGCGCATGGCTTGATACAATCGGCGCGGGAGGCGCGGAATGAACCTTTCGATTATTGCGCTGGCGCTGACGCTGTTGATGAGCATTCTTCACGGCTGGGCAGAGCATGGCGTGCAATTCTTCAAAACTGCCGCAACCGAAATGCGGCAACCTGCGTTATTGAGTCAAGACGATGCCAGCGAATCAGAAATGGAGACGCCCGCTATGAGCGAAATCGACAAAGTCTTGACCAATATCAGCCAGGTCGCCGTGCGCAGGCAGGGCGGCGCGCCCGCAAAAGTCAGCCTGGATATCCAGGGCGAGCACCCCGATGGCTGTGATTTGCCCGTTTTGGTCGAGCAATCGCGGCGGGGCGCGGCGATACAAGTTACGATTTACCGCGAAGTGCCCGCCGATGTCTTCTGCCCGATGATACTGCGCCCCTACAGCGGCACTGTTGAGCTGGACGGAACCTTGGCGGCTGGCGTCTATACGCTCGCGGTTAATGCGCACAGCCAAGAATTCGAGATTTAGCGGAGCGCCAGTATGATTAGAATCATCAGCTGCATTTTTGCGATTGTATGTTTGGGGGGACTGATGGGCGCAAGCGCGCAGCAGGCTGAGCCGGGGGCGGTCTCGCTGACGGTATACAACACCGGCGCCGCGCTGATACACGAAGTGCGCCGCCTCGATTTGGCGGCGGGGCTGCAAAGCATTGCCCTGCACGACCTGGCGGCTACCTTCGATGTTACTTCCGTGAGTTTGCGCTCGCTGAGCGACCCGGCGGGCATTCGCGTCTTGGAACAAAGCGCCAGCCTGCCGCGCGACAGCATCCGCCAACTGCTGGAAGCGAACCTGGGCGCGAGCATCACCGTCCGCAATTATGACGGTGCCAGCTTCAGCGGCGAGCTGCTGAGCCTGGAGCAAGACCTGGCGCTTTTGCAGAGCGGACCTTTGGAAATCGCCGCCATTTCGCTTTGGGACATCCGCGGCTTGCAGCTCGCCAACATGCCCGCGCTGCATCAAGGACCGGCGCTGCGGCTGACGCTGGACAGCACAAGCGCCGGCGCGCAGGACCTGGAGCTGCGCTACCTCGCCAGGGACATGACCTGGACGGCGGATTATCAGCTCCTTCTCAGCGCGGATTCGGCGGCGCTTGACCTCAAAGGCATGGTGACGCTGGTGAATCGCACCGGCAAAAGTTTTGCGGACGCCAAGCTGAAATTGGTGGCTGGCGGCATCAGCCGCGTTGAAGTCGAAGAAGAGCGGGACTATGCTGACGACATGCGCATGTATTCCGCCATGCCCGCAGTTGCCGAAAGCGCGCCCCCGCCCGCGCCCAGCGATATCGCCGAATTCAAAGTGTATGCCATTGCCCGCCCGCTCACGGTTGCGGCGGCGGAAACGGCGCAAATCGAATTCATCCGCGGGGACGGCATCAGGGCGCGCGGCGAATATGTTTTTGACAGCTCGCCCAATTTCGGCGGCTACAACCGCCCGCTCGACTATGTGAGCTTGGGCGACCCCGACAATAGCGCAGTGCGTACATTCCTCGAATTCAGCACGGGGGACGAGCAGGGCTTGGGCGCGGACCTTCCCGCCGGGCGCGCCCGCGTATATCAAGCGGATGCCGCTGGCGACATCCTGCTCATCGGCGAAGACACTATCAGCCACAGCCCGCGGGGCGAAGACATTCGGCTGGAAATCGGTGTCGCTTTTGACCTGCTTGGCAGCCGCCGCCAGACCCATTTCGAGCGGGAATTGCAGACAGTCGAAGAGCGCTTCGAAATCCGCCTCAGCAACCGCAAACAAGCGGAAACTGTCGAAATCAAAGTGCCGGAGCGGCTGGTGCGCTGGAGCAACTGGAAAATCACCGAAAGCTCAGCGCCCTTCGTTAAGCTGGATCAAGCCAGCATTGAGTTTCTGATAACGCTGGCGCCGGGGCAGACTGAAACCTTGACCTATACGGTGGAATACACTTTCCCGCGGGACTATTAGCGGCTGCCCCACCCTACGCTCCCTCCCCCAAAATGAGGGAGGGACTTCAAACTCTGAAACGCACCTACACCGAATACAATTTGCGGATATGCGAAGAATACTCGGTGCTCTCGGTGTACTCGGTGGTTAATCAGCCTGCGGCTACTCTGGCGTTTCGCAGAGGCCGAAGCTGTCGCGCATAAAGCGCTCGTGCGAATCGAAGGCGCTGCGGTCAGCGCCATCCCAGAGCCGCTCATAGCTGCAATCGCTGCGCAGCCGCCAGGAATTCTTGATATCGCACAAGTCCGTCTGCAAAATGCGCAGGACGCGCCACTGTATGCGCGGGTCAAGCACGGGGAAGACCACCTCCACCCGATTGAGCAGGTTGCGGCGCATCAAATCGGCGCTGCCCATATACAGCCGCTGATGCTCGGGCGCGTTGCGGAAATAATAGATGCGGCTGTGCTCTAAATAGCGCCCCACGATGCTTTTTACGGTGATATTGTCGCTGATGCCCGCCAAGCCCGGGCGCAGGCAGCAAAGCCCGCGCACAATCAAATCGACTTTGACGCCGGCTTGGGAGGCTTGGTAGAGCTTTTGGATCATGCGGTCTTCTTCCAACTGGTTCATCTTGAAGATGAGGCGGGCATCCTCGCCGCGGCGCGCCGCCTCAATTTCTTTGTCGATGAGCGCCAGCAGCGCTGTCTGCAAGTATTCCGGCGCCACCAGCAGGTGGTTGTAGCGGGTATCGGGCGCGTAGCCCGTCAAGCGGTTGAACAGGCGTGAGGCGTCTTCCGCGATTTTGTCATCACAGGTGAAGATCCCGATATCGGTGTAGAGGCGGGCGGTAGCGGCGTTGTAATTGCCCGTGCCCAAGTGCACATAGCGGCGCAGCCCAGCGCGCTCCCGCCGCACGACCAGCGAAATTTTGGCATGGGTTTTGACCGGCAGCTCCTCCACGCCATAGATGACATGCACGCCTTTCTCTTCAAGCGCCTTGACCCATTCCAGGTTGTTCTCTTCGTCAAAACGGGCTTTGAGCTCGACCAGGACGGTAACTTGTTTTTCGTTGTCCCGCGCTTCCATCAACGCGTTGACCACGGGCGAATTCTTGCCGACGCGGTAGAGCGTGGTTTTAATCGCCAGCACCTCCGGGTCCCGCGCTGCCCGCTTGAAAAAATCTTCCACCGGCGCGAAGGAATCGTAAGGCAGATGCACGATGACATCCTGCTTTTGAATGACTTCAAAATAACTGTCGGATTTGGCGAAGGGCTTGGGCATGCGCGGCGTATAGGGCGGGTATTTCAGCTCCGGGCGGTCGGCTTGCAGCACTTCAAAGAGATCGGCGGAGCCGAGCTTGCCGTTGATGCGGAAGACTTCGCCAGTGGTCGAGACTTCCAGCGAGCCGGAAAGCCGCTTGAGCATGCGCTGGCTGATGGCTGTCGGCACGCTCAAACGCACGACAGAGCCAAAGCGGCGCTCGCGCACGCCCTGCTCGATAATCGATTTGACATCCAGCAGGTCTTCTTCCTGCTCATGCTCATAGTCGATATCGGCATTGCGGATGAGGCGGAAGGGGAAGGCTTCGCAGACCTGCATGCCGGGGAAGAGCCACGAAAGATAATCGGCGATGATGTCTTCCATCCAGAGGAAGCGGTCGCCCGCCTGCTCGTCCCCGCTGTATTTTGCCAGCACTGTCTCCAGCCGCACGATGCGCGGCACAATATCAACAGGCACTTTGATGCGGGCGAATTCAGCGCCGCTGGCATGCTCGCCCGCCTCCCGCTCGAGGTAGACGCCCAGGTTGAGGCTCAAGTTGGAGATGAAGGGGAAGGGGCGCGCGTGGTCCACCGCCAGCGGCGTCAGCAGCGGGAAGACCTCGGTATGGAAATACCAGCTAATCGCCTCGCGCTCATCGGGGCTGAGGGCGCTGGTCCGCATAAAATACAGCCCCTCTTTTTCCAGCAGCGCGAAGACTTCGCTGCGTACGCGCCGCTGCCGCGCCACCAATGCCGATACTTCTTCGCGGATTCTGCTAATCATCAGCGCCGGCGTCAAGCCATCGGGGCGCGCCCAGGGGTTGCTGACCGCCAGCCGCTGGAAATAGGCGCCAACGCGCACCATATAAAATTCGTCGAGATTGTTGCCGACAATCGCGATGAATTTCACCCGCTCCAACAGGGGCGTTGTCTCATCTTCCGCCAGCGCCAGTACGCGCTTTTGGAAGTCAATCGTGCTCAATTCCCGATTGATAAAGGTATCGGGGGTCAATTTCGGGAAGTCCCGTGCCATTGCCTCGCTCATGTCGCCACTCGTGGTATTCGTACACTCAAATGCCGCCAGCGTAATAATACTGTAGGTTTGGCGGAAATGCGAAGCCGGGGCGGCCGCTTTGATTGCCCGCGCCAGACGGCGCAACCGAGCTGGCGCTATCGCGTATACTATGGATAAGCGTGGCAGGGAGGCATTTGTGATGAATTCGAGAATTGGCATCGGCATTCTGCTCGTCATCCTATTGGCGCTGCTGATTTTGCCGGGCATGCTGGGCAAGCTCATCGGCTTGGTGATTTCGCTCCTGGTTTGGGGCAGCAGCGGTTATTTGGCGGGCAGGCTCTTGCAGGGCGAGGGCTATGGCTTGCTGGGCAACATCCTGCTGGGCTTGGTCGGCGGCATTGTCGGCTCGGTGCTGGTTACGGTCTTTGGCATCACCGGTTTGGTGAAGCTGCCCTTCATCGGCGGCATATTGGTGGGCGCGCTGGGCGCGGTTGTGGTGGTATTGCTGGCGGGTGTGCTGGGCGGCAACGCTGATGAGGCGGCGGGCTAGGGCTTGGTTCAGCCTCGGTTCACCACAGAGGCGCAGAGGGCACAGAGAAAACTACAGATTGCCGTTATTGACCCAGGCTTGGAACTCTGCCATGTTGAAGACATGAAGCAGGTTATGTTTCCGCATCATGCGCACCCAGGTTTCCGCCCCTTGTCGATAGCCGCCCCCGTCCAATACAAGAATTGTTTGGTATTCTGACTTCCATATATTCATCACGAAATAGGGGAATTTCTCATCGACGGTTCCGCTAACTTGCTGCCATTTCGCTTCAATTACTAAGCCGGTCGTCCACTTTTGCGGATGATACAGCAAGAAATCGCATACCAATCTCGTATTGTAAATCGTCTCCCCAATAGTAACCTGCGTCGCGTAGCCGGGCTTTTGAGCTTCTTCTAATCCAGCCACAAAATTGCGTTTGTTTGGCGCTTTCTTGTACCCGCATTCCAGCAAAGTAAACTCTATAAACCTCTCCAAACGATTTCCAGTCAAGTTGGCTTGCGCGCCTTGGCTCTTTTTCATCGGCTGCTCTCATGCGGTTCTGCGCCAGCTTCGCGCAAGAGCAGCTTGCGCAATGCCTCACCCGCGTGGCTGATCCCATCAGCAAAGCCAATTTCATAAGCGCAATAACAGCATGTATGCCGCCCGCCGCCCGCTTGGTTTTCTGGCAGGGAACGCATTATATCGTCAAGTTTCCGCCGCCGATGAGCATTTCGTTGCCCCGCATGCTGGGCGCAGTCATTCGCCATTGGTATATTCCTCATAGTTCCGAATCAGCAATTCATTCACCGCGCCTCGCTGGTTGGGGTTTCTATTCACCATGCGCGGCGCTTTTACTGTTTCAATGGTGAAAGCGGCATCGGCATACAGGGCGCGGATGAACTTCGTATCGCTGTTGGAGAGCATCAGCTTCACGCCGCGCCGGCACAGGACAAGGCAAAGATCGCGCAAGGCAATCTGCTCAGATTCGCCGAAGCCATCCTTCGCGTAATCCGTAAAAGAGCCGCCCGCCAACGGGTGATAGGGCGGGTCGCAATAGACGAAGTCGCCAGCGCCCGCGTCAAGCTCGCGGAAATCCCGCTGGCGGATAGTGACGCCTTGCAACGCCTGATGACAGCTGCGCAGGACTGCCGGCTGGCAGATGGCTGGCTTTTCCGCGCTGCCCAGCGGCACATTAAACTCGCCCTTGGAATTGACGCGCCACAAGCCGTTGAAGCAGGTCTTGTTGAGGTAGATGAAACGGGCAGCAATCTCTAGGGGATCGTCAAGATGGTGTTGGCTGCGGATTGTGTAATAGTAGTCTTTGCTGTGATTCGCCGCGTGTTCCCGCAGCTTGGCGATGAGGGGCTCGGGATCGCGCTGGATGACTTGGCAGGTCTTAATTAAGTCAGAATTAATATCGCTAAGGAATCCCCCCCCCCCCCCTTAATTTATCAGCATTCTTGAGCGCGAAGAACAAGGCACCGCCGCCAACAAAGGGTTCGTAATACTTGTTGAATACTGGCGGCAGGCGGCGCAAAAGCTCGGGCAGCAGGCTGCGCTTGCCGCCGACCCATTTGACGAAGGGTTTTGCGCTATGGAATTCTGGCAGGGTCGCCTGCGGCATGGGCTGCTTTCCCGACGAGTGGCGCACACTTGATCTATAAGATCGATTTGCCCGCTTGTCAAGCGGCAGAGCAGGCGCAGAAAAATCTCAGTAAGTGCAACAAAGTAATTGGAATTCGCAAGCGCGGAGATTAGACAAGAATTTTTACCACCGAGTACACCGAGAAAAACATGAGAAACTCTCTATGCCCTCAGTAAGCGCTAGTATACTCTCTCTGCCGGGTGTCCAGTTTTTCGAGACCGCTACACGGTAGCGCCGATTGCCGTGCCCGCTGTCGGTTGTGCGGCGCTGGCGCGGCTTGCGCTTGACCATCAGCCCCAGCTCCCGCATCAGCCGGCTGACCTGCTGGCGACCGAGCCTCATGCCATGAGGCGCCCGCGCCAGCTCCGCCTTGATGC
>JAJDWK010000041.1 GCA_022825675.1 Anaerolineae bacterium | reverse complement strand
ACTCGTCGCTGAATCTGTGTGTTTGTTGGTGATATGTATGCTACTGAACAGCTAAGCCTAACTGCTTCTTTTGCGATTCCCCCTCTCCGATGATTCGGAGAGGGGGCTAGGGGCTGAGGTAGATGTACAGAAACGCGCGATTTCAAACATGTCCCCTCGTCAGCCCCAAGTATTGGGGGGCGCTGTCGCGTTACAACTTGCTAAGCTGATAGGTATAAGCAGGCTGCTGCTTACGCTCGCAAGCGATAGCAAAAAGGAGTTAGAGATGGCTAACTTTATACCGGTGGGGGAATATCGCTGCTTTCCTGCCCATTGCCAATACTGCCAGCAGGAGGTCTTCTATTATCAGAATGAAAACGGGTCGAAACTGTTCTTTGACGAATTGGGACCGCCCTGGCCCGTACATCGCTGCGCGGAATACCGCGCCGCCCGCGGCAGAAAAACCCGTCAAATCCGTCAAGTTGCCCGCCCCCGCCGTTTGTGGTCGCACAGGCGCTAAATGAATACAAGGCGAGAGCCGGGCAACTCAAAAGGGCAATGCTGGGGCGTTTCAGCGAAACGCCCCTACAATCGACTTCAGGGGCGAGCCGGTGGCTCGCCCCTGCCATTCTTGAGTTTGACCCTAATACGGCGCCAGCACCGCGGCGCTGTCGTCGATGCGGCTGCTGTCCAGCAGCACAAACTGCGCCGAATCCGCCTCTTCCAGCGTCCAGGTTACTTCGTGCTCGCCACTGGCGGCGGCCTGATGCGCCTCGCCCACGATGAAATACTCGCGGTCGCGGTGCCCGGTCTGCGCCTCGCTGATGCGGATGCGGTCAAAGAGGCTGAGCGACAGCGCCGCTGCTGGCTGCTGCCGCGCCTGCAAACTCAGGGAAGTTATCGTGCCGCGCGGACGCCGCCGCCGCGCCAATTCATAGCTGGCGACGGCTTGCGCCGTGGCGATGTCGGAAAGCGCCGGCGCCTCCAGCGACAGGCGCTTCAGCCCATAGCGGTGCATGCCCTCGCCATCCGCCGCGACAATCTCCAGCGGGTCGCGGCGGTAGAGCGCCTGCCCGATGATATGCAGCTGCGCCAGCAGCGCCGGGTGCCGCGTCCGATTGCTGATGCGCAGGCGCAGCGAGCTTGTGCCCAGCTCAACCGCTTCCGCCAGGAGGCCGCGGCTGCGGGGCTCGCCGCTGCCATCGGCGTCTTCAAAATGGGCTTCGACCGCGTCCAGCGCCAGCAAACCCAGCGGCTGATCACGCTCGTCCACCAAGCGCAAGGTCAGCTCCAGCTCGCTGCGCTGGTCAATTTTTTGTGGCGCTTTTAATTGCCAGAGCAGGCTGCGCGGCGCGCCAATCTGCCGCGGCCTCATGCGCAGCGCGATGTGATTGACGCGCTGGTCGCCATAACTGTAGCGCAGCCCCGCCATATCATCGGCGAAACTGGCGGCGACCGCTGTCTGCGTCAAGGTGTGATGCCGGTCCAGGAAGACCGCCGTCCCCGCGCGGTCGATATAAAAACGCCCGCGCTCGCTGGCGGCGATTTCGCTGATGGCGGCGCGGGCTGATGTCGAGTCCCGCCACCAATCGCCCACATAGGCGAAGCGCGTCTTGCCCGCTTGCAGGCGGCGGGGGTGATTTTGCGGCGGGAAGATGCGTATGCCGTCAATCTCGCTGAAGCCGGGCACATCAATGAGGCAGAAGCCCGCCAAAGGCGCGCGGCGGATGGTCGCATTGTCCAGCAGCTGCGCGATTACTTGCCCCGCCGTGACATCGCTCTGCGGCGGCAGCCGCGCCGGGCTGTCCGCCAGCCAGGGCAGGATATCCGCCAGCTCAATGCGCGCCAGCTTCTCGCCATAAGCGCCGGCATCAGGCTCAATGCGGCTGATGACGCCGGTGAAATGGCGGCGGCGAATGCCCTCAGCAATGCTTTGGATGCGAACGCGAGCGCCAATAGCCAAATGGCGGCGCTCGGGCGAGAAGGCGCCATCGGGGTTAAGCAGGGTGATATGCGCCCAGCTCGCCGCCGCCATGCTGTCATAAGCCGCGTTCATGCCCAGCCGCCAACGCAGCTCCAGCGCTTCCCCGCTGATTTCGCGGGCGAAATTGCCACTGTGGTCCTCATCAATCGTGATGCGATACTCAATCATGCCCGCGCCTCCAGGCGCCACAGGTGGCGGAAGGCGCAGCCATAAAATTCGCGCTCGCCATAGGGGAAGATGCCCGGCTCCACCGTTACTTGCGCCGGTGCCAGCAGCGCGCCGCCCAGCGTAACATCCGCCGCCAGCGCCGCCGTGTAGCTGTCGATGAGCGTTACCAGCCGCGGCAAATGGCTGCGCATGCCCAGCCCGGCACCCTGCGGCGCCAGCAGCAGCAGGTGCGTCATCGTGTAGCTGATGGTCTTGGCGCCGCCGCTGAAAGTGGCGGCTTGCAAGCCCTCGCCCCGCTCGCGGAAGAGGCGGTCCGCCGCCAGTTCCAGCGGCAGCGTCAGCAGCGCGGGCAGCTGGGCGCTGTGCAGGGAATTCGGCAAAGCGTCGAGGTCATAGCTGTTTTTTATGCCGGGGATTTCTAACTTGCTCAAATGCGTGATGGCAAGACGGAAGGAAGCCATCGCCGGTCCTTTCTGCTATAAGGGATGAGATGTGAAGGGGGAACAGCGCGCGTTGGCGGGCGCTATTCAAATGTGGGCGGGGCTTTTATCGCGAGAGTTTGTCGCGGCGGCGCGCCAGTGCTTCATCTTCCGCCAGCATGCGTTCCAGCTCAGCGGTTTCCAGGTCGTCAACATAATCTTCGATGACCGCTTCGAGGAAAGCTGGCAGCTCTTGATGCAGCTTTTGAAAATTGGCGATGAACTCGGGATGGGAATTGTAGAGCTTGCCCAAGCCGCGCAGGTAGTCGATGGTCGGCTCATAGAAATGGCTGAGGTGCTGCCGCCAGCGCTCCAGCAGGGCGACAACGGCGGCATCGCCGGGGCGGGCGCCCGCTTGCAAAGCCGCCGCCAGCGCGCTGTAAATCCGCTCGCCCTCGGCGATGATGGCATCTTGCTGGGCTTTGCTGTAGCTGCCCCAGCGCTCCAGCGAGCTGTTGACGGCATCCGCGCCATATTGCAGGCGCGCCTCACGCTCGTAATAGCGCTGGTCTTCGTCGCTGTGGCGGGGGAAGCCGCCTTTCTTCTTTGGCATCGCTCGGCTCCGTCAGCTGAGGGATTTTTTGAGCTCATCAGCATTGTTGTAGCGCCGAATGGAAGGATAGCGCCAGGCGGCCCAAGCCGTCAACAGCACTGTCGCCAGCCCGCCGCTGAAGATGGCGAAGGGCGCGCCAAAAACCGCCGCCACCAAACCCGCCTCCAGCTCGCCCAATTGCGGACCGCCCATGAAGAACATCATATTGACCGAGACCATGCGCCCGCGCAGGGCGTCCGGCGTCATCAACTGGCGGATGGTGCCGCGGATGACCATCGATACCGTATCGGCGGTGCCGGTAATCGCGAAGAGAAAGTAGGAAAGCGCAAATACTGTCGAGATGCCGAAGAGCGCTGTCGCCAAGCCATACGCCGCCACGCTGAGCAGCAGGATATAACCCTGCCGCTTCAGCTCGGCGCGCAGCGACAATACCAGCCCGGCAATCAGCGCGCCGATGGGCTGGGCGGTCGCCAGCAAGCCATAGCCGGCCGCGCCCAAACCCAGGATATCGCCCGCCACAATCGGCAGCATGGTGCGGGCGGAGGCAAAAAGCGTGGCGAAGAAATCCAGCAGCATCGTGCCCAGGATGATGCGCGTACCAAAAGTGAAGCGGATGCCATCCAGCAGCGCGCCCCAGCCGATGCTGGTGCCATAAGCCAGCTTGCCGCGGTGCCGTATCAGCCATAAGGCGACAATGGCGACAAGAAAGGTCGCCGTGTTGATGCCATAGACGATGCCGATATGGAATTGCGCCACCAGCAGCCCGGCAACCGCGGGACCGCAGATGGTCGCGATTTGGAATATCAGCGTGTTGAGGCTGATGGCATTGGCGAGGTGGCGCGGCTTGACCAAATTCGCCACGATCGATTGCCGCGCCGGGCTGTCGAGGGCGGTTGCCGCCGCGCCCAGCGCCGTCAGCCAATAGATGCTGCGCACATCAATCTGGCTGGAGAGCGTGAGGTGGGTTAATACCGCCGCCACCACTGCCGATATCAGGCGCGTCCACAGCATCACGCTGCGGCGGTCCAGCGCGTCCGCCAGCACGCCGCCCACCAGCGCAAAGAGCACTATCGGCAGCACGCGCACCAAGCCGAGCATGCCCAAGCCGAAGGCTTCGCTGCCCATTTCCACCGCCCTGCCTAAAATGGAAACGGTGAAGCTCTGCCCGCGCAGCAGCTCAAAGACATGCCAGTTGATGGCGAAGAGCTGCATCTGGGAGCCAGTGGTGGAGACCATCTCGCCCAGCCACAGCAGGCGGAAATCACGGTAGCGCAAGGCGACCAGACGCGGGCGCGGGCGCGGCATAAGCATATTCTCGGCGGCTAAGTCAGCAGGCGCTACGATAGCGGATGGGCGGGCATGCCGCTAGCGGGAGTTCGCGGTTATCACACAGAGAGGCGGCGGATTTGCTGCAGCAGCGGGCTTGTCTGCTGCTCCAGCTTGCCAATCGATTGCGCCATCAGCGCGGCATAACGCACTGTCAAATCGCGGATGGCGGCGGGCGGCGCATAGCTGGCGATTTTGCTGCCGCGGGCATGAGAGGCGGCGCGGCTGCCGTTCACGCCGCGCAGGACAGTCACTTGCCGCGCCGCCGCATCCAGCGCCGTGACGCGCAAATACTCGTCTTTGATGCGCAAAAGCTGCCCGATTTGGAAGCGGGGCTTCATGCCATCCTGGTCAGCGCCGTTGACCGCTTGCACGGTGATGGTGGTCGCCCAGGCTGGCAGCGCCGTATCGCGCAGGGTGTCGCGGCTGTCGCGCCAGGCGCTGCGCCAGCGGTCATGCCAGCCCCAGATGCCATCCACACGAATTTCGGCTTTGCCGCCCGCGCCGCTGCGGAAGGGCGCGCCATCATGGCGCTGCAGCATATAGGCGGGCGCGTCCGGGTTGCGGGGGCGGCGGCGGATATGCGCCAGGTCAAGCGCGCCGCTGGCATCACGGATGCCGCGCGGCTCCAGCAAGTCGCCCGGCAGGAAGAGCTCCCGCGGGTTTGCCGCCTCGGGACTAATCAGGCGGCTTTCAAAATGGGGGCAATAGCGGCGCTGCGTCAGCGATTCGAGTAAGTGGCTCGCTTCGGTCAAGGCGCGCAGCAGGTCGGCATCGGCATCAGCGGCGCTGTCCGCCAGCTGCAGCTGCCGGCGCAGGTCCTTAAGAGTGGCGATTGTATACATGTGCATCCTTTCCGTTGGCATTTGTCTGAACATTGGGGCGGGGCGCATGGTACGCTATAAGCAGCGAAAAAAGGGGAGTGGCGATGCGGCTGCTGGCGATCGCGCCTGAGGAGTTTGACGCGCGGCGGCATCGCTTGCCGATAGCTGGCGAGCTGCTTTTGCCTGGCGCTTATGTGCGGGTGCGCGCGGATGGGCTGGCGTTCAAGCTCAATCAGGCGCGGCTGCCGGCGGGCGCTGTCGGCACGGTTATTGAGCTATGCCGTCAAGGCGAGGGCGTCGAGGTGGCGGTCCAGGCGGAGCGGCAGGCGGATGGCGGGTACTTCTTCGAGGCGCTGTGGGTGCTGGCGGGGTGAGGGGGTTTTGCCACTGCTAGCGGTGCCGCTCCAGACTTGCCCGAAGGCGGGGTTTAAGATCTTTTCTGTAGATGAATCCAGAATTAATGCTGTTTTCTAAGAAACGCGCTACATAATCTTCACGATACAGTAACTGATTTTCCCTAACGCAGCGAGCAATATACAAGGCTAAGTCATAGAGACTAGAGGGTGTTAAGTTCGCTATGTCACAGTGGTTTCGGTTGACGCCCGAATCTTTAGTTTTTCCATGTTCTGGGGTCTTCTTCAGTTCAAATCCGTTAGCATACAAAAAATCGACTTCGAGAAGTACATACTCGATTTTCGTAACTCGATCATTGGTTGACGCGAGACCGGCAACAATTCTGCGACGATTGATTTGCGCATTTAGTTTATACACAGAAACAGCAGAGTTCTTTGTTGCAAGATTCTTTAGGGCATCGGCTTGCAAGTTTTCTTCATTTAACCAATTAAGATCTGGGCGGACTCGATATTTCGAATTCGCAACCTTGCGCAATACATACGGCACTATGTCTCTCTCGCTTTTCGGTGAAGCTCGGATGCAATCTCAAGAAGCTTCTCGGCAGTCAAATTCTTGAGAACGATGAACTCGCCTTCTTCGTGAATACAGAAACCACGCTGTCGAAAGAAGCTCACATCCACCAGAATGACTTTGAAGGTCGTGCTCTTGCTGCTGTTACTAGCTACTGAAAAATTAGGATTCGAGGTTGTGAGCAATGGTAAATTGTTGTTGCTGTAGGGTCGAAAATTATGCGCCTTTAGCAGTGTCTTGTCGAACGAGTGCAAGTCATTAAGGCAATCAGCTGTGAGATCGCCTTCCTGTGGCCACATTCCCAAGGTAACAGGCACTATCGCATATAGGGAACGGATTATGTCTATTTCAACCTCCGTAGATACCTCAGCACACTCCTTATGTTGGACTTTATCCCTTCCGATGTTTCGTCGTCCAGCCGTCGGCTCAGGGCTTTAATCACCGAAGTATCGGCAAGATACGACAACGCTGATACCGCTGAATCTCGGATAAACACGGACTCGGAATCCAGCGCAAACACCAGCAAATCTCGACGAGATCTCGCAGAACTAGAGTCTCTCATAAGACCAATCCAGAGTAAAGCTTCGGCGACATCTTGTTCAAAATACACTTTTTCGGCAACAGCTTTCCTAATAGCATTGATGCCGGCAACGCTATACTGTCGCACAAACCCTTCAATTCGCCGTGAAAACTCGGTCTCGACACCATCTTCAAAGTCTTCCCATTCTGCTAGCGCAAAAATCGATGATAATTCGCTACTTGGGTTTCTGATTGCCTCCGCTTCGCCCCAAGCTATTGCGCCTATTCGCGGTAATGGCTCATACTTTGATTTGGCGGCAGTATCCGTAATGAGGTTGAAGGCTCGGAGAGGATATTCTGGTACCGACGGCAATACTGATTCCTGAGTATAATTTAGGGTCGCCCGGTGATCAAACCTAGTGGATGCGATTTGCTGTTCGTATCTATAACGAGAAGGGGCGGACTCGGAATGTTGCGAGCCTTGAACTTTCCACGAGTCGCATGAAGGGAAAATATGCCGTTCGCCTGTGGTGCTTGCTAGAGTAACAGCTGTTTCGGAGTATGGAATTGCAATCATTCGATATCTCCCTCTTTCGCAATTTCCAGTCCCATCGCGACAAATTCTTCAAATGCCCCTATCAGCAAGTCTGAATGAAGTGGAGAAACATTATCTGAGGATGAATTGATATCCAACTCCAATCGTGCAGCGAACAGTCTCTCGATTGGGTTCTTTCCAATATCTTCCTCAGGGTCCAATCTTGAGATATTACGTTCAAGCGTCGCTATATGCCAGCGGCTTAATCTATTAACGTTCAGTGCATTCAGAACCTTACTCTGCCGTTGCCTGCTAATCCCGTAAAAGAAGTCTGTAACATTGTCCAAATCCAAACGTGGCAAAAGATCTCCGAGGCGGCTGTATACGGACTGAACGTCCCTCTCCGACTTTATTAGGACGGCCCCAAACGCCAAACGATTTACCGGCAATATAGAGGGATCCTGAAGGAAACCCTTGGCAAATTCAAGAAACGCAGTTAACTCATTTTCGAGGTTGCCCCAAATTGGCAAATCATTTTCATTGGTAACAGAATCCATTGGCAGGTCATATCGCCAGTCGATCTGTCTGGGAGTTTTAATCAAAAAGATGTTGCCGTTCCTGTGACTTGCATGCCGCTGGTTCGCATTACCAGGTTGAATGCGTATTTCCGGATCTGCTTCATTCATATGCTTGTCCCATAGCTTAGACGGTGAAACGTTAGCTATTTCAACCGGAAACACAGTTATTCGCAAAGTTTCTACTTGCCAGTCCACGGCATTTCTCATCTTGAGCCTTTCGCAACCAATTGCGCAAACACAACTGTCCTGTGTCGCGCAGTATACCATACAAATGGAAATGTCAAATGAAATCGAGAAGGGGGCGGGGACTTGCCGCATCCCCGCCCCGCGCTTCAACGTTACACCGTGATGTTATACAGGCAGCTCGCCACCTCTTTATCAAAACGCACAAAAGCCAAGCGCACCGTCGCCGTCAGCTGATAGCTGTCGTAATACGACAAATAGTCCACGCTGACCGCGATGCGCCGCCGATAGCCCACATACCAGCCAGGACGATACACACACAGCGCCTGCCCCTTGGTATTCGCGCCGCTGCCGATTTTGCCATCGGCTTGCGTCAGCGGCATCTCCGCCGAGACAAAAACGGGGATGCCATCCACAAAGCCGATTTGCCCCGTCTGCGCGGTCGCCTGCGCGCCCGCTTTGTCCAGGGTCAAAAACTCGCTCATGCCCAGCAGCGCGGCATAGGTGCCGCTATCCACCAGCCACGCCAGGTCCGAGGGGCGGGCGGCGTATTTGCCCGGCATCGTAAAGCGCGCCTCGCGCAGTTTCGCCAGGCTGGGCGCCGCTTTTAAGTCGATGGCATTGGCGCTTGTTTCCACCAGCGGCAGGTGGCGCAAGCCATCCAGCGCCAGGTACTTGGCGGTGGCTGGCGGCTTCGCGTGGTCGCGGTTGATGTTGCCGGTGGCACCAGTGCTGGTATCGCCATTGAGCAGCACATGGTCGATAGCGTCCGCGATGGCGCGTACCGCCTGCTCGCGGTAGATGTTCAAGACCGGGATGACGGCGTCCTCCACCAATTCACTACTGAAGCCCACGCGCAGCGCCAGCTTCTTGGCGTTAAGCGTAACCTTGCCGCTGCCGATTTTGCTGTCGGGTATCGGGTTGCCGCTGCCCAGGGTCAAATGCGCCTCGTCCTGCGTCTCCGGCACAAAATAGACTGTTGGGTCCGCGCCTTCTATCGGCAGCTCGAAGGGGTTGCTGGGCATCTCGATGCTTTGGAAGAGCGGCAGAATGGTATTGTCCTGCCGCGCCCTGTGCCAAATCTGCTGGCTCCAAAGGTCAGGCGCCCATTCATCGCCAAAACCGGTTTGAGCGCTGTATGCCAGCTCGTCCGCTTTCGTCGCTTTGAGCTTGCCGCGCTGGATTTTGTCGGCGAGCGCGTTGGCATAACGCTCGCTGACGCCGTGAAAGCTCTTGGCGGAGCGCAGCAGCATGTAGCCGTGCAGCAGGTCCATCGCCTCCAGCCCGTCATATTCGCTGCCGACAGCAATCCGCCCCATTTTGAGCGCCTCGCGCTCATCCGCGATGGGCAGCCGTTTCGCCGCCGCTGTGTTCTCTCCTGTCATCTTCTGTCCTTTCTGTTTGTGTGATGCTTCGCTTGTGGCTTCCGCCCCTGCCAACGCCAGCCGCGACATGTCCAAACCCAGCGCCTTGTAAGCGCTCTTGAGGGTTCGCACACAGGTATGCCGCGGCTCGGCTGGCGTTGGCGTCAGGCTGCCTTCGACAATGGGCCAGCGTTTGATCCTGCCCTCGTCGCTCACCTCGACCAGATGCGGCAAACTGCCCGAGGACCAGCCCAGAACTCCTTGCTCCACCAGCCGCTGCACCGCTCTCACATAGCGTTTGTGCAAGTCCAGCTGCGCCTCTGCCCAGAGCCCAATTTCGTCCGGCTGCAAATGGTCGATGACGCCGATGACCGCCGCTTTTAAGGCGCCATCCAAACCATGGTGATAGAGCAGCGGACGCCGCTCGTACCAATCAAGACCGACATCGGTCGCCGGCGTGAAGAATTCTCCCTGCAAATCCCGCTGCTGCGGCTGCCCCCAGCGGAGTAGGTAGCCGCCGACCCTGCCTTGCTTTTCATCAAGCATTTTGACTGTCAAGTCGCCCATATCGCCTCCTTTTTTGCGCCCCGGTTATCCTCGCTGCCTCGGTCCGTCCGCGCGCGGGAGTGGCGCGGGGGCGGGCAGCCATAATGCGCAAATGCCATCCCCGCCACCGCCCGCGGGCGAAACCGCGGCGATGCCAACTTGCGCTATGGTAAACATGCGGGCGGCAGCGCCCACACCAGTTGTTGAGACATTAGCAAATATGTTCTAGCAGCGCGTGCGCGCATAGTCGCGGGTTTCCGCTTTCAAACGGGGGCGCGCCCCGGAGTTCGGCATGGCGCATAGCGCAAAGGGCACTAGAATGGAGCCTGATACAAACGAATGCCGAGCCCATGAGCGAAGACATCAGCGGCGCTGTCGAGCGCATCACCTATTACAACGAAGACAACGGCTACACCGTGCTGCGCATTATGCCCGAGAAGCGCTACCCGCGGGCGCAGGCGCGCGATGGCACCGTTACCGTCGTCGGCGCTATGCCCGAACTGCGCGAGGGCGAATCGGTTGTGTTCAGCGGCAGCTGGGTGGATGACCCGCGCTATGGCATGCAATTCCGCGCCGAGCAAGCCATCCCGACGCCGCCGCAATCGCGGGCGGGCATCGTCAGCTACCTCAGCAGCGGCATTGTCAAAGGCATTGGTCCGCGCACAGCGGAGAAGATTGTCGACCACTTCGGCAGCGAGACCATCACCGTGCTTGATGACGAGCCGCAGCGCATTCACGAAGTGCGCGCCCTCAAGCCGCGGCTGGCGGACAGCCTCATCCGCGCCTGGGCGGCGAACCGCGGGCTGCGCAATCTGCATATTTATTTGCAGGGGCTGGGCATCAGCGCGCGCATGGCGCAGCGCATCACCAAAGAATATGGCGAGCATACGCAGCGCATCATCGAGAACAATCCCTTCCAACTGGCGGCGGATGTGCGGCTGATTGGCTTCCAAAAAGCCGACCAAATCGCCCGCAGCATGGGAATTCAGACCAATGACAGCCGCCGCCTGCGCGCCGGCTTGCACTATGCGCTCGACCAACTGGCGCGGCAGGGGCATACTTTTGCGCCGCGCCCGCTGCTGCTGGAGACGGCGGCGGCGCTGCTTACTATTGAAGACCTGCCAGCCTTGTCGCTGGCGCTGGATGGGCAAATTGCCGCCAAGGCGCTGATGGCGGATGCCCTGCGCGAAAGCCCGGGGGCGGAACCAACTGCCGCTGTGTATCTGCCGCGTTTCCACCGCGCCGAAACGCAAGCGACCGCGCTGCTGCGCCAGCTCGCCGCCAGCGACAGCTTGATTATGCGCGACCAGCGGCAGACAAATTGGCAGCGCCGGCTGCGCGCTTTGAGCGCGCAAAACGCTGTCAGCCTGTCGCCGCTGCAGCAAGCGGCGGTGCGCGCCGCCATGACCAGCAAGCTCAGCGTCTTGACGGGCGGACCCGGCACCGGCAAGACAACCGCGCTAAAAATGCTGATACAGGCGCTGCAAGAGGGCGATTATCCCTTCCGCCTCGCCTCGCCGACAGGGCGCGCCGCCAAGCGCCTGGCGGAAGCCACCGAGGTCGAAGCCAGCACCATCCACCGCTTGCTTGGCTATTCGGCGGAGGAACGCGGCTTCGAGCATAATGAAAGCAACCCGCTGCCCATCGACATGCTGGTGATTGATGAAGCGTCCATGCTGGACTTGCAGCTTTTCACCAGCCTGCTGCTGGCGCTGCGTTCCTCGGCGCATTTGCTGCTGGTGGGCGATATCGATCAGCTGCCGTCAGTGGGCGCGGGCAATGTGCTGCGCGATGTCATCAACAGCGGCTTGGCGGCGGTAACGCGCTTGACCGAGATCCATCGCCAGGACAAAGACAGCCACATCGTCAGCAACGCCCACCGCATCAACCAGGGCAAAATGCCGATTACTGACAATACCGGCAAAGATTTTTTCTTCTTCAACATCAGCGATCCCGCCGAAGTTGCCGAGCAGGTGGTGGAGATTGTGCGGGCGAAATTGCCCGCCCGCTGGGGTTTTGACCCGCTGCAGGACATCCAGGTAATCGCGCCGATGTATCGCGGCGCCGCGGGCGTCGACAAGCTCAACCAGCGCCTGCAAAGCGAGCTGAACGGCGACTTGCGCCAGGCGCAGAAAAAGGTGGGCGCGCGGCTCTTCCGCGTTGGCGACAAGGTGATGCAAACGCGCAACAATTATGAAAAAGATGTCTTTAATGGCGATATCGGCATCATCGACAGCATCGACGAAAGCGACAATTCGCTGGAAATTTTGATGGATGACGCGCTGGTCGGCTATGATTTCAGCGACTTGGACGATGTGATGCACGCTTATTGCATCAGCACCCACCGTTCGCAAGGCTCGGAGTACCCGGTGGTGGTGATGCCGGTGCTGACGCAGCATTATATGATGCTGCAGCGCAACCTGCTGTATACGGCAATCACGCGGGCGAAGCGCATGGTGGTGCTGGTGGGCACGCGGCGGGCGCTGCATATCGCGGTGGCGAATAATATCGTGGCGGAGCGTCACAGCGGTTTGCTGTATCGGCTGCGGGTGTGAGCTCGGCTAACTTAGCAACACAGCTTTGGGTTACAATACGGGCAGGTGAACAGGACATATTATGAAGTCTCAAGTTCAAATGTTTCCAGAAGCCGGCACAGTCAAACAATCCGCAGGCAGCGCAACAGTAAAGATTCTGCCGCCAGCTGATGTACTCGATACCTTAAAGGCGAGCGACCCGGTTGCCGCGGTCATCCTGGACCCTTGGTACAATCGAGGGGTCGGCGGCTCGCGTCCCGACTACCATGAATGGCTTAGCACGGTCATTGATGCCGCAAGCAAGATAGCAGAACATGTATTTGTCTGGGGCTTTCCCGAGATATTGGCATATCAAATCCCGCAGCTGCCGGCGGGCTTCAGGCTCATGTCTTGGCTTACGTGGTATTACAAGAACTGCCCCTCGGTTATTCGCGGTTGGCGCCCGGCGCAGAATACTTGCCTCCATCTTGCCAAAGACGACGCCAGCGTGTATCCAGAACACTTCCTGAATGACGAGCAGCTAGGCAGATGGCAATCCGGAAAGATGCGATTTGTGCCCGGACCGCCAACTGTAATTGAAGCGCCGCTGAACATCGGCTTTGTGCGGCGAAATGAACAGACCGGGCATCCGGCGCAGAAACCCTTGGCAGTAATTAAGCCCCTGATTTTGATGTCAACTACGGAGTTAGACACCGTTTTGGACCCCATGTGTGGCTCGGGCACAACAGGGGTAGCCTGTCAACAGCTCAAGCGAAATGCCATACTTTGCGATAGTTCACAAGAATACTTGACGATTGCCCAGGATCGAATCGCACCCGGTGTGAACCAGCCCAATGAAAGATAGAAATGCAGAAATTAAAGGTCCCTACACGCAGAAGTCGATACGAGCGCGCATTGAAGCGTTCTTTCTCGATAATTTGGGCAAGGTGGCCACGCGTGAGCAGCTCATAAAAGTTGCGACCGACCCGCTGACAGGCCGTCAGCCAGAGAATTGGCACCAGCGGCTTTCAGAACTCAGAACCGATTACGGATACACGATTCTTTCCTGGCGGAATCGTGGCGACCTAAAGATCAGCGAATATATGATGCCGAATGCGGAGCGGCGCAATACAGCTGCGAAACGTTCGCGCCCCAATTCCGCGACTTGGAAACAGGTCTTGGAGAATCACCAGCATCGTTGCGCTTGGTTGGAAGGCGACATAACCTGCGGCTTGCGCAATGGCGATATTGACCCGATCGGCGGCGGAACAGTCAAGTTGACCCCCGACCATAAAACGCCGCATGCGATTCACGCGGAAGTCGATCCCAAAGATCCGGCGAAGTGGCAGCCGCTATGCGGCCGACATCAAGTGATGAAAAAGAATTACTGGGATGATGAAACCGGTTGGCTCAACGTCATTGCCATCGTGCAATCCGCTTCCCGGGCACAAAAGCAAGAAGTATACACTTTTCTGCAGCGCTACTTTGCAGACGATGACTAAGCGCGTTGCGACGAAAGCGACAATTCGCTGCATATTTTGATGGATGACGCGCTGGTCGTCTGTGATTTCAGCGAGCTGGAGGGAGTGGTGAATTTCTTGGACTTGCAAACTCCGTCAAACAATCAAAAAACTCTGTGTTTTCTGTGGTTAAAAGTCTGTGTCGTGTTTGCTGAGAAAACCATATCCATGATAATCACCACTCCCGCTTTTCCATCCCTGGCGCGGGCGGCGCGCCAAATCGGGTATACTGTAGCTGCCAGCCGAAGGGAGCAAAATCAGCTTGGAAGCCGAGCGCCGTTCCGTCTTTGATGTGGTAACCGATTTCCTCGCCCAGCAGCCGACGGATGAGGCGCTGCTGGCTTATGCGTTGCCGTCTGACCTGCAGGCGCGCCATGACGAGTTAAAAAGCATCGCCGCCAACAGCCGTTTGAGCGCCGCCCAGCGCGAAGAACTGGGCGATTTCCGCTTTGTTGA
>JAJDWK010000092.1 GCA_022825675.1 Anaerolineae bacterium | reverse complement strand
ACGGATGTATTTTGGCATCCCGCCGGCGGCAGCCATGATGTTTGGATCGAATTCTGGGAATACTGGTATTGGGGGGAGGTTCTGTCCGGGCGGGCGGATCGCTTCTTTACCAACTTGATCTTTTACCCGGAAGGCGTGTCGCTGGTCAACCAGCCGCTCAACATTCTGTACAATTCGGCAGCATATCTCATTGGCAGCGCGCTGCCGCCCTCAAACACATACACTTTGCTCTATCTGCTGATACTGCTCGTTTGCGCCGCAGCCGCCTATTTTTATTTGAATTACCTTTTTGCTGATAAGGCAATTGCCACGGTTGGCGCAGTGGTTTTCGCTTTCAGCCCACATGTTTACGACAATCCACATTGGCCCGATATCGCCCTGCTCTTAAGTTTTCCGCTGGCGATGTATTTTTTTCAACGCAGCATTCTTGAAGGCAATGCGCGCTATGCCCTATTTGCCGGGCTGGTTACTGGGCTTACAGCGGACATCGCGCAATACAGCTTTGTCTGTCTGGTCATAACGATCAGCATTTTTTTCTGCCTTTACGCCATATCTCGTTGGCGAGAGCGCAGCTTTTGGCGCTTAATTGGGCTGTTGATTGCCGCTGCCGCTCTAGCGAGCGTGCCGCGTCTGGTACCCATCCTGGCACATTCGTCAGCATTGGGCGATATGTTGAATTACTACAGCGCCACGCAGAGCAGCGACCTGGTCGACTTCATCATCAACACACCGCGCAATCCATTTCTAGGAGCGCCGCTGCATGACCTTTTGCGCATTGCTGAAGGCGCAGGCAGCAACAATGTATATCTTGGCTTAGTTCCGATGCTTTTCGGGATCCTCTGCTTAGCCTTACGCGGGAGCAGAAGAAACATGCTGCCCTGGCTAATCACCGGCTTGCTCTTTCTCGTTTTGAGCGCCGGACCCATTCTCATAATAAACCGCATCACATACGAAAACGTTTTGCTGCCCAGACATTATCTCGATCAGCTGTTTCCCGCAATATTCGGCGCATTCAGTCGGTCGGATTTCTTTATGGCTGGCGCTCGGCTCCCGTTAACGGTGTTAGCTTGTTTTGGTTTGGCCGCGCTGAAGGGGCGCATTCCCGCTCGATTTTGGCGCAGCTTTATATTGATCGTGGTCGCGGTGGCTGCGCTTGACAGTTATCGTCCGATACCTGCCGACCGCGTGTTTCCTACTTTCACAACCCCTCATGATTTAGAGTGGCAGATTTGCAAAATACGATCTTTTTTGGCATTGTTATGGTGCGGTGCACGATCCCCGTGTGTCCTTGGCAGAAATTATGCCCTACAGAGTTTGGGACGGAGGCGTTCTGACGAGCCGCTTGGCACTTAATTGATGCCCTAAAGTAGATTAGGTCTTAGAACTTTTAACCGCCTCTGCACCGTTGTATTACTGGCTCGAGGTACATTTTACGAATAAGAAGCGCGTTCGCATCTCGCAGGGCGAGTTTAGAGTTGCCCGTCGCTACAATTGCGTAGCGGGTGGAATGCCTTATGACCCGAGCCGCGTACAGTTGCGGTGCCCCAACAGTTGCTAGACTCCCCTTGCTTACCGGTTGTGATTTTGTGGCTGTCCCGAACAACGGGCGAGTAGCTCTGTGGTGAATACTTCTTGATGCAATTGCCCTGACAAGTAACACAAAAGTTTGAGCATTTCGCGGATGTATACGCTATACTGCAATTGACGCATATGTATAGATGAGGATTGTACTCAAATGAACCGCAACCTGCGACTTTCTCTCTTGTTCCTATTGCTTTTCAGTTTGCTGGGGGGCGCTGCCCTGGCGCAGGATTCCGTCAGCATCACCGTCCGCTGTAAAGCCAGCCCGCCGGAAGAAGACTGGCGCTGCAACAATTTCGCCGAAGTCGAAGCCGAAGTCGAAGCCGCTTTGAGCATCGACCTCGAGCTCAACCTGATACAGGACAACGCCGGCTGGGGCGATTACAAGAATGAATTTGTGCTTGCCTCCGAAGCGGGCGAGGCGCCGGATATCATTCTGTCTGGTCACGAAGATATTGGCGCCTGGGCGCCCGCCGGCTTCATCATCCCGCTGGATGATGTCATCGGCATGCACAGCGAATTTGACGACATCGTGCCTTCGCTCTGGGAGTCGCACGGCTATGCTGGCGAAATCTGGGGCATCCCGCAAGATGCCGAGGCGCGCCCCGTCTTCTACAGCAAGCTGCTGCTGCGTGATTTGGGCTGGGGCGAAGACGACATCGAATCCCTGCCCGAGCGCGTCGCCGCTGGCGAATGGACCTTCGCCGATATGCTCGCCACCGCCGAAGCCGCCATCGATGAAGGCGTCGTGGACGCCGGCAACGGCTTCTGGCATCGCCCCAGCAACGGTCCCGATTTCCTCTATTATTACTTCGGGCATGGCGGCGAAGTGCTGGATATGGAAGGCAACCTGGTTGTCGACCGCGACGCCCTCGTGCATACCTACGAATTGCTGGGCGGCGCTGTGGACTCCGGCGTGATGCGCTCCGACATCATCGGCGTTGACTGGAACGAAGTCTGGCACCCCACGGTGGCGCAAGCCGATACTGTGCTCTTCGCCGCGGGCGGCACCTGGAACTGGCCCAACTGGGCGATCAACTATGTCGCGGATAAAGGCGGCGACGAATATCTCTTCGAGAACATCGGCTTGACGCTGATACCCGCGATGGCGACGGGCGAAGCCATCACGCTGACGCACCCGCTGACCTATATGATTAGCAGCGGCAGCGCCCACCCCGATGTCGCCCTGGCGCTGATAGCCGCCATCACCACATCCGAGCATAACAACAAACACGCCATCGACAGCTTCCACCTGGGCATCCTCAACGCGCAGCTGGAATCCGAAGCCTACGCCAACAACCGCCTGCTCAGCAGCGCCCATTACATGCTCGACCACACAACCGCGCTGCCCAACCATCCTGGTTGGAATGCCTGGTCCAACGCTTATTTCCTCGGCATTCAAGCGGTGGAAACGGGCGAAGCCGATGCCGCTGGCGCCGCTGATATCGCCATCGCGCAGATGCAAAACGAATTGGGGGATGGCATCAGCGTCCGCTAAGGCGGCAATGCCATCAGCCCCGCGCCAGCTCCCTGCGGGGGCTGGCGCATAGAAAACCGCCCTTCCCCACACCGGGGGAGGGCAAGGGACGCGACAGCAATCATGCGCAACACAGCAACCGCCCCCAACAGCCGCGGTGCCTGGCGCTCGGTTTTGGGCGCTTATGGCTTTATGGCGCCGGCGGGCGCTCTCGTCATCGTCTTCTTTTTGATTCCCGTCGCCATCATCCTCTATCTGAGCCTGACAAACCTCGCCAGCTCCAACTTCACTTCCAACCTCGCCGCTATGGAATTCGTCGGCTTGAAGAATTATCGAACTTTGCTGAACGACCAGTTCGCCCGCAAAATTTTCTTTAATACGATCTTTTATGTGCTGTTCACGCTTTCGATATTTAATGTAACGCTCGCGCTCATCGTCTCCCTGCTGACGACGCATATCGACCGCGGCGCGGGCTTCCTCTTCCGCGCCCTGTGGATTTTGCCGCGCATCACCTCGCCCGTCGTCTACATTTTGATTTGGAAACGCATGATGGCGGAAGCGCCCTTTGGCATCCTAAACCAATTCAACACCTGGCTCAACCAGCCGACATACAATTACATCGCCACCAACCCCTGGGTTTTTGTGGTGGTCGTCAACGGCTTCATCGGCTTGTCCTTCGGCATGATAATTTTCACCTCGGCGATTGAATCCATCCCCAAAGACCTGCTTAACGCCTCGCTGGTGGATGGCTCGTCCAAGCTCCAGCGCATCCGTTATGTCATCCTGCCGCTGATACGCTGGCCCCTGCTCTTCGTTTTCACCTATCAGACGCTGTCCCTCTTGACTTCTTTTGTCGAAATCCAGTTGCTGACCGATGGCGGTCCCGGGCTCTATCGCACCGAAGTCTGGTCGCTGACCGCCTATCACCGCGCGCTTTCCAATTATTTTGGCAATGCCCAGTGGGGCTACGGCTCGGCATTTGCCGTGCTGCTGGTCTTGATTGGCGTTGTGCTCGCCGTGATTTATATGCGGGTTTTCCGCTTTGATGAGCTGGTGGCGGAGCCGCGGGTAGAAAACTTATGAGCGCGCCTGCCAAAATCAAAACCGACGCCCCGCCCGCTTCTATCGCGGAAGATTTCGCCGAAGCGCTGCGCCTGGGCGCTTTCAGCATAATCGCCTTGCTGCTGGCGGCATTGCTTTTCAGCGGCGTCATCGGTCCGCTCTTCGCCCTCGGCAGCGTCGAAGAAACGGTTACTGATGTCTTGTCGCGGCTGGCGCTGGTGGCGCTGCCCTTCGTCGCTTATATCGCCGCCGCCAGCGTCGCCCGCCGCTGCGCCTGGACGGATACGCCGCGGGCGCTGGGCTTGGCATTCGCCAGCAGCCTCACCCTCTTCCTGCTGATATCCGCCGGGCATTACGCGCTGGACTATGGCGTCTTCGCGCCGCGCCCCTCGCTGCAGATGAGCCTCAGCCAGACCGCTGACGGGCTGCGCGTGGATGCGCTTGAGCCTGGCGGCGCCGCGGATAGCGCCGGCATACATGTCGGCGATGTCATCACCGCCATCCGCCGCGACCCGGTAGATATGGCGGCGTTTAATCTGCGCCTCAGCCAGTCAGAAGCGGACGCGCCCCTGCGCCTGCGCTTCCTGCGGGCTGGCGAAGAGATGCAGCAGACGGCGCGGGTGGTCATCGTCTCCGACAAGCAGTTGAGCGCCCTGCTGCCGGGCTTGGCTGTCGCCCTGGTGTTCACCGCGGTCATCGTCTTTTTGCCCGGGCGCTGGGCGCCCTATATCGCGCTTGTCGGCTTGCTGACGCCGCTGCTCATCGGCTATATCTGGGTGATTATCGCCACCTTTTCCTTCCGCACCGAGGGGCTTATCCCGCTGGATGGGCAGGACAATTTCGGCGGGCTCACGCTGGAGAATTGGGAAGCGATATTTGTCGGCAACATCGCCGGCCTGGAATTTAACATTGTGCCCATATTGCTGACATCGCTCGCCATCGCCATCATCATGACGCTGGTGGTGCTGCTGGTCTCGTCCATGGCGGGTTATGCCCTTTCGCGCATGGACTTCCCGGGGCGGCGTTTCTTCCTGTCTTTCACTTTGATTCTGCACGGCTTCCCCGCCATCACGCTGTTGATTCCCATCTTCATTGTGCTGCTGCGGCTGGGTAATATCCCCCTCATCGGCGATCTCATCGGCTTCAACACCGCGGGCGGCATCGCCCTGGTCATGGTCGCTTTTCAGCTGCCGCTGGGCGTCTGGCTGATGAAAGGCTTCTTCGACAACATCCCCTGGGATATGGAGCGCTCCGCCCTCATTGATGGCGCTTCCCGCTGGCGCGCCTATTGGCAGATTCTGCTGCCGCAGATACGCCCCGGGCTGCTGGCGCTGGGCATCTTCGCTTTCATCGGCGGCTGGAACGCTTATATCATCCCCGCCACCTATTCCATCGGCAGCGGCGTCAGCAATTTGCCGGTCTTCCTCAACGAATTGATTGACGAAACCGCGCCGGTAGATTGGAATCAAGTGGCGGCGGTGGGTTTGTTTCAGCTTATTCCTATCTTCATTTTCTTCATATTCGCCCAGGAATATCTGCTGAATATCTATGCCGGCGGTGCCAAGGGCAGCTCTTAAGCAGGAGTAGGCGTATTACAAAAATGAAAATCGGTAGGGGCGAAGATAGCACTGGATACTTCACCACCGAGTACACCGAGATACACCGAGAGAAGCATGAGGGAATGTTGAATTTCGTGGGCTTACGAAACTCCGCCAAACAATCATAACATCTCTGTGCCCTCTGTGTCTCTGTGGTGAATAATGACTTGATGCGATTGCCCTGGGGAAGAAGCGCCTTATGAAAGTATTCATCGACCAGCTCACCAAAAAATTCGGCGATGTCATCGGCGTTGAAGACCTGACTTTGCATATCGACGATGGCGAATTTGTGGCATTTCTCGGTCCCTCCGGCTGCGGCAAAACCACCACCCTGCTGACGCTGGCTGGCATTTACAAACCGACCGAAGGCGAAATCCGCTTTGACGAGCGCGTTGTCAACCGCGTGCCGCCGAAAGACCGCAACATCGGCATGGTCTTCCAAAGTTACGCCCTCTACCCGCACATGACCGTCTTCCAAAATATCGCCTATCCGCTGAAGCTGAAAAAAGTCGCCAAAGCCGTGCAGCACGAGCGCGTCGAGCAGGTGGCGACAACTATGGGCATCGGCAACTTGCTGGACCGCCGCCCCGGGCAGCTCTCCGGCGGGCAGCAGCAGCGCGTCGCCCTCGGGCGCGCTTTGGTGAAAGAGCCGGATATCCTGCTCTTTGACGAGCCGCTTTCCAACCTGGATGCCCGCCTCCGCCTGACTATGCGCGGCGAAATCAAACATTTGCAGAAAGACCTGGGCATCACTTCCATTTATGTAACGCACGATCAAGTCGAGGCGATGACGATGGCGGACCGCATCGCCGTCATGAACGGCGGGCACTTGCAAGCCTTTGACGCCCCCGATGAACTCTACAGCCGTCCCAAGACGCAATTTGTCGCCGGTTTTGTCGGCAACCCGCCGATGAACTTCCTCTCGGTAGAAGTCTCGCAAGCCGAAGGGCGCTATGTCGCTCAAGCCGCGGGGCTGCGCCTGGAAATCGGGCGGGAACGCGGCGAGCGCCCCGCCAGCCATGCCGGCGCGGTGGTGATGGGCATCCGCCCGGAGGACATTCAAATCAGCGAAGATGGCACTGTCGCTGGCGAGATTTACATCGTCGAGCCCCTGGGGCGGGAGGACCTCATCGATGTGCGCGTGGGGCGGCACAGCTTCCTGCTGCTGGCGAGCACCGAGACGCAGCATCACGCGGGCGAGCGCGTCAAGCTGAGTTTTGATATGGAAAAGGCGCAATTCTTCGACCCGCAGACCGAAAAATCCCTCCTTTGGCGGCAATAGCGAGCAATAGCAATGATGGCAACGGGCGATTCTGTTCCCGCCGGCGCGCTGGAAGCGCTGCCCCGCCAGCAGGATGCGGCGGCGGATTATGCGCTCGCCCGGCGGCACGCGCCTATCCTGCATTTTGACGCAAGCGAGCCTTTCCTGCCCGCCGCTGTCGGTTATACCGTCTTCCGCGCCAGCGCGCCCTCGCCCTCTTTCCCGCGGGATATCCAACTCCCGCCGGGCGCTGCCGCCGTCATCGAATACGCCATCTGGTGGGATTGGGATATCCAGCATCTCTACGAGCTGGAGCATGCCTGGGTCGCGGTGGCTGACAGCGGCGCAGTGCTGCAGGTCGAGGCGAGCTGGCACGGGCGCTACCACCCCATGCGCGCGGAGGGCGGGCAGCCCCGCCTGCGGGAGGGGCGGCCGCTGCTCTATTCGGAGCCGGGCAAACACGCTTTTGCGCCCTCGCCGCAATGGCTGCGGGAACGTCAGCCGAAGACTGACGCCAGCTGTGGCATCCACGCGGGCAAGATGGGGCTGCATATCACGCCGCTTTTTGCTGGCATCATCCCGCCGCCCAAGCCGCAAGATAACCGCCTCGTGCACACCTGGCTGGAGCGGCGGCAGTTCTGCCCTAGTTATGATTTCCGCCAGGTGTTTGACCTGCGCCGCGCCATTTTCCTGCCCTGGCGGCAGCTCTTTGATTGGATACCGGCGCGCATAAACTGGTGGCGGCGGCGGCTGCATGCGGAAATCCCGCCGGGGGAGCGGCGCGTGCTGCGCATCGCCCACCGCGGCGCATCCGCTTATGCCCAGGAAAATTCGCCAGAGTCCCTGCGCAAAGCGGCAGCATTAGGCGCGGATATGGTGGAAATCGATATCCGCAGCGCGGCGGATGATGTGCCCATCGTCGCCCACGACAGCAGCTTGAAGCGCCTCTATGGCATTGATGGCGAAGTCTCTGACTATGATTGGGCGACCTTACAGCGGCTGACGGCGGACGGCGGCGGCATCATGCGCTTTGAGCAGGCGCTGCAGCTCTGCCAAGAGCTCGGCTTGGGGCTGTATCTCGATATCAAGCAGTTGAGCGCGGCGGCGGCGCAGACGCTCTTCGCGGCGGCGGATGCGGCGCAGTATATGCGCAATATGATTTTTGGCTCCTTCCGCCCCGATTATCTGGCGGATATCAAAGCGGCGCGCCCCGATGCCCTAACCTCGATTCTCTTCAACGCGGTCGCGCTTGACCCCGTGCCGCTCGCCGCGTCTATCCGCGCCGATTATGTGCACCCCTGCTGGGAAAACCGCGCCGAGCAGCCGCACCGTCTGCTGACGCCGCAGTGGATCGCCGCTGTGCGGGAAGCGGGCTTGGGCATCGTCTGCTGGCACGAAGAGCGCCCCGCCGAAATCGCCGCGCTCAAGGCATTAGGCGTCGATGCCATCTGCTCGGACCAGCCCGAATTATTGCTCTGAGCGGTCCCGCGCCGTCAAATCCACCGCCAGCGCCTCCGCCTGCAGCGCCAACTCTGATGCGAGGAAGCAGCGCGCCTGCGGGATTGCTGTATCCGTCCGCTGCTGGATATCGGCGATCAATTGCTTGCCATAAGTGATTTCCGTCCCGCTGCAATCGATGTACTGCGGTCCATCGCCATTGACAAGAAAGAGGTGGCTTTCGCCGCCGCGCCCGGCGATATCGATATTCTTGCGCAGCTCGATGCTGCCTTCGCTGCCCACCAGGAACAGACGCACATCGCCCCAGACGGGCAAGCCCGCGGGCGTCAGCCAATCGACGCGGATATGCCCAACCGCCTGCGGCGAACGCAGGCTGAGATCGCCCATGTCGTGAATCTTGGGGTACTCTGGCAAGGTGAAATTGCCGACAGTGGCGGCGACCACCTCGGCGCTTGCGCTGTTGCTAAAGAAGAGAAATTGCTCTATTTGGTGGCTCGCCAAATCGTTGATGATGCCGCCGAAATAGCGGCGGTCGAAGGTCCAGGCGGGGCGCTTGACACTGCCAAAAAGCCGATGCGGCCCGAAACCGCTGGTTTGGACAACGGTGCCGATAGCGCCCGCCGCCACCAGTTCGCCCGCCTTAATCGTCGACTTCTGGGTTACATGCTCGCTGAAGCAGATGGAAAAGATGCGCCCCGTTTCCGCTTGCGCCTGCCGCGCCGCCGCCAGCTGGGCAAAATCGGTGAAAGCGGGCTTGTCTGACATAAAATCTTTGCCATGGCGCATAGCGCGGATGCCCAAGGGCGCGCGCTGGTTGGGTACGGCAGCGCTGACGATAAGGTCGATGCTCTCGTCTTCCAATATCTGCTCGATGCTCTCGGCTTGGGCAACGGCGGGATGCGCCTTCTGGAAGCGGGCGGCGCGCGCCGCGTTGTCATCATGGAATGATGCCAACTGCGCGCCCGCGTCCAGCATCACCTGGACCTGCCCGTAGATATGCCCGTGCTCAAAACCGATGGCGGCGAATCGTATTGGCATTGTGTAATCATTTCGTTTTAATGTCATAGGTTAGGGCGGCGCGGCGGGTCCCCCGCCAGCATCATTCTTCATTCGCAGGAAAGACGACCGGCAATAGCCTGTCTTCAAGGCGCTGGATCGCCTTCCTCCCAACACCAAGCGCCATTAAGAGCGGCTCGGAGAGTCGCCCTTTTTCTTTTGCAGCGCGCCTTTTCCCAGTCCATCCCTGAGCGGCAGGACCCAGCAAAACGACGATTTTCGGCCGCCGCTATGCGCCTGTCCTATGCTTGCCCAACGACAGCCTGACGCTCGCATAATCAGCGCATTAGGGCGGGTACGATTGTGTTGAATGCCATTTCATCCCGCGTGGCAGACATAGTTCGTACAGTTCCTACAATTAAAGGAGATATATCATGTTACGGCAATGCCTGGTTTTGCTCTTCGCGGTAGCGTTGGTTCTGCTGCCCGCGAGCATTGCGAACGCCCAACAGCACTTGGATACCCCATCCATAGACCAAAGCAGCGTGACCGATTCTTCATTGATCGTTACGTTCAAGGTCCCGAGCAACACACGCAGCAAAACACGCAGCATCCACCCCATGGCCGCTTTTCATTCCTACAATTACAACAACCGCGGCAGTATGACGGGCATCAAAAATGAAGCCTGGATCTATGACTTCGTCGTGACGGCGACAGCCGGCGGCCATGTCGTGCAGTGCAACACAGCGCGGCATCATCATCGCGGCCAGGACGATCACAGCGACAGGATCCGTAAAGCCGATTGCGGCAACTTGCGCAAAGGCAGCGTCTACACGATCAATATCCGCGTCTATGGCCGTTCCCAGCCGCCAGGCGGCAACCCGAAAAGCCCTAGAGGATACTACCAATATAAGGACTACCCGCCGATCAAGGTGGAAGCCGGCGTCGGCTTATACGCGCCGCCGCCACCACCACCCGCCCCCAGCGTCAGTACGAATGATAGCAATACCGGCGATGATTGCGTGCCAGACAGCCTGGTGCGAGATTTGCGCATATATGAAGCGGAGACGCATCATGGCACAGCCCATGTCGAGCGTTGGACGCGGGCGCTGGCCGGCCTGGGACACGGCACCCACGCTAACCCAATGGACTTGAACGAAGCGCTGCAAATGCGGAAAAAATACAGCCGGGCGCGCTGGGACCCTGTTGTAGACGCGATGCGCAGATTGATTTCGGACGCTTGGGATTGCTAAGGCTTCGGGGGCTTCTAGCGGAATAGCCTACACACCGCATTGACAAGCGGGAGGGCGGCGGTTTACATAAACACTGACCGCCGCCCGCCCCCGGTTTTGCATTTTCAACAGTTTGCAGTCACTTCACTTGTCTCTTCATGGGGTCGCCGACACAGACAAGCCAAGAAGAGCTTGGGCTTGGGCTGATGCTCTACTCCCCGCCGGGGCGCAGCTCAACCTCGACTGGCTCCCACATATCGCCGATGACATCGTGCTCGTCCATCATCAGCGCGTCCAGCGCCGCCTGCGCCAAATCACTGCGATAGGCGTCCATGCCCGGCGCTTCGCTGAGCACCTGCCCCTCGATAGCCACCGCCACCGTCTGCGCCCACAGCTCTTCATCCATCATGCCGATGCCAGCCGGCGAGGGCCATATCAGCTTGCTGATTTCGTTCAGCTGCCAGGTCTGATGGCTCTCGCCCAGCGTCGAGCCATTATCCAGCACAATCTCGACGCACTCATCGGGATTGTCGCGGCAGTGGATCCAGCCGCGGAAGCTGGCTTTTAAGAAGGCGACCGCGATATCTTCGTTGCCTTCTTCCGCCAGCCAATCGGCATTCACAAATACATGATCCTGCAGCATGGCGGTGCCGACATCGTTGAAATCGATGACATGCAAATCCTCGGGCTGATAGAGCTCGCCCGTATCCGGGTTGACCGCCTCCAGCACCTGGGCATATTCGTTGTAGGTCATCGCCTGCGCCGCGTCCACCTCGCCATTGTGCAGCAGCGACATATCAAATGGCTGCTGAATGATGGTAACATCATCGGCGTTCTCCGGGTCGATATCAACGGCGCGCATGGCGGCGAAAAGCTCATGCTCATTGCCGAAGCCCCAAGTGCCGATGCGCATGCCCGCAAAATCTTCGACCGATTCGATGCCCGTATCCACAAAAGAAACTTCGAGCGTACCGCTGCGCTGGAAGACTTGGGCGATATTCACCAAATTCACGCCCTGCTCGTTGGATTCCAGCACCTTGGGCACCCATGCCAAGCCGAATTCGGCGCCGCCAGAAGCGACCACCTGCTGCGGCACAATCTCGACCGCGCCTTCCAAAATCGTAACATCCAAGCCCTCGTCTTCATAAAAGCCGAGGTCGACAGCGGCGAAGTAACCCGCGAATTGGGACTGCGCCACCCATTGCAATTGCAGCTTGACCGGCGTCAAATGCCCATCGGCGCTGACGACCGAAAAGCCCGCCAGCAGCAGGGCGAGCAAAAGAGCGAACAGTTTCTTCATGGCAAATCCCTCCATTTATTGAATGCTTGTTATAAGCGACAGCGTTAGTATACCCAACTTTGCGCCCAACTTCCGCTCAAGCAAGGCAAAATGCAGGGCAATTGCGCAAATATCGCGCTCGCAGCAAATGCCAGCGGCAGGGGAGACAGGCCGAGACGCCCGTTTTCCAGCGTCTACGCTTGGGCGTTTCAGCGAAACGCCCTTACAGTCGACTTCACTGAGGACCCGCCGGGTTGCCCCTACCGCGGGCTGCGCTGATACTCCCGCTCCCGCGCCAGCAGCGCGCGCTTGCGCTCTATCCCCCAGCGATAGCCGCCGAGACTGCCATCACGGCGGACGGCGCGGTGGCAGGGGATGAGGATCGCGGCGGGGTTGCGGGCGCAGGCATTGGCGACCGCGCGGGCGGCTGTCGGCTGCCCGATGGCGGCGGCGATGGCGCTGTAGCTGCGCGTTTCGCCAGCGGGTATCGCCCGCAATTCTCGCCATACTTTGCGCTGAAAGGCGCTGCCAGCGATATCAAGCGGCAAACCCAAGAGCGGCTGAGCGCCCTCCAGGAAAGCCGTGATTGCGCCCCGCCATTTGCCGAGCGCGGCATCATCCCGCTGGCGCTCGGCATCCGCGTTGGTGGCGGCAAACTCTTCAAGCAGCGCCGCCTCGCTGTCCCCCAAGCTGAGCTTTTGCAGCCCGCGCTCGCCCGCGGCGAGCAGCATATAGCCCAGCGGGCAGGGCGCGACCGTGTACTGTATCGTCATATCGTCTCCATTTCTTTTTCGCCCCAGGGCGGGATGCTCGGCTCGCGCTCGACGCCCAAGCCATCGGCAACGCGGTTGATGTAATTGAAGAAGCCAATAATTTGCGTCGCATCGTGGATGGCAACATCGTCCAGCCCGGCAGCGCGCAAAGCGTCGATATCGGCGGCTGACATGCGCGCCGGCTGCAGCGTCAGCTTTTCGGCATAAGCGCAGAGGGCGCGGTCGCTGGGCTTGAGCGGCGCGGCGCGCCAATCGCGCGCGATGGCATGCACGAAGGCATCGGCTTCGGCAGCGCTGGCAAATCCCGCGACCTCGGCACGGAGGTCATGCGCGTGTGACTGGATTCAGTAGACGCAGTGGTTCGCCTTGCTGACGACCACCGCCAGCATCTCGCGCTGCTGCCGCGAAAGCGGGGATTTGGCGAACATGGTCGCGCCGTACATGTCCATGGACGCTTTCATCACGCGGGCGTTGAGCGACATAATCTGCACGATGTTCCAGACGCGCCCGGCGCGGGCGACCGCCTTCTCCAGCTCCCGCTTGAGGGCGCCGCTGGCATTTTCGAGCGTGATTTGTTTGATGTGGGGCATGGGAGGTATCACTTGCGCAGGCGCGGGTCGAGGGCGTCGCGCAAGCCATCGCCGATGAAATTGACGCAGAGCACCGTCAGCGAAATCAAAAGCCCGGGCCAAAAGACCAGCGTCCAGATAATCGTCAGATAATCTTTGCCATCAAAGAGCAGCCGCCCCCAGGTGGGGAAATCGGGCGGGAAGCCCAAGCCGAGGAAGGACAGCGCCGATTCGGTGATGATGGCGGCGGCAACGCTGAAGGTGGCGGCGACTATCACCGGGCTCATCACATTGGGCAGGATGTGGCTGGAGAGGATGCGCCCATCGCGGCTGCCGACTGCGTTCGCCGCGGTGATGAACTCGCGGGATTTCACCGTCAGCACCTCGCCGCGGACCAGGCGCGCCGTCGGCATCCATTGCAAGCCGCCGATGACGGCGACCATCAAAATGAAGACGCCGCCTTCGGGACCAAAAGACGCTTTCAGCGGCTCGCGGAAGAGCATCATCAGCACCAGCAGCAGCGGCAGCTGTGGCAAGGAGATAAAGATGTCGGTCATGCGCATCAGCGGGTTGTCGAGGCGGCTAAAATAACCAGAGAGCAAGCCGATGATGGTGCCGATGCTGATGGAGACAAACATGGCGGAAACGCCGATCATCAACGAGACGCGCCCGCCTTGCATCGCGCGGGCGAGCGTATCCCGCCCCAGGCTGTCGGTGCCCCAGGGGTGCTCCGGCGATGTGATTTGATAGGCGGCGACGATATCGATATAGGTCGGGTCAATCGTCCAAAATGCGGGACCCACCACCACGCCCAGCACAATAATCGCCAGCACCGCCACCGCCGTCAGCGCCAGCTTGTGTTTGCGGAATTGCTTCCAGGCGTCGCCGGCGAAGGTGCGCGCTTGCAGCTCTTCCGCCGAATCCAGGGTTTTGGGTTTGGTCTTGGCTTTTGTCGTCATTGTCTTTGCCCATCACTTCGTCTAAGTGTAGGTAACGCGCGGATCAAGAATGCCATAAAGCACATCGGCAACGATATTAAACAAGACGACCAAAACGGCGAAAATGAAGGTTACTGTTTGCACGGTCGGCAAGTCGCCGCCTTGGATGGCGATGATGAGGTACTGCCCGATGCCGTTGACGCGGAAAATCTGCTCGGTAATCAGCGCGCCGGCGAAGATGCTGGGGATTCCCAGCGCTATCAGCGTTACCACTGGGATGAGGCTGTTGCGCACGGCATGCCGCGTCACCACCACCTGCTCCGTCAAGCCTTTGGAGCGGGCGGTGCGGATATAATCCTGCTGTAGATTTTCTAAGGTGGAGGCGCGGGTATAGCGGCTCATGATAGCGGTGGAATAGAGCGTCAGCACGGTGACGGGCATGAACATCTGCCGCAATTGCAGCTGCAGCGTCTCCATATCGGTAACGACAAGGGTGGTGTCATAGACCGAAGGGAACCATTTGAGGTTGACGCTGAAGATGATGATGAACATCAAGCCGGTGAAAAATGTCGGCACCGAAAAGCCCACCATCATCAGGAAAGTGCCGACTTGGTCAAAGACCGAATACTGCTTGTAGGCGGAGAATATGCCCACGGGCACGGCGATAATCACGCCGAGGATGTAAGAAGAGCCGACCACCCACAATGTCTGCGGCAGGCGCTCGGCGATGATGTCGATTACGGGACCGCGCGTCGCCCAGGAGATGACGCGCACACGATCTTCGGAGCCGGGGAAGGTAACGCCGAAGGTAGTTTCGATGAGATTAAGCGGCTCGGCGATGAAGAATTGCTGCAGCCATTTGACATATTTGACGAAGAAGGGGTCGTCCGCGCCCAGGGCTTCGCGGATTTTCTGCCGCACTTCTGGCGGGATGGTCAAGGGCAGGTTGCCGGTGGGGTCGCTGGGGGAGAGGTCGACGATGGCGAAGATGATGAAGCTGATAACAAGTATGGTTGGTATGGCGGTCAGGAGCCTTCGGATTAGGTATTTTCCCATGAAGCACCTCTATCGATTAACCGCGAACAATGACATTTCCTCATCGACAATTCTTCCGACGGTGTTTAGTGTCATCACACCCCCGCGAACGGACCCGAACAAGCTGGCTTTGCGGTGGGTGCAAATCGTTACAAAATAGACACCATTTTGGCTATAGTCGTACCCGCTCAAGCGCAATGATCGTCGCATTAGGCTTTGATATGAGGGCGTTTCGGCGAAACGCCCCTACAAGGCTTGTCCGCTACTGGTTCTCGATTGGCAGATGCAAATAGGAAGAAGGTGCTAATTTAGAGTAAGTGCCAAACGGACCGGTAAGGAGCTTACTCATGGATTTAGACACCTTCT
>JAJDWK010000043.1 GCA_022825675.1 Anaerolineae bacterium | reverse complement strand
GCCCTCGCCATCGCCGCGCTGCTTATCGCCCTGGGCGCGCTCCTCCCACCCATCAAACTCGCCGAGCGCCTCGCCGCCCGCGCCTACAGCCCGCTCAACGCCGCCGCCCCCGCGCTCGCCTTCGACAACGCCCTCCGCTTGAGCCTGCCGCCGCCCGACACGACTAGCGACTTCGCCCTGCGCATCGCCCGCTGGACGCCGGGGCAAGCCGATACGCCCACCTGGCTCGCCACGGCTTTGAGCCGCCCGCCCGCCGCCGCCGCGCAAATCGGTGCCGTCTATCAATTTGATTCCCGCGGCGAGCCGCCCGCCCGCCTGCACATCGAGCTCCAGCCGCCCAGCGCCGCGGATGCCGCCGCCCTCATGCTCTACGGCTGGGATGGCGCAGCCTGGCGCTACCTGCCCACACGCCATCAGGCAGGGCTGCTGAGCGCCACTGCCGATTTCATGCCGCTCGCCCTCGCCAGCTTTGAAAGCCAGCCGACCGCCGGCGAACTCCTGATAACACAAAATGTCGCCGATGATCTCGACCCCGATTTCGCCGCGCTCGCCACCATTCTCAGCCCGGCGGGCTTGCGCCCATTGCCGAGCGGGGCGCTTGTCGGCAGCCTGGCGCCCGGCGGCGATGTCGATTCCAGTTACCTGTATATGCCAGTCCTGCGCAATTTCAGCGATGCCCGCGCCATCGACCGCGGAACTGTTGCCGCGCTGCTTAACAACCCCAGCCTGCGCGCGGCGCATATCACGCGCATTGTCGACTTGGCGCGCTTCAATCGTTTCGCGGGCGTCTTCATCGACTATCGCGGCTTGACGGCGGCTGAACGCGCTGACTTTTCGCGCTTCATCAACCAGTTGGGCGCGGCGCTGGCGGCTGATGGGCTGCGGCTGGGCGTCGTGCTGCCGACCGCATTCTCGCAGGCGGAAGGCTGGGCAGCCGCCGGCTACGATTGGCGCGCTATCGGCGCGGCGGCGGATTTTGTGCAGCTGCGCCCCGTCTATGACCCGCGGCATTTCACCGCCGCTGGGGATGGCTCGGTCAGCGGCTTGCTGCGCCACGCCCGCTATCTCATCGAAAGCCACAAGATTCTGCTCGGCATCAGCCTGCAGTCTGTGCGGGAAGTGGCGGGGCGCTACCGCCCGCTGACCTGGCACGAAAGTTTCGCCGCCCTCGGCGATGTTAAGCTGACCGCCCAAGAAAGGAGCGCGACCGGCACCATCCAGCCCGGCGCGCTGATTTCTGCCGCGCTGACGGGCTACCCCGCCCGGCTTGACTTTGACGATAGCGCCGGCAGCGCCTACATCGAATATCTGGCGGAGTCTGGCGATATAATCGCGCGCATCTGGCTCAGCGATGCCAGCACTTTGCAGTCGCGGCTGCGCGCAGTCGCCGGGCAGGCATTTGCCGGCTTCGCATTTGATGATTTGCTGGCTGCCAGCCAGCGGGGGGCGCTGCTGCCGCTGATACAAAATCTGGCGGCGGGGCAGCCAGCCGCGGCGTCAGCAAGCGCTTACGGCGCCCGCTGGACTATCGACAGCGCCGACGGTCCCCTGCAAGCAATCAACAGCGACATCAACGCCGGCTTGCAGCTGACGCTGATTGCGCCCGATGGCAATTACGCTGTGAATTGGTCCCTCGTCAGCGCTGATGGCGCGGGCAGCGCGCGCGCTGGCGCCGCTTTGCCGCTCTTCCGCCCCACAGCCACGCCCACCCCCACCCCCACGCCGACGCCGCTGCCAACGCCCACGCCGCGCCCGGTCGCGGTTGTTGCCGCGCCCGTCAGTTCTGGCGGAGGCGGTCCGCCAGCGCCTGGCAACATCACCATCGAAATTGGCGGTCATGTGCACAACCCCACCAGCGGCAGCACTGTCGGCGCCATGCGCGCCGCGGGCATGCAATGGATGAAAGTGCAAGCCCGCTACTCGCGGCATAATCCGCCAAACCTCAGCGAGCTCATCGGCGCTGCCCATAACAATGGCTTCAAAATTCTGATAGGCGCGCTGGGCGACCCCGCCGAAATGGGGCGGGAAGGGCAAGCCTACATCGATGCCTTCACTGATTGGCTGGCGCAGGTCGCCAATCACGGCGCGGATGCCATCGAAGTCTGGAATGAACCGAATTTGGACCGCGAATGGCCCCGCGGGCAGATTAGCGGCGCCGCCTATGCGGGAATGCTCGCCAGCGCCTACCAAAAAATCAAACAAGCCAACCGCGGGGTGATGGTCATCAGCGCCGCGCCCGCCCCCACTGGCGTGGATTTGCCCGACCGCGTCATGCCCGATAACCGCTGGCTGCGGGAAATGGTGGCCGCCGGCGGGCTGGAGCATTTGGACTGCGTCGGCGCGCATTATAACGAAGGCATCGTCCCGCCAGACCAGACTACTGGCGACCCGCGCGGCGACAATTATTACACGCGCTATTTCTATGGCATGCTCAACGGCTATATCAGTATCACGCGCCGCCCCATCTGTTTTACCGAATTGGGTTATTTGACTGCTGATGGCTTGCCGTCGCTGCCTTCTTATTTCAGCTGGGCAAAAGAGGTAACCCTGCAGCAGCAAGCGGCATGGCTGGCGCAGGCGGCGGCGCTCGCCTCCCGCAGCGGGCAGGTGCGCCTCTTTATCGTGTGGAATGTTGATTTCACTCACTACGGCTCTGACCCGCAGGCGGGCTATGCCATCATCCGCCCGGACGGCTCTTGCCCCGCCTGCGCCGCGCTTGCCGCCGCCAGATAAAGCGCGAAAAATCTCCCGCGTTCTGTCAAAGTGTTGTACCCTCTTTTATAAGCGCCCAAGCTAGGAGCGGGCATGGTCACCAACCCGGTATATCGACAGATTCGCATTTTTGTTGCCGCTTGGCTGGCAATCACTTTTGCAATCGCGATGGCGACTTTTCTCGCCATCTATTTCAGCTACACCCCCTTTGACCTGGCGCTTTCTTCCGAAAATCCCCTGCCCCTGGGCGCGGCTGATGCTGACGAAGCGGCGGACAACCGTTCCCGCGATGATGCCCTCGCCGCCTTTGAACCCGCTGCCCCCGCCCCCGAGAGCATTCCGGCAATCCCCCTCTCCCCGGCGCTGCCCACAAATGCGATGCGTTTCGCGGTTGGCATCCAGGTCGAAAACGCGCCTGACCCCGCCGCTGATGAGCAAATTGACTGGTATCGCTATGTCGCCGAAGATCTCAAGCTGCCTTGGGTCAAGCAGCAGCTGCGTTGGGACCTGCTGGAGCCGCAGCCGGGGCAAATCGATTGGAGCCAAATCGATTACATGCTCAACAGCGCCCAGGAGTTCAGCTTCCGCATGATGCTGTCTATCGTCGGCGCGCCAGCTTGGGCGCGGGAAGCGGGCGCCGACCTCCTGCGCAACGGTCCCCCCGCCGACCCGCAGACTTTCGCCAATTTTGTCGCCGAAATTGTCAAGCGCTACCCGGGGCGGGTGCAGGCAATCGAAGTCTGGAACGAGCAGAACATCGGCCGCGAATGGACATCAATCCATGGCTTAAACGCGGCGCATTATGTGTCCCTGCTGCGGGCGACCTACCAAACTGTGAAAGCGCTCGACCCCGACATCATCATAATCAGCGGCGCGCTGCTGCCCACCGGCGTCAATGACGGCGCTGGCGCTTATGACGATTTTGTCTATTTCCGCCAGATGATTGACAATGGCATGCTGCATTGGGCGGATTGCGTCGGCGCGCAGCACAATGGCTACAATATCAGCCCCGATTTCCGCTATGACGCCATCCCCGATGACCCGGCTGCCAGCTACCGCGGTCCCTTTGATAATCCCCATCACAGTTGGAGCTTCCGCAGCACCCTCGAAGGCTACATCGACCGCATCCGCGCCGCGGGGCACGACAGCAAGCTCTGCGTTACGGAATTTGGCTGGCCCTCCGCCGAAGATTTGCCCGCTGTCCGCCGCGGCTTTGAATTCGCCAGCGATAACAGCCTGGCGGAACAAGCGGCTTGGATAGGCAAAGCGCTGAGCAATATGGAAGAATGGGACTTCGTCTGGCTGGCTTTTATTTGGAATCTCAACCATGGTCCCCTCGCCAATTACGCCGCTGATAATGACAATGTGCCGTATTCTTTGATTGGACCCGCGTTCAGCTTTCGCCCCGCCTATGCCGCCATCCGCGAGTGGCAGCAAGAATACCGACAGCGCCAGGGCTCCTCCTGATATGCGCTTTCACCCTCGCCGAGTTCTCTTCGCGGCTGCGCTGATACTGCTCGCTGCCGCCATCGTCGCCTTCGCGGGCTGGCACCAGTTGCAGCCGCGGCTGGATCCCTTCAAAGCGGGCGCGATTCAAAACCCGCCTTTTCCTTCCCTCAGCTACGGCATCCAGGCATTTCTCTGGTGGGATAGCGGGCATGTCGGCACCCATCTCGATTGGGTCGAGCTGATGTCGTACAGCCATGTCAAACAAATCTTCGCCTGGCGTGATTTGGAGCCGCAGCCCGGCGAGTGGGACTGGGCGCAAGCCGACCGCATCATACAAGAAATTGAAGACAGCCGCCTGCGGCTGATTGTGCGCCTGGGCGCGGCGCCCGCCTGGGCGCGCCCAATAGACCAGCGCGCCGCTGGTGATGGACCGCCGGTGGATATGGCGCTGTGGCGGGCATACTGCGGCGCTGTGGCGGCGCGCTACCGCGGCAAAGTTGCCGCCTATCAGATTTGGAACGAGCCAAACCTCAGCCGCGAATGGGGCGGGCAAGCGCCCGACCCCGCCGGCTATGTCAGGCTGTTGGCGGCTTGCAGCGGCGCGATCCGCCGTGCCGACCCCGCCGCTATCCTCATCTCGGCGGGTTTGGCGCCAACAGGCAACAATGATGATAGCGCGCTGCCGGACGATATCTATTTGGACCACATGTATCGCAACGGCTTCCAGCAGTATATCGACGCCGTCGGCGCGCACGCGCCCGGCTATGCCCCGCCCGAAATCGGGCCCGATGACGAGGCGGCATTACACCGCTGGTTCTCCTTCCGCCGCGTTGAAGACCTGCGCAAAATTATGCTCAAGCACCAAGATGAGGCGCGGCAGATGGCAATCCTGGAGTTCGGCTATACGCTTGAGCAGCTAAATCCCGACTACAGTTGGTTCGCCGTTACCGAAGCGGAACAAGCCGATATGCTGGAGCGCGCCTACGAATACGCCATCGCCAACTGGCGCCCTTGGGTCGGCTTGATGGTGCTGATATACTTGCCCGACCCGGCTTGGGAGCCTGAGGACGAACAGTATTGGTGGTCCATCTTTGATATCGAGGCGGGCGCGCCGCGGGAGGCCTTCATAAGGCTGGCGAATATGCAAAAAGTCTGTGACGACTTCATCATCCCCGCGCGCGCGCCCGACAGCCCAGCGGCATTAGGGCGGGAAAAAGCGCCAATCTGCCCATGATGGCGGCGCATCAGCATACCCTACAGCCAATAGCATGTCTGTGCCCGGCAGGAACGGCGGCGGCAATTCTGCCGCTGCCCGCCAAAAGCGCGGCTGCCTAATGTATACTTTAGCAAACTGAGTGAGTGAGCCAGCTTGATTCATTTCTTGCGGGGCACAGCGCAGATGACGGGCAGAGCGAGCTATGGCATCGCCCTGTGTCTGCTGCTGCTGGCGGCGCTCTTGCGCATCCACGACTTGGCGAACCTGCCCCTGGGCTTCACCGAAGACGAGATTATCAACATTCGGCTGGTGGACAATGTGCGCCAGGGCGATATCTATGTCTTTTACCCGGGCGAAGATGGCGGGCGGGAAGGCATCTATCATGTGCTTGTCGCCTTCGCCACCAGCTTCGTTGGCGAGGGCACTATCGGCTTCCGCATTCTGTCCGTCTGGCTGGGCATGCTGTCCATCGCCCTCATATATTCCCTGGGGCGGCATCTGTTTAATCCCATTGTCGCGGTTGTCGCGATGGGCTTGGTAACGGTGAATATGAGCAGCATCCTGCTGTCGCGCGTCGTCTCTAGCGATGCCACTGTGCTATTTTTGGTGTCGGCGAACTTGCTGGCGCTGGCGCGCTCGCTGCCGGTCTATCGCCGCGCGCGGGTGGTAACTTCCAATGTGCTTTCCTTCGCGGCGCTGGGCGCGCTGCTCGGCATCAGCATCTATCTGCACCCTTCAAGTCTGTACATCGTGCTCGGCACCTTGCTGTACATCGGGCAGCTGCTCTACATGCGCAGCGCCATGTTCCGCCAGGCTGGCAGTTATACCGGCTTCGCCATTTTGCTGATGCTCATCCTCAGCATGCCTTATCTGATTTCTTCGATAAACTTGCCGCATTTTTCGGGCTTGCAGCGCGCCCTCGCGGAATACGACAGCAACATAGTGGAGTCGGCGCTTGCCGGTCTGCAAGGTATCGCGCGCGCCGGCGATATCGACCCGCGGCATAACTTGCCGGGGCGCCCGCTTGTCGATGTCTTTTGCGCCCTGTTTATGGCAACCGGGCTGATTATCTGCGCGCAAAGGCGTCATCGCCCGCGCTTCATGCTCATGCTGCTGCTGTTTATTGCGGCGCTGCCGGCGGCGCTCGTCGTCGAAAATAGCCCGGATTTTTTCCGCATGAGCGTCATCATGCCATTTCTGGCGATTTTCACCGGCTTCGGCGTATATTCGCTGCTTCGGCTGCCGCTGTTCCGGGATTTGGTCTTTCGCCGGCTGGCGATAGTGGCGGTTTTGGCGCTGCTGGCGCTTAATGCGCTCTGGACCTGGCAGGACCTCTTTGCCGATTGGCGGCATCACGAAGAGGTCATGCCGCTGGTCAATGGCGACCTGGGGCAAATCGCCCATTATCTCGATGGCGTCGGCAATGCCATGCCCTCAGTATTTTGCAACCCCGCCTGGCACCTCAAGCAGCCCGAACCCGCGCTGAACAACACCGACAAAACCTTGCTGATGATGAACCGCCGCGACTATATCTATCACGAAGCGGATTGCCGCCACAGCCTTTTGCTTAGCAACGGCGGCGAGCGCCAACTCATCGTCTTCTTTGATGAACAGGCGCGTGAGGAAGCGCATCCCTATTTTCAAGAATGGCTGGCGCATGGCAAAGCGCTAACGCGGCGCCTGCCACGCAAGGCCATCATCGAGCTGGAAACCCGGCAATTGCTGGCGGAGCGCGCGGGTGTCTTAACCACCACCGCCCCGCTGTCTTACGCGCCCGAAGTGGCGGAGCCGATGCCACTGGCACCACCCATCCGCTTCGGCGATAATCTAACTTTCCTCGGCTATGAGCCGAATGTGGCGCGGGTCTTCGAACCCAGCCAAGTGGTTGAGGTCATCACCTATTGGCGGGCGGAGGGCGAGCTGCCGCCAGACCTGACGCTCTTCACTCATATCCTCTCTGACCCCATCACCAATTTCAGCAACTCTGATGTCATTTATGTCAATCCGGAGCTGCTGCGGGGGCGGGATGTTTTCATCCAGGTGACGGCGGTGCCAATCCCGGAATTGGCGCGCCCCGGGACATATTTTGTATCCATCGGCGCGTACCGCCAGAATACATTGGACCAGCCCCGCCTCACCGTTTTGCGCGACGACCTGCCCCTGGGCGACCGCCTCTTCCTCTATGAGATTGAGCTGCTGCCGCCCGCCGCGGCTTGGAGCGGCAGCTGATGTTTGAGCTGGTATTCCTGGGCACTTCCGCCTCGGCACCCTCAATCTATCGCGGGCTGCCGGCGCTGGCGGTGCTGGCGGGGGAGCAGCGATTCCTCGTCGACTGTGGCGAGGGGACGCAGCGCCAAATCCTGCGCAGCGCCATCGGCTTTCGCCGGCTCAACAACATTTTCCTGACGCACCATCACCTCGACCATATCCTCGGGCTTGGCGGCTTGCTGTCCACATTTGGCAATTGGGAGGACCTCGAAGAAATTCATATCTGGGGCGGCGCTCCCGCCTTGGGGCGGGTGCAAGCGCTGGTCGATGCCGTCATTTTCCGCCGCCAGCCGCCACCGCTGCCAATACACTACCATCAGATTCAAGCAGGCGCGCCTTTCTTAAAGGGGCGCAAATTCACTGTGCGCGCCTTCCCCGTTAGCCATCGCCGCAGTCGCGAAAGTTATGGTTATATCTTTGAAGAAAATGCCCGCCGCCCCTTCTTGGCGGCGGAAGCTGATGCCATCGGCATCCCGCACGGTCCGGAACGCAGTCAACTGGTCGCGGGCAAGGCGATAACTCTGGCGGACGGGCGCGTCATCCCGCCGTCTGCCGTACTCGGCGAAACTATCAAGGGTACCAAAGTCGTCATCACCGGGGATATCGGGCGGACAGACGACATTCACGAGGCGGTCATGGGCGCGGATGCCCTCGTCTGCGAAGCGACCTTTCTTGATGCCGATGCCGCTATCGCGCGCAAACGCGGGCACCTCACCGCCCGCCAGGCGGCGGAGCTGGCGCGCGCCTGCAAGGTGAAATACCTGTTCCTGACGCATATCTCGCGCCGCTATCGCGAGTCTGAAGTGATTAACGAAGCGCGCCGCTTTTTCCCGCAGTCTTATGTGGCGCGCGACCTCGATCACTTCGCCATTTTCCGCGACAAGCGCCCGCAAAAGCTGCGGCGGGATTAGCCGCCAGCGCCATTCCCCGCGGGCGCTATCATGCCCTCGCTATAGATGCGCCCCGGCTCAATTACCACAGGCGCTGCGATATCAACTGTCGCGAGTAAGTCATAAGTTGTCGCCCCGGTGATGCGCACCGGCAGGATTTCGCCCACCGGCAGCTCGCCTTCCACCAAGACATAGCCGTCAATTTCTGGTGCGTCCCGATAGCTGCGCCCCACGCTGATACTCGCGCCGGTTTCGGCACCAGTCTCGTCTTCGGCGGCACCATGCCCTTCGACCAGGATGTCCAGCGTCTTGCCCACAAGCGCTTGATTCTTCTTCAGGCTGATGGCGCTTTGCGCTTCCATCAGCTGCTGATAGCGCGCCTGTTTGATGGCATCATCGACATGCTGGGGCAGCGCCGCGCTGGGCGTGCCCAATTCATAGCTGTATTGGAAAGCGCCGACGCGGTCAAATTGCAAATCGCGCGTCAGCTTCAGCAGCGCCGCGAATTCTGCTTCAGTTTCACCGGGGTAGCCCACGATGAAGGTCGTGCGCACCGCCAAGTCCGGCATCAGCTCCCGCAAGCGGCTGATGGTCTCGTAGACCCATTCCACTTTGGCGGGGCGGCGCATGCGTTTCAAAGTCTCGCGGTGGCCATGCTGCAAGGGCATATCAAGATAGGGCAGTATCTGTGCGTGCCGCGCCATCGTTTCCATCAGCCGCGGCGTTACATAGCCGGGATAGGCATACATAATGCGCAGCCAGGGGATGCCCGGCGCTGCCGCCACAATCGCCTCCAGCAGCCGCGCCAGCCCATCCTTCATGCCCAGGTCATAGCCGTAATCGGTGCTGTCCTGGGCGATGAGAATCAACTCTTTGACGCCCAGCGCCTGCAAACGCAGCGCCTCCGCCACAATCGCCTCCAGCGGGCGGCTGACAGCAGTGCCTTTGATTGTGGGGATCGCGCAGAAGGCGCAGGGACGGCGGCA
>JAJDWK010000101.1 GCA_022825675.1 Anaerolineae bacterium | reverse complement strand
GTCCTCATTTTTTCTCTGTGTTCTCGGTGGTATGGGCTGTGTACAAACTACCCTGATAAATGAAGTAGCATAGAGCCATTTCAAGAAAAAACTTTGTGCCCTTTGTGTCTTTGTGGTGAAAAAATATTTGATGCGATTGCCTTGGCATGTCGTGCTTGCGCGCGGCAAATGTGTTAGAAATTGGGGGGAAGCCCGCCCAGCAGGAGCGCCCGATGCGCGTCGCCATCGTAAGCGAGACATTTTTGCCCAAAGTCGATGGCATCGTCAAGGTGGCTTGCCTGCTGCTGGATCACCTCGCCCGCCGCGGCATTGAAGCGCTCATCATCGCCCCGCGCTATGGCAGCGCCCGCCGCTACCAGTCCGCGCCCCTGCACAGCGCGCCCAGCCTGTCGCTGCCTTTGTATCCGGAGGCGCGGCTCGGCATCGCCACCGTTTCGCTCTATCGTGATATCGCCGCCTTCCAGCCGCAGGTGGCGCATCTCTTGCACCCGGCGATGCTGGGCATCCCGACGCTGGCGATGCTGAAGTGGCTGGGCGTGCCGACAGTGGCCTCTTTTCATCTCGATTACGCGCGGCTGGCGCGGCAATTTCACATCGGCGGGCTGCATCTTGGCTTGACGCGCCCCGCCATCAACCGCTTGACGCAGGCGGTATTTTCCTGGGCGGATGTCCCGCTGGCGCCATCAAAGCTGGTGCAGCGGCAGATGACGCAGCTGGGCATCAGCGGGGTGAGATTGTGGCGGCGCGGCGTCGATGCCGAGGCATTTCACCCCCGTTTTCGCTCCCCTGCCATGCGCGCCGAAATGAGCGGCGGCAAGCCCGAAGCTACCCTCCTGCTCTATGTGGGACGGCTCTCGCAGGAGAAGCAAATCGAGCAGCTCCAGCCAGTTTTGCAGGCGCTGCCGAATACACGGCTGGCATTGGTCGGCGATGGTCCGGCGCGCCCGGCGCTGCAGCGGCGCTTCGCCCAGCTGCCCGTGAAGTTCATGGGCTACCTGCGCGGCGAGCGCCTGGCGCAAGCCTATGCCAGCGCCGATATTTTTGTCTTCCCCTCGCGGCTGGAGACCTTTGGCTTGGTGCTGCTGGAGGCGATGGCGGCGGGATTGCCGGTGGTGGCGGCGCGCGTCGGCGGCGTCAGCGAGATTGTGCGCGCGGGCGAAAACGGCTACAGCTATGACAGCGGCGATGGGGCGGCGCTGCTGGAATGCCTGCGGAAAACCGCGCGCGATCCAGAAGCAATGCGGCAGATGGGGGCGCGGGCGCGCGCCTTCGCCGAAACCCAATCCTGGGAGGCGATTATGGATGAGCTGGTGGCGCTTTACGCCAGCCTAATCGCTGCCAGCAGGCTGCCGACCTATTCCTTTGAATAGGCGGGGGAGGTGGCGCGCGCGTGGGTTAAGCGGAGATGTAACAGGAATTCCAACCACCGAGCACACCGAAAATAGCATGGTGCAGTGGCTTGCCACACTAACGGAACGAGCCAGGCTGAACGCTTCCCTCACAAGTTTGATGAGAGATGTATAGCGGCTGCGCGCCATCGGTCAAATGCCCAGCGACAATTGCTGCTCTACCCGGCGCAAACGGGAATTTGCCAAATCGACGAACTCTGGATTGATTTCGAAGGCGATAAAATCGCGCCCCAACTGTTTGCATGCCACGGGGCAAGTGCCCACGCCAGCGAATGGGTCAAGCACCAGGTCGCCCGGGTTCGAGCTCGCTAATACCAACCGCTCTATCAGCTTTAGCGGCTTTTGAATTGTGTTCAGCGCTTCCCGGCTTACAAGCTCTTTCGATTTATAAGTAAGCTGCTTTATATCGCCCCAGACATCGCCGGGGTTTTTCCCTTTGCCGTTGAACTTGGTTTTGCCAAATTTGCCATTCTTCACCGACGGCACCCGTTCACAGCGGCGTCGGTGTTCAAGCTCTACCAGTTGCGCCACTCTGATAGCGTCCAGGTTGTAGCGATTGGGCTTGGGACCCTTCACGAAATAACAAATGATGTCATAATTATTTGTATAATTGACCCTTCCCTGCGCCAGCCTGCTCGGCTGATACCACACAATTTTGGATTTCAGAGTGAGATAGGGTCGATAGTCGATGAAATCAATGCAATTGGGTTTGCCAAACAAATACAAGCTGCCGCCAGCTTTCAGTTTGGAAGCAAAACACCGTATGAGTTCAAGATTAAATTCCTGGATATTCGCAATCTGGTCCCATGCGTTCTGCGTGACGTCATAAGGACCGTCGCATACGATGAGGTCGACAGAATCATCAGCCACGCCCTCAAGCAAACAAAGCGCGTCGCCAAGATGTATGCGGTTGCGTTCCAAGCTCATGCCCCTGCCCGCGCAGTTCCCTTTGAAATAGGTATACCGCATTGCCCGCCCGCGCGCAAATCGGTGGTAAGGGCTGTGTACAGCCTACCCTTATACTTATAAATGAAGAAGCAAAGAGCCATTTCAAGGAAAAGCTTTGTGCCCTTTGTGTCTTTGTGGTGAATACTTATTTGGTGCAAACTCACTCCGCCAAAACCCGCTGCACCGCGTCGACGAGGCGCGCATGATGCCGCCCGTTGCTGACGACCATGCCCGCGTTCGGCAAAGTATCCCCCCGCGAGAAATCCAGCGGGCTGCCATCCAAGTCCGTTACCATGCCGCCCGCCGCCATCACCAGCGCCGCCCCCGCCGCATGGTCCCAGATTTTGTGTGTATAGCCGCTGCCGCGGCGGGGCAGCCGCAGATAGACATCCGCATCGCCACAAGCCACCAGCGCGTATTTTTCCATGCTGTCCAATTCCACAACCTGCGCCGCGCCCAAGCCGGCATAGTCTCGCGCCCGCGCCATGCGGGATTTGCTGGCGTGCGCCCGCTCATAACTCTGCGCCGCCACAAAATCAGCCGCATCCGCCCGCTGGGATACCCGCACTTGACTGCCCGCGCCCCCCGCCAGCGGCGCCCGCCAAGCCGCGCCCGCCGCCGTATAAAAGAGCGCGCCCGCGCCCCCGCCATAGCCCGGCGCGGCGATGATGCCCGCCGCCAGCCGCCCTTCCCGCAGCAGCCCGCAGGCGATGACATAATGCCGCCGGGCGAGGAAGCCTTTGGTGCCATCTATCGGGTCGATGACCCATGTGCGCGCCGCCGACCGCTCCGCGCCGAAATCCAGCCAGCCTGTCAGCTCCCCCTCGCTGACCGGCTGCCCCAGCACCTGCGCCAGCAAGCGCCGCACTGTGCCGCGCTGCTCCGCCGAGACCAGTTGCATAAATTGCGCGCCCGATTCTTCGGCAATTACAGCGTCATCGGGGTACTGCGCCTGCAGCGCGCGGCAAAGAATCGCCTGCGAGCCATAATCGGCGATGGTTACCGGCTCGCTGCGCCCGCCGGCGGATTTTGTAGTGGCGACCAAATAGCGCTCCTGCACCAACTGGCAGAGCTGCGCCGCCTGCCGCGCCGCGGCGAGTATCGTTTGCATGGCATCTCCATCTCATTCGCGCTCCCCTGCTGATGATAATGCGCCCCGCGCCATTTCTCTATTGGAACATCAGTTCACATATCACCCTTGCGCGCGCCGCCCAAGCCGTGTATAGTGCTGCCCCCGCCCCGCGCCTTTTGGCACTACAACCTTAGGGAGACTGTCTTGGCTCACAAGAGTGAGTTTTCTATCAAAGGCTTACGCGAATACAAGCGCAGCAGTCCCGTGCGCTGGATTATCTCGCATTGCTTCGAGCACAAGCTCTATTTCTTCATCGGCTTGCTCGGCTTCGCGCTGACCTATACCGCCTTTTCCGGCGCCCGCGTGATGTTCGGGCGCGGCGCCGAGCTCATCATCGAGGGCGGGGGGGCGCAAGCCGTCATCAATGTCAGCCTGGCGGTGCTGATTTTGTCAGTCTCCGATGGGCTGTTTTCGCTGATGGGCTCGATGGCGATGGTCATCCTGTCCACCCGCGTCGAGCGCGATGCCCGCCACGAGCTTTATGCCAGCCTGCTGGGCAAAAGTCAGACCTTTCACGACCAGCAGCGCGTCGGCGATATTATGGCGCGCGCCACCGACGATGTGCGCCAGCTCAATTTTGTCATCCACCCGGGCATCATGTTCATCTTTGATATGGTGCTGGGCTTCGCCGTGCCGATGATTTACATCGCCGCCATCAACCTGGAATTGCTGCTGGTGCCGCTCTGTTTTGTCGTCGTGTATACCATCGTTGTACGCCGCTATATGCGGCGGCTGGAACCGGTCATGATGCGGCAGCGCCAGCAATATGGCACGCTCAGCGCCCGCCTGGAAGAGACCATCAGCGGCATCGAGATTGTCAAGGTGGCGGCGCAAGAGCTGGAAGAGCGCCGGAAATTCCAGCGCAACGCCGCCAAATTCCGCGACTTTTTTGTGCAGCAAGGCAAAATCGAAGCCGCTTACCTGCCGCTGCTGATGTTTGGCATCGCTTTTGGCTGCTTCTTTTTGCACTGTCTGAATATGCACAGCCGCGGCTTGCTCAGCATCGGCGAGATAATCGCCGTCACCGGCTTGATGCAGGTGCTGTCCTTCCCCGTTTTCATATCGCTCTTTTCCATCAGCATGATACAGCTGGGCATCGCTGGCGCCCGCCGCATCCTGGAGCTTATCGAGCAGCGTTCGGAGATTGATGAGAACCTGGCGGGGCACAGCGCGGCTGTCGCCGGCGCCATCGAGTTTGACAAGGTAACTTTTAAGTTCCATGGCAAGCCGGTGCTGCAAGATGTCTCGTTTAGGGTGGAGCCCGGGCAGACAGTCGCCATTGTCGGGCAGACTGGCTCCGGCAAGACGACGCTGACGCAGTTGGTCAGCCGCACTTATGATGTTGATGCCGGGCGCGTGTTGATAGACGGCGTGGATGTGCGCGACTGGAACCTCGACCGGCTGCGCTCGCAGATGGGCAAAATCGAGCAGGATATCTTCCTCTTCTCGCGTTCCATCGCCGAGAATATCGCCTTTGGCGTGCACAATGCCTCGGCGGCGGATATCGAAGCCGCCGCCAAAGAAGCGCAGGCTCACGACTTTATCCTGTCCTTCAATGACGGCTACGAGAGCGAAATTGGCGAGCGCGGCGTAACCCTGTCGGGCGGGCAGCGGCAGCGGCTGGCGCTGGCGCGGGCATTTTTGCGGCAGCCGCGCATCCTCATCCTCGATGACTCCACCAGCGCCATCGACAGCGCCACCGAAGACGAAATCCAAAAGGCGATGCGCCGCGCCCAAGAGGGGCGCACAACCATTCTCATCACGCATCGGCTGTCGCAAATTCGCTGGGCGGACCGCATCATCGTGCTGGAAAATGGACGCGCGATCGCCAATGGCTCGCACGAAGAGCTGATGCGCCGCTCGCGGCAGTATCGGCGCATTTTCGCCCGCTATGGCGCGGTTGACGCGCCTGATGCGCCAGCGGGGCAACTGGCATTTGAGGGAGGCGCCTGATGGGCTTCATCATGGACGGCTTGGACGCCGAAGACTACGACCGCCAATATACCGATTGGGAGCTGGTCAAGCGCATACTCGGCTATTTTAAGCCGCATTTGTGGAAGATGCTGGTGGTGGCGGCGGTGGTTTTCCTCAGCTCGCTGATGGATTTGCTGCTGCCGGTGGTCGTCTCTCGAGCGCTGGACGAGCTGCAATTCAGCCCCGAGACCTTTGACCCGGTCGGCACCGCGCTGATACTGGGGCTTGCCGCCAGCGCCGGCTGGGTCGCCAATATGGTGCGGCAATGGCTCTCGGCGGAGGCGGTGGGCGATGTAACGCTGGACCTGCGCGAAGACGCCTTCAGCGCCGTGACCGAGCGCGACATGTCCTTCTACGATCAATACCCGACAGGCAAAGTCGTCAGCCGCGTACTTTCGGACACGCAAGCATTTTCCGAGACGGTGCGCCTCAGCATCAACCTGATGAGCCGCCTGCTGCTGGTGCTGCTGTTGATACTTTATCTGTTCACCGTGAATGTGAATATGACCTGGGTGCTGATAGCCATCATGCCTTTCATCGTGTATACGGCGCTGCGCTTCCGCACAGTTGCGCGGCGCACGGTGACCAATTCCCGCCGCCAGCTGGCGACCGTCAACGCGCATATTCAAGAGTCCATCAGCGGCATCGGCGTCGCCAAAGCCTTCCGCCGCGAGCAGATGATTTATGACGAGTTCAAGGCGGTCAATCAGGAATCTTACGAAGTCGAGAAGATTAACGGCTTCGTCTTCGGCAGCATCTTCCCCATCCTGGTGACGATTGCCGGGCTGGGCGTGGCGGCGGTGGTCTGGTTTGGCATCAACATGGCGCAGCAAGGCATCTTGACCGCCGGCGAGTGGTTCCTATTCATCCAGGGCATGGGCATGATTTGGTTCCCGCTGACCAGCATTTCGTCTTTCTGGAGCCAGTTCCAGCTGGGTTTGGCGGCGGGGGAGCGCGTCTTCGCCCTCATTGATGCCGAGGCGCTGGTCAAGCAAAAAGCCGATGACCCCGTCAGCGCCCTGCAAGGCGAGATTGAATTCGCCAACCTGGATTTTTATTACAACGAAGGCGAGCCGGTGCTGCAAGATTTCAGCCTGCGCATCCGCCCCGGGGAGACTTTAGCGCTGGTGGGGCATACGGGCAGCGGCAAATCCAGCATCGCCAAGCTCATCAACCGCTTCTATGAATTCCAAGGCGGCGAACTGCTGATAGATGGCGTCGACATCCGCTACTTCAACCTGTCGAGCTACCGCGCCCAGCTGGGTGTTGTAACGCAGATGCCCTTCCTCTTTGATGGCACGGTGATGGACAACATCCGCTATGGCAAGCCCGCTGCCAGCGATGACGAGGTGCGCGCTATCGCCAGGCAGGTGGCGCGCGGGGATTGGCTGGTGAGCCTGCAAGAGGGCTTACAGACTGAAGTTGGCGAGCGCGGCGGCAACCTGTCCATGGGGCAGCGGCAGTTGGTCGCCATCGCCCGCGTTTTGCTGCAAGACCCCGCCATCTTCATCCTGGACGAAGCCACCGCCAGCGTCGACCCGCTGACGGAAACGCTGATCCAAGAGGGCTTGGAAGCGCTGCTGGGCAACCGCACCTCGATTGTGATCGCGCATCGGCTGTCGACGATCCAACATGCCGACCGCATCATCGTGCTGGAAAATGGCGCGATACTCGAAACCGGCACACACACTTCGCTGATGGCGGCGGGCGGGCATTACGCCACGCTGTACGATTCCTACTTCCGCCATCAAAGCCTGGAGTACATCGAGCGCCTGGCGGGCTAAGCATGAAATGCGGGCGGCTTGATAAGTGAGAAACTGTACGCGCAAAGATTCAACAGAGCTTTTACCACCGAGATACACCGAGATACACCGAGAAAAAACATAAGAAAATCTCTGTGCCCTTTGTGTCTTTGTGGTGAAGAATAATGTGATGCAAATGCCCGGCAGCTGGGCGCGCCATCGCTTGCAATTGCGGGGCGGGTTTTGTATGCTCCCCGCACTGATAGCTACCCGGCGGCTGGCGGCTTATGCCCAATTACATCATCGCCCATGACCTCGGCACCACTGGCAACAAAGCCACCCTCTACGACCGCGAGGGCGCGCTGACGGGCGCTGCCTTTGCCGGCTATGCCACCGAATACGCGCGCAGCGGCTGGGCGGAGCAGAACCCCGAGGACTGGTGGCGCGCCGTCTGCCAGTCCAGCCGCCAGCTGCTGCGAGACACTGGCGTCCGCCGCGATGACATCGCCTGCATCACCTTCAGCGGGCAGATGATGGGCGCGGTCGCGCTTGATAAAAATGCCCGCCCGCTGCGCAACGCCATCATCTGGGCGGATACGCGCGCGCTGGAACAAGAGCGGTGGATTGGCGAGCGCCTCGCCTTTGACGAGGTCTATCGCATCACCGGGCATCGCCTCAGCGCGTCCTATTCGCTGGCGAAAATCCTTTGGCTGCGCCAGCATCAGCCTGATATCTACGCGGCGGCGCATGCCTTTGTGCATGCCAAAGACGCCATCGCCGCCCGTTTGACCGGCGCATTTGTCACCGACCCCTCCGATGCCTCCAGCATGAACCTCTATGACCTGGAAGCCGGCGCTTGGTCCGGCGCTATCCTCGATGCTGTCGAGCTGCCGGTAGAAAAATTGCCAGAAATCCGCCTCTCGACCGAGGTTGTGGGCGCGGTGCGCGCGGATGTCGCGGATGAGATTGGCTTGGCGGCGGGCACGCCAGTGGTCATCGGCGGCGGCGATGGCGCCTGCGCCGCCGCCGGCGCTGGCGTCATCGAAGCGGGTTCCGCCTACAATTACATCGGCTCCTCGTCCTGGATTGCGCTGTCGACGCCGCAGCCCATTTATGACCCCGACTATCGCACTTTCACTTTCGGCCATGTCATCCCCGATAGGTTTATGCCCACGGGCACAATGCAAGCGGCGGGCGCGTCTTACCAATGGACGCGGGACCAACTGGCGCTCTTTGAAAAAGAAACCGCCGAGCGCCTGGGCATCAGCCCTTATGAGCTTATCAACCTGGAAATCGCCCAGGTGCCGCCGGGCGCTGATGGGCTGTTCTTCCTGCCGTATCTGCTGGGCGAGCGCAGCCCGCGCTGGAACCCGCATGCCCGCGGCGCTTTCATCGGCTTGACAATTCGGCACAGCCGCGCCCACATGTACCGCGCCGTGCTGGAAGGCGTGACGATGAACCTGCGTGTCATCCTCGATGCTTTCCGCGCCCAGGGCACTGAAATCGACTCGATGCGCCTCATCGGCGGCGGCGCGGCGGGCAGCGTTTGGAATCAAATTATGGCGGATATCTATGGCATGCCGGTGCGGCGGCTGGCGATTTTGGAAGAAGCCACTTCCATGGGCGCGGCGCTTGTCGGCGGCGTCGGCGTCAATCTCTATCCCGATTTTGACATCATCCACCAGATGAACGCGGTCGCCGCCACTGTCCTGCCCGACCGCGCCGCCCAAGCCCGCTACGAAACGATGCTGCCCGTCTTCAATCGCCTGTATCACGCCCTTGAGCCTGTGTATGACGCTATCGCCGCGCTCTGAGCCCGCGCCGTCAAAGACAGCGCGCCGCAAATTGGTCTTCATCGGCGTTTCTACCGGCGGCTCTTCCATCATGAAAATCTTCCCGATTTGGTCGCGCATGCTGGGCTTGGGCTGCGACATTGTCGGCTGTGATCTGCCGCTGCGCGCGCCCGCCGTGCGTTACCGCCGCGTTCTGCAGCGCATCATCGCGGAGCCGGCGACAGTAGGCGCGCTCATCACCGCGCATAAAATCGACCTGCTGCATGCCTGCCGTGAACGGTTTGACGAGCTTGATTATTACGCCGAAATCTGTGATGAAGTCTCCTGCATTGTCAAGCGGGATGGGCGCGTTTTGGGTTATGCCAAAGACCCGCTTTCGTCGGCGGACGCGCTCAAAGAGTTTGTGCCGCCGCGGCATTGGAGCAGCGCCCCCCGCGATGTGCTTTGCCTGGGTGCGGGCGGTGCCGCCATCGCCATCAGCGCCTGTATGGCGCGGCAAAATCCCGCCGCGGGCGCGCCCCGCCGCTTCATCCTGGTGGATATCGCGCCCGAGCGCCTGGCATCCGCCCGTCAGATTCATCAGCGGCTTAAAAGCCCCATGCAATTTGACTATCGGCTCAGCCGCAGCGCCGCCGATACTGACGCCCTCTTAAGCGCTTTGCCCGCCGGCTCGCTGGTCATCAACGCCACGGGCTTGGGCAAAGACAAGCCCGGCTCGCCGCTGACCGCCGCCGCCCGCTTCCCGCAGGGCGGTTTGGTCTGGGAATTGAATTACCGCGGCGAGCGCGCCTTCATGCGGCAGGCGCGGGCGCAGGCGCGCGCCCGCGGGCTGCTGATAGAAGATGGCTGGAAGTATTTTTTGCATGGCTGGACGCGCATTCTCGCCGAAGTCTTCGCGCTGGAGCTGGATGCCGACCGCTTCGCGCGCTTAAGCGCCGCCGCCAGCCGCTTCCGCAACCCGCAATGATTTTGCCGCCCATAGGGCTTGCCAGTGTATTGTCGGATGCGGATAGCCTCTGTACACTCTGCTGTATGCGCCCGCCAGCCGACAGGAACTGCCATGAGCCTGAGCCTGCCCTTCGTCACCCAAGTAGGTTTTGACAGCGGCACCCTCCGCCCGCCGCATAAGCGCATCCAGCGGCGGCTGAGCGATATGGCGCTGATGTATGCTGACCGCGCCGCCGCCCAGCGCATCCTGGCACAAGAGGGCGACCGCCTCATCTATGAATATCAGTTTGTCGAATTGCCCAGCGCCGAGGGACAGCTGCCGCATGGCAGCACGCGCATCCTGCCCGGCGACATCGGCGGCGAATATCACATGACCAAGGGGCATTATCACGCCCGGCGCGAGCAGGGCGAGGTCTATTTCGGCTTGTCGGGGCGGGGCATGCTGCTGCTGCAAACGGAGCAGGGCGCTACCAGCGCGCTGGAGATGAGCGCCGGCAGCGCCGCGTATGTGCCGCCCTATTGGGCGCACCGCACCGTCAACATCGGCGCGGAAGATTTTGTATTCTTCTCGGTATGGGAGGCGCGGGCGGGCCACGATTATGCCAGCATCGAGCGTGATGGCTTCCGCCAGCTGGTTGTCATGCGTGATGGCGCGCCGGCGCTGGCGCAAAACCCCAAGTATGCGTAGCAGGCGCGGAATCAGCAGGGAATTTGCCACCCAGGGCAAGCGAATCAAACGATAATTCACCCTGGACAGCACAGATATTTTGGAGAAGCGCACGATGACCCAGCCGAATATCATCCTCATCATCACCGACCAGCAGCGCTACGACACTATCAACGCCCTCGGCTTTCCCTATATGCACACGCCCAATCTTGACCGCCTGGCGCGGGAAGGCGTCAGCTTTGATAATTGCCACATCACCGCGCCCTCCTGCGCGCCCGCCCGCGCCAGCCTCTTCACCGGCTATTACCCGCATGTCACTGGCATCATGCGCAATGGCGCCCGCTGGCGGCGCTCGTGGGTGGAAGATTTGGCGGCGGCGGGCTATCACTGCGTCAATATCGGCAAAATGCACAGCAAGCCCTTCGAGACGCCGCTGGGCTTCCATGAGCGTTATGTTGTCGAAAATAAAGACCGCTATTTGGAAGGGCGCTATTACCTCGATGAATGGGACAAGGCGCTGGAGAGCCTCGGCTTGGTCAAACAGCAGCGCGAGCGCTATCGGCAGCGCGCCGATTATGGCGAGCGCCTGGGCGCGTTCACCTGGGATTTGCCGCCCGAGACGCAGTCCGACAATTTTGTGGGCGGGCTCGCCCAGCACTGGCTGCGGGATGCGCCGCGGCAGCAGCCGCTCTTTTTGCAAATCGGCTTCCCGGGTCCGCACCCGCCGTATGACCCGACGCCGGCGGCCGCCGCCGAATACATCGACCGCGCGCTGCCGCTGCCGCAAGTGAGCGAAGCGGAGCTGGCGACGCTGCCGCCGCCCTATCAGCAGCTGCGGCAGCACAATATGGAAGTGGATCACGATTCCATTGTGCATTTGGCGCAGCCATCGCGCCTGCAGACGCAGCGCCTGCGCGCCTATTACGCCGCCAATGTCAGCATGATTGACCGCCAGGTCGGCGGCATTATGGAGACGCTGGAGGCGCGCGGCTACCTGGAAAACAGCATCGTCATCTTCACCAGCGACCATGGCGATTGCCTGGGCGACCATGGGCAAATCCAAAAATGGACGATGTACGACATCATCACGCGGGTGCCGGCGATAGTCTGGGCGCCGGGGCGTTTTGCTGGCGGGCGGCGCTTGCCTCAGCAATGCCAATGGATGGACCTCGGCGCTACCGTGCTTGATATGGCGGCGCTGCCGGCACCCGCGGCGATGCAAGCGCGTTCGCTGCTGCCGGCGCTGCAAGGCGAGCCCTGGCAAGGGCGGGAGCTGGTATTCGCCGAGCACCCGCCCGATGGCGTCTATCATGGACCATTCCAGAGCATGGCGCGCAGCCAGCGCCACAAGCTGGTGCACTTCGCCGGGCAGAGCTATGGTCAGTTATTTGATTTGGCGGAGGACCCGGCGGAAGTGCAAAACCGCTGGCATGACCCGGCGCTGGCGGCGACAAAAGCCGAGCTGTTGGCGGCGCTGCTGGATTGGCGCGTCAAAAGCGCCGAAGAGACGCGCGATCTCTTCCAGGATTATCGCTGACGGGCGAGAAAAGCCTCGACATCGGCGCGGGGGCGCGCGCCCGCCATCGGTCCCATCGCCGTTACTGCCAGCGCGCCGCAGGCATTGGCATAGCGCGCCGCCGCCGCCAGCGGCTGCCCCCGCAGCAGCTCGCAGAGGAAGCCGGCGTCAAAGCAATCGCCAGCGCCGGTGGGGTCAAGCTCTGTGACCGCGAAGCCGGGGCTGTCCAGCCGCGCCGTATCGGTGAAGACGGCGCAGCCTTTTGCGCCGCGTGTCATCACGATGATGCGCCCGCGGCGCTGCGCCAGCAGTTTCGCCGCCGCCGCGTCGCTGGTAGCCGCGCCTGTCAGCTGCAGCAGCTCGTCGGCGGTCGGCAGCAGGATATCCGCCGCGGCGATGAACGGCGCGAAGCATTCCCGCGCCGCCGCCAGCGGCAGCAGCTGCGGGCGCAGGTTGGGGTCAAAGCTGATGAGCGCGCCCGCCGCCCGCGCCATGTCCAGCGCCTCGCGGCAGACATCACGGGCTTGTGCGCTCATCGACAGCGTCGAGCCCATCACATGCAAGCAGCGCAAGCCAGCAAAAAGCTCCGGCAGCAGCATTTCGCGGCGCAGCATGCCGCCCGCGCCCAGGCTGAAGACAAAATCCCGCGAGCCATCCGCGTTATAAGCGACAAAAGCGACGCCGGTCGGCATATTTTGCAGCCGCGCCAAGCCCGCGGCGTTGACGCCATCGCGCCGCATTTGCCGCGCCAGGCAATCGCCAAAAGCGTCCGCGCCGACCGCGCCAATCGCGCCGACCCGCAGCCCCAGCCGCGCCGCCTGCGCCGCGAAGATGAAGGGCGCGCCGCTGGGATAAGGACCCGTGAAAGGACCGGGCTGGTCCAGCGGCTGGTCGATGTCGGCGCGCATGACCTCGACCAGCGCTTCGCCGATGGTCAGGATGTCGAGGGGCATGGCTTTGCTTCAATGTGTAGGCAACACCACATACGGCTCATTATCTTCTTGCCAAGCTATTATATTTTTATGAAGATCGGTTGATCTGAAGTGTTGAAAATTGAATGTTGCCAGAAGTTGTTCTGCTAATGGACTTCCTGGGTTAATTTTCGTTCCCAAAATAGTTTTGCTAAGCCGAGCAAATATTATGCTTAAAATGCTGACCAAATCATGTCCACGGCACATATCAGCCAAAGATGCTTTGGCTAATTCTTCCAGTTCGGTTTGTGTATACTTTGTTTCGTCAAGATCTGGATATGAAAACTTCAGTTTGCTGACAACGGTATTTAAGGGAAGTTCGCATGATTTATCTATATCTTGCAGTATAGTGTGTACATTGATTTTGTCCGCTAATGAACATCCTTGCGACTTAAATCTCAAGTATCCAATCAGTCCGCCTAGCTCAAAAAGCCGTGTTCTTAAAATCGACTTGAATTTTTCGATTTCCTCCTCATCCCTACCAATCATGCGAGAACCAACAAAGTCTTCTAGCGCACTTGTGCCCAATATCATGACCTCTAAATCATGCCCGTCGGTCACAAGTATATTTGGAGGTAAAACACGCTTCTGTAGTTTATCAAAATGAGAATCCTTGATTGCTAGAATGCCCTTCTTGTTATGCTCATTGTGTTTCTCTATTGCGTCTATGAGTATATTTTCGCCGCCTTCTCTAGAAACTTTGCAGTTTTCAAGGCAAACTAATCTTTTGAAAACGTATTCATCATCTTGTCCTTCAACAAGCAGAAGAGTTTTTGCATCTGCATCATCCATTTCAAGCAAGATAGAATCAGCTACGTATACCTCATCAATCTGATCTCTTAAGCTATGCATTACCTTATTCGCCTCGCTCGGAATGGTCATGAAGGCTAACTTCAAGTTCCCATCTTCCGCTGATGATTGCCGGTGAGTGTGTAGCAATCAACACATCAAAGTTTGACAATTTGCTTATTTCTTCCAAACTCGAAACGAATCGCTTTTGCCAAGCGATATGCAGGGAGATTTCAGGCTCATCAATAAGGATTAGTTCATCATTCTGGTCACTTTCTCTGAAAAGTAAATTGTACATAAGCACAATCAGGTGTTGTTCTCCAGAAGACAATTGTTTAGGCGGTATCTCAAGGCCTTCTTCTGATTGCAGCTTGTAGCCTTCTCTTGAAATAATCACAGTTTTGTCGTTTAGGGTTTCTTTCATAAACTGCTTGAACAGAGTTAATTTCTTTGCCAAATCGTTGTAAACATTTAGCTTTTCGTGCCTATCTTCTATGTGTTGCTTTAGGACTATGCCCAAACAAGTGTTGTCGCTATATTCCTCGACGTCAAGTTGGTCGCTACGCTCCAAAAGTCCGACCGCAATCAAGCTTTCGCTACTCTTTTTGAGCGTATTCAATTCATCGGTCACTTTAGCGTAACTCCAGCCTTCTCTGTTTTCTAAGACACTATTTACTATTTTGTTTGGGAAACTTTGATTTAGTTTGTTATCTATATCAATTACATCATCATTAACATTACTGATACGTTGTTGCAGGTCTCTGGAGTTCTCTTCAATAGCGGCAGCAGAAGTTATTTCTCTACCTTTGGACCGAAATACAGAAGGTCGATCTCCAGATACTCGTTTTCGTATCAATAACCTGTTCGTACTAACAAAATGTACATCCAGCATAGACCGTAGGTTGCCTAGCCATGGTGGCTCTGGAGCGATGTCGGCAAAGCGGTCTGGATCTAGATAGTAACTACCATCATACAGTGACCGCGAGGACACTGTTTCGTAATTATCGTCGCCTAGTGATGATAATATATGCACAAGATCATCGTCTGATACATCCCGTCGAACTGATAGAGGCAGTCTCCTGAGCAAGTCGCTCTTAATGTTCTTGCCCACGTCATACTGTTTTGGACGCCCACGTCCCCTTATGTATTTGATTGTTGGATAAGACTCAAGGGGATTTTTCGAATTGTATTCACGCGTGACAGACACTCTGAACCCATTATCAAATGCAACTTCAAATAGGCGAAATGGATATTTCCAGAAGATGAATGGATTGTAGTTGCCGACACCAAAAAGACCGGCGATCATTTTAAAGATTACGGTCTTACCCGAACCGTTACGACCATGGAGAATTGTGATTGAGGAACGTTTCGCTGAATCTTGGTCAATCTTTAAGCCAATGTCATAGTTATATGTAGGATTCCCGAATAGCTTTTCAACCTTAATTCGTGTTATGCGCACTGTTTTTGCTCCTTAGCCAGTTTCTAGCGTCCGAATTGTATTGGTGAAAAACAGATAAGTCAAACCGGCATAGCTGCCAGCGCTTCGCCAATGGTCAGGATATCGAGGGGCATGCCGTTCAGCCATTTAATGCGCGCTGATACAGCCCCACGGCATAAAACTCATAGCTGGCGGCTTGGTCGGGCACATCCACCACATGCACGGTGAAGCGGGCGGGCAGTCCATTTTCGGGGCAATGACGCTGGAAGTACTCGCGATAGGCTTGGGCATATTCGGCGCGCAGGCGCTCGCACTCGGCTTGATAGCCAGCGGGGTCGAGATGGGGGTTGGGCGCTTTGGGCTGGCTGCCAAAGACATGCATCTCGATAAAATCGATAGCGGCGAGCGATTCGCAGATGCCCGCTTCTTGCAGCCAGCGCCGCCAACATTCAAAGACCAGCGGGATTTCCACCGCCGGCTGCATAGTCGCGACGGTATCCAAATTGAGGATGCCGCTGGCGGAATAGCCGCCAGTCAAGCCGGCGAAGCAGATGCGCAAATCGCCATCGGGCAGGGTCTCCACCACCAGGTTGGAGAGAGTGGGCGCATCGCCTTCGTAATAATAGGTCAGCTTACCGCGTTTCTTGACAGTAAAGGGCATGGTCGCACCTCATCGCATTTCTCGGCATATCCACTGGGCGCAATGATAGCACAGGCGGCGCGGTTTCAGGCTGGCGGGCATTCGGCGAGCCCGCAATCACGCAGGCGCTGGCGCGCGATTTCGATGTATTCCGCCGAGATATCAATGCCGAGGAAGCGGCGGCGATTCAGCAGCGCCATCTTGCCGGTGGTGCCCGAGCCGCACATGGGATCCAAAACCAGATCGCCCGGGTTGCTCCAGGACAGGATGTGGTCTTCGGCGAGTTTTTCGGGGAAAACGGCGGGATGCTGGAAGGCGATTCTGTCTCTTGTTGTCCCGCCCAAGCCAACGGCATAAGCCCAGATATTGGTGCGCGTCTTCTCTTTTTTGAGCTCGCCCCGCTTCTTTTTGTTGATGCCATCGGGCAATTTGTTGTGCGTCAGCATTTCCCTGCCATGCCTTTTGGTCGGCGCTTTCAACGGGTTGAAAACCCGCGGCTTGCCCTTGCACAGCACAAACATCATCTCGTAAGCGTTGGTGTAGGCGTTGCTGCGCATGAAGGGCGTATTTTTCTTTTGATAAATCATCACATCGTGCATCGAGAAGCCGAGCTCCTGGAAAAAGAGCGCTTGGCGAAAAGAGGTGAGGCTGCGCCCGTTCCTGATGCGGTCGCCGATGACCCAGACGACGATGCCGCCCGCCGCCGTTACGCGATACAGCTCGGCGGCGATGGCTTCAAAGGGAAACTCAAAGCCCTTATAGTCGCGCAAGGTGTCGTAAGGCGGCGAGGTTACCGTGAGCGGGATGCTATGCGCGTCAAGCGCGCGCATAACCTCGACGCAGTTGCCGACGATGAATTGGGCGGCATGTTGCGGCATGGGATGCTCCTGCTGGCTCTGCGTTTAGTATAGCGTATTAGAACAAATATGCCAATGTTGGAGAAATGGCGCAAATTCATCAGTAGCCGCAATTCTCTACAGTATACTGAAGGCGCAAACAGTTCCTTGAAATCACCAGCCCTCAATTTGGGAGAAGCAGCCCATGCAATCACAGCAAAAGCCCATCCTGCTTGACGGCGGCATGGGGCAGGAAATCGTCAACCGCGGCGGCAAAGGCGCGTATGGCGAATGGGCGGTCGCCGCGCTCTATGAGCAGCCGGCGCTGGTCGCGGCGATTCATGCCGATTACCTGCGCGCGGGCGCTGATGTCATCACCGCCAATACCTATGGCAGCACGCGGGCGCGGCTGCGCCATGCCGGCATCGAAGAACGCCTGGCGGCGCTGCTGCAAACGGCGGGCGCGCTGGCTTGCCGCGCGCGGGATGCCCATGGCGGCGGCGATACCCGCATCGCCGCCAGCCTGCCGCCGCTGGAAGCCAGCTATGTCAAGGAATTCGCGCTGGGCTTCGACGAAAAAGCCGCGCAATTCTATGAGATGATGGCGCTGCTGGCGCCTTATGTCGATATCGTTTTGGGCGAGACTTTTTCGACGAGCATGGAAGCGCGCGCCTTCCTGCAAGCGGCGGCGGCGCATGGCAAAGAGACCTGGCTGTCGCTGACGATTCAAGACCACGGCTCCAGCGATTTGCGCGGCGGCGAGAGCCTGGCGGCGGCAATCGATTGCCTGGGCGCGGCGCTGCCGGATGCGCTGCTGGTCAATTGCTGCACGCCGGACAGCGTGCTCTGCGCGCTGCCGATTTTGCAGACGAGCGGGCTGCCCTTCGGCGCTTATGCCAACGGCTTTGTCGAAATCCCCGACAGCTGGGAAGATACCGGCGGCGTCGTGCAATTGTCGAGCCGGGCGGACCTGCCGCCGGCGAAATATGCCGCCGAGGCGGCGCGCTGGCTGGAAGCGGGCGCGTGCATCATCGGCGGCTGCTGCGAAATTGGACCGGCGCATATCAAGCGCCTGCGTCAACTGCTTGACGCCTAGGAAAATATGAGCACAAAAACAGAAAACCCCACCCAACGCACCGCTTTGATAACCGGCGCTGGCAGCGGCATCGGGCGGGCGCTTGCGCTGGGCTGCGCCGCCGCCGATATGCACACACTGCTCATCGGCAAGACCGCGAGCAAGCTGGATGCGGTCGCCGCCGAGATTGCCGCCCGCGGCGGGACGGCGGCGGTTCACCCGCTGGACATCACCGATGATGCCGCGGTCGCCGCGCTGGCAACCGCGCTGACGGGCATGACCATCGACCTGCTCGCCCAATGCGCCGGCGATTGGCTGATTGCCAGCATCGACGACACTTCCAGCGCCCAGCTGGACCACATTCTGCGCGTCAACCTGCGCGCGCCCTACCGCCTGGCGCGGGCGCTGCTGCCCAATTTGCGGCGCAGCGACAACGCCAGCATCATCATGATTGGCTCCATCGTCACGGCGCTGTCGGTGCCGATGGTCAGCGCTTATACCGCGGCGAAAGTCGGCTTGAAGGGGCTGAGCGGCGCGCTGGCGGCGGAGCTGCAGCCGGAGCAAATCCGCGTGGTGATGATTTCGCCGGGACCCGCCGATACGCCGATGCGCGCCGCCGCCTCGCCGGGCATCGACAAGTCGGTATTGGTGCCGCCGCCGACAATCGCGCAGATGGTACTGGCGGTGGCGGCGCTGCCACGCGGCATCAGCACCAGCGATTTCACGCTGCATTCGCTGCTATGGCAGTGAGGGCTAGAGCTTCAGCCGCGGGTCGAGGATATCGCGCAAGCCATCGCCCAGCAGGTTTATCGCCAGCACGGTGGCCATAATCGCCAAGCCGGGGAAGGTTGTCACCCAGGCGGCGACGCGGATGAACTCCCGCCCTTCGTTCAGCATCAAGCCCCATTCGGGGTCGGGCGGCTGCTGCCCCAAGCCGAGGAAGCTCAGCGCGGCGCCAGCGATTATCGCGCCGGCGACGCCGTTGGTCGCCACCACGATGATAGGCGCCAGCACATTCGGCAGGATATGCCACGCCATAATGCGCATGGAGCTGCCGCCCAATGCCCGCGCCGCCACGATAAAATCCACCTGTTTGAGCGCCAGGGTGCTGCCGCGCACAACGCGGGTATAGACAGGAATCGACGACAAGCCGACCGCTATCATCACATTCTGCAGGTTGCGCCCAAGCACGGCGATGATGACCAGCGCCAGCAAAATGCCGGGGAAAGCCAGCATCATGTCGATGAAGCGCATAATCAAAACATCCGCCCAGCCGCCGAGATAGCCGGCGAGCAGCCCGAGCAGCGTGCCCAAAGTCGCGCCGATGGCGACCGAGATGATGCCCACTTGCAGCGAAATCCGCCCGCCATACAAGATGCGCGTGAAGATATCGCGCCCCAGGTTGTCGGTGCCCAGCAGGAACTCGGCATTGGGCGGCTGCAAGCGCTGACGGCGGAATTGCTCGGTCGGCGCGTAGGGGCTGATGGCGGGCGCCAGCGCCACCAGGCTGATGACAACAAACAGCGCCAGCGCCCCCGCCATCACATTGCGCGAGCGCAAAAAGCGGCTGAAGAAGCGCCGCCAATGCGGCTGCCGGCTTAATTCGAGGGTAGCGGGCGGGTCAGTCATAACGGATGCGCGGGTCGATAAAGGCGTAGACGACATCAACCACGATATTGACAAAAACATACATCAGCGCGATGAAAAGCGTCGTGCCCTGCACCATGGTGAAGTCTTTTTGCAGCACCGCCTCGACATATTTCTGCCCCAAGCCGAGGCGGGCGAAAATCGTCTCGGTGATAACAGCGCCGCTGAGCATATTGCCCAGCATCAAGCCGAGCATGGTTACGACCGGGATGAGGGCGTTGCGCAGCACATGGCGCAGCAGCACCAGGCGCTTTGGCATGCCTTTGGCGCGGGCGGTCAGCACGAAGTCCTGGTTGAGCACCTCCAACATGCTGGAGCGTACCATGCGCGCCAGCGAGCCCGCCGAGACCAGCGCCAGCGCCAGCGCCGGCAATATCAGCCGCTCCAAGCCGCCTTGCCCGATGGCGGGCAAGACGCGCAAATGCACGGCAAAGAGCAGAATCAACAGCAGCGACGACCAATACACGGGCATGGAGATGCCGACAAGCGCCAGCGCCATCGCCGCGGTATCGAGGGCGCTGTTGTGGGCGATGGCGGCGATAAGCCCGAGGCTGATGCCAACGCAGGCGGCAATCAGCAAGGCGGCGCCCGCCAGCTCGATAGTCCAGGGCAGGCGGTTGAGAATCTGCTCCATCACCGGCACATTGGTCTGCAGCGAGCGCCCGAGGTCGCCGCGCAGGGCATTGCCCATATAGCTGAGGTATTGCTGGTGCAGCGGGCGGTTCAAGCCCATGTCTTCGCGCACTTTTTCCAGCAGTTCCGGGCTGCTGCGCTTATCGCCCAGGAAGACTTCAGCCGGGTCCCCGGGGGTGAGATGCAGCATCAGAAAAACGGCGACTGTAACCAGGAAGACAGTCGGCACCGTTTGCAGGAGGCGGCTGGCGAGGAATGTGCTCATGCCGGTCCTGCCCGCGGCTGGGAAGAAGGGTTATTGAAGGGCATCGGCAGCGGCTTTCACGCAAGGGTATTCGCCACGCAGCCAGGCTTCATGGCGCTCGATGATGCGGCGCGGCAAATTCAGCCGCAATACGGAGGCGGTGGCGCGCCCTTCAGGCGAGATGCCGCCGATGCTCATGTCGAGTTGCAAATCAAAATGCGCTTCCCAATTTTGCGTGCGGGGGTTGTAGAGGCGGGTGGGTTCTTCGGTGAGCGGGTCGAGCGCGGCGATATGAGGTCCCTTGTAGCTGTTGCATTCGTAGCAGGATAGACAGAGATTGTCGAGCGAGTCGTCGCCACCATGCCGCCGCGCAATAATATGGTCAATCTGGAACCGAATGGATCGCTTGGTTTCCAATTGACGGCAATATTCGCAGCACCCGGACGCTCGGCGGCGGACTTCCCTGGCATTCGCACGAGAAACTGTCACTGTTGTCCCAGCCGCTGTCGGCGGTGTATCTTGGCTTTAAGGAGTGAAATGAAGCCATCGGCGCGTACAAATGCAAAGACTTCTTCTCGTTCACGCGCGGTAAGCTCGTCTTCACCATGCAATTCCGCAAGGAAATCGGCTCGCAGCTGTAAATCGGGCGGAATAAAGTATTCCAGAATTGTGTCATCCGACGGCTTGCAAGCCAGGAAGTCAGCGATAACATCGTTCATCTCACGAACTGGCGCCTCAATCATGATTCGTCCTCCCGCGCAGCGCCCCGCTCTTGCGCCTGCCGCTGTTTGACTTTGACTTTGACGCGCGCCATCACCTCTTCAACAAAGCGGAAATCGCCCAGTTCTTCGCGCTGGGCGGCGCTCAAACGGCTGTTGGCGGCGATGCTTTTTAACTCGTCATGGCGCGCCTGCAGGTCAGACGGCAACGCATA
>JAJDWK010000001.1 GCA_022825675.1 Anaerolineae bacterium | reverse complement strand
TGAGGGAAGGGGAGAATCCCCAGTGATTACAAGGGTTTTAAGCCCCTCCCTCTTTATGGGAAAATGCGCCATAGAGATGGCGCATGGGTTTGGGGTGGGGGAATATGTGGAATTCTGTTGCATAATTAACTTGTACTTACTGAGTTCATAGACTAGGGCGTCAATCTGGCGGTCGGCGCTTTCGATTAGAGCGGGTTGATGAACTCGACGCGCAGCTGGGTTTCGTTGTAGGCCGGGTTTTTGTACTGCGCCGCGTCGCGCTCAAATTTTTCGACGAGTTGGTAGATGCTGCTGGGAACTTTCATGCCGCTCTCGATAGGTATCGCGATCGTCCCGCGCCGATACTATACCATTGTGGGCGCGCCGCCCTTTCTATCTTTCTTTTCTATCTTTCTTTTAATGCGGACGGCGCTCAGTCTTCCGCCATCCTCAGCTCAACAGCAAGCTCCTCCAGCTGCGGGATGACTTGGCGCGCCTCCGCCTGGGCGGCGCGCGCAAGCGCCTGGGCAGCCGCCAGCGAAGTATCCGGCGGCAGGCGCAATATCACGACGCCATACATGCGATGCCCGACCCAGCGCAGCCGCAAAGTCTCGATTGCCCGCAGTCCATCCAGCGCCAAGATATGCGCTTCCACATGCTGCGCAATATGCGGGTCGACCGCGTCCATCATGCGATACCATACCGCCTTAATCGCATTCCAGGTGATGCCCACAATTGCCAGCGCGATGACAAGCCCGATGACGGGATCAAGAATGGGCAGCCCGATGCCATTGCCGAAAACCGCGACGAGCACCGCCAGCGAAGTCAAGCCGTCGATGCGGGCGTGCTGGCCATCGGCAATCATGGCGTCGGAGCCGATGCGCCTGCCCACACGGATCTGCATCAAAGCGACCAGCTCGTTGCCGACAAAACCCACCAGCGCCGCCAGCGCAATCCACTCCAGGTTCGCCAGCGGCAGCGGATTGAGCAGCCGTTGCAGCGATTCATAGAGTATGTAAGCGGCGCTGAAACCAATGGAAATGACGATGAAGACGCCGGCGATATCTTCCAGGCGGCCATAACCATAGGTGTAGCGCTTGTTGGCGGCGCGGCGGGCGATATAAAAGGCGAAGAGCAGCGGCAGCGAATTGAGCGCATCGCCCAGGTTATGCACGGTATCCGCCAGCAAGGCGACGCTGCCGCTGGCGAGGTAGATGACGATTTGCAAGGCGGTGGTCGCGCCGAGGGCGAATAGAGCGAGCCAGACGGTGCGCACCGCCAAGCGGTTATCGAAGAAGGCGCGGTCGGCAGCAAGCTCGTGATGGCTGTGCTCGTGCGTGAAGCCGGGCAGGTGCAGGGCGGCGGCGAGCTTGCTCAGCGGGTTGGAGCTGTGGTGATGATGGTGATGGTCCTGGGAATGCGCCATGCGCCGCGCCTCAAATGCTTGCCAGTCTAAGTTAACCACAAAGACACAAAGGGCACAAAGATTTTCACCACAGAGGCACAGAAGTAAGCGCAACAAAGTAATTGGAATTTGCAATCGCGAAGATTCGACAAGGATTTTTACCACCGAGTACACCGAGATACACAGAGAAAAGCACGAGAAAATCTCTTAAAATCTTTACTCGGTGTCCTCATTTTTACTCTGTGCCCTCGGTGGCAAGGGCTGTGTACTGACCGCTCAGCAAGCACTAGATTGTCGCATAACTTACTTGCTTTTACTGAGGCGCAGAGGATTTTGCGCTGCTGGGCGCTAGGCAATCCAATCGCGCCACATTTGCGTCAGCGGCTTGCCCATCGCCTTGGCATAGACATCGACTTTGCCATAGAAAATCAGCAGCGCCTCGCGGTAGATATCCAGGCTGATGGGCAGCGGCACCCTAAACCCGCCGCGATCCATCTCTTTGCCCGCGACATCGTCATCGCTGAGGGCTTCCAGCGCTGCTTGCAGCTCGCTGTCAAGCTGGGCGTACCAAGCCTTGAGTCTTTCGACGCTGCGCGCCAGCTGCTCATCGTCCGCGCGATAGCTGAAATCGATTGTGAAGCTGGCGTAAGAGCGGGCGTAGGCATATTCTGTCTCGCCGAGTTCACGGCAAAGCTCACCAAGCGTCGGGTTGCCGCCGCCCGGGCTAAAGGCGAGGTCTTCGTCCGTCAAGATATTCATGAGCTCGTCCCGCAATTGGCTGTACATGCGGTTGAGCTCCCAGAAGCGCTTGATTTCAGCGTTCATCGCGAGTCTTACTCCCCAGCCAAAGCCCCTCCCCCAAAAATGCTGACGAGGGGACATCTTTTTCTACCCCATCCCCGGCTAGAGCCCCTCGGTCCCCCGCCTGTCGGGGGAAGTATCCCATATCAACGGAGAAGGGTGACTCGTCGCTGAATCCGTGTGTTTGTTGGTGATATGTATGCTGCTGAATCGCTAATCCTAACTGCTTCTTTTGCGATTCTCCCTCTCCGATTCTTCGGAGAAGGGCTAGGGGGTGAGGTAGATTTACAGAAATGCGCGATTTCAAACATGTCCCCTCGTCAGCGCATCAGGCGGCGGTGCCAAGCGCGGGCATCAGCGCCAGCTTCTGCATAATTCGGGGAAGGAGGAGGGATATGCCGACCAAAATCGCGGTGATAACAGCTATCAAAACCGCGCCGGCGGCAACATCCTTGGCGACCCGCGCCATCGGCTGCGGCGAAGCGGTACTCAGGTTCACGCAGGCTTCGACTGCCGCGTTGATGAATTCCGCCAGCCAGACGCCAGCAGCGGCGAGGATGAGCAGGCTCCATTCCAGCGGCGGGAGCTGCAGCCACAGCCCGCAGGCAACTAAAGCCAGGGTCGCAACAAAGATAATGCGCGTATTTTTCTGGCGGCGCAGCATATACGCGCAGCCGGCGATGGCGTAGGAAAAGCTCTCCAGGCGGTTTTGGCTGGTGGCGGCGCTGTAATGCGCCGGGTCGATTTTGGCAGCACAGCGCGCCTCGCGCAGCAGCCGCTTAATGGGCAACGGCATCGGCATAGGCGCTGACGACAGCGGGGTCAATGCGCAGGGAATTTAATGCGGCTGCCTGCGCCAGCCACATGGCTTCTTTATCTGCGCTTTTGTAATGGGTATAGCCCAGCAGGTGCAAAGTCCCGTGAATGACCAGCAAACAGAGCGCATCCTGCTCGTCCGCGCCGCTGGCGGGCTTGGCGGCAAGCTCAGGCGCGATGACAACATCGCCGAGATACGGCGAGCCGCCGGCGATTTCGGCGGGCAATGCCGAAGCTGGGAAGGACAATACATCTGTCGGCGCGTCGCACTGTCGGTGCTGCGCGTTGAGGGTTTGCACCATCCCCTTGTCCGCCAGCAGGATTGTCAGCCGCCCGCCTCGATGCTGCGGATGCCCATTCAATACCGCTTGGGCGGCTGCCACGAGGCGGGTTTCCGCGATGGGGAAACCCTGTGGATTCAACAAGGTGATGTCAGCGCTCATGCCCGCGATCCCGCCCCGCCTTTATCCGCCGCGGGATGCTTGGGACCGTTGCGCTTCGGCAGGCGCGGCACCTCAAAGAGCGGCTCGTCGTCTTCTATCGGCTTGGGAGCGTCCGCGGGGCGCGCCTTGGCGGTGGCGGCGCTGCTTGAGGCTTCGCGCGCGTTGGTAACTTTCGCCAGTTGCGCCGCCGTCTTTCGGCTCGCCGCTGGGGCTGTCGCCGAGCCATTGTGCCGCGGCGTCAGCGGGGCTGGCGCTGGCTCGGCGCTGGCTGTGGGCTTTCTGCCGCCGGCTGGCTCGCGTTTGGGCTGGGGCGAGCGCTGCACGGCTTTGGCATAGTCGATGCGTGGATGGAACAAGCCGCGGAAGATGTCGCTGAAGGTTTCTTCGATTTTTCGCAGTTCGTTTAGGGTCAGGTTCGAGGCGTCAAGCTGGCCGCCATTGCGCTTGCCTTCAATGATTTCATGCACGAGCTTGGCGATTTCGGCGGCGCTCTGCGGCTTCACGGCGCGGATGGCGGATTCACAGCTGTCCGCCATCATCAAAATCGCGGTTTCGCGGCTCTGCGGTATCGGTCCCGGATAGCTGAAATCGGCGGGGTCAATGCCATTTTCGTCGCCGGCGTCTTGTAATGCGCGCTGATAAAAGACGAAGACGCGCGTTGTGCCATGATGCTCGCGGATGAACTCGCGGATGCGATTGGGCAAATTGTATTTCTTGGCGATTATGTCGCCTTCTATCGTATGGTTGATGATGATGTCGGCGCTGCGGTAGGGGTCGTTTAAGGTGTCATGCGGGTTGTGAATATGCTGCTGATTTTCGGTGAAAAAGTAGGGATTGCTCATCTTGCCGATGTCATGATATAGTGCGGCGACATGCGTCATCTGCGTATCCGCGCCGATGGCTTCCGCCGCCTGCTCCGCCAAATTCGCCACTTGCAGCGAGTGCTGATAGGTGCCCGGCGCTTCCCGCAGCAGGCGCTGCAGCAAAGGTTTGCTGGGCTGGCTGAGGTCGAGCAGCTTAAAGGGCGTCGGCAGGTTAAACATCACCGTGAGCGCGTACATCACGCCGAAGGAGGTGGTGGGCACAATCAGCGCGCCGCTGAAAAGCGCCTGCAGAATGTTGGTTATATCCAGCGCGCCCAAGCCGACTTGCAGCGCGAAAATCGCCACAATCGCCGCGTTCGCCAAGCCAACAAAAAGCCCGGCGAAGAAATAGTTGTTGAGCCGCCCGGCATTGCGCAGGCTCAAAATCGCGCCGATATTGCCGGCGGCTATCAAGCTGGCGATTTCCAGCGACGGGCTGCGGCTTAACAAGCCGCTCAAAAAGGCGAAGCCCACCGCCGCCAGAATCGCGAGATTGGGCGAGCAGAGCGCGACATAGACCATGCCGAGCGCCGCTGCCGGCATCAGATAGATGTTGGCATCGCCAAAGGCGCGCATCGCCGCCAGCGCCACCAAAAACAGCACCGCAATCAGCAGCAGGCTGCGGCTGTCGGCATGGAAAAGCTGCGCCTCAAAACGGCGGATATACATGCCCAGCAGCACAACCACCAATACGCTGGCGAGCAAGGCGCGCAGGATATGGGCGCTGCGGTTGCTCGTCTGCGCGAGCAAACCCAGCTCTTGCAGCGATTCGAATGACAGCGCGTCTATCGGCTGGTTGGCGGGCGCGACAATCTGCCCGGCGATGAAAAAGCGCTGCTGATCGTCAACGCTGTCCAGCGCCTCCGCCTGGTCAATCGCTGTCTGTTCCGGGTTCTCGAATTGATTTACGCGAATCACATCAGAAGTAATCGCGGTGACGATTTGGCTTTCTTGCGGCGACAAGCGCAAGCTCACTTGCGTTGGCAACTGCTCCCGCACCGCTTGCAGGTCAAGATCGCGGATGGACTCGCGCATGACCCGTTCCAATACCAGGATGATTTCGTTGCGCACCAATTGCCACTTGTCTTCTGGCAGCTGCAAAATGGCGCTAATCGTCTCGTCCTCTTCTTGCCATTGCAGCGAGCTAATCGCGCGCATATCAGCGATTTGCTGTTCCAACGACGCAAAAGCGTCGGCGCGCACATTGTCGATGAATACCAGGATATTCTCCGCCAGGTCACGCTGTTGGCGGGCGACATTCGGGTCCGGCGGGTGGAATACCGGCGGCACTGCCGCCAGCACCGCGTCCCGCTCTTGCTCGGTCAAAATCGCGCTGACAAAAGAGCCTTCTTCGCGGGCGATGATGTCTTCAGTCGGTACCCTGCCAATTCTTAGATTGGCGACGCTGTTGAACTGGGTGAAGATGTCGTCAAAGGCGACGATGAGCGTGCAGCACAGCGCGAATATCGCCGCCGCCCAGAGCAAAAGCACGGCTTTGAGCGCGCGCTCGGTTCGCATTGGGTCGACATTGAAGCGCTCTTCAAAAAAATCGACAAGGCTCAGCTGCACCGCTCTAACCCAGTAACTCGCTTACGATTATGTTGACGGCGCGCCCATCCGCCCGTCCCTGCACCTGCGGCATGACGATGCGCATGACTGCGCCCTTATCTTTCATCGTGCTCGCGCCCGCCTCGGCGATAGCCGCCGCCACCAGCGGCTTGAGCTCCTCGGCGCTCAGCTGGCGGGGCAAGAATTCCTCGGTAACCTGTAATTCAAAGCGCTCGGCGGCGGCGTCATCGCTGCGTCCCGCGGCTTCCAGCTCGGCGATGGTCTCGCGGCGTTTCTTGGCTTCGCGGCTCAAAATATCGAGGATGGCGGCGTCATCAAGCGCCGCGCGGCTGTCGATTTCCACTTGTTTGATAGCGCTTTGCAGCAAGCGGATGGCATCACGCCGCGGACGGTCTTTTGCCTTCATCGCCTCTTTGAGCGCCTGGTTCAGCGCGTGTTTCAGCCCCGCCATTGCTCGCCTTTCTCGCCTTTGCTGCTGTCAGCCTTGCCTCATGTTAGTCCTGCGCCATCATCGGCGCTGCCTGCCCATTGGCGGGCGGCTCTATTTCTTTCACTGTACCATGAATCAGCCCGTCCGTATAGCAGTTGAGTCGCGTACGCGTGATGATATTGGTCAAGTCACGCGGGTGTATCGTCTGTACGCGCTGATAATCGTCCGTGTAGCCCGTGTTGATGAATCCCTGCGGCGTCGCGCCAGTAACCTGCTCCCACAGCACCGAGCGGGAAGCGCCACAAAGCCGCTCAGCATAGCGGCGCTCTTGCTCTTGGCAATGCGCCAGCAAACGCGCGCTGCGTGATTTCTTGTCCGCCGCCGCCACTTGCTTTTTCATGCGCGCGGCTGGTGTGCCCGGGCGCTGGCTGTAGCGGAAGACATGCAATCCGCCGAAATCCATCTCGCGGATGAAGCGCTCGGATTCGGCGAATTCCGCGTCCGTTTCGCCGGGGAAGCCGACGATGACATCGGTGGTGACGCGCAGCCCGCCGATGGCGCTGCGGGCAGCGGCGAGCAGCTGGCGGAATTGCCGCTGGCTGGTCTGCCGCCGCATGCGCTTCAGCGTGGCGTCACAGCCGCTTTGCAAGGGCAGATGCAAATGGCGGCAGAGACGGGCATCTCGCCACAGGCTGAAGAAGTCCGGTGCCAGGTCCCAAGGCTCAAGCGACGACAGGCGCAGGCGCGGCATATCCGTCTCCCGCAGCAGCGCCTCGACCAGGCGCATCAGGCTCTGCCCGCCGCCCAAATCATAGCCATAACTGCCCAGATGCACGCCCGTCAGCACCGCCTCTTGATATCCGCTTGCGCTCAAGTTGTTGATTTCATGCGCAATTTCTGCCAGCGGGCGGCTGCGTCCCGCCCCGCGCGCGAGGGTGGTTACGCAAAAGGTGCAGGCATTATCACAGCCATCTTGCACTTTGACGAAGGCGCGCGTGCGCCCCAGCATGCCCGGCACTGCCGCCCGCGCCACCGGCTCACGCTCATACGGGGCTATCGGCTCGCCCAAGACGGCTTCGACAAGCCGCGCCTTGCCGAAATTGTCCACCACACGCGCGACCCCCGGCAAAGCCGCCAGCGCTGCTGGCGAAAGCTGGGCATAACAGCCGGTGACGGTCGTTCCCGCCTGCGGGTTTAGCCGGTGAAAATCGCGGATTTGCTTGCGGCTTTTTTTTGCGGCTTCGCCGGTCACGGCGCAGGTGTTCAGCACAAAATGGTCGGCTTCCGCCGGCGCGTCGACAACTTCATGTCCTAGCGCGCTGAACTGCCGCGCCATGCTGTCAATCTCGCTCTGGTTGAGCCGGCAGCCCACCATGCGCAAGTGCACTTTCATAGCTTCGAATCCTCGCTGCCGCCGGGGCTGAATACGATTAGATTGTCAAAACGAACGCTGACGCCGGCACCGCCAGTCGCCGTCGACTGGGCAATCAAGCCGATGCGCCCGCCCGTGAGCGCATCATCGCGGTAGTGGTCGCGCAGCTCGCCTTCAAGGCACTTGCCGCCCGCGAAAGTGCTGCTGCCATTGGCGTCCCGCGGCAAGCACAGGGCTACTGGGTTGTGATTGATGGCGAAGCGATAGCTGTCGCCGCGCCCAATCACACGGATGATATTAATCGCCCCCAAGCCCTGCTGTATCTGCGCCGCCGGTATCCAGGCGCTGATTTGCGTCGTTTTGCCGGACTGCGCCTTCCACAAAGAATAATAGCCGTCACTGCTAATCAAAAAGGCGAAATATCGCGGCATAAGCGCGGTATCAAATGTCTGGCGCATGGCAGCGCCGAGCAGGGGTGATACCCTCTCGATGCCGCAAAGCAGCAGGGCGGGCAAATCACAGAGTGGCTCGCTGACATCCCGCGCGCGGAAGAGCACGCCAAAAGCGTTGTCTATAGGACCAGCGACCGCCCGCACCGCCACGCGCAGGTCAAAGTCATCAAATGCGCCGCGGGCTGTCGTCCAGGTTGCCGTCTGCGGGCGGCGCGCCGCCAATTCCAATTGCTCGTCTACTATCAGCGCGCTCTGCGGACCATCGTACAAGTCCCAATCAGCGCCAGCGTCAGAAAACGCTGCCACATAGAGCAAATCGCCCGCCGCGCCGCTATGCCGCGGCTCTTCACTTGAAAGCGCGGCATAGATCACATTGCCGGCACCGAGCAAAGCCGCGCAGAGAATCAGGGCTGCCAGGGCAAGCGCCCGCAGGCGGGCTCGGCGGCGATTGTGCATGGGGACGGGCGATTCAAGCGACACGGGTTACGCCGGGGTCAGTTTTTTTCGCGGCGATTGTAGCATATCGCGGCGCGGGAGTCTAAGCGGGAGTAGCGATTGCCCGGCAAGTTCGGCTGCTTGCCACTGCGCTCTCTAAGTCTTTCCCGTTTGTCACATCCTATGCGCCTTGTAGGTTATGCCATTAGCCTCTTGCAGCTCGCGAATATAGCGTATGATCTTGCTTGCATCTTCGCGCGATACCTGCGGCTGGGGCGGCATGTCACCGTAGGTCCAATGATGCTGCCGCACGCCGATCGCGGCGGCAAGATAAAAGGCTTCATCCGAATGGTGGCCCGGGTTGTAAATGTCGTGGATCAAAGGCGGTCCTAGGTTGGTGCCAGCCGCTCTTTCGCCGTGGCAAGCCATGCAGTTGGCTTTGAACAGGTCTTTGCCCGCCATGCCTTCTGGCGATAGCTCCGCTGGCGCAACTTCGACTGTGGGCGCAGTACCGTCTACCGCTGGTCTGTTTAAGAACGCAAACAGCGCCGCAGCCGCAATCGCCAGAATGCCAAGCAGGCCCGCGGCAATCATTTCCTTCCGCTTCTTCATCATAAAGCCGCTTAACCGCGCCCTCTGGCATCCATAATATAGTCTATGCCTGTGAATATAGTCTATGCCTGTGCCACAGTTAATACTAGCGCTAAATAATTTGGAGAGTGACGAATCCCGTGGGCTGGCATAGTCCGCTGTCAATCAAAATCTCTGTGCCCTTTGTGTCTTTGTGGTGATCAATAATTTGATGCGATTGCCCCGCTCCCCGAGTATTCGCCTTGACAGCTGCGCAATCAGGCGCTACAGTCTGCGCAGCTTCTAAAAGTGGAACACAAAGCAATGCGAAATATCAGCGCCGCCACAAGCACTACCACCATGACTATGATGCGCGCCCGCGCGCGCCGTGAGGGTTTTGCTTTGCTATAAGCGGCGGAGACAAAACAAGAAACGGGGCGCGTGGAAACCACCACGCGCCTTTTTTGTTGTATTGGAGCAAGGGAGCGGGCTATGGCGCGGCTTACGATGAAATTCGGCGGCACATCAGTGGGCAGCCCCGAGGCGATGGCGCAGGTCATAAAAAGCATCGGCGGGCAGCTGGCGGCTGGGCACGAAGTGGCGGTCGTCGTTTCGGCAATGGCAGGTGTTACCGACATGCTGCTGGCATCAGCGGCGGCGGCGGCAAAAGGCGATCGTGAGGGCTACAGCAGCATCAACGCGGCGCTTGCTGACAAGCACGCCCGCGCCATCACCGCGCTGATCGCAGACCCCGCAGAGCGCGAGGCGGCGCAGGGCGAAGCGCGCCAGCTCCTGGCGGAACATCAGGAACTCTGCGCCGCTGTGCAGGTTTTGGGCGAGGCATCGCCGCGCATTACCGATTCTTTGCTGTCTTTTGGCGAGCGGCTCAGCAGCCGTGTCATCGCCGCGGCGCTGTGCGCGCGCGGGCTGACGGCGGCGCAGGTTGATTCCCAGCACTATATCATCACCGACAACAATTTCGGGGATGCCGAGCCGCTCTGGCAAGAGTCGGAATCCCGCATCGTCGAGGGTTTGCTGCCGCAGCTATGCGCGGGCATCACGCCGATACTCACCGGCTTCATCGGCGCCACGCCCGATGGCGTTCTGACAACGCTCGGGCGCGGCGGCAGCGATTTCAGCGCCGCTATTTTCGCCGCCTGCCTCAACAGTGATGAGCTTATCATCTGGACAGATGTTGACGGCGTGATGACCGCGGACCCGCGCGTCGACAGCCGGGCGCGGGTTCTGCCTTATGTCTCCTACCAAGAAATCGGCGAGCTGGCATTTTATGGCGCCAAGGTTTTGCACCCCAAGACGGTGCAGCCGATTATCAACCGCGGCATTCCCCTGCGCGTGCGCAACACTTTTAACCCGGCGCATGAAGGCACCCTGGTCGGCGCGCGCCCGCAAGCCAGCGCCACCGTCATCAAAGCTGTAACCAGCATTCGCGATGTCTCCATGCTCACCGTCAGCGGGCGCGGCATGCTGGGCGTGCCGGGCATCGCCGGGCGCACATTCCTCGCCACCGCCAACGCTGGCGCCAATATCCTGATGATTTCGCAATCCTCATCAGAGCAGAGCTTCTGCTTCACGGTGGTGCATCCGCTGGCGCCAACTGTGAAAGCCGCAGTCGAGACCGAGCTTGAGCGCGAAATCCAGCAGCGTCATATCGACAGCGTCGACCTGCTGGCGGATATTGTCATCATCACGGTTGTGGGCGCGGGCATGCGCGGGACGCCGGGGGTGGCGGGCCGCGTCTTCTCGCTTCTGGGCGAGCGCCGCATCAATGTGCTCGCCATCGCCCAAGGCTCTTCCGAGTGCAGCATTTCTTTCATCGTCGCTGAAAATGACCTGGAGCGCGCCGTCAGCAGCTTGCACAGCCTGGCGCTGGAAACAGTGGAAAACGACAGGGTTAACGGCGTTGGCAGCCCCTATTGAGGCGCGGCGCTCAGCCGTCACGCAGCGCCTGAAGAATCGCCTGCCAATGGGAAAACAGCGCCAGATGCCCCGCCTGCGGCAGTCGCCGCAGCTCCGCCCGCGGCAGCAGCTCCGCCATGCGCTCGCCAACCAGCGGCGCGCAGAAAGTATCGGCTTCCCCCCACCAGATATCGACAGGGACGCGCACAGATTGCAGATGGTAGCCCCAGCTCTTGGTGAGGGCGACCATGTCATCAACCAGGCTGTCGCTGCCGCCGCGGCGGATGTCGTCCCACATATCCCGCCGCAGGTTGAAAAGCGCCAGGTTGCTCAAAACTTTTTGATCGGGGCGAGAAAGCACACCGCCCAATTCCCGAATATACTGCTCGGCACCGCGCTGGGCATCGACCCAAAAGAAGCCTTTCATCAACAGGCGGAAGAAGGCTTCGTTGCCGCCTGCCAATTGAAATAGCCTGCCATAAAACGGGTGCAAAGCGCGGAAGCCCTGCCCGTGATCCAAGGGCGGCAGGCAGGCAACCAGGGCGCAGCGCTGGATGATTTGCGGGAAGCGATAGGCAATAGCCAGGGCATAAGGTCCGCCAGCCGAATAGCCCAGCACCGAAAATTGCTCCAGTTTTAACGCTTTGCTCAAGAGCATCACATCGTCAACGACATCCATGATGCCGCGCCCGGGCTTGCGCGTGGACATGCCATAGCCGGGGCGGTCGACGCCAATTAGCCGGATGCCGCTGTGCCGCGCAATCGCGTCATCAGGGTGCCGCAGATTGCGGTTCCCCCAAAGATCATGGAATAGCAGCACCGGCTTCCCGGCGGGGTCGCCAAATTCGACGAAGCCAATGCGCCTGCCATCTTTTAATTGCGCCTGCCGCGCCGTCGCTACCTGCGCCAACTTGGGCATAGTCCCTCACGCATGCTGCCGGGAGCACAGAGCATAGTTGAATTTCCTTTGCTGGCATAGCCTCAGCAGCGTCAAGGCGAATAGAGGGCGAGGATGGTCGGCACGGCATCAAAAGACGGCAGCGCATAGCCAGCGGCGGGCAAGGCAAACAGGGTCGAGCCGCCGCCATCCAGATTAACCGCCGTCTCGATTTCCAAGTCGGAACTTGCCAAATAGGCGCTCAAATCCGCCAGCGACAAGCCGAGCAAAGGCGCGACCAGCAGCAGTATCCTGCCATTTCTGTCCTGGGCGATTATCGTTCTCCGCGTCCGCTGGCTGCGGGATGTGTCGCTGTATGCCGCCCGCCCCGCCGCCACCAAAAGCGGGAAACCCTGCGCCAACTGCTCGATGCCGCTGTCCCTGCTGAGCGGCTGCCCGCGGTTCGCCACCACACGCGCTTCGCCCGCCTGCAGAATGAAGCTGCCGCCGCGGTTGTGATAGGCGCTGCCGCTCCAGACGCCATCGCTGACGACAGCGCCCACTGCGCGCTGCGCCGCATCAAAGAAATTGGCGTTGATGATGACGCTCGCGCCGCCAGCTTCCGCCCGCCATTCCGCTAGCCGGCGCGCACGCCCCGGCGCATACAGCACACGAAAGCGCGTCCGAGCGGGGTCAGCGCGTACAACTATCAGCTGCGCCAGGGCATCATCATTCGGCAGGAGAATGCGCCATTCGAGGCCATCAGCAAGCCGCTGCCAGGCTGATGGCGGCGTCAGCGTCGCCTGCGTTTCGGTTTGCAAATGCAGCAGCAGGCCGTTGGCTACGCGGCAAGCGCCGAGCAGCCCCGGCAGCATCACAAGCAGGAGCAGGCGCAAAAGCACAGCGCCTCTCCCTTTTAATGGCTCTTGCTGCTGGCGGCGCTCAAGCGAGCTTGTCGGCGATGCCGCGAATGCGCTCCACCGCTGCTTTGAGCTTGTTGAAGTCCTCAGCGAAAGAGAAGCGGATGTGCGCGTCTTGGGTAACGCCAAAGGCGCTGCCAGGCACGCCGACGACAACCGCCTCGTCCAAGATGATATTGGCGACTTCTTCGCTGGTTTTGCCGGTTTCGTCCACTTTCGGGAAGGCGTAAAAGGCACCGTCGATTGCCGGGCACGACATATTCGGGATGCTATTAAAGCCCGCCACCATAAAATCGCGCCGCTCTTCATAAGACTGGCGCATTACCTCGACGCAGTCCTGCGGACCCGTCAGCGCCGCGACCGCCGCATGCTGGGTGAAGGTCGCCGCGGAGGTGGCTGTCTGCGAGTTGAAGGAGCCCGCCGCGCTCATCAGCGGGCTTGGTCCCGCCAGCCAGCCCAAGCGCCAGCCCGTCATCGCATAGGCTTTGGACATGCCATTGATGATGACAACCCGGTCAGCGATTTCGGGGATGGCTGCCAGCGACCGCACCGGCTTGCCGTCAAAATTGAGCTTCTCGTAGATTTCGTCCGAGATGATGTACAAGTCGGCTTCAAGCGCCAGGCTCGCCACCGCTTCAAGCTCGGCGGAAGACAGTACATGCCCGGTCGGGTTGCAGGGCGAGTTGATGATGATGGCTTTTGTTCGCGGGCTGAGCCGCTCTCGCAGCTGCTCCAGCCGCAGCTGATAGCCATCGGCGCTGCTGGTCTCAACAGCGACGGGTACGCCGCCCACCATCGTTGTTATGGACGGATAGCTGACCCAATAGGGTGCCGGGATTAGCACTTCGTCGCCGGGGTCAAGCATCGCCTTCAGCGCCAAAAACAGCGCCAGTTTGCCGCCCGGCGTGACGATGATATCGCTCATGGGGTTGACGCGCACGGCATTGTCCCGCTCCAGCTTCTGCGCGATCGCCTCCAGCAGCGGGCGGATGCCCTTGGACGGCGCCGCATAGCGGGTTTCGCCGTCCCGTATCGCTTTCAGCGCTGCTTCTACGATATGCGGCGGCGTGTCAAAATCCGGCTCGCCACCAGCCAAGCCGATGACATCGTGCCCCTCGGCTGCCAGTTGCTTCGCCTTGTCGTTCATGGCGATGGTGGGTGACTTGCCTATTTTCTTCGCCAGTTGTGTTGGGTTTGGCATTGCGTATGCTCTTCTCGATTTCCGTTCCGCTTCAAAACAGCGAAAGTGTATCGGTTTTGTCCCGCGCATAAAAGGGTGGTTCGCCTCGATGCAGAGCAATCGCACCAGAAGCATAAACATCAAAAGCGCCGCATAAATCAAGCAAAATGTAGTAGCGAACCTTGGGTCGTCCACGCAAATCAACAGAATCTTGCGGGCGTTTCGGCGAAACGCCCCTACATCTATCTACTTATTTTGCGAATATGCGGAAAAATCTCGGTGTCCTCGGTGGCCGCGGTGGTAAAAATACTCTGGTGCGATTGCTCTGCCCCCGCGCAAAGCGCCTGTTGCGCAAAATGCCGAATTTGGTATACAATGCGCCCTTGAGACGCTCCTCAACTACCCATCCGATTAGCTACGGGAAAGGAATTCCTATGTCCAAGAGAGGTACTTTTCTTCTGCTCGCGCTGGCAGTTCTGCTAGCCGCCGCGCTGCCTGCCGCGTATGCGCAAGACAATGTTGATATCTATGGGCGGGAATTGCCGGCGGACGCCGCGCCCTACGAGATGCAGGTCTATCGCAACCTCTGTGATTCGGCGCGTCAGGAGACTTCGCTGTCTTCTATCGTCACCGTCTATTCGCGCATCTGCAGCACCGGTGCCTTCGATAAATTCTCCGATTCCCTGGTTGTGCTCAACAACAATATGGAGATTATTCCCTCCGCCGCCACCGACTGGTCGGTCTCTGAAGATGGTTTGACCTGGACCTTCAACCTGCGCGGCGACCAAATGTGGAGCGATGGCACCCCCGTCACCGCCAACGACTGGGTGGAAAGCTGGCGCTATATGTCTGATCCCGAACATGCTTATGATTTTGTCTGGCTGTGGCTGGGCATCATCGATGGCTGGGACGAAGCGGTGGCTGGCGAAATCACGCCTGACGAGATTGGGCTGGCAGCCGTTGATGACAACACCCTCGCCGTGACCACGCAAGTGCCCTTCCCGCCGCTGCCCGCGACCTTCTTCTTCTGGCCCCCCATGCAAGCCAAAGCGCTGACCGAGATTGGACCGGAATATATCCTCGATCCCGAAACGCATGTCTCGGCAGGTCCTTTCATCTTGCGCGAATTTGAGCCCGGCAGCCACACCGTGCTGGAAGCCAACCCCGATTATGTCGGTCCGCGCATGCCCTGGCTGCGGCGCATGGAATTTGTCTATGGCGACTTGCTGAACAGCAGCTTCCTGGCATTCCAAGACCACGAAATTGACCAGGTGGGACAGTCCTTGCTCAGCCCGGCTGACTTTGAAGTCATCTTCGCCGATGAGGTCATGTCGCAGAATTATCGCCAGCACGCCGGCGACTTCCGCACCGATTATCTGCTGATGGACACCTACACCGAGCCCTTCAACGACCTTAATGTGCGCATGGCATTCGCCAAGGCGCTCGACCGCGAATCGATCGTGGAAAATGTCATCGGCAGCACCGTCGGCATCCCCGCCTATTCCTTCCTGGCGCCCGGCTTCCCCGCCTCCAACAGCGCTGGTTTGAAGGACATCCAGGATTACGACTGCGAAGCCGCGCAGGGCATGCTGGCGGAGGCTGGCTACCCTGGTGGCGAAGGCTTCCCCGCGACAGAATTGGGGCTGCGGGGCGAATCGGCATTTATCCAGGATTGGTTCATTGCCGCCGCCGCTTCCATCAGCCAATGCCTGGGTGTGGAAATCACCGTTAATAACCTGGAATTCCAGGACTATATGACGCGCCTGCTGGAACGCCCGACCACCCTGCAATTCGGCGGCGTCTCCTACGGCATGGACTACCTCGATCCCGCCAATATGATGGGCGTCTGGGTTTCGACCGGGCGGCATTCCTGGCGCAACGAGGACTTCGATAACCTGGTGCGGGAAGCCAATTCCTTCACTGGCGACCCTGTCGAGCGCATCGCCATGTATCAAGAAGCGGAACGCATGATGGTCGAAGATGTCGGCGGCATCTTCCTCGTTCATCGCATTCAAGGCGACCTGTGGCAGCCCTATATGGCAGCCACCGGCAATTGCTGGGAGCCGGACCGCCAAGGCTTGGCGACCACCCACTGGGGCAACGAACATTGCTGGGGCGATTACTACATCACCAACGAAGTGCTCGAATACGACACGCATCGCAGCGAATAAGCTTCAACTGTAACAACTGTGGGGCGGGCGCGCTTTGCCCGCCCCCATTTCCCTCGCAGCAGCGCCTTTTTGCCACAGTCTTTGGCTTATTGTGCCTGCCGCAGCGCCTCGCCCGCTTTGCGCCGGAGCCTGGCACCGCCCGCGCGCAGCCGAGCCAATAGTGACGCCGCCGAGTTTTCTTAAGAGGTCCCGCCCCAACAATGATCGCGTATATCCTGCGCCGCCTCGTCTCTCTCGGCTTTGTATTGTTGATTGTTTCGGTGCTAGTTTTTGTTTTGATGAGCCTCGTCCCCGGCGGTCCCTTCACCTTGGCGGACCGCGGCTACAGCGGGGCGGCGCTGGAAAATCTCGAGCGCAAATATGGCTTGGACAAGCCGGTTCATGAGCGCTATCGGCAGTATATCACCAGCGCCCTCCGGTTGGATTTTGGCTATTCCTTCGCTGTCGCCGGCAACCCGCCGGTATCGGAACTTATCGCCCGCATCTGGCCCGTTACCTTCCAGCTTGGGCTGTATACCATCCTGGTATCTTTTGGCTTAGGCATCCCGCTGGGCATAATCGCCGCCTATCATCACAATGGTCTAATCGACAATTTTGTAACTTTTGTGGCAACCGCCGGCATCGCCGTGCCCAATTTCATCATCGCCACCTGGCTGCTGTTGATATTCGGCTTCCAAAATGGCTGGGGAGAAGAGAGCAAGTGGATTATCGGTCCCCTCACGGCGGAGGGCGCTGCCATCCTCTCTTGGGATTATTTTCTGCCCGTCTTGACCTATGCCCTGGCGCCGCTGGCGCTGGTATCGCGTTATACGCGCTCCAGCTTCGCCGATGTGCTGACGGCGGATTTCATCCGCACCGCGCGCTCTAAAGGCTTGTCCGAGCGTTTCATCATGCTGCGCCATGTGCTGCGCAACGCGCTCATCCCGATGATTACCGTGCTGCTGCCGCAGATTCCCAATCTCTTGACCGGCTCGCTTTTTATCGAAGTAGTCTATGGCGTACCTGGGCTGGGCAAATTCTTCGTCACCAGCATCTTCAATCGCGATTATCCGATGATTATGGGTTTGGTGCTGCTGATAGCGCTGCTCTGGGGTTTGACCTATCTCATCACGGATATCCTCTACACTTTGATTGACCCGCGCATCCGCCTGGGCGAGACCAAAGGAGCCTGAGCCAAATGCCGCCAGCGCCAGCATCTCTGCCTGTGGAGCCGCCGGAACAGTTGGTCCAGCGCTCGCTATTGCGCGATGCCCTGCGCCGCTTCCTGCGCAACCGGCTGGCGATGCTGGGCGCGGTCTTGCTCAGCATTCTGCTGGCGGTGGCGCTGCTGGCGGATATTGTCGCGCCTTACGGCCTCAACGAAGTCGACTTCTCGATTGTGCGCCTGCGCCCCTTCATTGACCCCAATCACATACTCGGCGGCGATGGCGTTGGGCGCGATTTTTTGACGCGCCTCATCTATGGCGCGCGCACTTCGCTGATTGTTGGCTTGCTGGTACCGACGATTTCTTTTTTAATTGGCGTACCCATGGGTGCCATCGCCGGCTATCGCGGCGGCATCTGGGATTTTGTCAGCTTGCGCCTCATCGAAATCGCCACCGCCATCCCGCCGCTGCTCTTCGCGATGTTCCTCATCAGCGTCACCGGCGCTGGCTTGGGCAATGTGATTTTTGTGCTCGCCATCACTTCTTGGATAGAGCCGGCGCGCATCGCCCGGGCGCAATTCCTCAAATACCGCGAGACTGAGTTTGTGCTCGCCGCCCGCGCCTTGGGCGCATCCCAAAGGCAGATCATCACCCTGCATATCCTGCGCAATGCGATAACGCCGCTGCTGGTTTCTTTCACTTTTGCGGTGCCGCTGGCGATATTCGCCGAAGCCGGCTTGAGCTTTTTGGGCATCGGAATCACCGAGCCGACGGCGAGTTGGGGTAAAATGGTGGGGGGCAGCGTCAAATCTTCGACCGTGATTGTCTATTATCACCTGGCGCTTTTCCCGACGCTTTTAGTCGCGCTGACGATGCTCAGCTTCTCCTTTGTCGGCGATGGTTTGCAAGAAGCGCTGGATCCAGCGCGCGGCGAATAAATGGGGGTGGACTATGCGCATGCCAAAGGCTCTCCGCCAGCTTCTTGTGATTCTGCTCTTGGCGCTTGCCCTGGCTGCCTGTGGTGCCAGCCAGCCGGACGCCCCGCCCACGGCTGCGCCGCCCAGCGCCACGCCATTCCCCACCTTCGCCTTTGTTGAGCCAACCAAACCGCCGGCGTTTGGGCAAATCCCTGATGATGCGGAACAAGAGGGGAGCGATGCCGCCGCCATCGCGCTGGACCCGAAAAAGGTCGAGCGCGGCAAAGGGCGTTACGAAGCGCTGGCATGCGGCGAATGCCATGGCGCGGGCGGCGAAGGCACAGACCAAGCGCCCAGCCTGCAGGCATTCTCGCTATCAGAAGACGACTTCATCACCTTTATGCGCTCTGGCGGCGATTTGGGTCCAGAGCATCAATTTTCTACCGACCGCTTGAGCAACAGCGGCTCGCGCAATTTGTACCACTATCTGGTATCGCTCGCTGTCCGCGGCTAGACGGCGGGGCATCACGCTGGCATGAGCCACTCGGAGCTGGCGGCGCTGCGGGGCGAGCCCAGCTATGTTTGGCGCGCGGGGCAAGAGCGGCGGCTGCGGATGATGGCGCAGTGGGCGCCGCTGGAAGACGCTCATGTGCTGGTGGCGGGCTGCGGCTTGGGCATGTACGCCCGTCAAATCCGCCAGCGCTACACCAGCCGCGTCGACGCCTTTGATATTGAGCACAGCCGGGCGCGCCGGGCGCGGCAAGACCTGCGGGCGGCGCTGACGGCGGCTGGCGAAAATATCCCCTTCGCCGCTGGCGTCTTTGATGTTGTCCTGTCCCATGAAGTTTTGGAACATGTCGCTGACGACAGGCGCTGCCTGCAAGAGATGCTGCGCGTTACGCGCGCTGGCGGCCGCGTCCTGCTCTTTTGCCCCAACCGCTGGTACCCCTTCGAGACGCATGGGCATTATTGGCGCGGGCGCTATCATTTTGGCAACAGCCCGCTTATCAATTATTTGCCCAAACCCTGGCGTGACCGGCTGGCGCCGCATGTGCGCGCCTATACTTATGCCGAGCTGAAAAACCTGCTGCTCGGCGAGCCGGCGCGCATAGTGGAGCACCGGCGCATCTACGGCGGCTACGACAATATCATCGCCCGCCTGGGGGCGGGGGCGGCGCGCTTGCGCGACTTGCTCTATCGTTTTGAGGGCAGCCCGCTGGATAGCTGGGGGCTGTCCCATTTCCTCGTGTTGGAGAAAACTTAGCGGTCCCGCCGCAAGAAGGGCAGCCAGCGCCGCAGCCAGCGCCGCAAGATATTGCCCCGCGTCCGCGTCCATGCCCGTTCCGCTGATTCGGCAGAGCCGCTGTCGTCATCGGCATCGACGCCGCTGCCATAACGCTCGCGGGTATACAAATCGCTTATCGTGCGGATGGGCTCGCTGGCGGCGGGCAGCCGCCGCTGCAATTCCCGCCGTTTTTCCAATGTCGTCTGCGTCCGCCCGATGTGAATGCCCAGCAGCCCGATATAGCGCTCCAAGCGGGCGTAGGCGCGGGAAATCGGGCTTAGCTCGCCCAAGCCGCGCCATTCCCACCACCAGAAGAGCAAGAGCGCGATAAGCGCCAGGATGACCAGAAACAGCGCCATTGCCAGCGCCAGCACCAAGAAAGGCTGCGTCAGGCTCAGCGGTGGCGGCTCGTCCGGCGCGATTGGCGGCACAACTGTGGGCAAAATTACCGGGGTTGGCGATGGCGGTGGCGGCGGGCTGGGCGTCAATGTCGGCGTCGCTGTCGGCGGCGGCAGATTCTGCTGCTGCGCCTCCTGGCTGGGCGCAACTGTCGGGCTGGGGCTGGGGCTCGGTGTCGGCGTTGATGTCGGCGTCAGGCTGGCGGTGGGGATGGCGGTTTGCGGCGCCTGCTCTTCTTGATCTTCTTGCGCCTCGTCATCGCCCGGGCGTTGCAGCGGCGCCTCCGCCGAAGTCGGCTCAAACTCGACCCAGCCATAACTAGGGAAATACACTTCCACCCAGGTGTGCGCCTCCCGCTCGCGCACGATGAAGCGCCCGCTGTCGGCATCGTAATTGCCTTGAGAGAAGCCAGCCGCCAGGCGCGCCGGGATGCCCAAATGCCGCAGCATGACTATCATCGCGGTTGCGTAATAGGTGCAATAGCCCTCGCGGGCATCAAAGAGCAGCCACTCTACCGCATCAACATTGCCTGGCGGGCTGCCTACAGCTTCGTTATAGCGGATATTTTCCCGCAGCCAGCTTTCAATCGCTTTGGCTTGGTCATAGGGGTTGATGGCGGCTGCCTCACGCACAATCGACTGCGCCAGGTTCTCCACGCGCAGGCTGCGGCTGCCCACAAAAAGGTTGACGCCACTGACCCAATCGGGATAATCCCTGCCCGCGCCGCGCAATTCCCCGGCGCTGGCGACGCTCAGCAGGCTGGTAACACGATAGCTTTCGCCCTGCCTCAAAACCCGCAAGGGGCGGGCGATTGAGACATTCATCGAGGCATTGCTGGGCGCGTCCGTGTAGATTAGGTCAAGACGACCCCCTTGGTCGATGGCTTTAGCCTGCGGCGCGCCATAAAATATGCGTGAATTCGCCGCGCCGACAAAAAAAGTCTGCCGAACTTCCGCCCGCCGCCCGCCGATGACATCGCGCCCGAGCGCAATCTCCAGCGGTGCCACGCGGTCGGTGAAGCGCAAATCTGCCGATGGCGACCACTGCCCGCCGGCATAACGTTCAAAAACGCGGGCGCGCCAATAATAGCGATAGCTATCAGCCGGCGCTTCGACTTCTAATACGATGTCATCCCCCAGGCTGATGGCGCCGCTCAATTGCAGCAAATCCGCGCCATAATAATCTGTTGTCGACGGTCCCTCGCCTTCAATTGGCGCGAAGAGCCGATTCCATAATTCCGAAAGCTGCTCGATCGGGTCGGAGGCGAGGAAGCGCTGAAAAGTATCCAGGCGCTCTTGCAGGTCGTTGCTGGGGATCGACCAGGCGAATGCCAGCGCCAGCAGCGCCAGCAGAATGCCAATAATGGCGAACTGCCGCCTGACCAAAGTTGGTATGCGAATGCCGCGCTGCGCCCAATTCCAACGGCGATCTTCCAAGTTTGAGCGGACCAGCAAGCTCAGCGACACCAGCAGAAAAGCGAAAAGCGCGGCATCAAGCGCTTCTTCGCCGCTATGAAATATCAGCGTTACCAGCATAAACAAGCCCGGCGGCGCGAGGGCATTCCAGACGCGGTTGGCGCGGAAAATGTTCCAACAGGCGTTAAACGCGAAGTACCAAAAGAGAATGCCAATAAAAAAAGTCAGCGCCAGCGGGTCAGTATTCAAGCCGCCGCTGATGGCGTCTCGCGCCCAGTCAAAGCCGCGTTCCAGCGTCGAGAGCAGGGCATCTCGAAAGGGCAGGCTGCTTTGCAGCGTGGCGGCGAAGACTGTAGCGAAGATGCCATAAAGCAGGCTGATAAGCAGCGCCGACAGATCGCCGAAGTGGCTGCGCGCCATCACCAGCCCATGCAGCACGGCAAATGCGCTGACCGGCAGCAGGACATCCAGGTCAATTTGCCAGCCCGCCGCGTCCGCCGTGAAAAGCGGGATGATGAGCAAGGCGGCGCAGGCAAAGACTGTCGACACGGTGTCGAGGGCGATGGGGCTGCGCCAGCGTGGATGCTTACGGCGATTGGGGGTCCCGCTTGCGGCGATGGTCATGGATGCGCGCGCCTCGGTGGTTAATCTGCGCCTAGCTTATGCCAGTTTGCGCGCCCTGACAAGCAGGCGCTTGCGATTCGGATGGCATTTGCGCTATAGTCAGGCTGCCGGGTTGAGCGAGGGAATCGCGGCAAGCCATGCGCTTGTCGAGGAAAGTCCGCACTCCACAGGGCGATGATGCCGGCTAACAGCCGGGCAGGGCAACTTGACGGCAAGTGCAACAGAGAGCAGAGTGCATCTTAGGATGCGAGGGTGAAAGGGTGCGGTAAGAGCGCACCAGCGCCGGCAGTAATGTCGGTGGCTGGGCAAACCCCATCAGGAGCAAGGTGAAACAGGCGCCGGGGGCGGCCCGCCCCGCAGAAAGCGCCGGGTACACCGCAAGAGGCGGGCAGCAATGCCCGCCCCAGATAGATGATTCCCCCGTCACTGACGGACAGAATGCGGCTTATGCGATCGACCCGGCAGCAAAATGCCCCTCGCCACGAGGGGCATTTTCTTCGCCTGCGCCAGAAGCGCCCGAGAAAAGTATAGAGTCGCGATAGACTGTCGCTATTGTTCTAAAGAAACCCCGCTCTGTGCTCAGATATTGATGGGAGTTGCCAGCGATGCAAATCAGCAAGCGAAAGACGCGCCCAAATATCTTGTGGATATGCACTGATCAACAGCGTTACGATACCATCGCCGCTTTGGGCAATGCCCGCGTCTCGACGCCCAATATCGATCAGCTAGCGCGCGAGGGCGTCGCTTTTGAGCGCGCCTATTGCCAAAGCCCCATCTGTACGCCCAGCCGCGCCAGCTTCCTCAGCGGCATGTACCCCAGCTCGATTCAGGTGAATCGCAACGGCAACCCGGCTTTTCCCGACTTCCCGCCTTTGATTAGCAAGCGCCTGGCGGATATCGGCTACACTTGCGGCTTAATCGGCAAGCTGCATCTCAGCAGCGCTTATGGGCGCGTCGAAGAGCGGGCGGACGATGGCTATACCTACTGGCAATACAGCCATGCCCCGCGTGATGACTGGCGCCGCGGGCATGATTATGCCGATTGGCTGCGGGCAAAAGGGCTTGACCTGGGCGCGCTGAGTCAAGACCCGGCGGGAGTGCCTGCGCAATATCACCAGACAACCTGGTGCGCGGAAAAAACAATCGAATTCATCGAATCACGGCGGGAGCAGCCTTGGCTCGCCAGCGTCAACATCTATGACCCGCACCCGCCCTTTAACCCGCCAGCGGATTATCGCGCGCAATTTGACCCGCAAGCGGTGAAGCCGCCGCTATTCCGCGAGAGTGATTTGGCGCAGCAAAAGAAGCTCGCCACAGTCGCCTTCCAATCGCGGGCGCGCCGCCCGGACAATCTCGATATTAACAGCCCCATCCTGCCGCAAGCGCCCAGCCCGTCGCTTGAAGAAGCGGCGACCGCCGGTGCCCGTGATGCCCGCAGCCTTATCGCCGCCTATTACGCCATGATAAAGCTGATAGACGATCAAATCGGCAGGATCCTCCAGGCGCTGGAAGCCACAAATCAGCGCGAGCGTACCATCATCATTTTCACAAGTGACCATGGCGAGGCGCTGGGCGACCATGGTCTGATACAAAAGGGCTGCCGCTTTTATGATGGCTTGGTGCGCGTACCGCTGATTTGGTCGTGGCGCGGCGTCTTCGCCGAAAATCGGCGCAGCGACGCATTGGCGGAATTGTCCGATATCGTACCGACGCTGATGGAAATTTGTGGCTTGCCCATCCCCGAGTACATCAGCGGCAGATCACTGCTGCCGATGCTGACGGGCGCGCCGACCGCAAGCAACGGGCGTACATTTGTGCGCTGCGAATACATTGACGCGCTTGACCTGCCCGCCGCCAGCATCGCCACCATGTTCTTTGACGGGCGCTACAAGCTCATCCGCTATCACAGCGATAATTTGGGCGAGCTCTATGATGTGCGGGAAGACCCCGGGGAGTTCCGCGACCTGTGGGACAGCGCCGCGCATCAAGACTTGAAGCTGACGCTGCTGCAGCGCAGCTATGACGCGACGCTGAATACTTTGTATCGCGGGCCGGCGCGGCGGGGACCGATGTAGTCCGCAGCTCAATCAAAAAAGCGATAGCGCAGCAAAGTCCAGGCGGCTATGGGCGCGTCCGTCCATTTGATTTTTTTGCCTTCGTGATACTCGCGCCCATAATAAGAAATCGGCACTTCAACGATGCGGATGCCCTGCCGCAGCACCTTCGCCGTGAACTCCGGCTCAAACTCAAAGCCGCGCGCATGTATCGTCATGCCGGCCACCACCTCGCGGCGGAAGCATTTGTAGCAGGTTTCCATATCGCTGAGGATGGCGTTAAAAAGGATATTTGTGATGAGCGTCAGCCCCTTGTTGGCGACCATATTCCAAAAGTTCATCGCCTTGCGCGTACCGCCCAAAAAGCGCGAGCCATAAACGACCGAAGTAACGCCTTCTTGAATCGGCTTCAACAGCAGGGCATATTCGCGCGGGTCATATTCAAAATCGGCATCTTGAATGATGATGACATCACAGCTGGCGCGCCTGAAACCCGTTACCAGCGCCGCGCCTTTGCCCTGGTTGCGCTTGTGATAATATATGCTGACCTTGCTGTGCCGCTCCGCTTCAATTTCGGCGAGAACCGCCCGCGTACCATCGGTGGAGCCATCGTCAACGATGATGACCTCATCGACGACTTCTTCCGCCAGCACGCGCGTGACAATATCTTTGACTGTATTCACTTCGTTATAACAGGGTATCACCACCGACAAAGAAGGTTTCGGCGCGTGCGGATTTGGTGGCATCGACGGCGGTCGTCTCATGTTATGCCTCGTTGTCGGCGGCTGGCTCAGCGCAGATAAGTATAGCACATGCTTGTATACACAGGCAGGCGGGCGGCTGCGTGCCGCGTCATGCGAGCGGGCGAATCTCAACGCATTTCTGGCGGGATAGTCTGCAGCAGCGCGGCGCTGCTGGCGACAATGCGAATGCGCTGGGCGGCAGCCGACACTGTATAAAGCCGCGCATATTCGGTGATGGAAGCGTAGGCATCAGGAAATTGGCGGATGGCGTCGCCGATTATGCCGCGGTCGAGCAGGAGCGCGGTGCAGTCCTCGCGGCTGGCGATGTTGAAGGCGGCGCCCTGCCAGCTCATCGGCGCGTCGATATAAGCGACATCGGAAAAGAGCAGATAGAAGGCGGGCTCTTCCCGCAGCCCCTGGTACACGCAGAGATACAGGCGGGAAAGCCGCCGATGATAATGCAATACCTGGCAGCGATAGCGCTCCGGCCGGCTGATGTTGAAGGCGTTGCTGCTGCCCGGATTGTGCTTTGCCATGGGCGCTTTGTCTCGTGTATGTCAGGTGCCAGTTGCGCTAAACGATAGCGACAATCACGCGCGCCTGCAATTGCCGCGCCGCCATTCGACAGCATTTTGCTTTTGTGCGACAATCTCGGCGCACTGGTACAGACTGTTCTTGAGGAGGTGCAAAGCTATGAGATTTGTCAACAAAGTTGCGGTCGTAACGGGCGCGGCCACTGGCATCGGCGCTGCCACCGCCCTGGCATTCGCCGCGGAAGGCGCGCAGGTTCTGCTTGCTGATGTGAATGAAGCGGCGCTGCAAGCGCGATTGCGGGAAATCGAAGCGGCGGGCGGCACTGGCAGCGCCCTGGTCGCCGATGTCTCCCTGCCGAGCGCCGCCGAGAAACTCGCGGCGGCAGCGACCGCGGCATTCGGCGGCATCGATTATCTGGTGGCGAGCGCGGGCATCCAGACTTATGGCACGGTTGTGGATACCGACGAAGATACCTGGGACCGCACCTTGAATGTCAACGCCAAAGGCGTCTATCTCGCGGCGAAGTATTGCATCCCGCAGATGGCAAAACGCGGCGGCGGCGCCATCGTCAATGTCGCCTCGGTGCAGGGCTTGAACAGCCAGCCCAATGTCGCCGCTTATGCCGCCTCCAAAGGCGCGGTCATCGCCTTGACGCGCACGATGGCGCTTGACCACGCCGGGCAGAATATCCGCGTCAACAGCCTCTGTCCGGGCTCGGTCGATACGCCGATGCTGCGGCATTCCGCTGGGCTCTTCAAGCCCGATGACCCCGCCGGCATCTTACAAGATTGGGGCGCATTACACGCCCTGGGGCGGATCGCCCAGCCGGCGGAAATGGCGCAGGTCGCTTTATTTCTCGTCAGCGATGCCGCCTCCTTCATCACCGGCGCTGCCATTGTCGCCGATGGCGGCTTGACCATCCGCATTTGAGCGCGGCGCGGCGAGGGAGGACAAACCATGAGCTGCTCCGCGCGGGAAATCACGCTTGGCAGGACGATGCGCGCCCTGAAAATTGAAAACGATGTGCTGATGCTCACGGTGCTCGTGGACAAAGGCGCGGATATTTATCAGCTTGTCTACAAGCCCAAAGGCATTGATGTATTGTGGAAAGCGCCCTGGGGCATGAAAGAAAGCCGGCGCGGCTTCGACTCCGCTTTTGATTCGCAGACGGCTTGGCTGGAAGCCTACGCCGGCGGCTGGCAGGTGCTCTTCCCCAATGGCGGCTTCCCCAACGAATACAAAGGCGCCAGCCTGGGTTTTCATGGCGAGGCGTCCATGAAAGCCTGGGATTTTACCGTACTGAGCCAATCGCGAGCGGAGGTGGCAGTCAAGCTCGAGCTGCGGCTGGCACGCAGCCCCTATACCATCACGCGCTGGCTGCGGCTGGAAGCGGGCAGCCCCAGCCTGCATCTGCGCGAGCGCATCCGCAATCACGCGGGCGAAACTATGGACTGCATGTGGAGCCATCACCCCGCTTACGGCGCGCCCTTCCTCAGCGAACATTGCGTCATCGATACGGACGCCGCCAATCTGCTCGTTGATGATGTGTATGCTGGCGCTGCCAACCCGCTGCCGGCGGGCGAATCGCAGCCATGGTCCCGCTTTGGCGAGCTGGATATGGCGCGGCTGCCAGCGCCCGATCAGCCACGGGATTTGCTTGCCTATCTGACGGATTTCACCAGCGGCTGGTACGCTATCACCAATACTCAGCTGGGCATGGGCATCGGCTTGACATGGGACGCGTCAGTATTCCCCTATGCCTGGTTCTGGCAAGAGCTGAATTCTTCGCCCGGCTTCCCCTTTTATAAATGCTCCTATGTCATCGCCATCGAACCCGCTTCGTCCATCCCGGGGCAGGGCTTGACCGCGGTGATGAACAAGACCGGCTCACAGCTGACTCTCGCGCCGGGCGCTTTTAAAGAAGTTGAGCTTAAAGCGGTGTTTTTTGAATCGGAACGCGGCGTCCACCATATTGACGCCGCCGGCAATGTCGAAGTGAAATGAAGCGGGAGTTGAGGAGATGACGAACATGAGCGCTCGATTCCAAGACAAAGTCATCCTGGTTACTGGCGCGGGCAAGGGCATCGGCCGCGCTTGCGCCCGCGCCTTCGCCGCTGAGGGCGGCAAGCTGCTCATCGCCGATATTGACGCGGACGCGGGCGAAAGCACACGAGCGCTCATTGAAGCCGAGGGCGGCCGCGCCCTTTTCATCGCGGGCGATATCGCGGAAGAAACCTATGTGAGGCGGTTGGTGGGCGCGGCGGTTGAGCATTTTGGCGGGCTGGATGTCCTGCACAACAACGCTGGCGTCGTGCGTTATGGCACGGTGGTCGAGCAGCCGGTGGAAGACTGGGATTTGCAGATGAACATCAACTTGCGCGCCACATTTTTGACCTGCAAATACGCCATCCCGGAAATGCAAAAGCGCGGTGGCGGCGCAATCGTCAACACCTCGTCCGCCCAGGCGGTCGCGTCCCAGCGCACTGTCGCCGCTTATGCCGCCGCCAAAGGCGCCATCGTCAGCTTCACCACTACCGTCGCGCTCGATCACGCGCGGGAAAATATCCGCTGCAATTGCATCGCGCCCGGCTCGATTCACACGCCGATGCTTTCAGAAGCGGCTGACCTCTTTGGTCCTGATGATCCCGGCGGCATGATAGCCGCTTGGGGCGCGCAGCACCCGATTGGGCGCGTCGGCACACCGGAAGAAGTCGCCAAGCTCGTGCTTTTCCTCGCCAGTGATGATGCCTCTTTTATCACCGGCGCTTTCTATCGGGTGGATGGCGGCTTGCTCTCGACGCTGCTTTAGTTTTGACTGCGATATAATCCCCATAATTGCTGTGCCCCAATTTCAGCAGACCTCAACAATTGCCCTGCCCAAAACTTCAGGGCGCGGCTGAATGCCCAAGCCCGCCGCCTCTGATGCCGCCATGCGCCCGCGTACCCGCTGGGGCGCGCCCTCGGCGCTGCTGACGGTAACATAACTGTTAAAATCGGTGGCGGTGAAGAGGAAATCGCTGGGTGTGCTATGCGCCAAATGCGCGATGGCGGCGGTGGTGATATCGCCGCCCCAACTGTCTTCAATGGTCATCGCCACGCCCATCTCGACGCAGAGGTCACGCGCCAGCTTGGCTTTGCTCAAACCGCCAAATTTGCTGATTTTGATGTTGACCACATCCATCGCGCCATCGGCATGACCGCGCAAAAGCATGCCGATGCCATCGACAGTCTCGTCCAGCACAAAGGGATGCGAAGTCCGCCGGCGGATGGCGAGGCACTCTTCATAAGTCAAACAGGGCTGTTCGATATAGACATCAACATCCTGTACGCCGCGCGCAACGCGGGCGGCTTCGTGCATCAGCCAGCCGGTGTTGGCATCGGCGACCAGCTTGTCGCTCGGCGGCAGCAGGGCGGAAACCTGGCGGATGCGCTCGATATCCAACTGCGGGTCGGCGCCCACTTTCAGCTGGAAGCGGCGGTAGCCCTCGGCGCGATAGCCCGCCACGCGCTCCGCCATCGCTTCGGGCGCTTCCTGCGAGATGGCGCGGTACAAAACGAAGTCCTCGCCATAGCGCCCGCCCAGCAGCTCGCAGACGGGCAAACCCGCGACCTTGCCCAAAATGTCCCAGCAGGCGATGTCGATGCCCGTTTTCACATAAGGATGCCCCTTGAGCGCGGCGTCCATAAGGCGGTTGAGCGGGGCGAGCTGGGTGGGGTCGCAGCCGATGAGCTGCGGCGCCAGCTCGCGGATGCCGGCGCGTACGCCCTCGGCATAAGCGGGCAGGTAAAAGGGACCCAGCGGGCAGACTTCGCCATAGCCAGAAAGCCCGCTGTCGGTATCGACACGCACGATAGTACTGTCGAAGACTTCGACCGATTTGCCGCCCGACCATTTGTAGCTGCCTTCGTGCAAGGGCAGGTCGACTTGGTAGGCGGCTATGCGTGTGATTTTCATGGAAGTTCCTTAGGCGGCTGGCTCGCCAGTTTGCTCGGCGAGCCATTTCTTGTCGACGAGCAGTACATAGTCGTCGCGTTCTTCTAGATTTATTTCGGCACTCGCTAGTGTTTCTTCCTGCTGTTTCTTCCAGTCGGCATAGGAAATGCCGAGCTGATGTATGGTTTCGATTTCGGCAAGAAAGCCCTGGAAACGCTGGAGGTTTTGTATGGTAAGTTCTGAATATGTGAGCCGATTTATGAGAGGATGGTCTGCTGACCCATCTTTGTAAGCTTTCTCTAATCCACCTATCTTGTTGTCTTTTTCTACTTTCGAATTCCAAAAGTCACTGCGGTTGGCAAGTAGAATTTCCAATAGGCGGTTGGGGTCCGAGCGCAACCAATACTCAATGGCTAAGTAGCGAATTAAGTCCCTTTCTAGAACGGCATTGTGGAAAAATGCGGCACGCCTAAAGCCGAGATGTCTGTGTACCAATTGCCGTGAAGTCTCGCGATACGCTTCAAGAGCGCTGGATGCCTGATTGATTGCGCGCTCCGTTTCGTCGATTTCCAATAAACAGCGACAACGCAGATAATCCAACTGCATAGCCTGTAAAGTGTTACTTTGAAGCAGCTGATTGTTTACCTTGTGGTTTGTACTACCCTTAAGATTGTCTACTTCGCCCCAAATGTGTTGCCGAGCCTCAAACAGTTTACCGATAGCGAGATTCGCTTGAAACTTCTTATTTTCTGGGTTGACCATGTCCAGAGCATTATCAGCAGCATAGATAGCGGCTTGCATTTTGACCTGCCGATTCTTGTTGAATTCCTTGGATATATGGTCGTACAGACCTTCAACCGCTCTTTCGAGCTGATTTATCCGCTTCAAAATAATGCCAGTCTGCACAACGGTAGCGGCGAGGTTCAACAAGCCGATTCCACCCACAATACCGACCAATGAAGTGAGCCCGTGCAACTGCTGCATGATGAGGTAATGCGAACGCGCATTTGCCACCAGGTCTACCGCGCCAATCGCGGCTGATGCCCAGCCACCGGCGCTTGCGTCCAGCAGCCCTTTAAGCATCCCACCGGCGAGATTTGCATTGCTGGCAAGGCCGCCGCCCTCGCGCAGGAGCGCCACAATCTGCCCGTTGGTCGCGTTTCTCACGACACCGCCCCATAGCGTAAATTCGCCAGATAATATGCCCGCGATTATCCTCGGTGGGAAACTGAGAAGGACTTGCAGATTCATGTAGCACCTCTATTGTTATGTCGGGCGAGGAGTATGCGAGCGCAATTCTAGCATCTGCGCCCGCTGCCTGCCAAGTTTCGCTTGCCGCCTATGTTGTGATAGGAACTTGAAAGTGATATTCTTCAAGAGTTAAGGGTTTCATATTCTTCACTATTTTCTCGATTTAAGGAGCCAACCCCATGCCTTTCGTAGACCGCCTTGACCCAGAAATCGCGCCCGTGCTCGGCCTCTTCCCCGCCGAGATGATTACCGCCATCGGCGACGACCCGCCCACCGCCCGCGCCATGCTTGACGAAGTGATGAAAGCAATGGCGGACATGCTGCCGCCATCCGATGTCACCATCGAAGAGCGCACAATCCCCGGCCCTGACGGCGAAGTGCCCATCGCCATCTACCAGCCGACAGCGCCGGCGCCGCGCCCGGGCTTGCTGATGATCCATGGCGGCGGTTACATTGTCGGCAGCGCCCGCGAAGATATGAACGGCATCGCCTATGCCGAGCATGTCGGCTGCACAGTCGTCTCGGTCGATTACCGCATGGCGCCGGAATTTACCTATCAAGCCGCGGTTGCCGATTGCTTCGCCGGATTGAATTGGATGGTCGATAATGCGGAGGCGCTCGGTGTGGATGCCAGCCGCATCGCCATCGGCGGTGCCAGCGCGGGCGGCGGCTTGACCGCCGGGCTCGCCCTCTACAATCGTGACAACAATGGTCCCGAGCTGGCGCTCCAACTGTTGGTCTACCCCATGCTGGACGACACGCACGAGACGCCTTCCGGCTACGAAGTTACGCACCCCAATGTCTGGAATCGCGATGTTTCGCTCAAAGCCTGGAAAATGTACTTGGGCGATGAATATGGCACCGACACGGTCTCGCCCTATGCCGCCGCCGCCCGCGCCGATGACCTCAGCGGGCTGCCCCCGGCTTTTGTAACCGTCGGCACGGAAGACCTCTTCCGCGATGAAGATATCGACTATGCCCAGCGGCTGATGGCGGCGGGCGTGCCAACGCAGTTGGAAGTCTA
>JAJDWK010000026.1 GCA_022825675.1 Anaerolineae bacterium | reverse complement strand
TGATGCAACTATGAAATCCGTAAAGGGCGCGTCGATAAGGCGCGTCCTTTGTGTTGGCTATGCTGGAGTGCCCGAGACTTCCTGGGCGAAATATTCGTCACGGGCGGCATCCAAAACTTTGCAGACAATGCCGCGCAATTCAGCTTCCGGATAATGCTGCGGCAATAGCGCTGAGCCAGGACCTCTCGCTGGGAAGCGCTTTTGCAAAGCTATTGGGATTGTGGAAAAGCGCCGCTCGCCTTTGGCTTTAGGTTTGGTGAGCTCTTCTCGCACCTCGGGCTTTTGACGCCGCAGCCAATGCAATACTGCTTGACGCAGTTCAATTGAGCGCAATGATGAGCGGTCGTACAAATCTTGCGCGTTGATGTATCTCCAACCAAATACTTCCCCCGCTCCATGCAGCTGCTGTTCGCGCAGCCAGTAGCCTAAGTCCAGGAACTCATAAGCTTTAGGGGCTGTCGGTTTTGTTCGCCATTTCTTTATTTTGCGTGGAATAAGCTCACGCCAGCGGGTATCGCGCGTACCGTCGTGGCGGATGCCGTACCAGGCTTTGGCGGTAAGCGCCTGCCAGAGCAAAGTGCGAACTTCCCCCTGCATCGCCTCGTGGCGCAAGACCTCGCTGATAAATACCGCGCGCCCCAGCACCCAGACCTGCTCAAAGGAATTGGAGCGGGCTTTGCCTTTCTCGCGGCGGCTGATGATGGACAGGGCGTGCCAAGCCATATCAAAAAGAGCATCCAACTGCTGGTCGAGCGCTTCGGCTTCGGCGCGAAATTCTTCGGCGCTGAGGGCGACGCGGCGTCCACTGCGGATGGTGTTGCCGAGTATGCCGTCGCGGTCGCTCCAGACGAGCACTGCCATTAGCCGTTCTCCTCTTCAAATATCTCCAGCATTATCGCGACCGTCGCGCGCCAGGTTTGCGCGAAGTCAGTGGGAGATTCGACTGTTTTACTCAAATCCTCCAAACCCCGATTCAAGTCGTCCCACAAGGCATTATCCAGCGCACGGCTCTCATCATGCAACTGGTCATAGTTACTGTCATCGCCTTGTTCTTTTGGCCGCAGCGCCCATTCAAGGAGACCGTTGGCGCTGATTTCGGCGATGAATGCCAGGTTGGCTTGCAAAGCCCGATGCTGCCGCTGAGGAACGGGCAACTCTTTGTAGAGCGGGTAATTTTGCGGGTAGGTCAGTTTAGTGAGATCCGCATTCATTTTCCACATCTCTTTCTGGTCTTCTTGCCCAATCCCGAAGGGAAGGTTGTTTCGGGCATTGCCTGGGTCGCGCTGGAAGTAGACTGGTCGGCTGGCAACAGCGATAGACTCTCCATTTGAATCGGTTAGTTCAGCGCTGACGCGATAAACACCGCTGGAATCGGGCATTTTCAGATGCTGGACTCCATCCAGCATAAACAACGGCGCGGACTGCTGCGGATCCAAAAGCTGGCGCTTCTCGCTAATGAGGCATTGTCTGCGTGGGCTATCGCCAGCAGGTGTGCCTATCAGTGTAACCGCTTCATCTCTAGCGAATATCTCATTGGCAAATGTGGCTGTCAAATAGAATGTACCGTCTTCAAGCCTACGGTTGCGCGCATTGATTTGAATGTGCAGAACTTGGCTGTGGTCAACGCGCTTCTGCTTGTAGGCGCTGATATTTCCAGCACTGATATTTTCTGCACTGATGGAGAGCGTGACGGGATTCTTTTTCGGCGGTGGCGGTGGCTCGGTTTGCACATAAACAGTCCGCTCTGCTCTTGTTACACGCTCGCTGTGGTACTCCACTACGGCGCGTAGACGGCATTCGCCTGGTTCAGGGCATTCGATTTGCCGCTCGCGGCTGGCTTTGCCGCGTAAGATGGTCCAATCCCCAAGCTCAAATTTCTGTTGTACGCTGTCCTCGTTCCACTGTTTTCTTATAGCGTCGTCCTGCCTGTAGATTTCTTGCGCTTTGCCGCTGTCATCCAGCCACTCCAAAATCAAGTCGGCGCTGCCCGCCAAATCGCCATCTGGCTCAAAGCCCACCCAGACATAGACATTTCGGATGAGCTGCCCCCAATCCACGCGCGCGGATTTCGGGTCGGGATACTCTAGATCAAGACGGCAATCCCAAACCAGCTGCGGTGTCTCTGTGCCGCCTTTCCTGTTTCCTGATTTTGGTTTGTGCCCGTTCGGGTTCAAAAATGTCTGCAAGAAGCGCGAATGTGTTGATTTTTCACGCTGCGATACTTGCTGTTTCGTAGCGGCTTGCGGCAGCGCCCAGCCCATTGTTTCGCTGAATTCGCGCACTCTGGACTTCAACTCGGCGCGGATAAGGCGTACGGTTTTATGCCTGCCATTATAGCCGTCGTGTTGCGGTTTCTCGGATGCGCGCAATGCGCTGTCAGTTGCCTTGTCAAATTCAACATAACCGCGAAAACCGGGTCGTTTATCCACCGGGATAAAGTCGCCATATTCTTCGCGGGTGCCGCGTGTCTCGATCCATTGTGAACCGCGCAATACTTGGATGCCAGCATATTCCGGATGGTCATGCGTAATTTCATCTTCTTCTAAGGCAGCACTATGCAGCAGCGCCAACTGTCGGATTTGGTAGCCGCCATCTAAGGGCAACTCGCGCCAGATGCAGGCGCGGCCGCCACCAGGGATATCGCGCCAGTTTCCAGTGGCAGCGGACTTGCCTTGGACGCGTGGCAAATCCTGCCACCAGCTTGGTACAGAAATCTCTTCGGCTATTTGCTGCTCCTCATCGACGATGCGGAGTTTCAGCTTGCCGGTTTGGATTGCCCGCCACCAACAGCGCTGCAGCCAGCCCGACAATTCGCTATAAGGTTGGAGTTTCGGCACATCTGATGTTTCTTCGAGGAAAGGTACGATGACGCGCGTACCCACCTCGCGCAGGGGAGCAAGCCCCAGTGGCACTGTCAGCTCACCCCCTACAGATAAGGCGCTATCCTGCGCAGCGGCTTGCGCCTCATCATCCAGCAGCGGCGTTTTTAGCCGCTGATCCACTGGACGGGCAAAGCGTATGCCAAATCGATATTCGCTATTTTCCAGAAAGGTGTCATAGAGCATCAGCATGCGGCGCGTTTCGCCGGGCACATAAGAATGATAGAGGAAAGCCGCCTTGCCCTGACCGCGCGAGCCAAGCGCATCCTCATTTTCTTTGGTATAGCCCTGCGCCTCAAATGCCGCCCAGTTTTCGTCAGCTTTCAGTTTGAAGTGACGCCCTTCCAGCTCTTCGTCGCTCACCATAGGTCCGCGTAATCCTGTAGTACCGCTGTCGGTGACGGTGAGCAGGTAACAAAGGTTGCCTTCAGCCGTATGCCGCCGCAGCAGGCGATATTCCACTTCTACAGTCTTTCTTCCGGGACGAACAGCATCAAGCGCATTCTGCACCGGCTCCTGCGCCAATGCCCGCAACGAGCCCATGTCATACCCTTCAATGATGTTCTTGACTTCCTGCACCATGTTGCTGGAAGTATTTGCAAACTGTCGAGAATTCATAGTGTCTTTATCCTTTGCTTGCTTCATTCTGCTCTTGCTTGACCTGTCCCTCGATTGCGCCGCCGCGCCCCAACATTTCGCGCATCCGGATACTCCTCCCGCAGCGCATAAAATCCCTTGCTTGTGGGGCGGATGAAGCGCCGGTCCGCTTCTGCCCGCCGATTGTCATCCTGCGTCATGCGTGAAACCAGCGCGCTCGCCGGGTCTTGCCCGCGGATAACCGCGCCACGCCGCATCAATTCATCCGCCAAGTCGCGATAGTGCATCGGCTCGCCTTTGCGCTCGCGCAAAACCGTCACCGCCAAGTTCAATAGCTGCTCGGTTGGCGTCGAGGCGCTCCTGGCTCGTTGCCGCCTATGCGCCTGGTCGACAACTGAAGGCTGCTCTGTCGCGAGCAATGCGTCTACATGCGCCAGCCGCTGCTCTTTAGCGCGGGCATCTCGTTCTTTTTCTTGGATGGCTTCTCTCAGCTGCGCAATTTCTCCGCGCAGTTTTGCGCGCTCGGCGAGCAAGCTTTCTTCCAGCGCATTTTTCGCCACCTTAGTAGTATCATAAGCGTTCATGTATATCTCCATAAATTCGGTGTAAACAGTATTATACTGTTTTATAATAGGGTGTCAAGCATATTTATAGACGAATTATATTGTTAGAACTCATGCTAGATATTGCATTCACAGCTTCCGAATTCGCACAGAAAATCCGCGGCAAGGCTCGCTTGATTTTGCCCCAGTAATGTGCTAACCTTGCCTAGACTTGATTTGTTCAAAAAAGCACAATCGGTTGGAAGCCGCAGAAAATGACTGTTCTTGAATTTGGTCCTGTCGCTGCGCTCTTGGTCATCGCCGTACTCTTGGCTTTGATCATCGCCAATATCTCCCGCGTCATGGGTCCCCACCGGCCGACATACCGCAAGTCCGTCCCCTATGAAAGCGGCATGAAGCCCATCGGACCCGCGACCCGCCGCCTGCCCGTCAAATTCTATCTGGTCGCGGTTCTCTTCATCATCTTTGATATCGAAGTGATATTTTTCCTGCCCTGGGCGGTATCCATGCGCGAGCTGGGCGTCTATGGGCTGGCGGTTATGGCGGTCTTCACCGCTATTCTGGTTGTTGGCTTCGCCTACGAGTGGAAGAAAGGCGGCTTGGAATGGGAGTAAGCGAAAAACTTGGCAATTTGGGGGTTGTAACCACCACTGTCGAGCAAGCCGTGAATTGGGCGCGCACCGGCGCGATGTGGCCCCTGCTCTTTGGCTTGGCATGCTGCGCCATCGAATACATGAGCTCGCAGGCATCAAGCTATGACCTGTCCCGCTTTGGCATGGAACTCAACCGGGCGACGCCGCGCCAGGCTGACCTTCTCATCGTCTCCGGGCGTTTGACGCGCAAGATGGCGCCGGTCGTGCGCCAGCTCTACGACCAAATGGCGGAGCCGAAATGGGTCATTTCTATGGGCGATTGCGCCTCCTGCGGCGGCGTCTACAATAATTACGCCATCGTTCAAGGCGTTGATGAAATCATCCCGGTTGATGTCTACATCGCCGGCTGCCCGCCGCGCCCCGAGCAATTGCTGCACGGCATCTTGACCCTGCATGAAAAAGTAAAAGGCGAGCGCATCGCCGATTGGGCATAAGATGCGGCTTGCTGGCTAGCGCAGAAAAGGCGGCTACGCAATGCAAATACCGGCAGCACGCGATCCTGTCAGCGCCCTGCGCGAGACCTTCGGCGCGGATATCTTGCATGTCAAAGAATTTCGCGGCGAGACCACCATTGTCGTCTCGGTATGGCGTCTGCCCGAAGCGCTGGACTTCCTGCGCATCAGCGCGGGATTGGTCTACAACATGCTCTCCGATGTCAGCGCCGTGGATTATTACCCTGACGATTACGGCGCTGCTTTTGATGGCGGCGCACGCGATTTTCGCCCTCAGCGATTCGCCGTGTCCTACCATATCCTGTCGCTGCTCTACAATCGGCGCTTGCGCGTGAAAGCCTTCGCCGATGGAGAAGACCCGCGCTTGCCCACAGCCACGATGGTATGGCCCGCGGCGGACTGGCTCGAGCGCGAAATCGCCGACATGATGGGCATCGTCTTTGAAGGCCATCCCGACCAGCGGCGGCTGCTGATGCCGGAAGACTGGTTCGGCCACCCGCACCGGCGCGATTATCCGCTGGGCAAAGAAACAGTCGCCTTCTCCTTTAACGAAGCCGAAATCCGCAAACACAAGCCTTTCGCCAGGGACTAGCCGAGGTCGCTATGGCAGTTGCAGAACGATACCAAAGCATAGAAGAGCAGCGCCGCTGGGAAGGCAGCTTTGACCAGCTGCGCGGTTTGGTTTCGGAACGAGCAATCACCGGCGAGACGATGCTGCTTAATATGGGCCCGCATCATCCCAGCACGCATGGCGTCTTGCGCCTGCTTCTGGAATTGGACGGCGAGCAAATCATAACTTGCCTGCCCGATATCGGCTTCTTGCACACCGGCATCGAAAAGTCGATCGAAGACAAGAGCTACGAAAAAGCGCTGCCGCTGACCGACCGCATGGATTATCTGTCGCCGATGTCCAACAACATGGTCTACGCCTCGGCGGTCGAGAAGCTGCTGGCGCTTGATGTGCCCGAGCGCGCGCAAATCATTCGCGTCATCTGCCTGGAGCTGGCGCGCTGCGCCAGCCATTTGGTCTGGCTGGGCACCCATGCCATCGACATGGGCGCGATGAGCGTGCTGCTGTATGCCTTCCGCGAGCGCGAGCGCATCCTGGGCATGTTTGAGATGCTCTCGGGGCAGCGCATGATGAGCAGCTACATTCGCCCCGGCGGCGTCTGGCGCGATGTGCCGGCGGATTTCCTGCCGACCATCAAACAGTTTTTGGCGGATTTCCCCGCCAAAGTTGACGATTACGAAGCGCTGCTGACGCGCAACCCGATATGGAAAGATCGGGCGCAGGGCGTCGGCGTGATTGAGCCGGACATCGCGCTGGCGCATGGCATGACAGGACCAGCCCTGCGCGGCAGCGGCGTCAATTGGGATTTGCGCAAGGCGCAGCCCTATTCCGGCTACGAAACTTACGAATTTAATGTGCCATTAGGCGAGCATGGCGATGTCTATGACCGCTATCTCATCCGCATCCAGGAATTCCGCGAGAGCATGAAGATTCTCAACCAGGCGGTCGCGCGGCTGGAGCGGGTGCAGGGTCCGTATCGCTCAGAAAATCGCAAGTATTGCCCGCCCCTGCGCAGCGAGCTGGGGCAGAGCATGGAAGCGGTGATTCATCATTTCAAGCTCTGGACCTATGGTTATGACGCGCCGGATGACGAAATATATTGCGCTATCGAAAGCCCGCGCGGCGAAATCGGCTGTTATATTCATGGCACGGGAGCCAACAAACCGCGGCGTGTGCATTTTAAGACGCCGTCATTTATGCACATCAGCGCCCTGCCAGTGGTCTCAAAGGGTTATTTGCTGGCGGATATGGTCGCGATTATCGGCAGCGTTGATATTGTGCTGGGGGATTGTGACCGCTGATAGGCGCAGGCGGCTTCATGCCCTGCCGGGGCTGACGCTCCGCAGTCTCTAAGCCAGGCATTTTAGAAGGAACGGTGTTGATGGCAATCATCGGGAATGCAAAATACCAGGCGCGCATCAAGCGCCATCTCGCGAAATATCCAACCAAGCGCTCGGCGGTGATGCCGCTTTTGTACATCGCGCAAGAAGAATACGGCTGGGTCAATCAAGCGGGCATCAACGAGGTGGCGCAGCTGCTGGACCTGGACCCGACGCAGGTCAAGTCCATCGCCGGCTTCTACACGATGTATTCCGAGAAGCCCAAGGGCAAGTATTGGCTGCAGGTCTGTACCGATTTGCCCTGCGCCTTACAAGGCGCGGACGAATTTCACGCCTGGCTGAAAGAAGAATTGGGCGTACAAGAGGGCGGTACCAGCGCGGATGGCATGTTCACGGTCGAGCATGTGATGTGCCTCGCCGCTTGTGATAAAGCGCCGATGCTGCAATGCAACTTCCACTATGTGGAAAACTTGGACAAAGACTCAATGCGCGCGCTGCTGGCGAAGTGGCGCGTGGACGGCGCAGGCGCTGCCAACGGCAGCGCTTGAGCCGCCCGCCCCAGGGGAGAAGGATGGCGATGGGCACGATGCACATACTTTTGCGCGGACGCGACATCGAAAATCTCAAACAGCTTGAAGTCTATGAGCAGCACGAGGGCTTCAGCGCTTTGCGCGCGGCGCTGGGCATGAGCCCGGCCGCGGTCATCGATGAGGTAAAGGCATCGGGCTTGCGCGGGCGCGGCGGCGCTGGCTTCCCCACAGGCGTCAAGTGGAGCTTCATCCCGCAGCAGGAGCCGGTCAAATATGTCACCGTCAACGCCGATGAGAGCGAGACCGGCACCTTCAAAGACCGCGAAATCATGGAAGAGAACCCCTATCAGCTGATAGAAGGCTCGCTCATCTGCGCTTACGCGATTCAAGCCAGGGCGGTCTACATTTATCTGCGCGGCGAATTTTGGGATATTGGCACGCAGCTTGACGACTGCATCGAGCAGCTGCGCGCCAAGGGTTATGTCGGCGAAAATATCATGGGCTCCGGCTATAGCTGCGAGGTGTATACGCATTTGGGCGCTGGCGCTTATATTTGCGGCGAAGAGAGCGCGCTGCTCAACAGCCTTGAGGGCTACCTGGGGCAGCCGCGGGTGCGTCCGCCATTCCCGGCGCAAAAGGGCGGCGGCTTATATAAGGAAGCGACTGTTGTCAACAATGTCGAGACGCTGGCGAATGTGCCATTCATCTTAAACGAAGGCGCGGAGGCTTTTAAGGCAATCGGCACCACCCAAAGCAGCGGCACCAAAATCTATTGCGTCAGCGGGCATGTGAAGAAGCCCGGCAATTATGAGCTGCCCATGGGCACGACCTTCCGCGAATTGCTCTTTGAGCATGCGGGCGGTCCGCTGCATGGCGAGCGCGGCTTTAAGGCGATGCTGCCTTCGGGCGGCTCGGGTCCCATCGTGCCGCTGACGGACGAGGTGCTTGATACGCCCATGAGCTATGAAGATTGCGCCAATATCGGCACGATTATCGGCTCGGCTTCCATTATTATTATGGACGAATCGGTGGATATCACCTGGGTCGCCTCCAAAGTGACCAAGTTCTTCGCGCATGAAAGCTGCGGCAAATGCACACCCTGCCGCGAAGGCACCTACTGGCTGGACAAGGTTATCGACCGGATACTGGATGGGCGCGGCTCGCCGGACGATGTGCGGCGCATCGCCGATGTGGCGGAGAATATGGCGGGCACAACTTTGTGCGCGCTCGGGGATTTTGCCGCCAACCCCATCATTCATACGATTAAGCAATTCCCCGATGATTTCGCCCGGCATGTGCAGGCGGAGGCTTAGTTCGGTGCCGGATGCGCGAAGCAATCAGCAGTTGGGCGCGGGGGCTGTTCCAATCCCCGGTAGAGCGCGAGCGCAAGTTTTATCAGCGCTATCGCGCCTTGAGCGCCGCTATCGACGAGGTGCCGGACTGTATGGCGAATTATGTGCTGCGCGGCGAACTCAGCCTGGAACATGGCGATGGCGCGCGGGCGCGGGCGGATTTTGCGGCGGCGCTGACGCTGGCGGAAGCGCTGGACGCCAGCCAGGGCTGGCTCATCGTGGAGCAAGCGCTGCGCGACCGCGCCTTATATGGCTTGGAGCGCGCCCGCCAGTTTGACAGGAATGTGGAGGCATAAATGTCCGACACGGTGACAATCAATCTGGACGGCAAAGATGTCGAAGTCGACGCCGGGGCGAACCTGGTCGACGCCGTCAAATGGCATGCGGGCAACGACATCCCCGTCTTCTGCTACCACCCCAAGATGGAACCAGTCGGCATGTGCCGCATGTGCCTGGTCGAATTGGGCAGCCCGGCGCGGGACCGCGCCACCGGCGAGGTGATGCTCAACGAAGACGGCAGCCCGCAGATACGCTACTTCCCCAAGCTGCAGACGGCTTGCACCACCACCGTAAGCGACGGCTTGCATGTGAAAACGCAGACACAGCCGGTCATTGACGCCCGCAACGATGTGCTCGAATTCCTGCTCTCCAGCCACCCGCTGGACTGCCCAATCTGCGATAAAGGCGGCGAATGCCCGCTGCAAAATTTGACGATGCGCCATGGCCCGCAAGCCTCGCGCATGTATTTTGATGACAAACAGAATCTGGCGAAACATTTCCCGCTGGGCGATCTCATCTTCCTCGACCGCGAGCGCTGCATCCAATGCGCGCGCTGCGTACGCTTTCAAGATGAACTGGTCGGCGATGATGTGCTGGCATTTCACGAGCGCGGGCGCCGCTTGCAGATTATCACCAATTCCGACCCCGGCTTTGATACCTATTTCAGCGGCAACACCACTGATATCTGTCCCGTGGGCGCTTTGACCACGGCGGACTTCCGCTTTGGCGCCCGCCCTTGGGAGCTGACGGAAGTGCCCAGCATCTCGCCTTGGGATGCCGCTGGCGAAAATATCAGCTTGAGCATGCGGCTGGACCGTGATTTTGGCGGCAAGGCGCTCATCAAACGGGTGATGCCGCGGCAAAATGAGCGGGTAAACGAGATTTGGATTAGCGATAAAACGCGCTTCGGGCATCATTTCACCCGCAGCGACGAACGGATTATGACGCCGCAGCTGCGCGCGGGCGCTGCCCTGCGCCCCTCCAATTGGGAAGCGGCGCTGAAAGCGATGGCGGCGGCGCTGCAAGCGGCGGACGGCGATGTCGCCGCTATCGCCGGCAGCGGCATGCCCAACGAAGACTTGTGGGAATTGCGGCGGCTTGTCGAAGCGGCGGGCGGCTCCCGACTGGGTGCCTGGCCGCCCACGCATGGCGGCGCGGCGGCAGTGGCGCAGGTCGGCATTGGTGCCGGCAGCGATTTGGGCAAACTGGGGCGCGGCGATGCCATTCTTGTTATCGCCTGTGACCTGGAAGAAGAAGTGCCGATCTGGCGGCTGCGCATCAAACAAGCGCAAGACCGCGGCGCGTATCTGGTGGTCGCGAATGCCCGGCGCACGCGCCTGGAAGATTTTGCCCTGCAAGGCGCGCGCAACGACAAAATCGTCGAGGGCGATGCCATCCGCTACGGTGTCGAGGGCGCGGTTGCCGCCCTGCAAAACCTGGACGAACATCAACCGGCGATTGCCCAGCGCCTGCGCGCGGCGCAGAACCTGGTGATTGTCGCCGGCGCCGAGGGGCTGACACTCCCCGGCAGTGAAGCGCTGGCGATCGCCGCCTCCAATTTTTTGATAGAAAGCGGGCACATCGGCAAAGCCAACTGCGGGCTCTTGTCGCCGCTGCCCGGCCCCAACGGCATGGGATTGCAGTATCTCGGCTTCAGCCCGCGCGCGGCGCAGGACATCATCTCCAAGCCGCCCAAAGTGCTCATCGTGGCGCAGGCGGAGCTGCTGGATGATGACCCGGCGGCGCGCCAGTGGCTGAGCCAGGTGGATACGATAATCGCCGCCAATCTCTTTGACGATGGCATTGGCGAACTCGCCGAGTATCTGCTGCCGCTGCAAAGTTTTGCCGAGCGCGATGGCAGCTATGTCAATGGCGAGCGGCGCGTCCAGCGCTTTTATCTGGCGCAGGGACCTGTCGGGCAGGCGCTGCCAGGCTGGAAACTTTTCGGCAGCCTGCGCCAGGCGCTGGCAGCGGGCGCGCTCAAACCATCCGCCGCCGCCGTCTTTGCCGAGCTAAGCGAAGAAATCGCGGCATTTGCGGGCATCAGCTACCAAGACCTGGCGCAGACCGAGCGGCAATTCCCCGATGTTGGCGGGCGCGACCTGTATTATGGCGGCACCGCCTACGAGAACAGCGGCGGCATCGGCGTCCAGCTGCCAGCTTCCGCCGATAAACGGCGCAGCCGCAAGCCGCGCCAAGTGCCAGACTATGCGCCGCCCGCCGCTGATGCCGGCGAAGTGCTGGTCGTTCCCATCACAAAATTGTACAATCGCCAGCGCAATTTCCGCCCGAGCTTATTGCTGGAGCCGCGCATACTATCGCCGCTGATTGTAATCAACGCGGAAGATGCTGCGGTCGCCGGCATTATTTCTGGCGATATGATAGAAGTGCGCGCCGCGGGCACGAGCCTGCGCCTGCGCGCGCATGTCAGCGATGAGATCGCGCGCGGCATCGTCACGCTGCCACGGCACATGACCGCCGAGCCCGTGCCGCTTGCGGTAACCGCCGGCAGCATCAGCCGCGTTGCCGAAGCGCTAGTTGCCGCGCGATGACAGAGGAAAGCCGCTTATGAGCCGTACTGCGAAAATAGGCATCGCCATCGCCCTGCTGGTGGCGCTTGTGGGCACACTGCTGCTGCTGGCGCTTGCCATCGCCAATCTGAACGCGATCGCCGCTTGGATTGGCTTCGACGAAGCCGGCAACCTCAACGGGCGCGAAGGCGCGCTCGGCATGCTGCTCAACCCGGAGGCGCGCGTCAACAATGTCATCCAATGTGAAGATGACGCCGGCTGCTCGGCGCTTTGGCCGATTATATTCGCCGCCGGCTTCGCTTTTGTCATCGTCACCGGCTTCGCCTATACCACCCTGCTGGAGCGGCGCTTGCTCGCCTTTTTGCAGCATCGCGTGGGACCCAACCGTGTCGGTCCGCTGGGATTTATGCAGCCCGCGGCCGATGGCGTCAAACTGGTGTTCAAAGAAGATTTGCTGCCCGCCGGCGCCGACAAGTGGGTATTCCGCATCGCGCCGATGATAAAAGTCATCCCGATTTTGATGATTGCCGCCGTCATCCCGATGGGTCCGGACTTGGTTCTGCCCTGGTTCGCGCCCTCCCTGGGCGATGTCTGGTTCCAGGTGCCGCAGGGCTTGATAGATTCCAATGTTGGTGTGCTTTGGGTCATCGCCATCACCAGCATCGCGACCTATGGCGTCGTGCTTGCTGGCTGGTCCAGCGACAACAAATACGCGATGTTGGGCGCATTGCGCGCTTCCGCCCAGATGATCAGCTACGAACTCAGCTTTGCCCTGACGCTGGCGGTGCCGGTGATGATTGTCGGCAGCATGGCAATCGGCGACATCATCGACGCTCAGCGCAATATCTGGGATTGGCTGGTATTCCAAAACCCGCTCGCCGCCGCGGTGCTGATACTGGCGCTGCTGGCGGAAACCAATCGCGCCCCCTTTGATTTGACCGAAGCCGAGCAGGAGCTCACCCAAGGTTATATGACCGAATACAGCGGCATGAAATTCGCCCTGTTTATGATGGCGGAATACTTGGGCATGATTGCCGTCAGCCTGGTGGCGATAGCGGTATTTTTCGGCGGCTATCACCTCTGGCCCATGGACGGCTTGCCCATCCTGGCGCCGGTCATCTTCATCGTCAAAGTTGTCTTGATGCTCTGCGGCATGATTTGGATCCGCGCTACTCTGCCGCGCATCCGCTATGACCGCCTGATGCAATTCGGCTGGAAGGTGATGATTCCTCTGGCGCTGCTGGCAGTGGCTTGGACAGCGGTGGCGATTGTGGTCGGCGATGCCCTCGGCGGGCAAGCCTATCCCGCTATCTCTGGTGCCGTCTTTGTGCTGGCGCTGGCGCTGGGCGCATTGGCGCTGCGCCGCCTCAGCCGCGAGCGTGATAGCGACGAAGCCATCCCGCTGGAGGACGACCCCGCGTATACTGGCGAGCGGCGTGGCTTGGGCTGGGCGCTGGTGCATGTGGTTGGCATGCTGGTGGCGATACCGCTGGCGCATATTCGCTTCCAGCTGCGGGCGCTGGAAGGGCTTGCCAGCCTCGGGCGCAGTCCCGAAGAAGACCGCCTGCTGGAAAGCGCCGAGACGGCGGTGGATAAACACGGCGGCTGAGGCAAGCGCCCGCCGCATCACAAGCGAACGGGCGCTACCCGCCCGGGGATACAACGAGAAAAGGTGGTGGCTGATGAATGTGATAAAAGGCTTCCAAACTACACTGAAACATCTGATGGATGACGCGGTTACCGTGCAATACCCGGAACAAGTGCAGAAGTTCCAGGAACGGTTCAAGGGGCGGCATCACCTGCGGCGCTTTGAAAATGGCTTGGAGAAGTGCATCGGCTGTTCCCTCTGCGCCGCCGCCTGCCCCGCCGATGCCATCTGGGTAGAAGCGGCGGAAAATACCGATGAACAGCGCTTTAGCCCCGGCGAACGCTATGCCAAAACCTACGAAATCAATATGCTGCGCTGCATATTCTGCGGCTATTGTGAAGATGCCTGCCCCACAGAAGCGATTCAACTGGGGCACGAGCATCAAATGTCTTTCACCGACCGCCGCGATGCCATCTATACCAAAGATATGCTGATTGACGCGCCAGCAGAGGGCGCGCCCGCGACGCCGCAGCAAGTCGAACCCGGGACATACGACCGCTCCATCCCCGATATGCAAGATCCAGCTTGAGGCGGCAGCGCTGCCACTGGCGATTATGCGAAGGCAACGAGGATACCAAATTGAAGCGCGACCGTCTTTGTGCTAAAATGCACAATCGCAACCATGGTAGGAACTGATACTGATGGAATGGCTATTCCTAATCGTTAGCTTTGTGGCGGTGCTCTCGGCAGGCATGATGCTGACGCGGCAAAATGCCGTGCACAGCGCGCTTTTCCTCATCGTCAACTTCGGCTGCGTCGCCTTTCTCTATCTGATGCTGGACGCGCCCTTCCTCGCCATGGTGCAAGTTACCGTCTACACCGGTGCCATCATGGTGCTCTTTCTCTTTGTTATCATGCTGCTGGGGGCGGAGACTACCACCGACCAGCCGCGGCGGATGCGCTGGCTCGGTTTCACCGGCACGGCGATCGCCATAATCCTGCTGCTGGTTTTTGCTTTTCCTATCGCTTCCGACATGCTTTCGGACGAGCCTTTTGAAGCGCCCGATGCCCAGGCGCAGGTGCGCGCGGTGAACGCTATCCCCGGCGGGGAAGGGCAGATTTTCACCGTGATGGAAATGGGCTTTGCCATGCCGCTGGCAGACAGTGTGCGCGGCAATGTCTTGCTGGACGCGGCGGATGAAAACTATGCAGACCTGCGCCTGGACGCGCTTGTCTATGATGCCGTGGGCGCGGATGCCGCCGCGTATACAAGTTTGGCGGCGGGTGACTACACCATCAGCGCTGGCGTTGGCGATGGCAGTTATGTTTCCGCGCCGGTTTTTTCCGAGGCGCTTCGCCTCCCGCCGGATTCGGCGCATACTTTGCTCTTCTATCAAAATGCCGAAGGGTTGGTGGCTATCAGCCTGCAGCAAGATGATGTCAGCGCGCCCGAAGTCGGCACGATGCGCCTTACCTTTATTAATGCGGTCGCCGATAAAGAAGTCGCGCTGGTGGATGTCGGGCAGTACAGCGCCCGCAGCAGCCTCTGCGACAACAGCAGTTGCGGCGCGCTTATCCCGCACCGCGTGTTGATAGAAGGCTTGCCAGCTGGCGCCCGCGCCACCCTGGAGCTGGACGCTGGCGATTATACCCTCGCTTTTGTCGATCAAGAGCAGAATATCCTGCGCACAATGACGGATTTCACTGCTGCCCGCGGCGCGATCGAAACCCGCGTCCTGGTGCGTGAGCCCGGCGTGCCCGGCAGCCAGCCCAATTATCGCGCCGTCAGTTTCAGCGCGAGCGGCATCCCCGCCTTCGGCAGCCCGGAAGCGGTCGGGCAGGTGCTGTTTATCGAGTATGTATTGCCGGTGATGCTTGTCGGAATGCTGCTTTTGGTGGCGCTTATCGGCGTCATCGTGTTGGCGCGCCCGGACGCGCTGGCGCAGGCGGAGCGGCGGCGGGTGAATCGCCGCCGGCGCGTCAGCCGCCCGCTGGTCAGCGTATTGGCGCGGCAAACGGGCGCTGATGTGCTCAGCGGCGACTATGCAGCGAAATTGCCAAGACCGCGCCCGGAAGATGGCGATGCGCGCTAAGGGCGGGAGCGAATAGCCAATGAACGCTATCGGCAGCGAACCCTATATCATTCTCAGCATGGTGCTTTTCTTGATGGGCACCCTGGGCGTTTTGATGCGGCGCAACGCCATCCTGCTCTTTATGTCTGTCGAGCTGATGCTGAACTCCGCCAATTTGGCGCTGGTGGCATTCGCCCGCGAATGGGGCGGCGTCAACGGGCATGTTTTTGTCTTTTTTGTGATGACGGTCGCCGCGGCAGAAGTGGCGATTGGCTTGGCGCTTATCGTGAATATTTTCCGTGAGCGCCAAAGCATCAATATCGACGATTTGCAGCAAATGCAAGGATAGCGAACCGCCGACGGAAGAGGCGCCAAAAGAAATGGAAAATCTACCGCTGCTGGTCCCCCTCGTTATCTTCGCGCCTGCTTTGGGCGCGTTCATAAACTTCTTCTTTGGCGCGCGCCTGGAAGAAAAATGGGCGGGCTATGTCGGCTGCTTCGCCTCCCTGTTTGCGTTCTTTATCTCGCTGTTATTGCTCAGCTGGGTAACGGGCACCGATGGTGCCGCCGCGGTGGTCAATCCGCCATTTCTCGATGGCTGGCTGCGCATCGAATCAGTCGGGCTGGATATCTCTTGGCAGCTGCGCGTGGATTCCCTCAGCGTAACGATGATGCTGGTTGTTACCGGCGTCGGCTCGCTGATTCACCTCTACGCCCGCGGCTATATGCACGGCGACAAGTGGTATCCGCGCTTTTTTGCCTACCTCAATATGTTCCTGGCTTTCATGCTGACGCTGGTAACCGCCAACAATTTCTTGATGCTCTTTGTCGGCTGGGAAGGTGTTGGGCTCTGTTCCTTTTTGCTTATCGGCTTCTGGTGGGATAAAAAAGCGCCCGAAGGCTGGAAGAACAGCAACGCCGCCCGCAAAGCCTTCATCGTCAACCGCATCGGCGACTTCGGCTTGCTGATGGCGATGTTCCTCCTCTTCTGGACATTTGGCACGCTTGATTTCTTCAAAGCGGGCGAACTGCCCAATACCGAAGCCAAATATCTCGTGCATTGGCGCGAGCATAATGGCGTGCTCGATAAACACGAAGATGAGGCTGACGACGCGGACAGCGATGCCAAAGACGGGCACGGCGATTACATCTGCGTCCCCGCCGCCGACAGCCATACAAAAGACGAACCTGGCGACGAGTACGGGCAGGCGAAGTCCAATCCGCTCGCGGGCGATATCCGCGCCCAGTATTGTGATAACCAGCATTTCACGCCGGATTTGCTGGGCGTCTTCGGGCAGACCGATCAGCGTTTTGGCGAAGGCGAGGTTGTCGACTTCGGCAGCTTCCAAATGGATTTCGAAGATGTCATCTTCTTAATCATGCTCTTTATGCTGCTGGGCGTGACCGGCAAATCGGCGCAGATACCGCTTTTTGTCTGGCTGCCGGACGCGATGGCGGGTCCAACGCCAGTCAGCGCTTTGATCCACGCGGCGACCATGGTCACGGCGGGCGTATTCATCCTGGTGCGCTCCAATGTATTCTTGTGGGAATTGAACCATGCCGGCTATGTCATCGGCTTGATAATCACGCTGGTGGGCGCGGGCACAGCCTTGATGGCGGGCTTTATCGCGCTGGGACAGTGGGATATCAAGCGCGTGCTCGCCTATTCGACGATTTCGCAGCTCGGCTTTATGGTGGCGGCGGTCGGCATCGGCGCGTATGTGGCGGCGATGTTCCATTTGGTGACGCATGCCGTCTTCAAAGCGCTGCTCTTCCTCGGCAGCGGCTCAGTCATCCACGGCGTGGAGCATGGGCATCATCGCGTGCATGAGGGCGGGCATCATGCTGAGGACCATCACGCCGATGACGATTTTGACCCGCAGGATATGCGCAATATGGGCGGGCTGCGCCGGCGCATGCCCATCACCTATCTCACCTATCTGGTTGGCACCTTGGCGCTGGCGGGCATCTTCCCCTTCGCCGGCTTCTGGTCAAAAGACGAAATCCTGGCGGACGCCTGGTACGAAGGCTTCCAGCATAACGAGCTAAGCGGCTTCATCGCCTTCGGCGTCCTGCTGATTGCCGCCGCCTTCACCGCCTTTTATATGTGGCGGCAGATTGTGCTGGTGTTCTTCGACGACGCGCGCAGCGAAGCCGCCCAGCAAGCGCCCGAAAGCAGCGGCGCAATGCTGTTGCCGCTGTTCATATTGGCGATTTTCACCGCCATCATCGGCTTCATCAATGTGCCCAAAGCCACGCCAGTATTCGCCAGCATCTATGAAACCTACGAATTTAAGCATTTCCTCGAACACAGCCTGGTCAGCGTCTCCCGCGGGCACTCGCTGGATTTCAACCTCTTGATTGCCGGCATCGCCCTGGCGCTGGGCATCGTTTCCATCGTGCTGGCGCATCGCATCTATAAAGGCGCGGGATTGGCGAGCCAAAACCGCGACCAGCTGGAGACCGGCGGCGCATCCCGCCCGCTCTTCCGCCTGGCGAATGCCCGCCTCTATTGGGACGAAATCTATGGCAAGCTGCTCGAGCAGCCATTTAATCGCTTGGCGCGCTTCTTTGCCGACCGCGTCGATTGGGACTTCCTGCACAATTATGTGCACGACACAATCATCAAACGCGGCTTTGATACTATCGGCACTGTCTTGAGCCGCTCGCTCGATATCGGCATCATCGATGGCGCTGTCAACGGCATTGCCCTGCTGGTGCAGCGCGCGGCGCAGTGGCTGCGCCTGTCGCAGACCGGTTTTGTGCGGCTCTACGCGGTTGTATTGTTCATCGGCGTGCTTGCCGTCATTTTGCTCATGCTCATTCCGTTTATGCAAGTCTTGCTGCAAAGCGGCGCATAAGGAGAAGCCAGTCCTATGGATGTAACTGGACTTTCGCTCACGACAATCACGCTCTTTCTGCCGGTCGTCGGGCTCTTCATTCTGCTCTTGATGAATGGCGAAACCCAGAAGAGCAGCCTCAAATGGGTGGCTTTCGCCACCAGCGTTGTTACTTTCCTCGCGTCTTTGTTGATGTGGGTCAACTTTGATCCGGCATCAGCCGAGCTGCAAATGGTGCAGCGCAATACCTGGGCGGAGGTGTCGCTGGGCGACTCGGTCATCAATATCAGCTATTTTGTCGGCGTTGATGGCATCAGCATGCTGCTTGTGCTGCTCACAACTTTTATCATGCCGATAGCGATTTTGGGCTCTTTCGGCAGCAACATATTTGAAGAGCGCGGGCGCGAGAAGCTCTATTACATCTTCTTGATGCTGCTGGAATGGGCGATGCTCGGCGTGTTTGTCGTGCACGACCTCATCATCTTTTATGTCTTCTGGGAAGTGACCCTGGTGCCGATGTATTTCCTCATCGGCATTTGGGGCGCGGAAGAGCGCATCTACGCCGCCGTCAAGTTCTTCCTTTATACTATGGCGGGCTCCATTCTGATGCTTATCGCCATCCTGTATGTCGGCAACCGCGCTGGCACCTTCAGCACTTATAGCGCTGGCGGCGACATTGGCGTCATCGAAAGGGTGCACAACTGGCAAGGCGAAGGCACCTATTGGGATGCGCTCGCGCCCGATGCTGATGGCGAAGACGAGAGCTTCCTGTTCGATTCTGTCGAAAGCCTGCTCTTCCTCGGCTTCCTCATCGCCTTCGCGATTAAAGTGCCGATATTCCCATTTCACAGTTGGCTGCCCGATGCGCATGTGCAAGCGCCGACAGCCGGCTCGGTCATACTTGCCGGCGTGCTGCTGAAGATGGGCACTTATGGCATTGTGCGCTTCAACTTAAATCTCTTCCCCGAGGCGACAGTTGCCTGGGCGCCGACCATCGCTTTTCTCGGCGTGGTCGGCATCATCTATGGCGCGTGGGTCAGCTATGCCCAGGACAATGTCAAGAAGCTGGTCGCCTATTCTTCTGTCAGTCATCTTGGTTTTGTGGTGCTGGGCATCTTCGCGCTTAATGCCCAGGGCTTGCAAGGCGCGACCCTTCAAATGGTCAACCACGGCATCAGCACGGGCGGCTTGTTCTTGATTGTCGGCATGTTATACGAACGCTGGCACACCAAAGAAATGGCGGATTACGGCGGCATCTGGAAGATCATGCCGCTCTTTGGCGCTATCAGCCTCGTCATCTCGCTCAGCAGCATGGGGCTTCCCGGGCTCAATGGCTTCATCGGCGAATTTACCATCCTGCTCGGTTCTTTGGGCAGCGACTATCTCGGTTTCGCCTTCACCCTCTTTGGCACGCTCGGCGTGATTTTGGCAGCAATCTATTTGCTGAAAATGTTCCAGCATGTCTTCATGGGCGAGCTTAAGAAACCGCTGGCGAACGAAGACGACTATAAGCTGCGCTGGTACGAAAAAGCGGCTTATATTCCCATCATCATCATGTGCTTTTGGATTGGCTTGCAGCCGATAGTCTTCTTCAACATGCTGGATGTTTCGGTGGATAGCATCGCCGCCCTGTTTGTCAGCTAGGAGTTGCCATGTTTGAAGCGCCGACAATCGCCGAGTTTCTCGCGGACTCCAACCTGGCTTCGACCCTGCCCGCCACCTTGCTGCTGGCATGGACACTGCTGCTCGTCCTGGTTGATCTTTTTGCCGGGGAAGAGCGCGAACACTGGACGCCGATATTCGCGGGCATCGGCTTGGTCCTCAGCTTCTTGGCGACTCTCTTTGTGTATGCGCCGGCGGAGGGCGAACAGATCGCGCTCTATGGCATGTTCATCGCCGACGCTTTCACCGGCTTTCTCAATATGGTGATTCTGGTCGCCACGCTCATCGCGATTCTGATGAGCTGGGACTATCTCAAGCGCGCGGGCGTGCATCGCGGCGAGTATTATATTTTGACGCTGCTGTCTTCCGCGGGCGCGATGTTTATGGTGGCGGCTAACGACTTGATTGCTGTCTTCGTCGCCCTGGAATTGCTCAGCATCCCGCTGTATATCCTCGCTGCCTTCCGCTCAATCAAAAATGACGGCAGCGACCTGGCGCTGAAATCCGAAGAAAGTGGCATGAAGTATTTCATCCTCGGCGCTTTTTCCAGCGCATTTCTTGTCTTCGGCGCGGCGCTGGTCTATGGCGCGACCGGCAGCACCAACATCCCGCAGATAGTGCAAACCGCTCAGCTTGTTGTTGGCGGTGCCACCACCGCGAGCTTTTATCTGCTGGTGGGCACCGCGCTATTGATTGTCGGCTTGGGATTCAAAGTGGCGGTTGTGCCCTTCCACATGTGGACGCCCGATGTCTATGAAGGCGCGCCCACCCCGGTAACCGCCTTGATGAGCGTAACCGCAAAAATCGGCGGCTTCGCGGCGCTGCTTCGCGTTTTGGTGACCGCGCTTTCAGTCCTGGTGTTGACAGAAGGCGATGCGCCCGCCTGGCAGGCGACGGCAACATTAATCGCGATTCTCACGCTGATTCTTGGCAACTTCGTCGCAATTGCCCAGCGCAGCCTCAAGCGGCTGCTAGCCTATTCTTCTATCGCTCATGCCGGTTATATCATGGTCGCGGTGGCGGCAGCTGGCTCGGCTGGCGTGATCGACGCGGCGACGCAGAGCGCACTCGTTTATATTCTGGCATATATGTTCACGAACCTGGGCGCATTCGCCGTTGTGATGACGATCGAGCGGGAGGACGGCAGCGGCGGCAACATCGACGACATCACGGGTTTGGCGCGCTCGCGCCCGCTTCTGGCGATGGCGATGACGATCTTCATGCTCAGCTTGACCGGCATCCCCTTGACCGCCGGCTTCGTCGGCAAATTTATGGTCTTCGCATCGGCGGTGCAGGCGGGGCTTTTCGGCTTGGCTATCATCGGCGTTTTGACCAGCGTGGTCAGTGCCTTTTATTATATGCGCGTGGTCGTCAACATGTACCTGCGCGATAGCAGCGCGGACGCGCAGCCGGCGCTGGAGACGCCCTATGTGCGCTGGGCGATTAACATCGCGCTGGCGGGCACGCTTGTATTTGGCATCTTCTACCCGCTGGCGACTAATCTCGTGAGCATGGTGTCGATTGCATAAGCGCGCCTGTTTTGCATGTGGCAGTTTTTGCCGGCGATTGCCCCAGTGGCAGCGCCACGAAAGCGCTGAACTGGCATGACACGGCGCGAGCGTGAAGGCTATCTCTGGATTATCCTGGCGTCGGTCGGCTTCTCGACCATGCCAACGATGGTGAAGCTGCTCTACCTGCATTCTGACTTTGCGCCGATGGATCTTGCTATCTGGCGTTATATTTTCGCCGTGCCCTTGATTGGCGCGCTGGTCGCCCTCAAGCGGCGCACGGCAAAAAACGCTTTCCAGAGCGATGTGCCCCGGCGCGCGATGCTGCTGATAGGCGTACTGCTGTCTGGCGCGGTGCTCACCACCTTTTTTGGCTTGGAGCGCATGCCCGCCAGCATTTATGTCGTGCTCTTCTATTCTTATCCGGCGATGGTAACCCTGCTGTCGCTGCTGCTGGGCGAGGCGATTGGGGCGCGGGTGTGGCTGGCATTGGCGCTGGCATTGCTCGGTGTCGTCTTGACTGTGCCCGACCTGTCCGCCGCCGGCAGCGGTGATTTGATTGGGGTCGCGCTGGCGCTGGTGAACGCCGCCATTGTTGCCGTCTATTATGTCATCGCCAAGCGCGCCCTGTCTGGCGTCGCCGATGTCTCCGGCGCCAGCGCCTGGATGATGGTCGGCACCTTGCTTGTCTTGCTGCTGCTGATACCGCTGCGAGGTTTGGCGGCGCCGCCCAATCTATTGACAGTATTGCTGCTTTTGGGCGTTGCCAGCGTGGGCACGGCGCTGCCCATTTTCGCCATCAACAACGCGATTCAGCGCATCGGCGCGGCGCAAGCCTCGCTTGTCAGCACGGTTGAGCCGCCGCTTTCGATTATTGTGGCGATGCTGGTGCTGGGCGAAGTGATTGTCGGGCTGCAATGGCTGGGCGCGGCGCTGATACTCGGCAGCGTCATCTTTTTGCAGCTGCGCCCGCGCGCCAAGCTCGACCTCAGCATCGCGCACGAAGCCAGCTAGGGCAGGGATCATGCGGCACAGCGACAGTTTGACCCCAGAAGAACTGGCTGATTTCGAGCGCAATCGCGAGGGGCGGCTGTCCTCGCGGCAATGGCTCAAGCTGATAACCGAGCCGCTGACGACGCTGCTGCTGCTGTCGCTGCCGCTCATCTTGATAGCCGGGCGCTATGGCGCGGCGGGGCGCATTCTCGTCTTGGCGCTGGTGGCGGGCTTCGCGCTGACGGTTGCGCTGCGCGCGCTGCGCTTCGCCCGCGTGAAATTGCGCTACCGTGTGCTTTTCGCCGAGCCGCCGCAAGCCCGCTGGAAGCTCTGGCGGCGGACTTCTCTTAGTACCAAAACTGGCGAGCCACTTCGTTTTCATCACCGGCTGGCGCTTAAGTCCAAACTCAAGCCGGACCAGGCGCTGCATGTCTATTACATCGAGGCGGGCGAGCGGCGCATCCTGCTCAGCTTGCTGCCGCAAAAGCACGCGCAAGCCGACTTGGCGGAACCTAGCGACAGTTTTGAGCGCGCTGGCGGCGTCGTCTTCGCCGAGTAGCGCCTCAGGCTAATTCCCCCGCCATTTCCAGCACTTGGCTGCCATCTGTGTCCACCCAAACGCCACATTTGCCGCCAGCCTCGCTGACATCAAGCGCGACCTGGCTGCCATCAAAACGCAGCGCCGGGTGGTAATAGGACGCCACTTGATCGGCAGCGCCATCGATATAATGCCCGATGAGCGCACGGCGGAAGCGCGATTCCGAGCGGTTGGGGAAGCTGCCATGGATGAGCTGCCCGTTGAAGAAAAAGACATCGCCCGCCCGCATGAGCACCGGCTCCGGCTGCATATCAGCGGCGAGGGGCACGGTAACATCGGTGAAGCTCTGGCTGGTATCGGCATCGACCGGGCAGAGCAGCGGCAGCTTGTGGCTGCCGGGGACGACCTGCAAGCAGCCATTCTCTTCATCACAATCGTCCAGCGCCATCCAGGCGGCGATGCAGGTGCCCGGCTGCACCCGCAAATAATACTGATCCTGATGCAGCGCCTGCCCGCGAGCGCCAGCGGGCTTGAAGTACAGCATCGTCTGCACCGCGAGCGGCTCCCTGCCCAGCAATTGGCGGAAGACCGCCGCCAGCCGCGCATCCAAAAGCCAGTCCAGGCTGAGTTGGTCCCAGCGGTGCATGTGAATTAGCCGCGGGTATTTTTTGAGCGGGTCTTTGCTATCTTCCGCGCGCGCGCCGCTGAAATCGCCGGGATAACTGCCGCTGTGGCGCATGCGCATATAATGCTGACGAAAGCGCGCCACCTCCGCATCGCTGAACAAGCCGGAGACGGTTAGATGCCCCTGCTCTTTATATGCCCGCACATCGACTCGCATAGTCCCGCTCCCGCAACGCGCTGTTGCCCTTTTTCCCGAATGCCCTACAATTCTACAGGCATTCTACTTCACAGGGGGCGGGCAATGCAAGCGATGGGAGTTGACGATGTGCAGGCGGCGCTGGATGCTTTGGGGCTAGAGATTGCTGTGCGCGAATTCCCCAGCCCAACCGCGACATCACAGCAGGCGGCGGAGGCCATCGGCTGCGCGCTGGGGCAAATTGTCAAAAGCCTCGGCTTCCTCATCGACAAAAAACAAGCGGCGCTGGTGTTGGCAAGCGGCGACAAGGCGGTGGATGAGCGCAAGCTGGCGGCGCATTTTTCAGTCGGGCGCAAGAAGGTACGCCTGATGCGCCCCGACCAGTGCCTCGCTATTTTGGGCTACGCTCCCGGCGGCGTTCCGCCGCTAGCGCATCGGACAGCGGCTGTCACCGTGCTCTTGGATGATTGCCTGCGCCGCTACCAAACGGTCTATGCCGCGGGCGGCAGCGCCAAGTCCATCTTCCCGATATCGCTGGCGGCGCTGGCGCGGGCGACCGGCGGCGAATTTCTGCCTATCACGCGGGATTAGTCCAAGCCGGCGACCAGGCTGACTTTTTCATCGAGCTGCCGCAAGCTCTGCAGAAGCTGCTGCTGCCAGGCATCTTCTTCCGCCCGGATGCGGACTTCGGTGCGCGTAACCTCGACATTGCGCCCCAGCGTGAGCGCCAGCAATTCCCGCCGCAGCGTCGCCAAATATGGCAGCTTGATGATGATGTGCTGGCGCGGCAGGCGCACATGGCTGGCGCGGATTTTCTCCGCCAGCAGCTTCACACGAATTTGATACAGCAAGCCATCGACAGCGGCGGGTAAAGCGCCGAAGCGGTCGGTCAATTCCGAGCGCATCGCATCGACTTCGTCCAGCCGCTTGATGCCGCCGATGCGCCGATACAGCTGCAGGCGCAGCGCCATCTCCGGTATCCAGTCGGTTGGCAGGTAGGCGGGCAAGGGCAAATCGATGATGAGCCGCTCCCGCGAGGAACTTGGCGCCGCTTCTTCGCCGCTGTCGCCAGCGCGCCGCTGTTGGGCAACCGCTTGCTGCAGCATTTCTGTGTACAGGTGCAAGCCGACGCTGGCGATATGTCCCGACTGGCGCATGCTCAAGATGTCGCCGCTGCCGCGCATTTCCAAATCGCGGATGGCAATTTGGAAGCCAGCGCCCAACTGCGCATTTTCCGCCAGGGTTTCCAGCCGCTGGCGCGCTTCGTCCGTCAGCTTGCCACTGCCATGGAAGAAATAGGCATAGGCTTGCTGCGCCGACCTGCCAACCCGCCCCCGCAATTGATACAGCTGGGAAACGCCAAAATAATCGGCGCGGTCGACTATCAGCGTGTTGACCCGCGGCAGGTCAATGCCATTTTCGATGATGGCGGTTGACAGCAGGATGTCGTGCTCGCCGCGGGTGAACTCGGACATCACCCGTTCCAGCGTGCGCGGCGGCATCTGCCCGTGCGCCACCGCGATAGTGGCTTCGGGCACGATGCGCTCCAGCTTGTTGCGGATGATGTGGATGGACTTGACGCGATTATGCACCACAAACACCTGCCCGCCGCGCTCCAGCTCCCGCATTATGGCGAGGCGGCTGCGCTTGTCATCCCAAGAGCCGACATGCGTGATGACCGGCAGCCGCTCTTCCGGCGGTGTCTGGATCATGCTGATATCGCGGATGCCGCTCAAACTAAGATAGAGTGTGCGCGGGATAGGTGTGGCTGTCAGCGTCAGGATGTCGATGCGCGCGCGCAGCCGCTTGAAATGCTCTTTGTGTTTTACGCCGAAGCGCTGCTCTTCGTCAATGACCATCAAGCCCAGATTCTTGAAGCGAATATCAGCGGAAAGCAGGCGATGGGTGCCAACGACAATGTCGACCTCGCCACTGGCGAGCCGCTGACGGATTTCTGTCTGTTGGGCTTTGCTGCGGAAGCGCGAGAGCATCTCGATCATGACGGGAAAGGCGGACAGCCGCTTCTGAAAATTCTCAAAATGCTGCTGCGCCAGCACCGTCGTCGGGCTTAGCACCGCCACCTGCGCGCCATCCTGCACCGCTTTGAAGGCGGCGCGCAAGGCGACTTCCGTTTTGCCAAAGCCGACATCGCCGCAAATCAAGCGATCCATCGGTTTTGGTCCCAACATATCCGCTTTGACCTCCTGGATGACGCGCAGTTGATCTTCGGTTTCGACGAAGGGAAAGCCCGCTTCCATTTCGTGCTGCCAAGCGCTATCGGGGCTGAAGGCGAAGCCGGTCGCTTTTGCCCGGCGGCTGTAGATTTCCAGCAATTCCTTCGCCTCTTGCTCCGCGTTGCGCCGCGCCTTCTCCCTGGATTTCAGCCAGCGGTCCGGTTTGCCCAGCTGATTGAGCTTGGGCGGCGTCTCCGCCGCGCCGACATAGCGGGTCAGCCGGTCCGCCTGATGCACCGGCACCAAGATGGTATCGCCGCCCAGGTACTCAACTTGCAGATATTCACGCCGAGTGCCGCTGACGCTGCGGTGGCGCAGCCCGGCAAACTTGCCGATGCCATAATCAACATGCACCAGGTGGGTGCCCTGCTCCCAATCGCGGTGGTCGCTCACGGCGGTTTTGCGGGCGGGCGCGGCGATAGCTTCCCGCCGCCGCCGCGGCTCCGGGCGCGTCCAGCCAAATATCTCGGCATCGGTGATGAAATGCAGCCGCTCGCCCTCAGTGTTGAGCGACCAGCCCTCCGCCGCCGCGCCCCGCACAAAACGCAGACTGCCCGGCGCTGGCGCTTCCGTGATGGATTCGACCGTCGGCAGATGTGCCGAAGCATCCTGCTCGCTCCACAAATTCTCCAGCCGCTCGACCTGTTCGGTGATGATGACGATGCGGTCGCCGCGCTTGCGATACTGCCGCAGTTGGTTCAGCATCAGCCGCAATTGCCCGCCGAAGCGCTCCCCCGGCGCGAAGCCCAAGGCCGCCGCATCCGTCGGAGCATTGCCCAATTCCACGCTTGGCAGGCGCTCCATTGCCGCTTGCAGCGCTTCCCAAGTAACATAAGGCGGCGGATGCTGCGGTGAAATCTGCTCGGATGCCAGGGCATCGCTGCGGTTGATTTCGGCGCTTTCGGCGAGTTCAGCGGCGCTCTCGGCTATATGCGCCGGGTCGTCCAGCACAATCAAAGTGTTGGCTGGCGCATAGTCCAGCAGGCTGGCCGGCGGGCAATAGACGAAGGGCAGGTAATGCTCCAGCCAGGGGAAGGCGCTGCCCTGCGCCAAAGAGTCGATATCGGCGCGCGCCTGGGAAAATTCGGCGGCGTCGCTGGGCAGCGCGTCCAGCCATTTTTTTAAGCGGGGCACGGCGGCTTGGGTCAAGCTGGGCAGCAGCTCGCGCGCTGGCACAATCTGCGCCGCCGTGACGCGGCTCACGCTGCGTTGATCGCCGGGGTCAAAGCGGCGCAGGCTGTCGATCTCGTCATCAAAAAATTCTATGCGCAGCGGCAGCGCGCTGGCGAGCGGGAAGATATCCAAAATGCCGCCGCGGCGGCTGAAGCTGCCAGGCTCAGTGACGATAGTCGCCGGCTCATAGCCCATGCCGACCCAGCGCAAAATCAGCGCTTCCATTTTGTGCCGCTCGCCTACGCGGATGTTCAAAGTGGCATTGAGAAAGTGCTCCGGCGGCATGGTCGCTTGCATCAGCGCCCGTATCGAAGTAACGAGAATCGGCTGCGCTTCAGCGCTCTCGCTTGCCAGTGTGGATAGCGCCGCTAGCCGGCTGCGAATCACATTGCTGTCCCAGGGGGCGCGGTCATAAAATTGCGCTGAGGGCTCGGCGAAGCGCTGCAGCGCCGCCGATTCGCTCAGCCACAGGGGCAATTGCTCGCAGACATTATAGGCGTGGCGGGCGGAGGCGCTGATGTAGATGATGGGACCGCGCCATTGCCGCGCCAAAGCCGCTGCGGCGAAGGGACGCGCCGACCGCGCCGCGCTCACTCGGGCGCGCGCTGGCTCCCGTTCCAGCGCGTCCAACAGCCGCCGATAGCCCGTGCCGCTTTGCAAAATGGGCAACAATCCCGCTAGGTGAAGGGGCATAAAGGACCTGTTCCTGTGCTGAGGCGCGACCAAGCAGTATATCAGAGCGGGGCAAGGCGGGCTAGCGGCGCTGCTAAATCCCAGGGCAATTAATCCCACGACACTGCCACAAAGCTACAGTAATTTTCAGCTTTTCTCGGCATACTTGGTGGTAAAATCCCCGCTGAATCTTCGCGTACTGTGATTGGGTAAGGTCGCCGATGACGCTCCTGCCGATTTGCCGCGAAAATGCCGCCCGCCTGCAGCCGCTGGCGGTCGCGCGCTTCGGCTGGATATCGCGGCTGCGCTGGTCGCCTCGCGGCGATATGCTGGCGATATGCGGCGGCGATGGCATCGCCGTCTACATCAACGGGCTGGGCGGCGCGCCCGACCAGCGCTGGAGCGCCCACAGCGCGCCAGTCAAGGATATCGCATTCCGCCCGGACGGGCGCTTTCTCGCCTCCGCCAGCGCCGATACTACCGTCAAGCTCTGGGCAGTGCACGGCGCGCGCTTCACAGAATACGCGACCCTCGGCGGACGCAGCGGCTCGGTCGAAGCTGTCGCCTGGAGCGCGGACGGGGCGCTGCTGGCGGCGGGCGGCGCGGATGGCAGGATAAGCCTGTGGGATTTGACGCGCAGTCGCGCCCCCGCGATTCTGCAAGGGCACAGGGACGAAGTTACGGCGCTGGCATTCCATCACAAGCGTGCGATTTTGTTTTCGGCTGGGCGCGATGGCAGCTTGCGCCGCTGGGATGTCAATGCCCGCTCGCAGAATTCCGTGCTCGGGCAGCATGACGATCGGATACGGGAGCTGGCGCTCTCGCCTGATTGCGCTTGCATCGCCACCGCCAGCCGCGATATGACCCTGCGCGTCTGGCAATTGGCTGATGGCGCTTTGCTCGCCAACATGCCAGCGCACCCAGGCGGCCTTGATGCGGTCGCATTTGCGGCAGGCGGCGCGCTGCTCGTCAGCGGCGGGCGCGACAATCTGATACGGATTTGGGAGCTTGCCGGCGGCAGCCAGCTGGCGCAGTTGGCATTGCACAGCCGCCCGCTGCTCGCGCTGGCGGTCAACCCGGCGGGGACTATGCTGGCTTCTGGCGGCGGCGACAATCGCGTGGCGCTGTGGGGCTGTGCCCCCGGCGGTTAGAATAATTTGCAGCGATGTATCCGTCAGAGACGGTACGCTCTAGCCAATGCTTAGCCGCTGCTGTACACTATCAGCGACTTGATTTGCCAATTCGGGAGGCACCGTGCACTTAAGCAGCAGCGCTTTGACACTAGCGCGTGAGCGGCAAATCGCCGCCATGCGTCTGACCTGCGACATCCTGGGAAATATCGTTTCTGCCTTGCCTGACCAGCGCGCCCGCTCCCTGCGGGATGGCGCGGATGGCTGGTCCATCACCGAAATTGTCTGCCACCTGCGCGATTTTGATGTGATTTTCTACGAGCGCGCGCTCTTGATGCTGGCAGAAGAAACACCGACTCTGCCCGCCTTTGACCATGAAGCGCTGGCGATTGAACGCGCCTATCAGCAGGAGGCGCTTGAGCATGCCTTCGGCGCGCTGAAAGAGTCGCGGGCGCGCTTCAGCGCCTTCTTCGCCGATTTGACGCCGCAGCAATGGGAATGCGTTGGCATCCATCCCGAGAAGGGCACTTTCACCATGACCGATGCCCTGATGCAGGTGAGCGCCCACGACCTCGACCACCTCGAACAGATTACGCGCGTATTGGCGCAAGGCAGCGCCGCATGAAACGCAAGCTGGCAGCGATAGGACGCGAGGCATTGGGGAAGGCGGCGCGATGCAAGCGCTAATTGAGCGCATCCGCGCGGAGGGCATGCACCTCGGCGGCGGCATCCTCAAAGTGGACAGCATTATCAACCATCAGCTGGACCCAAAGCTGCTGTCTGCTATCGGCGTCGCCTTTGCCGAGCGCTTCGCCGATGTGCCGATTGACCGCATCCTCACCGCCGAGATTTCGGGCATTTGCCCCGCTATCGTCACCGGCATTGAACTGAATGTGCCTGTTGTCTACGCCCGCAAGAAGAAACCTATCACGATGGCGGGTCCCGTATTTCTGGAGACGGCGCCCAGCCATACCAAAGGCGGCGAAACGATGCTGCTTGTCTCCGCCGAGTTCTTGCGCGCGGGCGAAAATATCTTGATAATCGATGACTTCCTGGCGAGCGGGCAGACGATGCTTGCGCTCGCGCGCATTGTCGTCAGCGCTGGCGCCAAGCTGGCGGGCGTGGGCGCTGTAGTGGAAAAGACCTTTGAAGGCGGGCGCGCGGCGGTGCTGGAAAAGTATGATGTGCCGATTCAAGCGCTGGCGCGCATCACCGCCATGCGCGGCGATGTGATTACTATTCTCGACGAGTGAACTCCCGCTACAGCTTCACCGCCCGCCCCAAACGGGCGGATTCTTGCGCCGCCAGGGCGAAGCGCAAAACTTCGCGCCCGTCTTCGCCCGTCAGCTGCGGCGCTTCGCCAGCGAAAAAAGCATCGATGCACTGCCGCGTCGAATTGATGAAGCTGTGCTCCCAGCCCACCGGCATATCCGACCAAGCGCGTGTGCGCCGGTCTTTGTAGAGGATGACCGGCGGCAGATCCAGCATTTTGCCATGCCCGCGCGTCACCCAAAGTACGCCCTTCGTCCCCGTGAGCTCGATGCGGTCGTCCTGCGCGTAATGCTGGGTATCCAGCACCAGCTCGGGCGAGGCAACCGCCTCCAGCGAGCCAAATCGATCGCCGGGGAATTTCCAGGATACGATTGCTGGCGCGTCCAGGAATTGCCCGTCACCGATTTCGGTGCGCCCAATCCAGGCGTGAACTTCCGCCGCCATGCCCATAAAATGCCAGCCCAAGGCAAATTTGTGATGCCCATCGTCAAATACCAAAGGACCGCCGCCACATTCTTCCGGGTTGAGCCGCCAGGCTTGCGCCGCCGCTGGCACCGCCCACTCCGTCGGGCTGATGCCAGAATTGCTCTTGATGCGAATCGTCAGCAAATCGCCAATTTCGCCGCTGTTCACCAGCGCCTTTGCCCGCTGCACCGGCGGGTAAAAGATAAAATTTTCATACACTTTTAATATCTTGCCCGCGGCATCAGCAGCCGACACCATCGCATCAGCTTGTGTCAGCGACAGCGCCATCGGCTTTTGCACCGACACATGCTTGCCCGCCGCGAAGGCATGCAGCGTCGCCTGATAATGCAGATGATGCGGCAGCAAAATCTCCACCATATCAATATCGTCCAGCGCCAGCATGTCTTGATAGTCGCGGAAGATGCGCTCCGCGCCCAGCCCCCAGCGCTCCCCCCGCATTTTCGCCAATTCCAGGTTGCGGTCGCAGACGGCGACCAGCTCCGCCCGCTCGTCATCAAGATAGGCGAGCGCATGCAAATCGGAAATCCGCCCGGTGCCGATGAAGGCGACGCGCAATTTGTCCATCATGCCCCCTATAAGCGCTGGCGGTCCCGCGCCAGGCTGCTCTTTCTTCTGTATGATACGGCTTTGCGCCGCCGGCGTCAGCGGCGAATCTCGGCATTCCAGTCTGCTCAGCAATTTTTACACTCCCCTGATTCGCGGCGCGTTGCCAAGCAGGGCAGGTAAATGCTACAATGGCACTGTCGGCTGCGCAAACGAGGCAAATTGTGACCGCCTGCGAAATTCACGCCCTGAAATTCAGTGATTTGCCCCTGATACTGCGGCTCAAGCAGGATGCTATCCTGCTGCACAACGAACTGGGTTTGACGGAAGGCGCGGGCGGGCAGGGCAGCGCCTTGCTTTCCAGCGTGGTATTCCGCCGCAGCTTGCATACCCTGCTGGCGACAGTTGAGCAGCAGAATGTCGTCGGGCAATTTCGCCACCGCGGCGGCGAGGCAAATGCCCGTATTGTCTACCTGGCGCCCACCCTGGAAGCGGGGGAAGACGATAGCATGTGGCTGCACATGCTTGATGCGATGGCGGTGCAAGCCGGCAAATCGGGCGCTCACGAGCTGGTGGGCGAGGTCGAGATTAGCCACCGCCTTTTTGAGACTATGCGCCGCGCCGGCTATGCTGTCTACAGCCGGCAAGTGATATGGCGGGGCGCGCTCAACGCGGGCTTTGACGCGCCTGCCGCCGCTGCCATCAGCATGGAAACCGCCGCTGACGAAGCTGGCATCGCCGCCTTGCTCGGCTGCACCATCCCGCGCATAATGCAGCCGGTGCTGGGTCCCGCGCCCGATATGCAGGGGCTGGTCTATCGCGCTGATGGGCGGATTGAAGCCTATCTCGCCTATTCCGAAGGCAAGCATGGCGTTTATGTGATGCCCTACCTGCACCCGGAAGTGCTGAGCCAAGCGCCGGAAATCATCGCCGCTGCTTTGGGGCGCATCGCGCGCGCCCGCAAGCTGCCCGTTTATATTTGCGTGCGCGGCTACCAAGGCTGGCTGGAAAATGCGATGCTGGACCTAAATTTCGCGCCTTGGCGGGAACAAGCGGTGATGGTCAAACACTTGACCGCGGGCGTGCGTCAGGCATCCTTTTCACGGCTGATGGTCAGCGCCGCCGGCGGCAAAAAACCCGCCACCAACTTGCGCGCCGCCAGCCTCAGCATCTACCCGAATGATAAGGAGCAAGAACCAGCAAAGCGCTAGCGCCGCTTCGCGGCTATGGGATGGAGGCAAACCGCCGACTGCATGGACAAGCGAATAACAGACGACTTTGAAGTTCTGCGCGATATCTTGCCACAGCGGATTCGTGACGCGCTTGATGCGCTGGGCAATACCAGCCACCTGCTGGAAATCGTGCTCGACCTGGGCAGAACCCCGACAGCGCGTTACACCGACAAGGAATATGACCTTTCTGACAAGGAAGTAAACGAAAGCGACTTGCAGCAGCTGGTGGCGGAACTGGGCGATTTTGATGACGACAATCGCGCCGGCATTGAACGTTCGCTGCACCGCATCTCCGCCATTCGCAACCGCCGCGGCAAAATTGTCGGCTTGACTTTGCGCGTCGGGCGCGCGGTCTATGGCACCATCGACATCATCGCCGATCTTATCGACGCCGGGCAGAGTGTGCTCATCGTCGGTCCGCCGGGCGTGGGCAAAACAACCCTGTTGCGCGAGGGTGCCCGCGTGCGCGCCCGCGATAAACGGGTGGTCATCGTGGATACTTCCAACGAAATCGGCGGTGATGGCGATATCCCGCATGAGGCGGTGGGCAAGGCGCGGCGCATGCAGGTATCGCAGCCAGACCGCCAGCACGAGGTGATGATTGAAGCGGTCGAAAACCACAACCCCGAGGTCATCATCATCGATGAAATCGGGCGCGAGCTGGAGGCGCGGGCGGCGCGCACCATCGCCGAGCGCGGCGTCCAGCTCATCGGCACCGCCCACGGCAATACCCTGGAAAATCTGATGCTCAATCCCACGCTGTCTGACCTCATCGGCGGCATTGAATCGGTAACACTGTCTGATGATGAGGCGCGGCGGCGCGGCACGCAGAAGGTTGTGCTGGAACGGCGCAGCGCGCCGACCTTCGATATTATGATCGAAATTCAAACGCGGGACCGGCTGGTGGTGCATGCTGATGTCGCCTCGGCGGTGGATGCCATGCTGCGCAACCGCCCGCTGCCAGCCGAACTGCGCGAGCGTGACGCGAGCGGCGCCATCCAAATCAGCGAAGCGCTGGCGGATGCGGGTGCGCGCTCCGCCCCTGCCCGCGCGGGCGCTGGCTCGGCGCGGGCGCATGTCGTGCGCGGCAACCGCGACGACAGCAAATCCCACACCGAATCCCGGGATGATACAAACGCAGCGCGCAGCAACCTGCGCCCGGTCAGCGTTTTTGCGTATGGCGTCGCCCGCAATCGCCTGCAGCAGGCGGCGCGGCGCTTGGCGGTGCCGCTGCGTATCACCGACGATTTCGGCGAGGCGGAGGCGGTAGTAACATTGAAATCCCATTATCGGCGGCGTCCGCGCTTGATTACGGACGGCGAAAAACGCGGCATGTCCATTTATGTGCTGCGCGCCAATACCGTTACGCAAATGGAGAATTTTCTCTTCGATCTCTTCCGCTTAAATGGCAGCGCCGCCGCCGACCCCTTCGGCGAGGCGATCCAAGAGGCGGAGCGCGCTATCAGCCGCATTCGCGCCGGCGAGCAATACATCAATCTCAAGCCACAGGCGGCGCAGGTGCGCAAACGCCAGCACCAACTGGCGCGGCAGGCGCGCATGCAATCCGCCAGCATCGGCGATGAACCGCGCCGCTATGTCAGCATTTATCGCGGCGCATGAGCGCGCTGCGCCAGCCGCCTCGGGAAAAACCGCCTATGCTTTTGCCCCCCATCCGCACTGACCACAGCAATGCCTTCGCTCATAACACGATGCGCGTCCGCCTGCCCGCCATCATCGACGAGGTGCTGGCGCGTAATCCCGACTATCCCGCCGCGATACAGCGGCGCGCCCAGGCATTAAGTGAGGAAATCGCCAGCGGCGCGCCGATCCCCGCGTTGGACAGCGCCGCCGCGCCCGATTTCCGCCAGTGGGAAGCCGCCCGCCAGCGCCAGCGCCAACTGGCTAGCGGCGACTTGACCTGGCACAATGCCGAGTGGTTCTTCGCCGAAACCTACGCCTATCGCTGCCTGGTGGCTGCCGTCCGCTGGCGGGAAAACGGGCGCGACCCCTTCCTGCCACATAAGCGGGAGGAGCTGCAGGGCGCGGCGCTGTGGCAGCTGCTGGAGACCGCCGGCGCGCCCGCTGCTGATGGGCAAGCCGAGCTCGCCCGCGCCGTCGAATTCGCGCTCTGGGGCAATCGCATCGACCTGAGCTATGCCGCCGCCAAAGACCGCGGCACCGCCATCAGCCGCGATGACTTGCTGGTGGATGACCGCGCCGATTTACTCGCGTATATGACGGCTCACACTGAGGGCGCTGTCATAATCGTGGCGGATAATGCCGGCAGCGAGCTGGCGATGGACCTAGCGCTTATCGATTGCCTGCTGCGGGGCGGGGCGGAGCGCGTCATGCTCTATCTCAAAGTGCATCCCACATTCGTCAGCGATGCGACGCCGGTTGATTTCTGGCAGCTGCTGACGGCGATGGCGGCGCGCGGGGGCAATGCGGCGGCGCTGGCGGGGCGGCTGCGCGCCGCTTGGGGGCTGGAGCGCCTGCGCGTCCTCCCGCATCCTTTTTGGAATAGCAGCGATTTCCTCTGGCAGCTGCCGCTGGAGTTGCGGCGGCATTTGAACCGGGCGCGCCTGGTCATCATCAAAGGCGATGCCAACTATCGGCGAGCGCTGGGCGATTGCATCCCGCCCGCGCATACCGCAACCGCCGCCGCGCTGTCTTATCTTGACGCGCCGCTGCTCTGCCTGCGCACACTCAAGAGCGATCCCGTCATCGGCTTGCCATCAGCCGCGCTCGCCGCCCAGCTCGACCAGCGCGAACCCGATTGGCGCGTCAATGGCAAGTATGGCCTCATTCAGTTCAAAGCACGCTCGTCAAAAAGCCAGTAGGTGGCGGTCGCCGGGAAATCGCTCTCGCGCCAAGCCATCACTTTCCGCGGCAGCAGGCGGAAGAAAACCGAGTCGGTATCCGCCAGCTGCGGGTCCAGCTGATACTTGCGCCGGTATTCCGCCGTGAGCTGGCGGGTACGCTCGGGTCCCGGCGCTGTTTGCCGCAGCTCGCCCTCGAAGATGACGACATCGTCGCCGCTTTCGAGGTGGATGCTGACGCGGGCATCCCGCGCGATATTAAGCGTTTTGGTTGATTTGGGTCCGCTGCCGAAACTGAATTCGCCCGCCAGCCAGACGCCCCAAACCGGGACTGTATGCGGGCTGCCATCCGCCTTCACCGTGCAGACCCAATAATTACGCGCCGCTTTCATGCGCGTCTCTACCCAATCCCAGCTGAGCATGCCCGCAGTTTCGGCGGGCAGGACGCCGTAGCTGGGCATATTCGGGCGGCAGCGGCGGGCATTGGGCGGCTGAAGTATGCCGCCGGTAGCGCTCATGGCGGTTTTATTTGCTCATCGGCATGATGACATGCACAAAGTCATCACGATTTTCTGGCTGCAGCACGCCCGGGTTCTCTGCCCCGTTGCTGCGGAAGACAACATTGTCTTCTTTGATGACGCGCAGCACATCAATGAGATAGCGGATATTGAAGGAGATATCCAGCGCCTCGCCTTCCGCGGTCGCTTGGACTATGCCTTCGCTGTCACCGCGCTCGGCGCTTTTGCCAGTTATCAAAACTTGGGTCTCCGCGCCTTCGCTTTCGGCAGGGCTGACATTGAGGCTGGCGCTGTTGGCATTGTCGCGGGCGAAGATTTCGGCGCGCTGGCAGACTGTCAGCAATTCGCCAGTTTTGAGCACAGTTGTGGTTGCGAAGGAACGCGGGATGATGGATTCAAAATCGGGGAAGCGCCCTTCCAACAGTTGTGACGAAATCAAAATGTTAGGCACCGACACACTGAGGCGGTTGCGCTCGGACGGCAGAGAGATGCCGACATCCTGATCCTCCTCGATGATGCGGGCGGCTTCGTTTAATGTGCGCGCCGGGATGACCATTTCCTGTTTCTCAGCGAATTCCTCATCCACTTCCGCGGTGCGCACCGCCAGACGATAGCCATCGGCGGCGGCGAATGTCAGCTTTTTGTCTTCCAGCTTGACATAGACGCCGGTGAGAATCGGGCGGTTCTGCTCGCGGGCGGCGGCGAATGCCGTTTGCGTGATCATCTCGCGCAAGGTAGCGCCATTGACACTAAAATCAGGGGTTTCGCTGTGCTGTATCGGCGGGAACTCTTCGGCGTCAATGCCGCGGATATTGGCGGTCTGCCCGCCGCAGCGCAAATGCACTGTGTGCGTCGCCGCGTCCAGGCGCATGTCGACACGCTCCCGCGATAAGCTGTTGACCAGCTCGTTAAAGGTTCTTGCGGGTAAAGTGATGCTGCCGCTCTGTTCAACCTTGGCGCCGATATAGACGCTGATGCTCAGCTCAAGATTGGTGGCGGAGAGTTTAAGGCGCGAATCTTCAGTCTCCAGCAGCACATTGGCGAGCACGGGCAAGGCCGGGTTGCTGTCAACAGCTCTGCTGACGATATTCAGGCTTTTTGCCAGGTTCTCTTGCAGGACGCTAACAATCATGATTCCCCTCTTGTTCTGACGCGGCGGGCAGGCAAGGTATGAATTATGGCGCTGCCCCTGCCTCACGAATTACTTTTGCCGCAGAGTATAGCGCACTCCGCGGGCAAATCCTATTGAGAATTGTGTCGCCGGCGGGGCAAGTCTAGCCGTCGTCAACAGGGATTTTGCTGACATCGTCGCTGGGGATTTCGATGATATCGCTGTCGTCGCGCTGCTCCACGCGCACAATTTCAATCTTGAGCTTGGCGATCAAAGCCGCCAGCGCCCCGAGCGCCGCCAGCACCGGGCTCATGAGGATGGCGACCCCGCCGCCAACCACCGCCGGCGTCAAGGGCACTTCCAGCAAAACTTCGTCATTGGCGTTGCGGATTATCAAACGCCGCACATTGCCTTCCGCCACCAAAGCTTTGACGCGCTCCACCAGTTCGCTGCCAGCGACTTCCATCTCTTCCACCCAGTCGCGCTGGTTTTTGGGTTTTTCCGGTCCTTGATTCATGCCTGTTCTCCTGTATACCGCTCATATTGGTATACGCGGGGCGGCGGCGCCGGTTGCGAGCGGCTATGCCAGCAGCTCAAAGAGCAGCGCTTTCCAGCGGCTTGCGTCCAGCTCCCAGCAAATCAGCGGCTTGTTGGGGTTCGTGATGAGCTCTTGCCAGACAGCGGCGTTGCGCGCATCCCCCGCCAGGTTGAGCTTGTCGACCACGGTCATGCCGCGGGTCAAGGCGCTGTCCGTTTCGACATCAACATAATGGCGGCTGGAGGCGAGGCGGATGCCCGGCTCAATCGCCACCGCCATCGCCACGCCATCGGGCAAAGAAATGCCGATTTCGCCCGTCTGCACTTCGTAGCCGCGCATGCCTTTGATGTTGCAATCGATGGCGAAATCAGCGAAAGGGCTTTGCAGCTGGCGCAGAGCCTCAATATCAGCCAGCGACAGCACAAACGCGCCCTGGCTAAATTCCCAGCCGACCATCTCGATGGGCATGCCAGAGCGGAAGACGATGCGCGCCGCTTCGGGGTCGCACCAAATGTTATATTCGGCGGCGGGCGTTACATTGCCGTTGGTGCAGGCGGCACCGCCCATCACCACGCAGCGCGCGATCATAGGCGCGATATCGGGCGCCTTAAGCAGCGCTAACGCCAGATTCGTCAGCGGTCCCAGCGTGACGATTGTCAGCCCTGGCGTCCTGCGCGCTGCTTCGATGATGGCATCGGCGGCATGGCTGCCGGCGGCGGCGCTGCCCCGCGGCTGATAGCGCTCGCCCCAATCGCCCAAGCCGTCCGCGCCGTGAAACCAATCGGCGGCGGCGTAGGGACGCAGCAGCGGGCGACCGGCACCAGCAAAAACCGGCACCTCCGCCGCGCAAAGCTCGCAGAAATACAAGGCATTCTGGACGCCTTGCGCCAGCGGCACATTGCCGGCAACCACCGTGATGGCGCGTACATCGACATCAGAATGGCGCAGCGCCATCACAATGGCGACCGCATCGTCAGAGCCGGCGTCCGTGTCTATCAGGAATGGGCGGGGCATCGTCTTTCACCTCTGTCGCAAACGCTTAGGGGAGCTGCTCAACCGCGGCTTTGAGCCGCCGCAAGCCCTGCTCCAATATCGAGCGTGGACAGCCGAAATTCAAGCGCAGGAAGCCCTTGCCCGCGTCGCCGAAGAATTCACCCGGGCTAAGCGCGACCCCCGCCCGCTCGCGGAAGAATGCGTTCACATCGCCGTCAATCGGCAGCGCGCGCATATCCAGCCAGAGCAGGTAAGTGGCTTGGGGCACGGTCGTTTTTATTTGCGGCAGCTGCCGGCGGATGAAGTCGAGGGCGAAATCGCGATTGCTCTTGAGATAGATGAGCAGCTGCCGCAGCCATTCATCGCCGCCGCTGTAAGCGCCATACGCCGCTTCATAGCCCATGATGTTGACATGGGCGCTGATGCTGCCCAGCGCCGCCGCCAGCCTGGCGCGGACTTCCGCATTCTGCGCAATCAGCACCGAGCAGGACAATCCCGCCAGGTTGTAGGTTTTGCTGGGCGCGATCATCGTGATGCAGTTCTGCGCGATTTCTTCATCAAGCGCCGCAATCGGGATGTGCGCGCCCTCAAGGATGAGGTCGGAATGGATCTCATCGGCGACAATCAGCAGCTTGTGCCGCAGGCAGATTTCGGCGACCCGCTCCAGCTCCGCGCGGGAATAGAGGAAGCCCGCCGGGTTCTGGGGATTGCATTGCAGGTGCATGGTGGTTTGCGGCTGGCTGGCGGCGGCTTCAAAAGCCTCATAGTCATTTTCATAATGAAAACTATGCGCGTCATCGGCGACATAAGCCATATCCAGCGAGAGCGCGTATTTCTGGTTGCTGGTCGCCGCTTTGAAGAATGGACCATAGACCGGCGCTTGAATCAAGATGGCGTCGCCTGGCTTGCCGAAGCCCTTGCCAGTCGCGCACAGCCCCAAAACCAGCCCTGGCGAAAAGAGCACATCTTCAGGCTGTATCTGCCAATTGTAGAGCCGGCTCATGCGCTCGACGACAACTTCTTTGAGTTGGGGCGGGTCGAGCGTATAGCCAAAAATGCCGTGACGGGCGCGCGCTATCATCGCGTCGATGGCTGCTGGCGGCGAACGGAAATCCATATCCGCCACCCACATCGGCAAGCAATCCGCCGCGACCGCGCCCCACTTGGCGCTGTGATGCCCGCTGCGGTCAAGCACTTCGTCAAAATTGAATTTGCTCATGTCCGGCGCTCCCTGGCGCATCAATGCCGCTCTGCCCAAGGTATACGCCAATCGCGAAGAAAAGTGTAGGGGCGACTCGGCGAGCCGCCCGATTGCGCTGACTTGATGAGGAGCGGACGCCGCTGCCGCCGCTAGGCAATCTGCCGCGAAGTCAGCAGCCGCTGATGCAGCGCCCGCCCGTCCGCAAATTCCGCGGGTGCCTGCGCGCGCAGGGCGAAGAGACGGCGCGGGTCTTCATAGGCGCGGCGGACAGCCACCGGCGCCGCATAGATGTCGCTCAATATGCGCGCCAGCTCCGCCTGCGCCGCCGCGAATGTCGCTGGCTGGTTCGGGTAGTGCCTCCGGTCAAGGAAGCTGATTTTGGCGCGGCTGAAGTCGAAGGCGAGGTCGCCAGGCGCTTCCGCTTCCAGCGCCTGCGCCGCCGCCAGCGCCCGGTGGAAAACCAGCCACAGCGCCGCCTCCAGCGTATCGGGCAGGGCGCGCTTGCGGATGTACTGCAAGCCGATTTCGCCATCGCCCAGGTCATACGCGGTATCGCTTTCGTCCGCGACCAGGATGATGCCCGGCCCCTGCGGCACATGTTTGTAATCGATGACATCGATGAGCATATCTTCTACCGTATGCTCCTGGATCCAGCGCTGGAAAATCGGCAGGATATCGGCGGGCTGTAGCTTCGGCTCGCGCCGCAGGTTGAACTTCAGGCTCAGTCTTTTGGGTACGGCAGTCATGGCACTCTCACCCCTTAGCCGATAATCACGCCGTTGATGCGCTGCTCGGCGCTGTGCACATTTTCGATGAAAAGCTGCGTCTCATCGATGATTTGGTGGGCATAATCTTCGTTGATGCGCGGTGGCGCTTCGGCATGACGCTTGAAGAGATAGCGGGCGAATTTGCCTTTGGCGAAGCGGTCATAGATAAGCTCGGTATCGTAGAAGCGGCTGCGGAACTCGCTGACGATGGTGTCGCGGTCATCGCCGACATCGAGGTATTTGGTGCGCACCAGCGCCCGCGCCGCCAGCACCATCGCCTTATAGGCGTTGGCATCCGCCAGCGCATAATTGCCCTCGTCCAGCGCCAGCAGCGCCTCGAAATGCGTCGATTCGGCTTTGGATATTTCCATCGAAAAGAGGGAGACAACTTCGCCAGCGCATTCGCCAACGCCGATGTCATCGATGGTATAGACGCGGGAATCCCCCCAATCGCTGAACATATCGGGCTGCTGCTCAAAGCGGGGCAGGCGCATGAAAGGCTGCAGCATCGCTTTGATTTCCTTGCGTCCCAGCGCCTTGACCCAAGCCTGGAAGTTCTCGTCAGGCGCCCGTTCGGCGACATAGCGCTCAGTCAGCGCTTCCAGCACTGCGGGCACGGATTTCGCTGGCACCGCGCCCACCGCCAGCCCATAGCTGCCGGCATTCTCCCGCCATTGCCCGCCCAGAACCACTTGGAAATGCGGCATCTTGTGGTTGCCGGAGCGGCGGCTGTTGCCAAAAAAGCCAATATCGGCGACATGATGCTGCCCGCAAGAATTGAAGCAGCCGCTCACTTTTATTTTGAGCTCGCGCACCGCTTCGGGCAGTTGATGAATCTTCTCCAGCAGGCGGGCGCGCAGCTCGGCGGTCAAGCCGCGTGATGACGCGATGCCGAGCTTGCAAGTGTCGGTGCCGGGGCAAGTGGTGATGTCGACGATGGTATCGGCGCCAGCATCGCCCAAGCCGATGGCGCAAAGCTCTTGATATATCGCCGGCAAGTCGGCATCCGCCACCCAGCGCAAGACGATATTCTGCTCCACCGAGAGGCGGATATTATCGCCGACATAGTTGCGCGCGATATCCGCCAGCTCAAAGCCTTGCTGCGAGGTGAAATCGCCCAGGGGAGCGTGCAGGGTGATGGCGCTGTAGCCGGGCTGCACCTGCCGATAGACATTGCTGCGATACCAATCGGCGAAGCCAGCCGGCAGCGGCGCGCCATTTAGCGCCAAGCCCGCCTTCGCTGGCTGGTAGTCAAACTCGCCCAGCTCGCCGATGTAGGCTTGATGGCGGGCATCGGGCGGCAGCGTCGCCAGCTCTTCTTCCACCAGGCGGCGGAATTCATCGATGCCCAGCTTGGCAACCAGGAATTTGAGGCGGGCGCGGTTGCGGTTCTTCTTTTCGCCCAAGCGGGCGAAGACGCGCGCGATCGCTTGCGTCAGTGGCAGCAGCTGCGCTTCCGTGCAGAATTCCGCCAGCACCTTCGCTTGATGCGGCACCGTGCCCAAGCCGCCGCCGACAAATACAGTGAAGCCGCGCACCGTCTCGCCATCAAGCTCCCGCGTGACCGCCAGCAAGCCCAGGTCGTGCATTTTCACGAGCCCGCAAGCGTGCCCGGCGCAGCCCGAAAAAGCCACTTTGAACTTGCGCCCGAAATCCTGCACATCGTCATGCCCCAGCAGAAATTGCGTCATCGCATCGGCATAAGGGCTGACATCAAAGACCTCGTCATGGCAGACGCCCGCCAAGGTGCAGGCGGTGATGTTGCGCACGGAATTGCCGCAGGCTTCTTGCGTGGTGATGCCGACAGCCGCCAGGCGGCGCATCAAATCGGGCGTATCGTCGATATGCACATAATGCAGTTGGATATCCTGCCGCGTGGTGATATGCAGGATGCCGTCCGCATATTCGTCCGCCAGCTCCGAAAGCGCTTCAAGCTGCTCCGCCGTCATGCCGCCATAAGGGATTTTGATGCGCTGCATGCCCGGCGCGTCCCAAAGCGTGTCCGGTCCTTTGACGATGTCATTTGAAGGGTAGGGCAGCGCCCGCGTCTTCAAGCCGTCATGTCGCTGCCCGTTGTCATATCGTTGACCATATACGCCTTTGCGCAAGCGCGCCTCGGCAAAGACTTTTTCATCGAGCTTGCCTTGCTTGCGCAATTCCATCTGCGCCTCGTAAATATCGATGAGGCTGCCCATCGCTTCCGGGATATCGCCTTGCAGTTTCTCTTTCCAAGTTGTCATGTTCTGTGCTCCTTTTCTTTTGTGTTCTCCCGCGCCGCTTTTATGGGCGCGCTTATAGGCTGCTGATGGCTTGCAGGGTGCCTGCGGGCGCAAAGCTGGCGGCAAATTCAAGCGCGGGCAGCTGCTCGTACCAGGCAAGCCCGGCGTCCCGCAGGCGCGCGACTTCGCCAATCACGGCGGTGGCGGGCGGCTGGATGCCATGCGCCCGCGCCCGCGCGGCGATGTTCTCGGCGCTGCCGCTGAGCGTACGCTGCCGCGGCACCGTGCCCCATTCGATAATCGCCGCTGGCGTATCGGCGTCCAAGCCCTGGGCAATCAGTTCTTCGGTAATCGCGCCCAGCCGCTTGACGCCCATCAAAATGACGATGGTGCCGCCCAGCCGCGCCAGCGCCCGGTAGTTGATGCCGCTCGCCGCTTTGCCCGGCGCTTCATGCCCGGTGATGACGGTGAAGGCGCTGCTGATGCCGCGCTGCGTCAGCGGGATGCCGGCATAAGCGGGGGCGGCGACAGCGCTGGATACGCCGGGCACCACCTCAAACGGGATGCCATACTCTTGGCAAGCCAAAGCCTCTTCGCCGCCGCGTCCGAAGACAAAGGGGTCGCCGCCTTTGAGGCGCAGCACCGACAGCCCACGCAGCGCCCGCTCGAGTATCAAAGCGTTGATATCCGCTTGCGCCAGGCGATGGCGCGTCGGCTGCTTGCCAGCGTCAATCAATTCGGCGTCACCCCGCGTCTCTTCCAGCAGCTGCGGCGGGATTAGCCGGTCATAGATGACGACATCAGCGCGCCGCAGCAGACTTAATGCCTTACGCGTGATGAGATCGGGGTCGCCCGGTCCCGCGCCGACAAGATACACTTTTCCAATTCTCATAGCTTCGCATCTCCATAGTTTCGGGCGGCAGACAGCCATACATTGCAGGCGGCGGGGCAGGGCAGCGCCGGCATCGGCGCGGGTGCCCGCCACCAGACGGGCTGGCGGCTGCAATCGCCGCAAATTTCGCTAATCGTCTTCTGTATCAGCGCGGGCGGCAGCCGCTGAATATCTTGGAACATGCCGCGCTGACGCTTTCCAATGTCCGCCAGCGTTTCGATTCTCAGCTTGCCCGCCCGCGCCGCCGCCCAATCGGCGAGCAAGCCCGGGTAGACCGTCTCGACCACCGCTGGCGCGTCTGCTGAGCTCTCAAGCGGGACATGCCAGCCGCGCGGCAGGTCAGTCCGTGTTGGCAGCGGGCGGAATGGCGCCGCGCGCAGCAGCTGCCGCAGCGCCGCCGGGTGGCGGACTGGGCGGCTGCCCGCGCTTTCATCAAGCAGCGGGCGCACACGCTCCGCGCTGATGCGAAGCTGCCCCAGCTGCAGCTCGCCCGCGGCTGCCAGCGCCCTCAGGAAAGTCTTATGCCCGGCGCTGGGGAAGCCGCTCCAGGCGCTGCCACCCGCCTTTGGTGTGAAGGGCAGCCCGCTCTCGCGCGCCAGGTCGAGAATCACGCCGCAAATCGTTTCGTCGCTGCCGACAGGCTCGCAATAATAGACGGTGCGCCCCTGCGCTCGCTGGGGGGCGGCGACAGCGTCAATGCCCAATGCCCGCGGCACATCAATGCTGACATGGGAGCCAGCCGCCAGGAAAAAGGGCAGGGCGAGCAAATGCGGTGCGCTTGTACTGCGGTAGATGCTGGCGATAGCGGGTTCGTCATCGAGGTACACCGCCTCCACCTGGCGCAGCCAATGCAAGCGGCGGATAGAAGCCGCCAGGCGGGCGGCAGCTTTGCGGCTGCGTGGGCTGCGCGGGCTGCCATGGCCGATGATGGCGGCGGCGGTTTGCGCCGGGTCCAAGCGGTGCCGCGCCAGCGCCCCGCGCAAGCGCGCCAGGGCGATGGCTTCCAGCTGCAGGTGCTCGCCGATTGTCGGCGTCAGATAGATTCGCGTGCCGCCGCTTTTGTTGAGCCCCGCCGTGATTCCCATCTCCTGCGGGATAACTTCGCCGGCGAAATAGCCCTGCGCGGTGAAGACGGGCACAACGACAATGTCATCGGCGATGACGGTATCGAGCGCTCGGGAGAGGGCAGGCGCTTCCTTCCAAAAGCAGGCGGTGATTTCATCAGCGACGCCCAGCCGCCGCAAGGCGTCAACATAGCGCCAGACGACGCCGGCAGTCTCGGCGCTGATGTGGGAGCCGTGCCCCGCCAAGATAAGCGCGACCCGCCGCATTAAGCGCCGCCTTCCCGCGCAAGCGCCTGGAAGAGACGCCGCGCTTCGTCTTTTTCGCCCGCTTGCAGCAGCGCCAAAACCGGGGATTGGAGGATGCGCTCGGCGAGGGCTTGACGTTGCGCTTGCGGGCGCTGCCGCTGCTTTTCTGTCGCCCGCAGCTCGCCCAGCCAGCCCGCCAGCAGCGCGTATTCCTCGCCAATTTCCGCCGCCAGCCGCTCCTTGAGCAGCCGCAGCAGCGCCGGGGACGCGCCATCAGAGCTGAGGGCGATGGTCAGCGGCGGGCGCTCCAGCAGCGCCATATTGCTGAAGTCGCTGTTGCCGCTGCCATCCGCCACATTGCAAAGGGCGCGGATGCGCTGGGCATCCTGCGCGACAGTTTGGTTGACGCTGGCCTCATCAGCCGCGGCGATGACCAAAATTGGCAGCGTGTCTTTTAGCATGTCTCGCTGGTAACGCGCCGCCCGCCACTGGATTTGCCCCCGTGCCGCCAGCTCCCGCAGCTCGGCGCAAGCCTGCGGGCAGATGAGCAGCACCCGCGCCCCCGCCCGCAGCAGCTGGCGCGTCTTGCGCGCGCCGACAGCGCCGCCGCCGACCACTGCCACTTTTTTGTCCCGCAAGTGCAGTTGGATGGGATAGCCCGCCTCAGCCATGAGTCCGCCCGCGGTGCGCCCATGCGCTGACAGCTTTGTTTGATAGTTGGCATTCTCGGCGCAAAGGGAAGCCTCCGTCCTGTCCCGCTTTGAAGACAAACTTGCCTGGAAAAGAAAAGCGCCTTGGGCTATCCAAGGCGCTTGCGAAGTTTCGGTAACTTCTTGGCGGCATCATCGTCCCGCCAGCACTGGATAGCCTTGCCGATTCGGCATGGCGCAGCAACAACAAGCACAGCAACAGCGGGAAATCGGGTAGAACATCACGCTATCCTCAGCCTCTGCCAATAAAAAAGCCCCGTGTGCTCACGGGGCGTCAGTTTCCATCTTGCGCTGGGTCATTCGGGACTCAGCAACGCGCCGCCGCAGGCAATTCCGCTTGCAGAAAGGGACAACAACAGCGGGCGTGGCAAGTGCTAATCATGATGCTTCCAGTCTCATATTTCAAGCTGGCTGCAAGCCTAACGCAGGCGCGCGGGCTTGTCAAGAGAATACTCGACGCCGTTCCCGCGGCATGTTGCGGTGGGCGGGCGCCGCGCGCCCATTGCTGGAAATCAGGTTGTCCAGGAATTCCTGATTGGTTTCATAGAGGCGGAAGCGGCTCAGCATCCGGTCTTGAGCGCCGACAATGCCTTCCGGCTCTTCCGCCAGATGCGACCACATGCGCCGCATCAGCACAACGCGGTCGGATACATCTTTGCCCAGCAGCACTTCCTCCCGCCGTGTCGAAGATTGCTCGACATCAAATGCGGGGAAGATGCGCCGTTCTTGCAGCCGGCGGCTGAGGTGCAGCTCCATGTTGCCGGTGCCTTTGAATTCTTCATAGATGACATCGTCCATTTTGCTGCCGGTATTCACCAGGCAGGTGGCGACGATGGTGAGGCTGCCGCCCTCTTCGACATTGCGGGCAGCGCCAAAAAGCCGCTTGGGCGGGTGGATGGCGGAGGGGTCAATCCCGCCGGAGAGGGTGCGCCCGCTTGTTGGCACGACCAGGTTATAGGCGCGCGCCAGCCGCGTGATGCTATCCAGCATGATGACCACATGCCGCTTGTCCTCGACCAGGCGCTTGGCGCGCTCCAGCGCCATTTCCGCCACGCGCACATGATGATGCACGGGATCGTCAAAGGTGGACGCGATCACCTCGGCATCCACCGAGCGGTCCATGTCGGTTACTTCTTCCGGGCGCTCGCCAATCAGCGCCACCATCAGGTGCACCTTGGGGTACTTGCGGCTGATGGCGTTGGCGATGTCTTTGAGCACGGTGGTCTTGCCGGCTTTGGGCGGCGAGACTATCAGCCCGCGCTGACCCTTGCCAATAGGCGCGATGAGATTCAACATGCGCGTCGAGAGGATATGCGTGTCCGTCTCCAGGTCAAAGCGCTCTTCGGGAAATATCGGCGTCAGGCGCTCAAAATTGGACCGCCTCTTGAGCTCGTGCGGGTTCAAGCCATTGACCGCGGTTACGCGCACGAGCCCGAAGTAACGTTCCGAATCTTTGGGGGAGCGCACTTGCCCGATGACCATATCGCCGGTGCGCAGGTTAAATTTTCGTATCTGCGTCTGGCTGACATAGATGTCGTTTTTGCCGGGCAAATAGCCCTCCGCCCGCAAAAAGCCCATGCCATCATCCACCACTTCCAGGACGCCGCCGCGCAGTTGGTTGCCGCGCCGCTCCGCTTCTTTGCGCAGCAAGCCGATGATGAGGTCTTGCTTTTTCATGCGGCTGAAACCGTTGATATTGTTGCGCCGCCCCATCGCGCGCAATTCGTCCAGCGTTTTTGCTTCGAGACTGGCTATGTTCATGTAATTCTTCCTGTGACGCTCGTCGCGGCGGGGTTGCCAATATCGGGCTTGCCGCATTTCGATTTTGAGATATACAGCGAAATGTATCGGAGCGCTGCGCTCCGTCAGGTTCCACTTGGGACACGCTGCGCGCAGTGTCGGTGTGGGCTTCGGTCTGGGTGAATGAATGCTAGGTTAGGGTAAGGTAGCGGCATCTGGTAACTTCACACTTGACTGTAACACAGTATTGTGAAGGCGTCAACGCCTGTAATCGAGAAATTGAACATTAAATGTTACGGAAAATGCTTTGGCCAGGCGCTTTGTCTCATATAGTTCCAATAAAGCAGCGCGCATTTGTACCTGGATGCAGGGGCGACTCTGTGAGTCGCCCACTTTTCTTGAAAATTACATTGGGCGTTTCAGCGAAACGCCCCTACGACCGGCTCAACGGGCGTCTCGCCGAGACGTCCCTGCCAGTTGGTAGCTGACCGGCTCCCGCCGCCTTAGATATCCAGCTCTTCATGCAGCTCGGCGGCATCCGCGTTGAGCTCCGCCAGCGCATCCGCCGCCGGCGCATCGCCGTTTACCACTTCAGCGATGGTATTCGGCAGCAGCCCGCGGATGGCGCTGTAGCTGGGCAAACCGGGCGAAGAATAGACGCTGACGCCCGCGTCACGCAATATGCCCTGCGCCTCAACAAAGCGCTGATAGGGCATGCGCGGCTCGGTGAAATCGGCTTCGGTAACTTCAATATCGTTGCGGATGCTGAAGTAGCCGGTCGCGCCTGACCATGCCAGTTGCGGCGCTTTGCCCGCCAGATATTTGACGAAGAGCCAAGTCGCCACTTCCGCTTCCGGGCTGGCGGTCAAGATCGCCTGGCTGGGCACAAAGAGCTGGATAGTCGCGCCCACATCATCGGCGCCGGGGAAGGCGCTGATGACCCACTCGTCAGTCATTTCCGCTTCCGCCGCGTCCCAGGTGATGAAGGGGATGCCAGCCGAGCTGCCAGCGGCGAAAGGCGTTATGCCAATGGAAAAATCGCCAGTGTTTTGGTAGCGCTCGGCGAAGAGATAGGCGCAGTTGTTCTCCAACATGCGCGTGAACAGGTCCATAGTCGCGACCACTGCATCCGATTCGAAGATGTATTCGCCCGCGTCGCTGTCGAAGATGGCGCCACCATGCGCGGCGACGAAGCTCTCAAAATGGGAAGTGCCAGTATCCAGCGGATAGCCCTGGTACATATCGCTGGCACCCGCGGCGCAGGAAATCGCTTCAAACTCCGCCAGCGTCTGTGGCACGCGCCGCTCAAAACCCAGCTGCTCGACAATGTCGAGATTGGTATAAAACAGGTTGAGCGAATTCTGGTTCGCCCAAGCCACGCGCATGCCATAAAAGGGCGCGAAGTCCAACTGATTCACATCCAGCAAATCAAAATTGAGCAGCGCCTGCTCGTCAGCGGCTATGCCCCAGGTCGGGCTGTTGAGCAGCAGGTTGATATCCAGCACCACGCCTTCGTTCGCCCAACCAGCGACAGCATTGGCATAACCTGCCACCAAATTCGGCAGCTCGCCAGAGATAATCGCCGTATTCATCAAATCTTCGATGGTGCCATAATGCCCTTGATGCAACGCTTCGACGGTGATGCCGTATTCGTTGCTGCTGTTAAATTCTTCGATGAGCGCCGCCATCGTGTTCGCCTGCGTGCTGTCATCCGAATACTGATGCCAGTAGGCAACCGTCTGCCCGCTGGGGTCGACGCCTTCATAGTCGGCGCTGTCCTGCGCGGCCGCCATGCCGATACCCAGCGCCAGGACTGCCAAGACGATGATGAGTCTCTTCTTCATGATTTTGTTCTCCTTCGCTATGCCTCTTCCGTTCATTGTAGTGATGCTGCGGCTGCCATACCCCCTCATACGGTGTCAGCCGCCGGCAAGTCATCGCGCCCTGCACGCGATGGAGGGTTCAACATCAGCCGCGAATTCCCGTCTGCGCGATGCCTTCGGTGAATTGCTTCTGCGCCACAAAATACAGCACAAGAATCGGGATGACGGTAATCACCGAAGCCGCCATTTGCAAGTTGAGATCGCCCGGAGTATCCGCCGTGACAAAATTGGCGAGCCCCACGGCGATGGGGCGCCACTCATCGTTGATAGTTACCAGCAGGGGCCACATCAGCGCGTTCCAGGAGCCGATAAAACCCAGGGTAACAATCGTCATAATCGGCGCTTTTGATAGCGGCAGCACCACGCTGATGAGGAAGCGCAAGTGCCCGGCACCGTCAATCCGCGCTGCCTCCCACAAATCATCGGGAATCTGCAAGAAGAATTGGCGCAGCAAGAATATGTTAAACACCGAGGCGAAAAACGGAATGGTCAAGGCGGGCCAATTGTTGAACCAGGCGCCGGCTGGTCCCAGCAGGCTCTCGCTCAAACGCCCCAGCCAGATGACCGTCAGCAGATGCGGTATCAGCAGCACGATGCCGGGAATCATCATTGTCGACAGGAAAAGCGCGAAGAGGAAGTCCCGCCCCAGGAAGCGCATGCGGGCGAAGGCATAAGCCGCCGGGATGCAAACCAGCAGCGAGCCGCTGACAGTTATCAGCGTGATGCGCGCGCTGTTCCAGATGTAGCCGGATACGCTCAAAGCCTGCAAGCGCCCGCTGGCGGGGTCGGTAATCAGCTCGATATCGAGGAAGTTGGCGCGGCGCAGGGCGGTGGCGTAATTTTCCCAAAGCAGCTTTTCGGGCAGCAGGCGCGTCAGATTCACTTCGCTGAGCGTCATGAAGGACGCGCTAATCATCCACAGGAAGGGACCAATCGCCACGATGACGCCGGCGACGAGCACAGCATAAATGCCCAGGCGGCTCCAGTTGAGCCGGGTTCGCGCCTCAGCCATAGAACACGCGCCTGCCCAGAACTCGATTTTGGAAGATCGTCATCAGCAATATGAGCGCAAAAAGCACAAATGCCATCGACGAGGCATAACCATAACGATTGCTGTTTTGCAGCTCGTCAAAAATATAGACGCTGGCGGTATTGACCTTGCTGCCGACAGCGCCGGTGCGCAAAATCCAAATCTGCGTGAATGCCTGGAAGGTGCCGATAATCGCCACCAGCGACAGGAAAAAGACCGTCGGCGAGAGCAGCGGCAGCGTGATATGGCGGAAGATGCGCCAGCCATTGGCGCCGTCAATGCGCGCCGCTTCATACAGCTCGCCGGGGATATTGCCCAAGCCCGCCAGGAAAATCACGGCGTCATAGCCGATGTAGGTCCAGGTGGAATAAATCATGATGACGACCAGCGCCAATGCCGGTCCCGCCAGGAAATCGGGCAAGCCCAGCAGCTCGCCGATGGAATTGCGCTCCAATATCCAGCGCTGCGGCGCGATGCCCGCTATCGCCAGCAGACGGTTGGCGGGGGCGCTGCGCCCCGCGTCAAAGATGATGCGGAAGACGATCGATGTCGCCACAAAAGGCGTGATGTAGGGGATGAAATAGACCATGCGGAAGAAGCCGCGATAGCGTATCGGCTGGAAGAGCAGGTAGGCAAGCAGCAAGCCAATCGCCAGTTGCACGGGCACGGTGCCGGCGGCGTACATCAGCGTTACCCAGAAGCCATGCAGCAGGTCGTCATCGGCGGCGGCGAGCGCGGCTGGCGCTTCCGCCATCAGCAGATAGCCGCCGACCGCCAGCGCCAGCCCGCCCAGCAGCATCAGGGCGAAGCGGCGATTGTCCAGCGCGCGGATGCCGCGCTGAAAGATGCGATAGGCAATGCCGATGAGGGCGATGCCGCCGCTGATAAAGACCAGTTGCGACCAGATGGGCAGCGCCTCGCCCGAGGCGCGGGCTTCGGCAAGGGCGGCTTCCGTCTCCGTGATGGTCAGCTGCAGCAAAAAGAGGGAGGCGATCAGCATCACGGTGGCGACCGCGCTGTAACTGACCAGGGCGGCGCTGCCCCCGCTGCGGAAGCGCCACAGCGACAGCCAGAGCAGGAGCGCCAGCGCCAGCAATGCGCCCGGCAGCAGCGCGCCAGCAGCCTGCACCGCTGGCTGGCTGAAGCTCTCGCCGAGCTTCTCCATAAACAGCGGGAGCGAGGTATTTTGCCCGCGCACTTGGCGCGGTATCAGCATGATGGCGGGCACTAGCTTGAAGAACCAGTCGATTGCCAAAAGCGCGACATAACCGCCAGCGCCGCCGGCAAGCATCGCCAGCGCCCCCTTTTTATATTCTGTTTGTTGAAGCGCCCGCAGCAGCCGTCTGCTGGCGGCGGCCGCCGCTATCAAGCCGCCGAGCGCCAGCCAGAAGAACAGAATATAGCCCAAATTGCCCAAGGCTTTTTCGTAATTCTGCAAGCCGATGTAGGCATCGGGGAAGCGCCGCCAGCGATGCAAGCTGACAAAAAAGGCGAAGGCGACCGGGAAAATGCCGAAGAGAAATATCAATATGCCGGCTGGCGCCAGGAAGGCGTACGCCGTCAAATTCTCTTGCAGGAGGCGGCCCCGGCGCGACCGCTGAAATAGGGCAGCTAAAGAAAAGCTCGGCATCAACAGCTCGTTCCAACCAGCCCGTCGCCTTCAGTATAGCAGGGAAATCGGCTATCCCGCGGGGCAAAGCGCATTTAGGAACGGCTAATTCCCCGCCAGCTTCTCCAGCGCCTTGACCACCTCAATCCAGCGGTCCCAGCCGCGGTCGCGATACTTTTTCGCCTCGCTGACGCCCATCGGATTATTGTGGCTGGCTTTGCCAAATGCCGCCAATACCCGCGTCCAGCGCTTGTAATGGTCGGACTCAGTGCCCTGCTCCGCCCGCCAAACCCTGATGTCGTCTATCAGGCTCTGCGGCACCGTATAGCTCTGTGGAACTGGCGTGTTTGTCGGCGGGACAGGCGTATTCGTTGGCGGCACCGGCGTGTTCGTTGGCGGGACTGGCGTGTTCGTCAGCGGGATTGGCGTGTTGGTCGGCGGGATTGGCGTGTTCGTTGGTGGGACGGGAGTATTCGTCGGCGGGATAGGCGTATTCGTCGGCGGATTTAATTGCGTCAAAGCGTCGACAACAGGCTGCCAGCGGCTGCTGCTGTAAGTATCCCGCATGTCCTTCGCCTCTTGCAGCGTCATTGGCGATTCGCCGCTGTCCCAGCCCAATGCCGCCAGCGCCCGCTTCCAGCGTTTTTGATGCTCCGCCCCGTAATCCTCCTGCGCATAGACTATTAAGGTGCTAATCAAAGCGGCGTGAGGTCCGCTGGGCACGGGCGTGTTTGTTGC
>JAJDWK010000068.1 GCA_022825675.1 Anaerolineae bacterium | reverse complement strand
AGCGCGAGCAGTGCGGAGCAGTGTTGGTGGCAAGAGCCGCGGGGGTACACCCGGCATCATCCCGAACCCGGCAGTTAAGCCCGCGAGCGCAGATGGTACTGCATTGGGGACGATGTGGGAGAGTATGCCGCCGCCAACGCTCCTCCGCGCTGCTCGCGCTTTTTTGTTGTTGTTGCCGGGCTGTTGCTGCCTTTACCCTAGCGCCACAGCTTACAAGCAGCACACAAAACCTTTACAGATTGTTGACATTTTTCCCATCTTCTTTAGCTATACTGAATCCGTCTTGGCGCTTGAAGCCGCCTCACTACACGCTTGAGGCGAAATCCTTTGGCATTGCCAAGACACATGTACAATCCGCAAAGGTAGCCCCAACATGGAAATGATACTCGATTACTGGCTCCAGTTCGGTATCAATCTAACTGTCATCACCTTATTGATAGCCGCGCTTTACTGGCGGCGCAAGCCCAGCCGAAATTACGCGCTCGCCATGATCGTTGGCGGCAGCCTGGTGTATGTTGTCATTCGACTTCTGGTCCAAGCTGAAATTGGACTGGGCGTCGGTTTTGGCATCTTCGCCGTCTTTTCTTTGCTGCGCTTCCGCACAGTCGCGATTTCCCTGCGGGATATGACCTATCTCTTCGTCACCATCACCCTTTCCCTGGTCAACGCGATGCTGATGACCTTCGGCACATGGGAAGAAGTCGCCGCTGTCAACCTCGCCATTCTGGCGACCCTCTCTCTGCTGGAATACAGCCGCGTGATGCGCACGCGCGTCAGTTTCACCCTTTCTTATGACAACCTTGAATTACTGCATCCCGACAGGAGAGCGGACTTGTTTGCCGATATTCACGAACGCACTGGCATTAGTCCGGTGCGCGTTTCCATCAACCGCATGAGCATCAAAAGCCAAAACGCCCGCTTGCGTGTCTGGCATATTGAAGAGGACGAATAAAATGTACAAGAATCAGCCTGGAATGTCCGCGAAGGCATTTGCATTCGCGTTAGTTGCCTGGCTGCTGTTGATAGCCGCAGCGCTGCCCTCATCGGCACAGATGGTCGAGCGCCCTGATGGCTGGGCGGACGCATCCCACGGCAATCGCGTCCCCGCCAACTACGATATGGTCTTGCCGGACGACCGCATTAATGAGATGTATATCAGCTTTTCGCCAGAGTCCTGGGCGGCGGAAGAAGCCGACATGGTTGATATATACGGCGAGCGCGGAACCAATGACGGCGGCGGATTCGGCGGCGCGGGCAATCCGCGGCAGATGCAAGCGATGATGGCGCAGCTAGCCCAACAGCTCGACCGCAGCCAAGAGCAGCTGATGGCAGCCATACAGCTGATGCCTGATTTCAACGCGGTAGCGTATGAGCTTGATGTGGAAGTCAGCGAGTTATTCGCGGCGCTGCCTATGCCCGGCGCTGCTGATGCCCCGCCTGGCGGCGGCTTGCTGCGTAGAGGCGAGGGTAGCCAACTCGAAAATATGCAGCTGGCGCGCAATCCCATCTGGGTGCCGGTGACAATTCAATTTGGCGATGGCGTCTGGGAAGAAGTCGGTTTTCGCTTCAAAGGCAACTCGACCCTGAACATGGGCTGGCGCAGTGGCGAAATCGGCTTGCCATTCAAGCTGGATTTTGACGAATTTGAAGATGATAACCCCGCTTTGCGCAATCAACGGTTTTATGGTTTCAAGCAGCTTGCCTTCGCTCGGTCGCCGCAAATGGACAGCTCATTGCAGCGGGAAAAGGTAACTGCCGATATATTCCGTGATGCCGGTGTGCCAGCCGCCGAGACTGCCTATTACGCCGTCTATGTCGACATCGGCGATGGCGCAGGCAGCGAGTATTGGGGCATCTATACCGCTATTGAGCTGCCCGATGACACGCTCATCGAAACGCAATTCGCTGATGACAATGGCAATATGTACAAGCCGGGCGGTCGCGGTGCCAGCTTCGCCGAGGGCAGCTTCGCTGAAGCCAGCTTCGACAAAGAGACCAATCGCAGCAGCGACTATTCGGATATCCTGGCGGTTTTCGACGCCCTGCACGCCGAGACACGCCTCAGCGACCCGGCAGCCTGGCGCAAAAGCTTGGAAGCCGTCTTTGATGTGGGGGGTTTTCTGCGTTGGCTGGCCGCCAACACACTGCTCCAAAATTGGGACACCTACGGCGTGATGTCGCATAATTATTATCTCTACGCCGATAGCGCCAGCGGGCAAGTGGTCTGGATCCCCTGGGATAACAATATGGCGCTTTCCGCGTCCGGTCCTGGTGCCGGTGGGCGCGGCACCGCTCAATCAGCCCTTGCTGCCCCAGCCGCGCCGCCACGCGCAGCGGCGGCCGGCGGACAGGAGGCGAACTTCCCCGTCCCCGGCGGCCGCGGCGCGCTCAACCTGTTGCTGGAAGGCTTGGAAGCCGAGCGCTGGCCGTTAATCGGTTTCTTGCTGGATCAGCCCGAATATCACCAGCTTTACATCCATGAGGTCGAGAGAATCAGCGAAGACCTTTTCACGCCCGAGCGCATGACAGCCATCTACGAAGCGAATTACGCGCTTCTGTCCGAATATATCCGCGTGATGGAAGGCGAAGCTGCGCTTGATACGCTGCGCGCCGCCACGGATCAGCTGGTGAAACATGTTCATGAACGCGCGGCGGCTGCCGATGCCTTCCTCGAGGAACATACTGCTGAATGACAAAGCGCTGTCATAAGGTCGGCTCGCGAGCGCAGTTGCAACTGCAACCTTAATCCGCCACGATTGTCAATTGCCTATGCGCACTATTCGGTATAGCCTTACTTCGTGATTGCCGCCAGGTTTCCACCGCGCCGGCAAAACGAGCTGAACAAGGTGTTACCGTGGTCGTGAGCCGCCCGTCATTAGCCCATTTCGCGCTTGTATTCGCTTGCATCGGCTTTGTGTATGTGGCTGGGGTCCTCAACCTGAAGTCGGACCCCATCTCCTCGTTCTCCGAGTGGAACAGCCTGCGGCACATCAACCTCTCCAGCACCGGTCCTTCAAATCCTATTGGCGATGTTCTTAAAAGCATCGATGCCCATAGCGCCGACCATGGTCCGCTTTATTTTGTACTTCTCAAGTATTGGCGGGAGCTTGTCGGTGGCGATTTGGCAGCGCTGCGTTTGCTTTCCGTCTTCTTTGGCATGTTCACGCTGGTATTTTCTTACCGCCTGGCGTTGATAGCGCGCGATTATTCGGTGGCGCTGGCGGCGATTTTCATCGCCGCTTTTCTGTCATTTCTCGTCTATTTCACGCACGAAGTCAGAATGTATTCCCTGCTGCCAATGCTTTCGGCGCTGACGGCTTGGCTGTATTGGAAGGTGCTCAGCGCGCCCCGTTCCGTGCCTTGGTGGCTATGGGCTTGCCTGACGCTGGCAGCCGCGGCGATAGTGTATGTGCATTATTTCGGCATAATTCTGCTGGCGGCATTAGGCGGCTACCATCTGCTTTTCGCGCCCAAGAACCGCCGCTGGCTCGGCATCTGCCTGGCGATGATACTCGCCGGCTTGCTGTTTACACCCTGGCTGCCGGTCGCCATCAAAGGCTTGACCGAGCGCGATGTGCCCAGCAGCGACAGCCTCCCGCTGCTGGAATCGGTGCTGGCGCTTGCCAACATCTTCAGCAATGGGCTCAGCATTATTGTGCCAATTGCCGCGGCAATTCTGGCATACAGGCTGCCGCGCCTGCGCCGCGAACAGCGCTATTTGCTTTTCCTCGCTTTTGCCATCTTCGCCATCATGATTGCAGCGAACGAAATTATGCCCTTGATTATCGCGCGCCGCATTCGCTACACGATAATCCTGGCGGTTCCCTGGACCTGCGCGCTGGCGATTGGCTGGAGCCTGCTGCCGAGAGCCGCGCTTCTGCGCCTGCCCCTGGCGCTGATTTGGATCGCCGCTTTCTTCGTTTACACCAATTCCGAGTTTCTCAGCCTTTATACCAACGAAAAAGCGGCGCTGACAAAAGAAGTGCCTCATTTTGAAGATTTCATCTACACGCTGGACTGGCAGCCCCGGGACAACGAGCCAATCGTGAGCTTTCATCCCTCCGCCGAGCTAAATTCCAAGATTATGCAATTCTACACGGCGAATTTGCCGCAGGCGCGCGACTTGATTCATATCCACCACGGGGCGGATGGCGAAATCCTGGTGCGAGCCTGGCATTTGCCCAATACTACTCTGGAAGATATCCCAATCAACTATGACGCCCTGTGGGTCATACACAACCCGCAGCGGACGGAGCTCTCAACTCTGCCTGCCTATGCCGATTGGTTTCGGCAGCGCTACAAGCCCTGCAAGCGCTACTTGGAACTCGCCGACAGCGTCATTGAGTATTATGTGCGTACCCGGCTCCCCTGCGAGCTGCTGATTGCCGAGCAGCCTTTCACCATCAGCTGGGACGGCGGCACCGAATTAAATAACCTGGTAACGCGGCGCGATGGCGATATCTTTAGCTTCTACTTTTGGTGGGGGCGCACGGTCTTTAATGTCTATTCTTTGACCCTGCAAGCCTTTGATAGCGCCGGCGAAAAAGTGCTGCAAACCGATGACTTTATCGGCGTCCCTGGTCCCGATATCGAAACTTTGAACATCGGCGAGCTGCCGCCCGGCGATTACATGATCAAGCTCATCGTGTACGAATACGAAAGCAGAAAAGGGCAGCCGGGTACGATCCTCAGCAGCCAAGAGCGCTTTGACCGCGAAATTGATGTGCTGCAAGTTACGGTAGAATAGATTTTTTATACTAGGCGTGACGCCGCCGCGTGAAGGAACAAAAATGACCCTGCAAGAGCGCCCAAACGCATCAGGCTCCCCCCAGTGGCTCGCGGTGTACATCACGCACAATGCGCCCGAAGCGCATATCGTGCTCGGCAAATTGAAGGCGCAGGGACTGCCGGCGATGCTGCATCAAGAAGCGGGCGCGTCCGCGCTCGGCATCACCTTGGGCAACTTGGGCGAAATCAAAATATTGGTAGCGCCCGCCGATTTTGCGCGCGCGCAATCGCTTATTGCCCGCCAAAGCCAGGAAGCGCTTGAAGAGACTACCGGCAAAATCACGCTGATTTGGCAAGACGACCGCGAGCGGCAAGATCAAAGCGGCGATGACGATGAATGACACTTTGACGCGCGTCCCCGGCATTCGCGTCGGCAACGATACCGACCTGGCTGCCGCCACCGGCTGCACGGTGGTGCTCTGCCCGCCGCAGACTGTCGGCGCGGTGGATGTGCGCGGCGGCGCGCCCGGCACTCGCGAGACCGACGCGCTCGCCCCCCAGTCGCTAGTGCAAGAAGTAACGGCGGTGGCGCTGGCTGGCGGCAGCGCCTTTGGCTTGGCGGCGGCTGATGGCGTGATGCGCTGGCACAAGGAACATGGCTTGGGCTATGCCGCGCGCAGCGGCGCTATCGTGCCGATTGTGCCCGCCGCCATCCTCTTTGATTTGACGCTGGGGCAGGCGGCCGCGCCCGATGCCGCCAGCGGCTATCGCGCTTGCCAGGCGGCATCAGCCGCGCCAGTCGCGATGGGAAGCGTCGGCGTCGGCACTGGTGCCCGCGTCGGCGCGCTATTGGGTAATGCCCGGGCGAGCAAGGGCGGCATCGGCTCGGCGGCAATCACGCTGCCCAATGGCTTGATAATCGCCGCGCTCTTCGCCGTGAACGCCGTCGGCAATATCATCGGCGAAAAAGGGGAAATCCTCGCCGGCTTGCGCGCAGCCGCTGGCGCTGGTTTTGTATCGGTAGTAGATGCTATGCTTGAGTTGCGTTCACATGCGCCCCCGCCCAGCGCCGGCGAAAATACCGTCATCGGCGTGGTTGCCAGCAACGCCCGCTTGAGCAAGGCGCACTGCCACAAAGTCGCGCAAATGGCGCATGATGGCATCGCCCGCGCCGTGAATCCCGCGCACACTTTGTATGATGGCGATACCATCTTCGCCTTGGCGACCGGCGAGCTGCCCGCGGATGCCAGCATCGTTGGCGCTTTTGCCGCGGATATGACGGCGGCGGCGATACGCCGCGCCGTGCTCGCCGCGACTTCACTCGGCGGCGTCCGCGCGGTTGACGCTGGCTGATGGCGGGCGCTGTGTCTGCCTATTCCGCCGTCAAAAGCAAAAACCATTTGGGAAGCGCAACGCGCCAGGAACTCTTAGCCAAACTTGTGCCTGATGTAGCGATTGTCTTAACATGGGCTTAGTACAAGACCAATATATTTGTGATAGCGTTGACTATCCGAGGGGCTTTGCCTAGTGGCAAAAAAAATCTTGCTGGTTGAGGACGACAAGAAACTCATCTCAAACCTGACGGAAAAGCTGCAAGCCGAGGGCTATGCGGTCTATACCGCCTTGGATGGGGAAGCGGGCTGGACCCTGGTGAACGAGAATGACTATCGCCTCATCATCCTCGATATTATGCTCCCCGGGGTGGATGGCATTAGCCTGTGCCGGATGATTCGCAACAACCCGCGCAGCGCCGATGTGCCGATTATCATGCTCACCGCGCGCGGCACCGAACAAGACAAAATCCTCGGCTTGGAAACCGGTGCCGATGACTACATCGTGAAGCCGTTCGGACTGGGAGAATTCCTTTCCCGCGTGCGCGTGCAGATGCGGCGGCCAACCATCAAGCGCGGCTTGAAGCAAGATGCGCTTGCTTCGGGCGATTTGCGCTTGGATTTGACCGGACGCCGCGCCTACAAAGCTGGCAAGGAAATCAAACTCAGCAATAAACAATTTGATATCCTAAGCGAGTTCATTCGCAATAGCGGTGCCGTCCTTTCGCGGGACTTGCTGATTACAAAAGTCTGGGGAGAAGATTACATAATCGGCGAAAAAGACAAGCGCACAGTCGATGTGCATATCCGCTGGCTGCGGGAAAAGATTGAAGAAGACCCGTCCGCCCCCAAGCGAATAAGCACGGTCCGCGGCGTTGGCTACCGCTTCGAGGGCTAGGCATGGAAGCGCTTTTACTCCTGTCGCTGGCGGCGCTCGCGGGGCTCAGCCTCTTATGCCGCGGGCAGCGGGCGCGGCTGCAAGCGCGTGACGCCGATCTGCAGCAGCGCGCCGAAGAAATCCGCGCATTGAAAGAAACATTGGCGGCGCGGGAGCATGAAGCCGCCACCAGCCAGGCGCTCTGGTCCGCCCTTGTGGATGCCGCATTTGACCCCATCTTGCTCTTAAACGAAGAGCTGGAAATACTGCATTGCAATCAAGAAGCGCAGAACATAGTTGAGATTGAGCGCCCGCTTGGCATGCGCATCGACCGCGCCCTTGCCTCGTCAGAATTATACAGCCTGGCGGCTGTCGCCCGCCGCGAGCGGGAAAGCCTGGTGGAGCAGCTTGTCATCGGCGGCGCCAATTATCGCGCCCGCATCCATGTTGCCACCATGCCCGGCGGGCAAAGCTACATCGGCATCGCCTTGCAAGACATCACCGAGCTGGTAACTTTGACCCGCGCCCGGCGTGATCTTGTCGCCAATATCTCGCACGAGCTGCGCACGCCGATTACGCGCATCCGCCTCATCATCGAGAGCCTGTTCCTGGACGCCGACAAACCCAAACGCAAAGCCAGCATCCAGTCCCTTAAAGAAATTGCCATGGAAACCGATGCCCTGCTGCGCCTGGCGCAGGAGCTGTTGGACCTCTCGATGATAGAGTCGGGACAAGCCATTCTGCGCCTGGTGCGAACGCCGCTGAAACCGGCGGTCGATGATGCCATCCAGCGGCTGCAAGCGCAAACCGAGGCGAAGTCCCTGACAGTCGCCTGCCATGTGTCGCCGCGCTTGGAGGTACTCAGCGATCCCGACCAACTCAAGCGGGTGCTGGACAATCTTTTGCATAACGCTGCCAAGTGGTCGCCCAATAATGGCGCGATTACCATCACCGCATCGGAGCTGGATGATGAAATCACAGTCTCGGTGCTGGATAGCGGACCAGGCGTTAGCGATGACTTGCTGCAGCGCATCTTCGAGCGCTTCTATCAAGCCGATGTCTCTCACTCCAGCGATGCCGGCACTGGCTTGGGGCTCGCCATTTGCAAGCACATTGTCGAGGCGCATGGCGGGCGCATCTGGGCGGAAAGCAATCGCCGCGGCAACGGCGGGCATTTCCTCTTCACGCTGCTGAAAGCTGATGCGGCGGCGGAGCCTGCGGCAAGCATCAGCCGCTCCCCCGCGCGGGAAAAGGCTGCTGTCGCGCAACTTTAGAGCTTCGGTTGAGAACTTCAGATTGAAAAATGCGCTGGCGCTGCTATACTGCGCGTCATATTGAGTTCGACCAACCTTCGGGGCAGGGTGAAAGTCCCTACCGGCGGCGATGCATGCGGCAGCATGACAAGCCCGCGACCCTGACGACTTCTGATGAAGAAGCGCTCAGGTGGATTCCGGTGAGAAACCGGAGCCGACGGTGACAGTCCGGATGAGAGAAGGGGGCGCGAGCTGCCTGGCGCAGCCCGTGCGGTTGGATATGCCTTCGTGAGCTGAGGTGCCCAGCGCCCTTGGCGAGCCGCCGCATGCCCGCCCGCAGCCTCCAAAGCGCTTGGGGCGCGATATGCGGCAAAAGGCGCAGCGAAAAAACAAGCAGCGCAAGACCGCTTTGGTGGCGGGTTCGGGTGCGGCGCTTAAGCTGTCGCCTTTTTTTAGCCTGCTATTTCTGTTAGCTTGCTGGCACTGGATTACCGCGCGCGCGCTCATATCGCCCATTCTGGTGCCGCCGCCCAGCGCTGTCTTCACGGCGCTGGCGGATGCGCTCGCCGATGGCAGCCTGGCAAAACACAGCGCGACGACTCTGGAAGAAATGCTCTATGGTTTAGCCATCGGCTTGGGCATAGCGCTGGCGCTGGGTTATGCGATTGCCAAGGTCCCGCTGCTGGAATATATCCTGTCGCCGATTATCGTCGCCTTTCAATCCACACCGATTGTCGCCTATGCGCCACTGCTTGTCATCTGGTTCGGGCAAGGACCTCAGAGCAAAGTGGTAACCACCGCGGTAATTGTATTTTTCCCCGCGCTGATGAATATGATTGTTGGCATCCGCGGCGTCTCCCCGCGCTTGCGGGATATGATGCGCTCCCTTAAAGCCAGCCGCTGGCAGACCTTCCGCCATTTGGAGCTGCCGGCGGCGCTGCCCGTCCTGCTGGCGGGCTTAAAAACCAGCACAACTTTGGCGATAATCGGCGCGGTCGTTGGCGAATTTGTCGCTTCTGGCAGTGGCTTGGGCTTCCTCGTGACGCTCGCGCGCAATCAATACGATACGCCGCTTGTCTTTGTCAGCGTACTGACGATGACCGCCATCGCCCTCAGCCTGTATAGCTTGGTAACTCTGCTCGAATGGCGCTTGCTGGCATGGCAGCGCCGCTCAGCCCTATAGACTGTCGAGGTAAGCCCGCGCTATGTTCACATTCATCCGCATATTCGCTCTATTGCTGGCTTGCGGCGCGCCATTCGCCGCCGCGCAGACCGAACTGCAAGCCGAACGCATCCTCTTGACCTTCATCCCCAATGTGCAATTCTCGCCCTTCTATGTCGGCATTGACGGCGGCTATTTCGCGGATGCTGGCTTTGATGTAACGCTGGAGCACTTGCAAGAACCGGAAGTGCTTGATTTGGTCGCGGTGCAGCAAGCCAACTTTGGCATCGTCAGCGGCGAACAAGTCATTCTGGCGCGCGCCCAAAGCCGCGATGTCATGTACATTTTCGAATGGTTCCAGCGCTATCCGGTCGGGCTGGTGTATGATGCCGCCGCGCCCATAGAGGAAGTGGCTGATTTAAGCGGCTTGACCATCGGCATTCCCGGGCGCTTCGGCGCGAGTTACAGCGGCTTTATCACCCTGCTGCAAAGCGGCGGCTTGAGCGAGGCGGATGTTCAGCTCAACGAGATTGGCTTTAACGCGCCGGAAGCCTTCTGCCTGGGCGCGGTTGATGCCGCCGTCGTCTACATCAATAACGAGCCGCTGCAAATCCGCAACCTGGCTGCGCAAAATGAATGCGGCTCGGTAACGGATGTCGCCGTGGCATCGGTGGCTTCCGCGGTTGATTTGGTATCCAATGGCTTGATTGTCAATCGCGCGCTGCTGGATGAGAACCCGGACGCCGCGGCGCTTATGGTCAGCGCCTTGACGCAGGCACTGCGGGCGGTTATCAACAATCCGGCTGCCGCCTATCTCGCCAGCTTGCCCTATGTGGAAAATCTGCCGCAAACAGGCGCTTTCATCACCGAGCTGAAGCAGATAGCGGCGCATCAAGCCGAGTTCCTGACGACATCCCCAAGTCGGGATGCTGTCGCCGCCAGCCGCGCCGCGCTGCATCAAAGCCTGGCGGAGCAGTTCCCGCCCGGCGAATCGGCGCAATTCCAGGTGCTGCTTAATTCTGTTGAGCTCTGGGATGCCGAGCGGCTGGGCTTCAGCGAATTGGCGTCTTGGCAGGCGATGGGCGAAACCCTCGCGCTTATGGGCTTCCTTGATGATGCCGAGCAAGACCTCAGCGCCGCCTTCAGCAACGATTTTCTACCCGAGCGCGAAAAGTGATACTCAGCCTGCGCGATCTGGTTGTCAGCTTTCGCGCGCCCGCCGGCGATTTGCTGCCCGTTCTGGGACCAATTTCGTTTGATGTTGCCGACAGTCAATTCGTCTGTGTGCTTGGTCCCAGCGGCTGCGGCAAAAGCACATTGATTCGTGTATTGGCTGGCTTGCAGGCAGCATCAGCGGGCAGCGCGCGCTATCAAGCCCAGCTGATACAAGCGCCCAGCGCCGACATCGCCATCATGTTCCAAGACCCCAATTTGATGCCCTGGCGCACAGTCTTACAAAATATCGCGCTGCCTTTGGAATTGCGCGGCATGCCACGGCAGCAGCGTCATCGCATCGCGCGCGCGCTGCTGCCGCAACTGCGCTTAAATGGCTTTGAACATGCTTACCCCGCCGAGCTCTCCGGCGGGATGGCGCAGCGCGTCGCCCTCGGGCGGGTCATCGTGCAGCAGCCCAAAGTCTGGCTGCTGGACGAACCCTTCGGCGCGCTGGACGCCCTGACGCGGGAGCGGCTCAGCCTGGAGCTGCTGCGCCTGCGCGCTGGCGGGGAGCAGACGGTCATCATGGTCACGCATGACATCAACGAGGCGGTTCTGCTGGGCGACCGCTTGATTGTCCTGTCGCGCGGACCAGGGACAATCGTCGATGATATTAACAACACTCTGCCCCGACCGCGCCATGTGGAGATGATGTATCAGCCGGAGTTCATTCGACTGACGCGCCGCGTCCGCGCCGCCATTGACAAACCCTCGGGCTGATGCCGCCGCAAAGCCGCGAGGACTGCGCGTACACTTCTCCCGCCGCTTTTGTTATAGTTGCGTCTAGCGTCTCGACTGACGGCTTAACAAGCAAATTGCAATGGAATGCTCATGCCGATTGATGTGAACGAAATCCGCGCCCAATTCCCCTCGCTCAACCAGCGGGCTGCTGACGGCACTTTGCCGATTTTCCTGGATAATCCCGCTGGCACACAAGTCCCGCGGGCGGTGATGGCTGCCGTTACTGAATACTATATGACGATGAACGCGAATTCGGGCGGCGCCTTCGCCACCAGCCGCCGCAGCGATGCCATGGCGCAGGAAACGCGCGCCCGCATGGCGGATTTCTTGAACGCGCCCAGCGCCGATGAAATCGTTATCGGGCCAAATATGACCACCCTCTGCTTCAACTTGAGTCGCTCCATCGCCCAGATGCTGAATCCTGGCGATGAGATTGTGCTGACGCGCATGGATCATGACGCCAATGTCTCGCCGTGGGCGCTTATCGCCCGCGATTATGGCTTAAGCCTTAAATGGGTTGATATGCACGCCGCCGATTGCACATTGGATATGGGCGCTTTGGAAGCGGCGCTGACCGAGCGCACGCGGCTTGTCGCCACCGTGCACGCCTCTAACGCTGTCGGCAGCATCAACCCGGTAAGGCAAATCGCCGACATGGCGCGCGCGGCGGGTGCCTGGCATGTCGTTGACGCTGTGCAAAGCGCGCCGCATGTGCCGCTGGATGTGCAGGCTATCGGCTGCGATTTCCTGCTGTGCTCGGCGTATAAATTCTACGGTCCCCACCTGGGCATACTCTGGGGGCGCTCGCGCTTGCTCAACGAGCTGCCCGTCTACAAAGTTCGCCCGGCAAAAGACAGCGCGCCCCACCGCTGGGAAAATGGCACTCCGAGCTTCGAGACCTGGAATGGCTTAAGCGCCTGCTTGGACTATTGGGCGGCATTGGGCGAGCGCTATGGCGATGCGGATTTCCCGCAGTATTCTGGACGCCGCTTGCAATTCAAGCGCGCCATGGCAGCGGTGCAGGACTATGAGCGGGAGCTGGTCACCGCGCTGATTGCTGGCTTGCGCTCTATCCCTGGCCTGACCATCGCCGGCATCACCGATGCCGAGCGTTTCCATCAGCGTGTGCCTACAGTTGCCATCGCCAAAGAAGGGCGCTCGCCGGATGCAATCGCGGCGGCGCTGGCGGCGGCGCATGTCTATGTGTGGAGCGGCGATTATTACGCGCCCGAAATTATGCAGGCGCTGGGCAGGCCCGAGGGCATGGTGCGCATCGGCATCGCGCACTACAACACACTAGAGGAAATCGAGCGCCTCTTGCAGCTCTTAAAAGACCTCTAAGCTGGCGGGGTGCTGAAGGGCTTCTCGCCAGCGGCTAGGCTTCCAGCCTGTTGAACTGCGTCTGCAAGCGGCTTTTGCGGCGGGCGGCGTTGCGTTTGTGCACGATGCCGCGGCTTGCCAATTTGTCCAGGTCGCGCACGGCTCTGGCGGTCGCCTCACGCGCTTCTTCCAGGTTGCCACTTTCAATGGCGGTGCGGGCTTTTTTCACCAAAGTGCGCGCGCGATTGCGGAAATGGCGGTTCTGGATGCGCCGCTTTTCGTTCTGCCGGATGCGTTTTATTGCGGATTTGTGATTTGCCATAGCTCTTCCGCGCGGGCGGCTGCCCGCAACTCCTTTACCCGTCTCTCGGGCGGATTAGCGCCCGTCAATCTCATATTTCAAGCGCGCATCATAACATGGGCGGGAGCGCCTGTCCAGTGCCTGTCAGCAGCGGGACAGAGCAATCGCGCCAGATTATTTTTAGCACCGAGCGCTCCATCAGGCGGCGATTTTCGGGTCGAAGGCATCGCGCAAGCCATCGCCTATCAAATAGAAGCAAAATACCGTGACGCTGATGAGAATGCCCGGCAGGAACAGCAGATGCGGCGCCCGCCGCATATAGGCGAAAGCGCCGCTGAGCATATTGCCCCAGGTTGGAATCGGCGCGCGGATGCCAAATCCCAGATAACTCAGCGCGGATTCTGCCAAAATCAGCCCGCTCATGCCCAGCACCAAACTAACAATCAGCAGGGAAAATATATTGGGCACGATATGCACAAACATGATTCGGAAGGGCGATGCGCCGATGGCGCGGGCGGCGAGCACATATTCCCGCTCCTTGATGGAATAGGTCTCGGCGCGCACCAGCCGCGTCACGCCCGTCCAGCCCAAAATCGCGAAGATAAGTACCAGCGTCAACGGAGTGGGCGAGAGCAGCGCTGAAATGAGAATGAGCAGAAACAAACCCGGTATCGAGTTCAAGGTGATAATAAACCAGTTGATGAAATCGTCGAGCTTGCCGCCGTAAAAGCCCGCGCAGACCCCAATCGCGACGCCAATGCCCAGCGTGAGAAAAGCGGCGGCAAAGGCGATGCCCAGCGATATCCGCCCGCCATAAAGCAGCCGGCTGAGATGGTCCCGCCCCAGTTCGTCCGTGCCCAGCGGGTGCCCCTCGCTGAAGAGCGGCGCATAATTGTTGCGCACATTCTGCTCATTCGGGTTGATGCCCATAACATCGCTGAGCAGCGGTGCCAACAGCGACAGCAGCGCAAAGAGCAGCACCGTGAACATGGCGAGCAGCGTCGGCTTGTCCCGCCGCAGGCGGCGCAAACTGCGCTGCCACATCGTCAGGGACTGGCGCTCGTCCCGCTTGGATTTAGCGTCCAACTTCGCAATTTTGTTGCTATTCATAAGCCAGTTCGCGCCTCAAAAGCGCACGCGCGGGTCAAATATGGCGTAGAGAATGTCGGATAAAATGTAGCCGAGCACTGTCAGCACCGAGGCAATCATGACATTCGCCATTACCATCGGGTAGTCGCGGCTCACCAGCGCGTCAAATGTCAGCAGCCCGACGCCGGGCCAGGTGAAGATGCGCTCGATTATCACCGAGCCGCCCAGCAAGCCAACGAATGTGGGACCCAAAAACACGGCGAAGGGCAAGATGGCGTTGCGCAAGCCATGCCGAAACCAGACCTGGCTGTGGTTTAAGCCTTTGGCGCGCGCAGTTCGCATGAAATCGGCATTAATCGTTTCCAGCATCGAGGCGCGCATATAACGCGACCATACGGCAATCACGCCAAAGGCGCTGACGGCGGTGGGCAATATCAAAAAGTGGATGCGCAGGAATATCGGCGGGCAGCCGCCGCGCACGGGCGGGCAGCGCCCTCCCATCGGCAAGAGCGGGCTGCCATTGCCGATGCCCATCGGCTCCAAAATATCGCGCGGCAAAGCGATGCCAAAAAATACCAGCACCATCAGCCCCAGCCAAAAGGCTGGCACCGAATCCCCCACAACCGCGAGTACGCGTGTGCTTTTATCGAACCAGCCGCCGCGGGATACCGCCGCCAATACGCCGATGGTGATGCCGCTCGTCAGCCCCACCAGCAGCACCGCGATATTAAGCTCGATGGTGGCGCCCAAACGCTCGGCAATCAGCGTCAAGGGGTTGGAGCCGCGGAACTTAAACGAAGTGCCAAAATCGCCGCGCAAAATGCCATAATTGTCGCCCCAGGCGTCCACCTCGCCATCGGCATTGGTATCGACCATCATCCAGTCATCGCCGATGAGCCAGCGCAAATACTGCAAGATAAAGGGGTCGTTGACGCCCAACTGCCGCGCCAGGCGGTCGCGCTCGTCCTGGCGCAGGGTGGGGTCAAAGGCGAGCAGGGATACGGGATCGCCCGGCACCAGCAGCATGATGAAATAGACGATGAAGGTGATGCCCAACAGCGTGGGCAGCGCTTGAACAATCCGCCGAAGAATGTATTTTTGCATGGAATCAGGCCCGCTTGCGCTGGCAAAGCCGCCAGAGAGCGGATGCCCCCTGGCGGCTTCGCGGCGTAGCCTTATGGCATCGCAATCGCCGGCGATACCCAGGCGTCAGTCGAATAGGTGCGGGAGTAGGGCGTGGGGTTCCAATTCTCGGTGCCCGGCAGCACTGCCGTCATCGACTCCGACACATACATATAGAAGTAGGGCATATCCTCAAAGAGGATTTCCTGCACACGCTCATAAATCTCGGCGCGGGCTTCGGTATCACAGCCCGGGACGACGCGCCCCTGGTTGTTGAGCTCAATCAGCTCCTCGTTATAGTAGGAGACAAAGTTGAAGCCCGAGCCCGGCACATCCACTTCCGGAAAATAGAATGCCGAGATATCCGGGTCGACGGGCAAGCCCAAGCTCCAGCCCAGCATATTCATGTCGAAAGTCTGTCCCACCAGCTCGGGGATGAAGGCGCTGCCCCAGTCGATCGCCTCGAAGTTGGCGTTGAAGCCGACCTTGTTCATCTCGGCTTGGAAGAACAAGCCCATCTGCTCGCTGGTGTCGCTGCCAGTTGGCACATGCAAATCCAGCGCCAATTCGCTGCCGTTGAAGTCGGCGTCCACTTCGCGGGCGAAGAGGCAATCCTGGCAGATGCGGGCGGTTTCCGGGTCCTCATCGTGGTCGATCCAGCCCGCTTTTGTCAGCTTCTCCATCGCCAGCGCCGGGTCATAGACATATTGCAGACCCGGGTTGTAGACCCAGGAAGTCGGGATTGTGTGCGTGGCGACTTTCACGCCATTGCCATCGCGGATGCCTTCAATCAGCGCGTCAATATCCACCGCGTGCGAAATCGCCTGCCGCACCAGCTTGTCGCCCAACACGGGATGCGGCTCCTGCGGTATCACATTGCCATCTTCATCCAGTCCCGGCTGCGGGTTGTCTGGGTTGGCGTGGTTCATGCCAAAGAAGCTGAAGCCGTTGCTGGTGAACTCGAAGCGCGGGAATTCCAGCAATTCTTCTTGCGTGCGGAATTCGTTCTGCCGCGTGGATGGCACCGCCAGGATGCTGAATTCGCCGCCGATGAAACGCTCGGTGGCGACATTTTCATCCGCCACTTGCAAGGTAACATGCTCGGAGGGGCTGACGAACCCTAGGATGGAATCGGGATAGGATTGATCCGCCAACAGGCTGATGCGCTCGCCCGCGGCAAATTCAACATCTTTGAAGGGACCAAAGGTAACGGTTGGAATGCGCCGCGGCTCGTCCATGATGCCGGCGTAGCCATCGGCATACAGCTCGGAGAAGATATGCGCGGGCACCGGCGTGATGTCGTTGACATCGCTGAAGGAGATGCAATCCGCCTCGCTGAAAGTTACGACAACCGTGTAGTCATCCGGCGCTTCCACATTGACGATTTTGCCGCCGGCCGGTGTGCCATCCGCCATCGTCTCGAAGACGCCGGCGCGCGGGCTGTCAATCTCGCCGCTGCGGGTCGCTTCCACCGCCCACAGATAATCGGCGGAGGTAATCGGCGTGCCATCATTCCAGGCGATATCTTCGCGCAGATGGATCGTCAACACCGTGCCGCTCTCATCATATTCCCAGCCAGACGCCATGCCGCCAGCCAGGTTCGGCTCTTCCAAGCCGTTGTGGGGATTTATGGTGAAAATTGACGGGTATAGCCAGCTGTGCACATTGCTGGATGCCGTATCGCTGCTTATCAGCGGGTTGAAGGTGGCGGGGTCGCCAGAGGTGCTGGAGTTGATGACGATGCCGCCCAGCCCTGGTCCCGGTGCCACATCCGCGTCTTGCGCGCTCAAGGGCGCGGCGACGCATAGCAGCAGCAGGCTTAAGAAAATCAGTATCCGCTTCATTTTTGTGCCTTTCTGTTATCCCGACTATCGCTTTCGAAATGCTTCTTAACTTAGCATAGTTTAGCACATATTTGACCGCGCCGAGTCCACTTTTGCATATTCGCAAATTTGGGGAGGGGCGCTTCGGTAAAGCCCCGAATGTATACACCCCGCCGCGGCATGACCCTACAAGTTCTCGCCGCCATTTGCGATACTATGCGGGAAGTGCCGCAGAACTGAAACCCACTGATGGGGACAGGATGTGACGAATGATCAGATCGCAAAACAGCCAGCCATTGATGGCGCTGCCCGCACTATTCATCGTGCTTGCCATGGCGCTTATGCTTGCGGGCTGCGGGACGCTTGCCGAGCCAGTCTTGCAGGCAGCCAGCGCCACGCCGCTTGCCGTCGAAGAGCGCGCCGCCGCCATCCAGCCGACTGCGCTGCCGACAGCGACGCCGCTGCCACCAACGGCGACACCCGTGCCGCTGCCCACAGCTACTTCGACGCCGCTGCCATCCCCGACGCCCGAACCTACAGCGGCACCAGTGCAATCGCCGATTGACCGCCTGGTTGCCGTCCGCGATGCGGAAAATGGCAAGCTCCTGTTCGAGACCTTTCAGGACGCCGCCAACTACTCCTGCGCCAATTGTCACCTCGCTGATAGCGAAAAGACCAACTTGGGTCCGGGCTTGCTCAATATCAAAGACCGCGCTGCCGAGCGGGTCGCTGGTCAGAGCGCTGCTGAATACATCTACGAGTCCATCATCGACCCGCAAGCCTATCTGGTGGCGGATTTCGACCCCGAGCTGATGCCGCGGAATTGGGCGGAGATTTATAGCGACTTGCAGATATTTGATATCGTCGCCTACTTGATGACGCTCGAAGGTGAATCGGATATCGACGAGCCTGACGCTGCGGACGAGGGCTAGCCAGTCAAATCACGCGCCGCCGCCAGCAGCGCATCATCGGCGGCTGCCAGCGCCTGACGCCGGCCTTGCAGCCAGCTTCTGTCCGCCGCTATCTGCTCCGCCTGCGCTTCCAGGACGGCAGCGGTAGCGGCGGGTGCCGCGCCGCCGGACAGACTACGGCTGTGTACAAAGGCGGCTGGGTCCAGCGCCCGCTGGAAGTGCTCTGGCGGTAAATCGAGGGTGATGCCCAGCTGCTCCGCCGCCAATGCCTGCAATTCCGCGACGGTAAGCTGCTCGGGAGAAAGCCCGCCTTCCGCCGCCGCGCTCACAAATGCCGATACCAGGCTGTGCGCCTGGCGGAAGGACAGGCGGCACTCGCGTACAAGCGTATCCGCCAGCTCGGTTACGGTGGTGAAGCCAGCGCCAGCCCGCTCCCGCAGATGCGCGACTTGCACTTCCAGCGTGTCGATGACAGCGGCGTAGAGCTGCAAGATTTCCTGCGCCGTTTCCAAAGAGCCAAATAGCAGCGGGAAGATTTCGTCTTCGATATCTTGCGTGTCGCCGAAGGGGATATTGTGGCATTGCAGCGCGATGCCCGCCGCCTGCGCCAGCATCCGGCTGATGCGCGCGCGCAAATGCTCCAGTACAACGGGGTTGCGCTTCTGCGGCATAATCGAGCTGATTTGCACGAAGCTGTCGTCTATGCGGATAGCGCCGCTTTCCCGCGTCGCCCAAAACAGCATGTCTTTGCTGAAGCGCGACAAATTCACGCCCAGAGAAGTTACTACCGCGCCCACATCGGTCAAATTGTCGGAGGCGGCGACGCTGTCATAAGTGCTGAGCAGCACCGAATCGAAGCCGAGCAAATCGGCGCAGAGCTGGCGGTCAATAGGGAAAGCGGTGCCAGTCAAAGCGGCTGCGCCCAATGGGCTCTGATTGTTGGTGGCATACGCGGCGCGCAGCCGCGTCATATCCCGCCCCAAGCCCGCCAACACCCCCGCGATATAATGCGCCATTGTCGTTGGCTGCGCCGGCTGCGTATGCGTGTAGCCGGGCATCAAAGTTTCCAGGTGCTCGCGGGCGAATGCCAGCAGGCTCTCGCGCAGGCATATCAGGTCCGCCGCCGCCGCCAGCAGCAGCGGGCGCAGCGCCATGCGCGTCAAAGCATAGCCGAGGTCGTTGCGGCTGCGCGCCAGCTGCAAGTTGCCGCCATACGCCACGCCAGCAAATTCGATGAGTTTGGCTTCTATCGCGAAGAAGAGATCTTCCGCCGCCGATGGCAGCGTCAGCTCGGCGACGCCAAGCAAGTCAACTTGGTCCAATGCCATCAGCAGCGCCGCCGCATTCTCCCGCGTGATGATGCCGCAACGGCAAAGCATGACGACATGCGCCCGATTTGCCGCCATCATCGGCGCGAAATAATAGATTTTCGCGTCCCGGTAGTAGGGCTGCAAGACATATTTGTGGTACAGCGGATGCGGGAAAGCGGCTGAGCGCCCCGACATGGCTAGCCCTTCAACCCCGTCAAGGCGATGCCCTCGATGATATAACGCTGAAAGATGATGACCACAATCATCAGCGGAATCACCGAGAGCGAAGCGCCAGTCATGATAAGGTTCCAGGGTGTTTGCGCTTCGGACGAAAATTGCTGGATGCCCACCGGCAGCGTGAACATTTCGCTGCGGGTGGTGGCAATCAGGGGCCAGATGAAGGCGTTCCAATTGCCGAGGAAGGTGAAGATGCTCAAAGCGCCGATGGCAGGCAGGCTGAGCGGCACCGCCACCCGCCAAAACAAGCCAAATTCGCTGACGCCATCGATGCGCCCGGCGTCCAGCAATTCGTCGGGCACTCCCTGCATAAATTGCCGCATGAGGAAGATGCCGGCGGCGGTTATCACGCCGGGGAAGGCGATGCCCCAATAGGTATCCACCCAGGTGCCGCCCGCCGGTATCGGCGGATTGGAAGACATGATAAACCAGGGAATCAAAAGCATTTCGGTCGGCACCATCAGCGACGAGAGAAAGGCGATGAATATCGGGCGCTTGCCGGGGAATTCGTATTTGGCGAAGACAAAGCCCGCCAGCGCATCAAAAAATGCCACGCTCACGGTGCAGATGACCGCCACGATGAAGGAATTTTTGTACCACAGCGGCAGGTCAGTCTCGTTGATGACCTCCGTGTAATTGTCCATAGTCGGCTCGACCGGGAAGAGATTGCGCCGCAATATCTCCGATTCCGGCTTTACCGAGGTGGACAGCATCCAGATGAAGGGCACAATCATCGTCAAGGCAATCAAAGTCAGCAGCAGATAGGAAAATACCTTGTATTTCCAGTCTTCGGCGCGGCCCACCCCGCGCACTGGCGCTTCGTCTTTGAAAAGATTTGAAGGGGTGATGGAGTCCACGGCGCTGCCCTCAGTTAATCCGTCTTGATGTGACCGAAAGCTGGATGATGGTCACGCCCAATATCATGGCGAAGAGGGCGACAGTCAGCGATGAGGCATAGCCCATATTGAAGCTCTGGAAAGCTTCGCGGTAGACGCGCAAGACGACGGTTGTCGTCGCATCCAGCGGACCGCCGCGCCCCTGCTCGGTCATCGCCACCACTGGCGCGAACATGCGCAAGAAGGAAATGGTTTGCAAGACCAGCAGATAGACGATGCTGGGGTTGAGCAAAGGCAGGGTGATGTAGCGGAAGGTATGCCAGCGGCTGGCGCCATCGACTTCCGCCGCTTCGTAATAGGTGCGCGGTATCTGCTTCAAGCCGGCGAGGAAGATGATGACGGCGAAGCCCATGCCCTGCCAGATGACAAGCGCCAGCACCGATGGCAGCGCCTGCTGCGGGCTGTTGAGGAAGGGCTGCTGCGGCAATGACAGCAGCTGCAAGACCACATTAAACAAGCCAAAGCGCGGCTGATACAACATGCGGAAGACCCAGGCGATGGCGATGGTCGAGGTAACAAATGGCAAGAAGAATAATATGCGGTAGATGGTGCTCAAAAAGCGGATTTCGTTCAGCATCAAGGCGACCGCCAGCGCCAGGCAGAGCTGGACAGGCACACCCAACAAAACATAATTTATGGTATTTTGAAAAGCGGCTTTGGTGGGGGACTTGCGCTTGCCCAGCTCGCTCCAGAGCTTTTCATAATTCTCAAAACCGACATAAGGCTGCTCCGCCGACAGCGGATTGTAGTCGTAGAGGCTCATCTGGAAGGCAAAAAGCGCCGGGTAGATGCGGATATAGGCGAAGAAGACGATCGGAATCGCCAAAAAAATATACGCCCATACAATCTTGCGGCGCGCCAGCGTCAAATGCCAAGGTCGCAAACTGCTTGCTCTTTTCTAATTGAAGTTGCTGGCGCCGGACTTGGCTTGCGCATAGACAATGTAGAGCCACAGCGGCACCACTACCACCGCGCCCAAGCCGCCAGTTGCCACGATCGCGCCGCCGAGGATGCCCGCCAAAACCGGTCCAATTATGAGCATCCAGAGGCAGCCGCTGCCCACCTTGTTGTTGAGCACATGGCTGAGCCCCCAAACGCCAAAGAAGCCGGCAATCAGGCCAAGGACAAATGCCGTTTGATTGCGCGCTTCCAGCGGCTGCCCGCTTCCCGCCGCGGCGCGGAAGCCATCTTCAAAACCCGCTTCATAGATATGTTCGTTTTTCTCTTTCATACTTGCGCGCTCTCCTCATTGTGATGCAGCTGCGCCCGGCGGAACCTACATCATCCGCCCGGCGCAGTTTATACTCTCAATCGGCGTTGCTATTCGCGGCTCGCCCAGAATTCGTCAAGCAATTCCTGCTCGATGGCAGCGGCTTCATCCAGCGCGTCACAGGGGTCCATCCCGCCCAGGACAACCAAATCATAGGCGTCCAGCAGCACCTGTCTTTGCGCGCTTTCATCGACAAAGAAGGTCGCATTGGCGTATTCCAGCCCCGCCGAGAAGGGACCCAGAATCGGGTCAGCCAATAGTTCTTCATCGCTGGCGGATGCCAACTGCGCCGGCAGCTCGCCCACGATGCTCACCCAGAGCGCCCCCGCTTCTGGCGTGGTGATGAACTCCAGGAATTTGATGGCGGCTTCGCGGCGCGCGGGGTCAGCGGCGGCGCGGCGGGTCAAGCCATGTGTCCAGTAAGAGCCAAAAGTATGATGTTCGCCATTGGGTCCCACCGGCAGCTCGGCAACGCCATAATTCAGCTCCGGATTGTTGGCGCGGATGGTGCCAACGCGGAAGGAGCCATCGATGTGCAGCGCCACTTCGCCATTGATGAAGGCATTGGTGGAGCCATCCATGATGTCGAAACTGCCCGTTACATATTCCCTCTCAAAATCGAGTACCCAGGAAAATGCCTCGCAGCCGGCTTCGCTGTTATAGGTCACGGTTCTGCCGTCTTCGCTGTAGGAAGAACCACCGAATTGGCGGATTAAGACATCGCGGAACCAGTGATGAATCTGCCCTTCCATCGTCGGCGAGAAACCCTGCCGCGTGATGCTCAAAATGTCGCTGGGGTCGCCATCATAGGCGGTGGTGGCGATGGCGATTTCCTGGAATTCGTCCAAAGTTGCCGGCGGAGAATCGGGATCCAAGCCGGCGTCAGCGAGGATGTCCTTGTTCCAGAACAGCGCCAGCGAGCGCACAGCCGTTGGTATCGCCCAATAATCGCCGAGGTACTTGGAATTCGCCACCATCGGCGAGAAGGTCGCGCGGATGAAGTCTTCGCTGAAGGGCTCTTCCGGCAATGGCACCAAATAGCCGGCATCAACAAAGGCGATGATCCAGCCGAAATATAGCGTAACAACATCGGGTCCCACGCCCGCCGGCGCCGATGCCGCCAGCTCATCGCGGAAGTTGGCGTAGGGAATATCGCTGTTGTGCACAACTTTGATGTTCGGATTGGCTTCTTCAAATTGAGCGATAAGCTCGTTCATCGCCTCGACGCGGGCGCCGAAGTTGTACTGCCAATATTCAATCTCGACGACATCATCTTGCGCCAGCGCGAACCCGCCAAGGCTCGCGGTAATAAGCGCCAAAATCGCCAAGATTAATAGCTTCCTAGTCATTTTCTGCTCCTTTTGCTGTGAATTTGTTTTGACCGTATAGACTGTACTCAATTTTGACGGCATTGCCAAATGCGCCGCTGGCATCAAAGCTCGATATTGAAGAGCCGCGCCGCGTTGCCGCCAAATATCAACTGGATATCCGCTTCCCGATAATTCAGTTCCCGCACATCGCGTATCTGCTGCTTGATATAGGGCTCGGCAAATCCCCGCGGGAAATAGCTGGAATCCGTGCCGAAGATGATGCGCTCGGGACCGATGGTTTCCATATATTTGCGGAAGAGCTTCTTGGTATCCCACTCGCCATCCACCCATTTGACCCATTGGTTGGAGCCAGAAGTGTCGATGCAGACATTGCCGCAAGCCCAGCACAATTGTAAAGTCTCGCGGATCCAGGCGCAGCCGAAATGCGGCACCACAAAGGTAACATCCGGGAAGTCCTTGGCGACATTATGCAGCTTCAACGGGTTGATATTTTGATGCCAGGCGATGCCGCCGCCGCTGCCCTGGATGCCGAAGTGAATCAAGACGGGTATGCCCAGCTCGGCGCAGGCTTCCCAAACGGGGTAGGCGGCTTCGTCTTCTACTGGGCGGTCCAGCGATGGCGCCAGCAGCTTATAGGCTTTCATGCCATCTTCGCGCACCGCCCGGCGGACTTCATCCGCCGCACCTTCATCAAACAGATAATTATGCGCGAAGCCGACAAATATATCCGGATGCCGCTTGATAATGCTTGCCAGATTCTTGTTGCCGCCGCCGGTGACAAAACCCACCGCGCGCAAGCCATAACGGCGCACTTCCTCTGCCCAGCGGTCGGCTTGCTCCTCATCGCTATAGCTGCCGCGCTCGGGACCTTCAAAGCCCCAAGTGGCGCGCCATTGCCGGTTGTAGCTCATGGCGAATTCCCGCGCGACTCGCGCCCGCCGCTCGCCAACCCGGTCTGCATATTGCTGGCGCGGGTTGGGTCCGGGTCCCATAAACCACTCCCGCCGCGTTGGGAAATGCACATGAAAGTCGATTACTTTTAAGCCGTTGTACATAAGGATGCGCCTCGCGACTGTGTTGCTGATGCTTCGCGCAATAATAACAAAAGGCGCAAGCTATGCACAACATGCCATCGGCAGGGCAGGGCAATCGCATCAAATTGTTTTTCACCACAAAGACACAAAGTATATTCTTGAAATGGCTCTATGCTTCTTCATTTATCAGGGTAGTTTGTACACAGCCCTTACCACCGAGAACACAGAGGAAAATTGAGCACACCGAGTAAAGATTTAAAGAGATTTCTCGTGCTTTTCTCGGTGTATCTCGGTGTACTCGGTGGTAAAAATCCTTGTCGAATCTCCGCGCTTTCACATTCTAATTACTTTGTTGCATTTACTTCCTGCGTCTCTGTGGTGAAGTATATTTTGATGCAATTGCCCTGTGCCTTCTTGGCGCTGTATTGGTACAAAAGCGATTGCTCGCTATACTAGATGCCTGCATACTGCAATTGTAGGCTTGGAAAGCGCTTGAAAGGACGAGACCTATGCCAAGACCAGTAACTTTATTCACAGGACAGTGGGCGGATTTTCCCTTTGAAGTCATCGCCGAAAAAGCCAAGAGCTTCGGCTATGACGGTTTGGAGCTGGCATGCTGGGGCGACCATTTTGAAGTCGACAAGGCGCTGGAAAGCGATGCCTATATCCAGTCGCGCAAAGATGTGTTGGAAGCGCAGGGCTTGGCATATTTCTCGATTAGCAATCACCTCGTGGGGCAGTGTGTGGCGGACGGCTTCATTGATGAGCGCCACCGCGCCATCCTGCCCGATAGACTTTGGGGCGATGGCGACCCCGATGGCGTGCGCGCCCGCTGCGCCCAGGAGATGATTGACACGGCGCGCGCCGCCAAAGCCTTCGGCGTCGATGTCGTCAATGGCTTCACCGGCAGCCCCGTCTGGCATTTGATTTATCGCTTCCCGCCCACATCAGACGAAATGGTGGACGCCGGCTATCGTGAATTTGCCGACCGCTGGCGTCCCGTGCTTGATGCTTTTGCTGCCGAAGGCATCAAGTTCGCGCTGGAGGCGCACCCGGGCGAAATCGCCTATGACATCTACACCGCGGAGAAGAGCGTAGCGGCACTGGATGGGCACCCCGCTTTCGGCTTCAATTTTGACCCGAGCCATTTCATCCATCAACTCTTCGACCCCGTGAAATTCATCGACCGCTTTGCCGATCGTATCTTCCATGTGCACATCAAAGACTCCAAAGTTACGCTGGATAATGTTACCAGCATCCTCGGCTCTCACCTCAATTTTGGCGACCCCCGCCGCGGCTGGGATTTTGTCTCGCCGGGGCATGGCGACCTTGATATCGACGCGATGATACGGGCTTTGAACCGCGCTGGATACAACGGACCCCTCTCTGTCGAATGGGAAGACAGCGGCATGGACCGCGAGTTTGGCGCGACTGAATCCGCCGCCTGGGTGAAAGCCAACGATTTCACCGCGTCCGCAGTCGCCTTTGACGCCGCCTTCGCCGACGAATAAGCCCGAAAGTATCAGACAGGAGAATCCCAATGGCTGAAGAAAAACAAGTCAGCAGCAGCTTCACCAGCATGGCGGGCGCGGCGAGCGATGCCGACGCGCCCGAAATCGGCATTGGCATGATTGGCTACGCCTTCATGGGCAAGGCGCACAGCAACGCTTTCAAGAAAATCCCTTACATGATGTATCCGCCAGTGGCAATCCCGCGGCTGGCGGCGATTGCCGGGCGCAACGAAGCGGCTGTCACCGCCGCGGCGCAGCGCTATGGCTACGAGCGCGCCTACACCGATTGGCGCGACCTGATCGCCGATGATGGCGTGCAGCTGCTGGACAATGGCGGACCCAATGACGCCCATGCCGAGCCTTGCATCGCCGCCGCCGCCGCTGGCAAGCATGTCTTCTGTGAGAAGCCGCTGGCGCGCACGGCGGAAGAAGCAAAATCTATGCTGGACGCGGTGCAAAGCGCCGGCGTCAAACACATGGTCGCTTTTAATTACCGCTTTGTGCCGGCAATCCAGCAAGCCAAAAAGCTGATCGAGAGCGGCAAACTCGGCAGAATTTATCACTGGCGCGCCGTCTATCTGCAAGAATGGGGCATGGACCCCGAGATGGAAACCAGTTGGCGCTTCAACAAGGCGGTCGCTGGCAGCGGCGCTTTGGGCGATTTGGGCGCGCATATCATCGACCTGGCGCGTTTCCTTGTCGGCGAGCCTAAGGCTGTCGCCGGCTTGGCGCAAACCTGGCTCACCGAACGCCCTGATGGCAGCGGCGGCATGGCAAAGTCTGATGTTGATGACGGCTTTGTCGCGCTATTGGACTTTGACAATGGCGCGCTGGGCACTGTCGAGGCGACGCGCTTCGCCCAGGGGCGCAAGAACTTCAACTCCTTTGAAATCAACGCTGAAAATGGCTCGATTCACTTCAACCTGGAACGGCTGAACGAGCTCAATGTCTTTTGGAAAGGCGAAAATCCCGATACCACCCAGGGCTTCCACAATGTCCTGGTGTCCGAAGCGCACCATCCCTATTGGGAGAATTGGTGGCCCCACGGGCATATCATCGGCTGGGAGCACAGCTTCGTGCACGAATTCCACCACTTCTTCAACGCGATTGTCAACGATGCCGATGTCGCGCCTTATGGCGCCACTTTTGTTGATGGCTATCGCAACGCCGTCATCTGTGACGCGATTTTGCAGTCGGCGGCTTCCAAGAAACATGTAGACATTCGCTACTAAGGCACCAAACTGCAACGAGCGGAAAAGGGGAGGGCGAGCGCCTTTCCCTTGTTTTTTTGCGCTTGCTTAATTGTGCAGGCGCAGCTCGACGCCGTCTGTGCTCAAGTGAATTGCGCCGATTTCGTCGGTGCGCAGCAGCGGCACATCAACGAAGCGCGCCAGGGTATCCGGGTCAGGGTCGCCGCGCCGGTTCGCGATATCGCTCTGCAGCAGCGCCACCTGCGGCGCGGCTTGCGCCAGGAACTCGCCGTCGACCGCCCGCGCCCCGCCATGCTGCGGGATTTGCAGCACCGTTGCCGCGGGAGAAATACCCGCCGCCAGCAGCTCTCGCTGCCCCGCCACGCTGAGGTCAGAAGTCAGCAGGAAGGAAACTTCGCCATAGCTCAGGCGCAAGACCAGCGCTTGATCGCCCAGCCGGTCGATGATGCCTGGTGTGCCCTGCGGGTGCAGGATTTCGAGCAGGACGCCGTCCGAAAACTCAAGCCGCTTGCCCGCATGCGCCGTCACAATCGGGCTTTCACTGCGCGTGAGCTGCTCGCGGATTTTAAGATAGTCCGCGCCGGTATTGGCTTGCCCATGGTACAGCGTGACGCCAACCGAATAGCGCTCCAGCACGGCGCTGAGAGCGGCGATGTCCCAGGCGTCAGGATGGGTGATGGCGAGGAATTCGATTTCGCGGTCATAAAAGGGCAGGCGGTCGCCAATGGCGGTCAGCAGGCGGGTGGGGAAGCGCCCGCCATCGACCAAGCCCTGCATGCCGCCCGGCGTCTGTATCAGCACGGCGTTGCTATGTCCCATGTCAAGCAGCCAAAGATGCAGCTGCCCGTCTGGTCTGCTGATTGCCATCGCCAGCAGCAAAAGCGTGACGATTCCGCTTGCGGCAAGCGCGGTCAACTTGATGGCATTGCTCAATAACATGCTGAGCAGTCGCTGCCAAAGCGTTGGATTCCCGTAACGCAGCATAGCGCCTCCGATCAAAAGCAGATAGAAGCCTTGAAGCAGCCGCGAGTCTGCCATCAAAGGCAGATCGGCAAATTCCCAACTGCCGAAGAGCCTGACAATGGTGATGGTCCAGGATAGTGGCAGCAGCTCCGCCCAGAATACCAGCAGCCCCAGCGCCGGCACAAAAACGCTAAGCACAACCGCCGCCAGCCCCAGAAGCAGCACCGCGGTTTGCATCGGCACTATCAACAGGTTGACGGGGATTGCCACCAAAGAAAAGCGCCCAAAGTACAGCATGATTAGCGGAAAAGTTGCGATTTGCGCCGCGAGCGACACGATAAGCGGCTCGTTGAGAAAGTTGTGCAGGGGCGTCACCACGGGCGCTGGCAGTATGCGCTGCAGCAGCCGGCGGAAGCGGTCGGACAGCGGGTCGGCGAAGATGCTCAAACCCAGTACCGCAAATAGGCTCAGCTGGAAGCCGATATCCAGCAAAACATTCGGGTCCGCCAGCGAAAGCAAAACCGTGGCGAATGCCATCGATGCGGGCACGAAAGTCTTGCGGTTCAGCTGCGCGCCGATGACCAGCAGGCTGCTCATCAGCGCGGCGCGCAAGATGCCTGGCTTGGCGCCAACGAACAGCGCGTAGAGCAGGATAATCGTGACCGCGCCGAAGACTATCACCGCTTTGTTGCCGCGGAAAATATGCGCCAGCAATCGAATCACAATCGCGCTGACGATGACCATGTTGAAGCCGCTGATGGCGACAACATGGGCGGCGCCGGCGCGCTCAAAAGCCGCCGACACCTCGGGCGCGATGCCGCTCTCATCGCCCAGGAGGATGCCCGTCAAGAGCCCGGCTTGCGGCTCGGGCAGCGCATCAGCGATTTGACGCCGCAAACTGCCCTTGATAGCCAGCAGCCGCGAGAAAAACGGGTCGCCCAAGCCGCTATCAAGCACTTCGACCGCCGCGTTTTGCATGATGCTGAAGACATTCTGCCGCCCCAGATAGTGGGCGTAGGAGAACCGGTCCCAAGTAGCGGGCAGCGCCAGCGCGCCAGTTGCGCGGATGCGGTCGCCGTACGCGATATTGGCGTTGCCCCGCGCTTCTATTAATACGAGCCCGCTCGTTGCCGCCGTTTTTTGATTGGCAAAAACAGAATCGACCGCAACCCGCGCTTGTACGCTGTCAGCGCGCCGGCGCGGCTCGTCAATGACGATGCCGCTAATTGTGCCGATGTAGCCGTTATAGGACGCGATTTCGCTGGACTGCGGCACAATCGATTGCCGCCAGCCGCCAGCCGCCACAACTGCCAGCAAAATCAGCAGCCAGCAGCAGCGCCATCCCCGCAAGACCAGAGCGGCTGCCGCCAGCAAAATGGTCAGCGCCGCCCAAGGTTCCGCTGTCAGCGCGGGGGAAACGCGCGCCAGGCTGATGCCGAGTACCCAGCAAACGGCGATGAAGAGTAAGCGCATGAGCGCACCGGGAGTTACAGCTTGGAAGCGCGCGCCCGACCGGGTAGAAAATACAAACAGACATCAGCAAATGGATGCCTGTTTGGGGAGGGTAGAGCGGGATAAGGGACTTAGCTGCCGTTCCCTATCGGGGCTTGCGCTGGCCGGTCAAAGTTGATTATCGGGCGCGGCACGGGCTCGCTGACGGCAGCGATCACATCGCTTTCCGGCGCCGCTTCCACCGCAGCCGCTTCCTGATATTGCATATCCTCAATGCCATTGCGCACTTCAGCGAGATAGCCGGTGATCTGCTGCTCCAGCTGGTTAAGGCGCGCGAGCACATATTCATCCGCTTCCCGCGTGATGGCCTGCGCCTGTATATTGGCTTGCTCGACCACATATTCGGCGCGCACCTTCGCCTGCTTGACCAAATCATGTTCGTCAATCATATCTTCGCTGTGTTGGCGCGCCTGCTGCACAATCCGCGCGGCTTCTTCATTGGCTTCCGCCAGCACGCGGTCGCGCTGTTCTATCGTCTGCGCGGCTTTTTCAATCTCATCCGGTATCGACATGCGCATTTGATCAAGGAGGTCCAATACCCGTTCTTCGTCAACTACAGTGTACTTGGTAGTGAAAAAACGCCGCCCTTCGTCTACCAAATCTTCCATACGGTTAACCAGATGTAGAATATCCATTGCTTCCTCCCCCAATCAAATCAGGTCTTCTCGATAGAACTCAGCGCGCAAACTTTTGTCGCAAAGCTCGCGCAACTACTGGCGGCACCATTGAACTGACATCCCCGCCCAACTCGGCAATCTCGCGGATCGTGCTCGAGCTGATGTGCATATACTGCTCGTCCGACAATATGGCGATAGTTTCTAACTCTGGCGCCAGTTTCTTGTTTGCCATGCCTATACGAAACTCAAACTCAAAATCGCCAAACACCCGTAAGCCGCGTATCAGGGCGATTGCCCCTACCAGCTTCGCATATTCTACTGTCAGCACCGAATAGTGCGCAACCGAAATACGGGGGTATTTTTGAAAAACTTCCGCTGCCAAGGCAACCCGTTCATCAATGTCAAAGAGCACTTTGGTTTTCTTTGGGTTTGCATATATCGCCACGATTAGCTGGTCAAAAAAGCGGGAGGCGCGCAGCGCAATATCCAAATGCCCATAGTGTATAGGGTCTAAAGTTGCTGGATACAGCGCGATTTTTTTACCCGCCATGCACACTCCCGATAGCTTCGTGCGCATTGTAATGGCACTGCGGCAAGCGCGCCAATCAATATGCCAGCAGAATGCGGCGGATTTCGCCGCTGATGCACTTAGCAAAATCGAGAGGCAAACCCGAGGGATGCCACGCTAGCTGATATCGGTGGTTTCCCGCAGGCGCGCCTGCACGCGCCCCGCCAGGAGCTGATGCTGGGGCAGGGCGAGCTCCGGGTCTTCTTCGTAAATTGTGCGCGCCTCGCGCTGGGCTTCGGCGAGCAACTCGGGGGACAGCGCTTCCATCAGCTCGAGCTGGCTGCTGCCGCTTTGTCGCCTCCCCAGCAGGTCGCCAGCGCCGCGCAAGCGCCAGTCCAGCTCCGCCAGTTCAAAGCCGTCAGTGGTCATTTCCAATGCGGAAAGGCGCTGCTCGGCGATGGACAATGCGCTGGAGTCGTTCGCGCCCGCTTGCGCCGCGCGAATGCGGTCAATGTTCACGGCGGCTGATGTGTCCGGCAGCAAGAAGCAGTAGGATTGATGCTGCCCGCGGCCGACGCGCCCGCGAAATTGGTGCAGCTGCGCCAAGCCATAGCGGTTAGCGCCATCGATGACCATTATGTTGGCGTTGGGGATATCAACGCCGACTTCGGCGACGGCAGTTGTAACCATGACATCGTATTTGCGGGCGGCGAAGTCCGCCATCAGCGCGTCTTTTTCTTCCGCGCTCATCCGCCCGTGCAACAGGCAGACGCGATAGCGGAAGAACACTTTTTTTAGCCGCTCGTAGGCTTCCAGCGCCGAAGCCGTTTCGATAGTGTGCGATTCTTCTACCAGCGGATGCACAAAAAATGCCTGGCGTCCGCCTTCAAGCTGGTTCAAGACAAAGCCATTCAGCCGCTCGCGGGCGACGGGGTCGATGATTTTGGTAGTGACGGTTTGGCGTCCGGCGGGCTTGTCTCGCATAACGCTGATGTCCAAATCGGCATGCAGCGTCAGCGCCAGCGTGCGGGGGATGGGCGTCGCGGTCATGACCAGCAGATGCGGGTTCTGCCCCTTGCCGCGCAAATTCGCGCGCTGGTCCACCCCAAAACGCTGCTGTTCATCGATGATAGCCAGCCCCAGGTCGGCAAATTCTAGCTTCTTTTGGATGAGCGCATGGGTACCGATGACAATATCTATCGAGCCATCGCTGACGCCACGGTAGATCGATTCGCGCTCTGATGTAGAAAGCGCGCTTGTCAACAGGGCGATAACGGGTTTGTCGGCGCGCGCCAGCCGGCTGAAGGCGTCGCTGACGACTTGCAGATGCTGCTGCGCCAGGATGCCCGTCGGCGCCATGAGCGCCGCTTGCTTGCCCTCGGCATACGCGATGGCGAGCGCCGCGATGGCGACTGCCGTCTTGCCCGAGCCGACATCGCCTTGAAGCAGCCGGTTCATCGGCTGCCGCCCCGCCATGTCGCCGCGGATATCGGCAATGGCGCTCTTCTGCCCATCCGTGAAGTCAAAGGGGAAGATCTCGTCAACAATGCCGGCGAAGTCTTTTTCGTCGATTGCCAGCGGCGCGGCTGGCAGCGACTGCCAGGCGCGCCGCCGCGCCAGCATCGCCAATTGATGAAAGAGCAGCTCGTCGAATTTCAGCCGCTTTTTTGCATGCCGCAAGTGATCCCAGCCGAGCGGGAAATGCGCTTGCTGCAGCGCCCAGCCCAGGTCCGCCAATTCAGTCCGCTCCAGCACCGGCGGTGGAATTGGGTCGGGCATCCGCCCCGCCCATTCGCCGACCAGCATTTTGAGGGTGCGGCGGTACAAACGCGGGCGCAAGCCTTTTGTCATGCGATATACAGGCACGATGCCGCGCGTATGCAGGTTCTCGATATCCAGCTCTTCCCATTCGGGGTTTGCCACCTGCGGCATATCGCGGAAGAAGTTCACCTTGCCCTGGAAGACCAATTGCATGCCCTTGCGCAGCCGCGCCGCCAGAAATGACTGCCCGAAGAAACGCAGCGACATCCTGCCCGTGCCATCAGCGACGCGCACGATGATATCTTTCCCGCCGCGCGCGCTGGCGATAACCGAGACGGCGATGATGCTGGCGATGACGGTGGCGCGTTCGCCCGGCTGCAGATCCTTGATGCAAGTCTGCTCGGTATAATCGCGATAAGCGCGGGGGCGGGCAAAGAGCAGCTGGCGCACCGTGTGGATATTCTGCGCCTGCAGCAGCTCCCCGAATTTCTTGCCGATGCCTTTGACCGCGGTTGTCGGCGCTTCCAGCGCTTCCAACAGGGCTTGCCGCTCTTCGCTGGATACTTGCGGGAGCGGCTGCCGCGGCGGGCGTGACAGCCGCGGCAAGGGCGGCAGGTCCAGCTTTGGCTGGCTGGCGGCGGGCAAGCCGGCGAAGTCCTCATCCCAGGAGACGCCGGCGTAAGGCTGGTTCTTGCCTTGCCGCGCGCGGGAGCCAGCGCCGCGCCGCCGCTTGGCTGGCGCTTGCTCGTCCCGTTTCTCGCGGCGGCTGGCGCCGCGCTTCTGCTTGCCGCCCATCTTGCTTTCCCATGCGGGCAAGCGGTCGCGATAGGCTTTTGGCGGCGGCTTGCGATTGGTCGCCCGGTCCAGCAAATAATTGAGCTGCGTCAGCCGTTGGTCAGCCTCTTTGATGCGCTCATACTGCGCCAGCGCGTCCACAATCTCATCGATGAGGATTTGATGCTGCGGGCGCCGCGCCTGCGCGCGCGCATCCGCCTGCCATGATGCGGCGAATGCCGCCAGCCCGCCGATGACGGCGGTATTTTTGCCGCCTTGCTCGCGTTCCAGCTTTAAAATTTTTACCATCGTCTCCAATGCTGATGGCATGGCTCACCGCCTCCGCGCTTGTTGTCTCTCAGAAATCTGCATAGGGCGCCGCTTCCACTTTCTCCAAGACGGCGATGCCAGTTGCCGCCGTGCCCAAATAACTCGCCATAGTCGCGCTGTACATTGTGAAGGGGAAATGCTGCCCCGGGAATTCCAATGCCAGCCGGTCCTGCAAGATGCGCGTTTGCTCGCTTATCGGCGCTTGCATTTGCAGGATAAGCGCGTCCGCCAGCGCATCAAATTCGACCAGGAATTCAATAAATCTTTCGATAGTGTCGCTCTCGCTAAGCACTTTTTCGATGATGATTATCTCGCCGCCTTCCACACTGACCAAAGGCTTGATGCCCAGGCGCTCGCTCAAAATGCTGTGCGACGGTTTCATGATGCCCCTGGCGCGCAAGCAGCGGGTGTCATGCACACAGTAGATAGAATATATGCGTTTGACCGCATCAAGCACAGTTTGAATTACTGCCTCGACGCTGTCCTCTTCTTGGGCAGCGCGGGCAGCCACGCGGATGAGCATGCCCTGTCCCGCGCAAAGACTGCGGGAATCGACAATCGCAAACTCGCAGTTGCCGCCGGTCCGCTGCGCCGCCAGGCGGGCATTATGCCAACTTTCGGAGAGCTCGCGCGATGGATGAATCGAAAGCACAGCATCGTAATGGTGAGAGAGCCGCGCGAAAAGCTCAACAAAATCCTCTTCCGATGGCGGTATCACTGTTGGCGGCGCTTTGGGCTGCGCCATCAAGGAAAATGCCGTTTCCGATTCTAAATCAACGCCTTCCTGATAGCGCTTGCCGTCAATGTCTATTGTGTTTGGCAGGATGGTCACCGGCAAAGAGCTTATGAGGCGCGGGTTGGAAAAGCGAGCGCCGCTGTCGGTTACGATATGAATTCGTGGCATGTCGCGCAACTTGTCACATGCGGGTAAGGGACTTGAGCGCAATCACAATACTTGCATTCTAACGCATGATGCCCCAAGCGAGAATGTAGAATACCTGCCGCTATATGCTATAGTCTGCGGCCGCCCGCCTTAATGCCGCCAGCCCGTCAGCGATGCCGCGCTTGTGGCGGAAGATGCAGCTGCCAGCGACAAAGATAGTTGCGCCCGCCGCCAGCGCAGCCCCGATAGTAGCGTCAGTAATCCCGCCGTCCACCTCGATATCGATGAACTTGCCCGCCGCCTCCGCGCTCTGGCGGAGCTGACGGATTTTCTTGGTCATGCTCGTGATGAATGCCTGCCCGCCGAAGCCCGGGTTGACGGTCATCACATTTATCAAGTCCACTATGCCAAGCACTTCCGCCAGCGCGCCCGCAGGACTATGCGGATTAAGCGCGACCCCGGGGCGGCAGCCAAGCTCGGCGATAGCCGCCAGCGTTCGATGCAAATGCGGGCAGGCTTCTATGTGCACTGTCAGATTGTCGGCACCGCTATCGGCGAAGCGCTTAAGAAAGCGTTCGGGCGCGGCAATCATCAGATGCACATCCAGCGGTATTGTCGCCACCTTTGCCACCGCTTCGACTACCAGCGGACCCATAGTGATATTGGGCACAAAGCTGCCATCCATCACATCAATATGGATCATGTCAGCGCCAGCCGCCTGCGCTTCGGCAACTTGCTCGCCCAGCCGCGAAAAATCAGCCGCCAATATAGATGGCGCGATTTGAATCGCTCTCCCTGCCATTGCTCGCCGCGCCTCTCCACAACTTGCCCGACCAGATAGTACTGTTTCTGGCGCAGCGCCGCAACAGAAGCTGCCTACAGTCAGAGCAGCTGCATTAAAAAACATTCGCCACAACAAGCGGAATCAAACTCAAATTTAACCACCGAGGACACCGAGATACACCGAGAAAAGTATGAGAAGCCTCTTATAATCTTTTCTCGGTGTGCTCCATTTTCCTCTGTGTTCTCGGTGGTAATGGGTGTGTACATACTACCCTAATAAGTGAAGAAGCATAGAGCCATTTCAAGAAAAAACTTTGTGCACTTTGTGTCTTTGTGGTGAAAAAATATTTGATGCAATTGCCCTGCTTACAGTTCTTGCGCAATCAGCGCCGATTTCAGCTGGCCGCAGCCGGCGTCAATATCAATGCCCCGGCGCACACGCACGGTGCTGCGGATGCCATAGCCCGCCAGAATTTGCCGGAATTCCGCGATGCTGGCGCTGGCGGCGCCCGTCCCGACATAACCCCGCGTCGAGTTCAAGGGGATGATATTCACATGACAGAGCAAGCCGGCAAGCAATCTGCCCAGTCTCCGCGCCTCTTCGGGGCTGTCGTTTTCGCCGGCGATTGCCGCCCACTCAAAGCTGATGCGCCGGTTTGTCCGCTGCGCATAATAGTGGCAGGCGTCCAGGAGCGTCTTGATGTTGTAGCGGCGGTTGACCGGCATCAGAGCGGATCGTTGGGCATCTTCGGTTTTGTGCAAGCTGACCGCCAGCTTGACTTGCAAGCCTTCGTCCGCGAAGCGGCGGATTTGCGGCGCTAAGCCCACGGTGCTAATGGTGATATGTCGGGCACCGATGCCCAGGCGCTCCATCAGCTGCCGCGTTGCCGCCAGCGTCGCCTCATAATTGTGGAAAGGCTCGCCCATGCCCATGAAGACAACATTGCTCAAGCGCTCGCCCCTTACGCTTAATTCCCGGGCGAAGCGCATTGCCTGCTCGAAGATTTCCGCCGCTGATAGCTGCCGGCTGAAGCCCATTTGTCCCGTGGCGCAAAAGACACAGCCCAGCGCGCATCCCGCTTGGGAAGAGATGCAGGCGGTCCAGCGGCGGTCTTCATAGGGCATCAGCACCGATTCAATCAACTGCCCGTCGCGCAAGCGGTAGAGTCGTTTTTCGGTGCCATCACGGCTGCGCTGGCGGGCGGCGACCACCATATCGCCTAATGTTGCTGTCGCCATCAATTTGTTGATGGTGGCGCGCGGCAGGTTTTTCATATCGGCGAAGCAGCCCGCCCGCTGCCGATACATCCAATCCCAAAGCTGGCGCGCGCGAAATGGCTGCTCGCCATGCTCCGCCAGCAGCGCGGAAAGCTCAGGGAAAGACAAAGCGTACAAATTTATCATGCGGCTCGTTTCATTTTCCCCCGTTGGCACATAAGGCAACAATCAGCCGGCGACAAGAAATGGCAGCAGATTATAGCCCGCATGCGCGATGATGGCGGCGCTGGTGCAATAACGCTGACGCAGCCAGCCGAAGCCCAAAGACACTGCAAATAGTATCAGCATCGCCGGCGTCCAGACATAGGGCTGATGCATCAAGGCGAAGAAGAAAGAAGTCAGCCCGATGCCGAAGACTGGCTGCAGCGCGCCGCGAAAGAGAATCTCTTCGGAAAATGCGGAAACCAGCGCCAGCAGCAGCGCAGCGGCGGCGCTGCCCGAAAATGCGTCGAAGAGCAGACGGCTGGCTGCCGTCTGCTGCAGGAAGATCTCTTTTGGGGCGGCATGCGCCCATGCGGTCATCGCCGCTGTCATAAACAGCCACAGCAGCGCCGCCGCCAGGCTGCCGGCTGCCGCCCCCCGCCCGCTTGGCAGGCGCAAACCCAGCCGCCACAAAGCCACCCATGTCCGCCGCCGCAAGCGCCAGCCAACGCCCAGGAATGCCAGCAACAGGTAGAGCGCGCCTGACAATAGCAGCTCGCTGATGCCGTAACTCGCCTCATTCTGGGGCGGGCTTCGCATGATGCTCACAAATATGCCCAGCATCAGCAGCAGCGCGGCGCTTCGCTGAACGGGCTTGCTGGCATCAAATCTGGTGGTTCCTGTGAAGCTCAAAGCGGATAAGGCGGTGGTGAAGAGCCGCCAGAAGCGGTCAAGTCTATCGATGCCCAGGGTCATCAGCGCCAGCAGCGGGAAGCCCAGCCGCCGCTGCTCTTCGAGGTTTGCGGCGACAATCAGGACTATGATGTAGCTTATTGCCGCCAGCTGAATCGGCATCAGAAGCGCTCTCCCGCTTAAATACAGTATATTGGATTGCACATAGTTTGCGGATACACTACTCAATGTGTTGGCAACAAGCCCTGTTGCGATTGTTCTGATTGTTCTGGCGGATTGCGACGGCATATTGACAGCCATAAACCGCTATGCTAGCATACTGGCTGCTACATGGTGCAGCAATCTTTGTAGGAGAGGTGGCCGAGTGGTTTAAGGCGATGGTCTTGAAAACCGTTGTACGGTCCTCCGTACCGCAGGTTCGAATCCTGTCCTCTCCGCCTTTAGCTTACCATCATGAAGACCCGTACTGGAGAGGTGCCAGAGTGGTTGATTGGGGCCGCCTGCTAAGCGGTTGTACCCCCTAAAGGGTACCGCAGGTTCGAATCCTGTCCTCTCCGCCATATACTGCGCATAGAGTACCCGCTTTGTGCGCCGTCAGCGCTGCATAGGAGATGCCGGATGGCAGAAAAGATCGTGGTCACAGCGCTTGTCAACCGCGATTGTTTCACTGTCTGGCAATTGTATAACCAGCCCGAGCACATCATACATTGGAACTTCGCAAGGGACGATTGGTGCTGCCCGCGCGCCGAAAATGACCTCCGCGTTGGCGGGCGGCTGCTGGCGCGCATGCAAGTCAAAGACGGCAGCTTCGGCTTTGATTTTGAAGCCACCTATGACGAAGTGATAGCGGGCTCTTTTATCGCCTACACTTTGGGCGATGGCCGCCAAGTGCAAACGACTTTCCAAGATGCTGGCAGCGCAACCCGGGTCAGCACCAGTTTTGATGCGGAAGCGGCAAACTCGGCGGAGGTCCAGCGGGCGGGCTGGCAAGCGATACTTGATAATTTCAAGCGCTATGCCGAATCAGCCGAGACTTGAAATCGCCAGCGGCTAGCACGGCATGATTGTCGCAGGCTTGATGTCCGGCACTTCGGCTGATGGCGTGGATGTCGCCCTCTGTGATATCCGCGGTGCCCCCGGCAATCTGCAAGTCGAGCTGCTTCACGGCGCTACCTTCGCCTATTCGCCGGGCATGCGCCAGCGCATCCTGTCCAGTTGTGATCCAGCCGAAAGCCGCATCGACGCTGTCGCCGCCTTGCATGTCGACCTGGCGGAAGTCTTTGCCCGCTGTGTATTGGCTGCCTTGGACCAGGCGGGCATCCCGCTCGCGCAAGTCGACCTTATCGGCTCCCACGGGCAGACGCTTTGGCACAATGTTTTGCCCAGCGGGCAGGTCAATGCGTCGCTGCAAATTGTGGAAGCGGCGGTTCTGGCAGAGCGCAGCGGCGTGACGACCATCAGCAATTTTCGCGCCCGCGATATCGCCGCGGGCGGGCAGGGCGCGCCGCTGACGAGTTATGTGGATTGGCTGCTGCTGCGGCATCCCAGCCACTGGCGCGCCGTGCAGAATATCGGCGGCATGGGCAATGTAACTTTTCTGCCGCCCCTCGCTGATAGCTCCTCCCAGCCTATCGCCTTTGATACCGGTCCCGGCAATGCCTTGCTCGATATCGCCGTGGCGGAGCTGACGGCTGGTGCCTTGCAATACGACCGCGATGGCGCTCTGGCTGCGCGCGGCATCGTGAATGAAGATTGGCTGGACGAACTGCTGCGCCACCCCTATTATGCCCGCGGCTATCCCAAGACCACGGGGCGCGAGACTTTCGGCAGCGGGGCGGCGCGGCGCTTGCTGCGCGCGGCCAGCGAGCGCGGCTTGGCTCCCGCCGAAATTATCGCCACGTTAACGGCGCTGACAGCGACCAATATCGCCGATGCCTACCAAAGATTTGCGCCCGCGCCCATCGCCGAAGTGATTCTGGGCGGCGGCGGACGCCATAACCCGGTGATGGTGGGCATGCTGCGGCAGTACCTGGCACCATCCGCCCTGCTGACGCACGAAGACATCGGCATGGATAGCGACTTCAAAGAGGCGCTGGTCTTCGCGGTGCTGGCGTATGAGAGCTGGCATGGGCGGACGGCAACCCTGCCCGCTTTCACCGGTGCCGCGCGCGCTGCCGTGCTCGGCTCGATTACGCCGGGCGCGAATTATGCCCAGCTCCTGCGGCGCGCCTGGCTTGAGTGAAGCGCTAGCCCACCCGCTTGAGCTTGCCGCTGCGCTTGGCGTAGTTCTCCGCCAGGCGGAAGGCGAAGAGACCAAGCGGCAGCGTCACGCAGCCTAAAGCCAGCAGCGGCAGGATATATTGCCAAAGCTCGCTCAGCGCGGCGCCATCCAGCAGCGCCGCCCGCGTCCCGTCCAGCACATAAGTTACCGGCGATAGGACGGCGACAGCTTGCATCCACTCTGGCAGCACGCTGATGGGGTAATAGACGCCGGAAATCAGCAGAAATGACGCTTCCACCACATTTGTCATTTGAGCGCCGCGCTCGGGGTAGAGCAGCGGCAGGATGCTCGCCAGAATGCCGATGCCCACCAGCGACAAACTGCCGCCCAGTATCACCGCGCCCGCGCCCAGCATGTTGGCATTGGACAGGTCCAGCTCAAAAAACAGCGCCATGGCGATGCCGATTATCAGGGTCGAAATCATGCCATAGGTCAGGGAATAGGCGGTCTGCCCCACCAGGTGCACCCAGCGGCGCACCGGCGCCATCAGCGTGTATTCGATCGTGCCTTCCCAGCGCTCCCAGGCGATAACTTCGCTGGTCAAAATGAAGATTGCTGACAGATAGCGCCATACAAGCGTGCCGATGATGAGATACATCGTCAGATATTGCACATCAAAGCCGACAGCGCTGCCCGTCAGCGCTTCCGCGCCCTGGGCGATGAAGACGACCGAGAGCCCGCTCGTCAGCGCATAGAAGAACCAAACGACTTCCCAACCCCAATAGCGCTTGGTCAAATGCCAATTGCGGGCGATGAAGGCGTAAGTTTGCAGGGCGTTCAGCCGCGCGCTGTTGATGCCGCGGAGGATTGTGTTTGGCATGAGCAATTCCAGTTGCTAGTGCGGTCGGGGCTAGGCGCTGTCGTCAGCGAGAAGCTGCTCGCCGGTCAGGCGCATGAAAACATCTTCCAGCGTCGGGCGGCTGCCATTGTCGGCGATGCTGCGTTTGAGCGCTTCGGGGCTGTCAGTCGCCACCAGCGCGCCATTGTGGATGACGGCGACGCGGTCACAGAGCGCGTCCGCCTCTTCCATATCATGCGTCGTGATCAATATCGTCGCGTCATGAGAATCCCGCAGTTCTTCGATGAAGGCGCGCACCTCCCGCTTGGAGCGCGGGTCCAAGCCCGTTGTCGGCTCGTCCAGCAGCAGCAGCACGGGCGATGTCAGGAATGCGCGGGCAATCGCCACTTTCTGCTGCATGCCGCGGCTCATCTCCTCCATCGGCTCGTTGTAAGAAGAGCGCTTCAAACCCAGCCTGCCCATAATCTCATAGGCTTTGACGCGCGCTACGGGACCGGTAACGCCATAAAGCCGCGCGCCATAAAGCAGATTTTCCATCGGGCTCAGCTTCTTAAAAAATGCGGCATCCACCGATACGCGGCTGATGAGCTGCTTGACGCGCATTTCATCGTCTTCAATGTCAATGCCGAAGATGCGGGCGCTGCCTTTGTCCGCTTTCAGCAAGGTCGAGATAAGGCGGATTAAGGTCGATTTTCCCGACCCGTTTGGTCCCAGTACGCCGAAGATCTCGCCCCGCCCGATGCGGAAGGAGACATGATCCACCGCCGCTACCGGCGCTTTGTCCCCAGGCGCGACCGTGGGCAGCGCGCCCTTCTGCGGCAGCGCCATCTTTGCGCCCAGCAGCCGCTTCCACAATGGCGGCTGCGGCAAATGAAAGAATTTGCAGATTTCTGTAACCAGCAGCGCATTCTGCCGGTCCAGCGGCGGCGGCTTTGGCATTAAATTCCCTTGCCTGCTTTATACTTGCTCGCGGCAAAACATCATACTCTCAAATTGCTTTAGAACATAGTTGCATTTCCTGCGCAGATTGCGCCGCCGCCGCGACAGGGCAATTACACTAATAAAGACATTCGCCACAACGAGCGGGATCCTACGCAAATTTAACCACCGAGGACACCGAGATACACCGAGAAAAGCATGAGAAGCCTCTATAAATTCATTCTGGGTGTGCTCAATTTTCCTATGTATTCTCGGTGGTAAGGGCTATGTACAAACTGCCCTGATAAATGAAGAAGCAAAGTGTCATTTCAAGAAAAACTTTGTGTCCTTTGTGTCTTTGTGGTGAAGAATAATTTGATGCAACTGCCCTGGCCGCCGCGACTTTTCCAACTGGAAAAATGCCCGCGGCTGGGCTACACTTGCGCCGTATGTTCAAACCAGCGGAGAACACGGGGCTGCCTATCCTGATGGAAAGCTTTCCTTTTGTACTCGACAGCTTTGACCCCAGCGTGGATACAATTTCCAGCGAGGTGATTGACCTCGCGCGGAATTCGGTCGACCGCTCGATTGCCCGGCGCGCCTGCTTGCAAATTCTGTATGAGTTGGACCTCGCCGAGCATCAGCCGGCGGCGGTGCTGCAAGCGCATTTCGCCGCTCGCCCAGAGTCGTACGCGGTCAGGCAGATCGTTCGCCGCATTGTCATGGGCGTGTGGGCTGCCCGCCACGAGCTGGACGCTATCTTGCAAACTTACGCGCCGGAATGGCCTATCGAGCAGGTCGCCGCTATCGACCGCAATATCCTGCGCATCGCGCTTTATGAGCTGCAGCTGCAAAAGCGCAACACGCCCGTGCCTGTAATCGTCAACGAAGCGGTGCACCTGGCGCAGCTTTTCGGGGCGGAAAATTCACACAGCTTTGTGCATGGCGTGCTGGGCGCAATCACCGCCGATGCGACAAGCGCGCCGCCGCTGAAGGTTGATGAGGCGACTCCAGTATGAATGTATTTGGCGTCGGCGCGGCGGAGTTGCTCGCTATTCTGTTGATTATGTTGGTATTTGCCGGTCCCAAACGCATGATTCACTGGTCTTATATCTTGGGTCAGCATGTGTCCAAGTTCCGCCGGATTTGGTCGGAAACAGTCGACCTGGTGCAGAAGGAGTTTGACGATGCTGGCGTCGGCATCCAATTGCCGAAAGAGCCGCCGACCCGCCAAAATATCAACCGCTCGCTCAGCGCTGCCGTCAAGCCGATGACAAAACCGCTGCAAGATTCTGTTGATGAAGTCAAGAAAGATTTAAACAGCGTACAAAAAGTCAGCGACGAGCTCAACAACAAAAAGCCCAAGACACGCCCGGCGGCGGCAAAGAAAAAACTGGCGGCGCCTACACCGGCGCTTGTCGCCAGCACAGCCAAGACGCCGCGCCCAAAAACCGCCAGCAAACCCGCGACTGCCGCCGTCAACCTGGGTACTTGGAGCCGCGGGACACCGGTGGCGGACAATGGCAAAACCCCGCATCTCGGCGCATGGTCACGGGCGGAAAGTGAAATGGCTTAGCGATGTCGGACATCATCGCCGCGGAGGAAGTCGAAGACGGGCACGAACTCCGCATGGGGTTCTTTGAGCATCTCGACGAATTGCGACAGCGCCTGACCCGCGCAGTGCTCGCCCTTGTCGCCGGCACGGTTGTAGGCTTGTTTTTTGCCGACCGCGCGCTGCTGCTGCTGCAAGAGCCCTTCTGCCGCATTCCCGAAGTCGACAACTGCGAATTGGTCATCCTCGACCCGACCGGCAATATCCTCATCTATTTCAAAGTCGTCTTGATGCTCGGCGGCATTATTTCAATACCGATGGTTACCTATCAGCTCCTGATGTTTATCCTCCCCGGCTTGACGCGCAAAGAGAAGCGCTATGTATTGCTGTCCATCCCCGCCACCACCCTGCTGTTCATCATCGGCGTCCTCTTCGCCTGGCGCATTTTGATGCCGCCGGCGCTGGGATTTCTCAACCAATTTCAAGCGCAGATATTCGAGCCGGAATGGACTGCTGATGGTTATATCAGCTTCGTTACTTCCCTGCTGTTTTGGATGGGCGTGGCTTTCCAGACGCCGCTGATATTCTTCCTCATTTCGCTTTTGGGGCTGGTCAGCGCGGGCACATTGCTGCGCCAATGGCGGGTCGCGATAGTCGGCGCTTCGATCGCCGCCGCCCTCATCACGCCGACGATTGACCCCGTCAACATGTTCCTGGTCATGGCGCCCCTGTTGACGCTGTACAGCCTCAGCATTATTCTGGTCTACTTCGGTCGCAAACTCTCGGGCGTCGACCGCGGCAAGTGAGTTTTTGCTAAAGCATGGGGCTTGCCCCTGTAACCATTTTTTTGCCCTTACTCTGGAGATCTGTATGACAATTACGCATGCGAGTTTGGTTGCGCCTTACGGCGGCGAGTTGGTGAATTTGCTGACGCCGCGAAACACATTGCTGGAAATGACCGCCTACGCCAATACTTTGCCGCATATCCAAATCAGCCAGCGGGTTGCCTGCGACCTGGAATTGCTGGCGGTCGGCGCATTTTCCCCCCTGCGCGGCTTCATGAACCGGGCGGATTATCAGAGCGTTCTCGATACAATGCGCCTCGCCGATGGCAGGCTTTTCCCCATCCCCATCACCCTGCCGGTCGCCTCGGACGCTGGTCTCAAACCGGGGATGGACATCGCCCTGCGTGACAGCCGCAACAACATCCTCGCCATGCAAACTATCGAAGACATCTACCCCTGGCAGCTTGAAGAGACCGCCGCCAAAGTCTTTGGCAAGTTTGATTTTAAGCATCCGATTATCGCGGAGATGGAAAAATGGGGGCGCTTTAATATCGCTGGGCGGCTGCAGGTGCTGCGGCTGCCGACGCATCTGGATTTTGCCGAGCTGCGGCGCAGCCCCAGGCAAACCCGCCAACTCCTGGCGAGCTATGGGCGCAAAAATGTTGTCGCCTTCCAAACGCGCAATCCGCTGCATCGCGTGCACGAAGCCTTGACCAAGCGCGCCGCCGCCAGTGTTGATGGCGTCTTGCTGCTGCACCCGGTCGTGGGCATGACGCAGCCCGGCGATGTCGACCATTATACGCGGGTGCGCGTCTACAAAACTTTGATTGACACCTATTACGAAGATGACCGCAGCCTGCTGTCGCTTTTGCCCCTGGCGATGCGCATGGCGGGACCGCGGGAAGCCGCTTGGCACGCGATTATCCGCCGCAATTATGGTGCCAATCACCTGATTGTCGGGCGTGACCATGCCGGCCCTGGCGCGGATTCTGCTGGCAAGCCCTTCTATGGTCCCTACGATGCCCAGGATTTGGTCTTGCGGCATGCTGATGAGCTGGGGGTGAAGCCGCTTCCTTTTGCCGAACTGGTCTATCTGGAAGCGGAAGATCGCTACGAAGAAGCCTCCAAAATCCCGGCGGGCGCCAGCACTCGAAAAATATCGGGCACGCAGGTGCGGGAAGACTATCTGGAGGCGGGCAAGACCTTGCCGCCCTGGTTCTCCCGCCCCGAAGTCGCGCAGATATTGGCGGACAGCTACCCGCCGCGCCGCCGCCGCGGGGTCTGCCTGTGGTTCACGGGTTTGAGCGGAGCTGGCAAATCCACGACCGCCAATCACATTGTCAATTTGCTGATGGAAAAAGGGCGCAATGTTACGCTGCTTGATGGCGATATTGTGCGCACCAACCTCTCGAAAGGGCTGGGCTTCAGCAAGGCGGATCGCGATACCAACATCCGCCGCATTGGCTTTGTTGCCCGGGAAATCACGCGGCATGGCGGCATCGTCGTCTGCGCCGCTATCAGCCCCTATCTCGCGACTCGTCAAGATGTGCGCAATTCGGTTGGCGCGGGCTTTATGGAGATTTATATGGCGACCCCGCTCGAATTTGTCGAAGCGCTGGATGTCAAAGGCTTATACGCCAAGGCGCGCCGCGGGGAAATCAAAGATTTCACCGGCATTGATGACCCCTACGAAGCGCCGCCAGATCCCGAGTTCACGCTGACGGCGGAAGGCACCACGGCAGAAGCCAATGCGCGCCTGGTCGTTGATAGGCTGGTCGAACTCGGCTATGTCAGCGCGGACTGAAGGGGCAAGTTTTGCTTCTTGGGGGCTGGACCTTTGCGCCCGCTTGCTCACGCCTTCCCCTGTTTCCCATTGAAATCCCGCCCGTTTAGCTCTACTATTTTGGCGATACTCAGCCGTCAATGTAAAAGCGAAGCCCATGCACTATATTGATTTGCGCAGCGATACCGTTTCCCACCCCACGCCAGAAATGCGCGAAGCGATGGCGCGCGCCGCTGTCGGCGACGATGTCTATCACGATGACCCGACTGTGAACCAGTTGGAGGCGGAAGCCGCCGCGCTCTTTGGCATGGAAGCGGCGGTCTTCGTCACCAGCGGCACCCAAGGCAATCTCTGCGCGTTGCTGGCGCACTGCCAACGGGGGGATGCCATCATTGTCGGCGATACCTCGCATATCTTCCGCTATGAACAGGGCGGGATGGCGCAGTTGGGCGGCATTCTGCCGCAGCCCATTCCCGTGCAAGCCGATGCCAGCTTCCGCCTCAGTGACCTGGAAAATGCGCTGAATCCCGACGATGAGCACATGCCAATTACACGCCTGGTCGCCCTGGAAAATACGCACAATATGGCGGGCGGCGTCGCGCTCCAGCCAGAAAAAATTGCGGAGGTCGCTGCTTTTGCCCGCCGCAACCAGCTGAAATTGCATATCGATGGCGCTCGCATCTTTAACGCCGCCGCCGCCCTCGGTGTTGATGCCAAAGCGCTGGCTGCCGGGGCGGATTCGCTTACATTCTGCTTGTCCAAGGGGCTATGCGCGCCGGCGGGCTCGGTATTGGTCGGCGGGCAGGACTTCATCCGCCGGGCGCGGCGGGCGCGTAAAGTATTGGGCGGCAGCATGCGGCAGGCGGGCATCCTGGCGGCGGCGGGCTTGATCGCCCTGCGCACAATGAAAGACCGCCTGGGCGAAGACCACGAAAATGCGCAGCTGCTGGCAGAGGGCTTGAGCGAAATCCCCGGCATCATAATCGACCGCCAAAATACCAACTTCGTTTTCTTCTCGCTGGCGGCGGGGCTGAAACTGTCCCTGCCGGAATTTGTCGACGCATTGCGCGATGACTATACTATCCTTATGTCCCCGTACAGTAGCGATTCCCGGCAGCTTCGCCTGCGCACCCACTATTGGATCGACCGCCCAGCAATTGAAAAAGTCCTGGCGGCGGTGCGCGCGGTTCTCTCATGATGCCAGACGCCCCCTTCGACCCCTTAAGGGAAGCGGAGGACTCAAGGGCTGACCAGCCCGCCACGGCGGAAAACAACGCGCCCACTGACGAGCAGATCGCCTCCCGCCGCCATTACCGCGGCACCAGCGACCTGCTGTTCGGCTTCATCATCGCGGCTGCGGTGAGCATCGGCTTTGTCCCGATGCTGCCAGCCAGCGTCGAGCTGCGTTATACCCTGGCTTGGGGCGCGCTGGCTGGCGTTAGCGTACTCTCCTGGCTGTTGGGCAGCATGGAGCGCATTGAGCAGGAAAGGCCCGAGAATCTGGGCTGGGGCATCCTCTATGGACTGATGCTCTGCATCCCTTTCCTCGTTTTTTTTGGCGAGCAAATTTTAGGTCCTGCCGCCGCGCAGCTTTTCCCGGGCATGTCCGCGGGCGGACTCTTGGCTTTCCTCGTCTTTGTGATGCCGATGTCCGAAACGCTATTCTTCCGCGGCTTGCTGCAAGAACAGCTCGCCTTTTGGCTGGTGGGTTTGCTGGCGACACTGTGGAATATCCTGCTCTTCTTCCCGGTCATGTGGGACTCGGTTGCGCAATTCCCCGCCGTGACCGCGGTCATCGGCTTGCTGCTGCTGCTGACGAACCTGCTCTATGTCTATGTGCGGCGGCGCAATGGCTTGGCGGCAGCCTGGATCACGCAGATTGTCGCCAATCTCATACTCCTGTATGTGCCATTTCTATAGCTGATAGCCGCCAAGGACATCCGGCGGGACGCCCAAAGCGCAGGTTTACATGTTGCTTTCGATGCCTATTCCGCCAAATGCTCCAGCGGGTCGGGCTTGGGCAGCGGCTTGAGCAAACCCGCGAAGAACATAAAAGCCAGCCCCGCCAGGAAGCCGCCGAGATGCGCCCAATGGGCGATGTCGCTTTCGACGCCGACCCAGCCGATATGCTGCAGCAAGTCCATCAAGAGCCAGTAGCCGAGGAAGACAACAGCGGGGAGCTTGATCGTCCAGACGAAGGGGCGGAAAAGCCCAATCATCGTCTTGACCTTTGCGCCCGGGCGCAGGACGAGGAAACTGCCCATCACCCCCGCGACCGCGCCGCTGGCGCCGATAAGAACGCCAGTATCCGCCAGGCTGCATTCGGGATTGCCCAGCGCGATATGCGTCAGTGTCGCCACCGCGCCAAAGCCGAGATATGCCAGCGCGAACTTGAGGCTGCCCAGGTAGCGCTCGACGATGCCGCCGAATATAAAAAGAAACCACATATTGCCCAAGACATGCGCGATGCTGCTATGCAAAAACAGGCTGCGGAAAGTATCAAGCCCGGTTGTCGCCAGCGACTGCTCGCCGATTTTGCAGACTTCCAAGCCATAAGTCCGCAGCGCTTGCTGCAGCTGGCCCTCCCCGCGCGCGTCCACCGACAGCTCCCACAGGAATACCAGCAAATTGATAGCGATGAGAATCAGCGCCGCTTTTGGGATGGATTTGTCGCGCCCGACTACCGCCAAGGGAAACATTGGCATACCCTCTCAAGCTGTATTCCTAAGTACGATAGCACAAGCAATTCGTTGCGCGCAAGCGGCTGCCGCTCGCGCCTAGCGCTGCCTGGGCGGCGCGATGAATAAAGAAAGCAAAAATATCAGCGCCAAGCCCGTGATGAAGCCGCCCACATGCCCCCAGTGCACATTTATCTTTGGCGCTACCGAGCCCACTTGATAGAAGAATTGCAAGAAAAACCAATACACCAAATAGAACCAGGCGGGCACATCGACATTGTAGTTAAAGACTTTGAGGATGATGATTTTTGACTTGATGCGCGCGGTGGGGAAGAGGAAGAGAAAAGCGCCGATGATGCCAGAAATGGCGCCGCTGGAACCGACCATATACAGCGGCTCGCCGCATTGGCTGCCATCAAAAAAGAGATGCCCCAAGTGCCCGCCAAAACCAACCAGCACATAAAAGGCGAAGAAGCGCCAGCGCCCCAGATGCTCTTCTATGCGCGCGCCAAACACATAAAAGATGATGATGTTCGCGGTCAACTGCACAAAGCTGAGGTGCAGGAAAATGCTGCGCATGCCATCGAGGAGTGTCTCCGACAGCGTCTGGCTGCCGACCGCGCAAATGTCGAGGGCGAAGTTGCGGTAGACCTCTTCCACCGGCAGCCCGGCGAGGAAGGCATACGACACAAGATAGGCAAATGCCAAGACATTGGCGACCGTTACAAAGAAGCTGATGTAAGGGCGATAGTCGGTTTTGCCGACAATCTTGTAGGGAATCATGCCAAGGCGTCACGCTTGCTTTAGCGTTAGCCTAGCACAGCTTGAGGCTGGCGGGCAAACTCCGCCTGCGCTTTACCTTTCGTCGATGGGCTGCCACTTCAAGCCGCGCGCGCCCACATAATCGGCTTTCGGGCGTATCAGGCGTCCGCCCATCTGGCTGATGACATGCGCCGACCAGCCGGCAATGCGCGACATGGCGAAGAGCGGCGTGAACATATCGATCTCCAGCCCCAGGCTGTAGAGCAGAACCGCGCTGTAATAATCGACATTGGGGTAGAGATTGCGTTGGATGAAATAGTCATCGGCGCGGGCGGTCTCCGCCAGCGCCACGGCGATATCCAGCCACTGGCTCGTGCCCGAGCTCGCTGCCAGCGCTTCGGCATGACGCCGCAAAATACCGGCGCGCGGGTCATTGGTCTTGTAGACGCGGTGGCCGATGCCCATGATGCGCCGCTTTCCTGACTTGATATTCGCCTCGAACCAGGGCGCGACATTGCCCACCGTGCCAATTTCAAGGAACATTTTCATCGCCTCGGAATTGGCGCCGCCGTGAGATGGTCCCTTCAAAGCGCTGATGCCCGCCACAATCGCGCTGTGCATGTCGGAGCCGGTGGCGGTGATGACGCGGCTGGCGAAGGTGCTGGCATTCATGCCATGCTCCGCCAGCAGCACCAGGTACACATTCAGCGCGGCGCAGGCGGTCGCCTCCGGGTCAGCGCCCGTCATCATATACAGGAAATTTTCCGCCAGGCTGAGGTCAGGGCGGGGCGTGATGGGCTCAAGCCCTTTGACGATGCGCATCCAGGCGGCGCAGATAGTGGTCATCTGCCCGGTGAGGCGCAGGGACTTGGCTTTTGCCCGCTCCTTGTCGCTTAAGTTTTCGGCATCAGCATCAAAGGCGGATAGCATGGAAACCGCCGTGCGCAAAACCGCCATCGCCGGCGTATCTTTGGGCAGCGATTGCATCATCGCCGTCACCGCGTCCGGGATGCCAGCCTGGGCGGCGATTGCGCTGCGCAATGCTTCATATTCGCTGCGCCGGGGCAAGCGGCTGTTGTAGAGCAAGAAGAGCACTTCTTCAAATGAGGCATTCTCCGCCAGCTCCTCAATGGCATAGCCGCTATAGATTAGCTCCCCCTCGCTGCCGTCAATGAAGCTCGTAGTTATTTCGGCGACGACGACGCCTTCCAGCCCGGCTTGCTTCGCCATATATGCTCTCCTCTTCCTTCAGCGCTTGTGCAGCGCCTGGGCTTTGGCAGCCAGCGCCATAGCCTGCGTTTAATCAATGCGGGCAAGTATACCATTGCCGCAAAGGCGCTTCAATATCAACCGCGGCGGCAAATAAATGGGCTTGCCTCGCCGCGCAAAAGCGGGCATTGCGCCCACCAGCATTCTGTGTTAGGCTCTTGAATATGGATGGGAATGTACTGCATAGCGACTTGAGCAAAGAACAGCGCTGTTGCGGCTGTTGTTGTGCTTTGGGATACTGCCGCGCCGGCCGCCTGCCTGTCTGCTAATCGAGAATCGGACGCACCGAAAGAGACAGAAGCCAGCCGCGCGGCTGGCTTTTTGATTGTCTTGGCGGCAGTTTTGTGAGGATTACTACAATGCGCGTAGCCCTAAGCGATGCTCTGCAAAAGCGCATAGCTGCGCAGATGGAAGCGGCCTATCCTGACGAAGGCGGCGGCTTCTTGCTGGGGCGGGCGCGCGCCGATGCCGTCCTGGTCGAAGATATCGTAAAAGTGGCGAATGTCTTCGCCGAAGAGGAGCGGCACCACCGCTATGCGATGACGCCTCAAGATTGGATGCGGCTGGAAGACGCGGCGGATGCCCGCGGCTTGAGCTTGATCGGCTATTATCACAGCCATCCGGATTCGCCGGCGATACCTTCCGAATATGACCGCGAGCACGCGCTGCCGAATTTTGTCTATCTCATCACTTCTGTGCGGCAGGCGCGCGCGCGTGACATGCGCGTCTGGCGCTTAAAACCGGATCGCAGCGCTTTTGACGCGGGAGAATTGCATATTTCCTGAATAACGGCGGGGCGGTATTAATAAGATTTCGCCGCCAGCGCGCGTCAATTCTACAGAGGCATCAACATTAGAAGACGGAAAATAGCGGAGACTACTATGGCGAAGATTCGCATACCAACACCGTTACGCGCCTTCACCGATGGCGCTGCCAGCATTGAGGTTGACGGCGGCACTGTGGGCGAGGCGCTTGATAGCCTGGTCGCGCAGCATCCAGAATTGCGCGACCACCTGTTTCAAGAAGAAGAGCTGCGCAGCTTCGTAAATATCTTCATCGGCGAGGAAGATATCCGCTTTTTGCAAGGCTTGGATACAGAAATCAACGCTGCTGACAGCCTGCGCATCATCCCCAGCATCGCTGGCGGGCGCGGCTGATTGGGCGAGCGGAGGGAAATTCACGATGAACAGCTTGCACGAACGTACAGCGGAATTAAATAAAGACGAGGTCAAGCGCTACAGCCGCCATGTGATTATGCCCGAAGTCGGCATCGAGGGGCAGCGGCGCTTAAAAGCCTCCGCCGTTTTGCTGATTGGCACTGGCGGTTTGGGCAGCCCGCTGGCGCTGTACCTGGCTGCCGCCGGCATCGGGCGCATCGGCTTGGTCGATTACGATGTTGTCGATTTCAGCAACCTCCAGCGTCAGGTGATCCATGGCGTCAGCACGGTTGGCGCTTCCAAGCTCGATAGCGCCGCCGCGCGCATGCTCGATCTCAACCCCGATATCGAGGTGGTCAAATATAACGAGCCTCTCACTTCAGAAAATGCCGAGCGCATTTTCAGCGAAGATTGGGATATCGTCATCGACGGCACCGACAATTTCCCGACCCGCTATCTCGTCAATGACGCCTGTGTCAAGCTGGGGCTGCCCAATGTCTATGGCAGCATTTTCCGCTTTGAGGGGCAGCTGAGCGTGTTTCACGCCGCGGCGGGACCCTGCTACCGCTGCATGTTCCCGGAGCCGCCGCCGCCCGGGCTTGTGCCCAGCTGCGCGGAGGGCGGTGTCCTGGGCATATTGCCGGGCACGATTGGCACCATGCAAGCTACCGAAGCCATAAAGCTGCTGCTGGGCATCGGCGAGCCGATGATAGGCAGGATGCTGCTCTATGACGCGCTGGAAATGAGCTTCCACACGATAAAAGTGCGCAAAGATCCCGCTTGCCCGGTCTGCGGCATCCCGCGAGAAAATGTTGAATTGCTGGACTATGAACAATTCTGCGGCATGCCCGCGCATGACCACAGCGAGTTCAGCGCCGTTGACGACAGCGACAGCGCCGAAATCCAATCAGTAACGGTGCACGATGTCAAAGCGGCATTGGATAATGGCGACGACATCCTAGTCATTGATGTGCGCGACCCGCATGAATGGGATATCAGCGCGATAGCTGGCACCGTCAGATTGCCCAAGCCGGATATCCAACTGGCGAAGAATGGCATCCAGGCGGGGCGGCGGCTTTGGGAAGAGACTGTCCTGCGCGCTGTGCCCCGAGACAAGACGCTCTACCTGCATTGCCGCTCCGGCGTGCGCAGCGCCGATAGCATCGCCTTCTTGTCCGAAATCGGCTATGACCTGGACAATATGTTTAATGTCGAAGGCGGCATCCTGGCATGGGCGGACGAAATCGACCCCGCGATGCCGAAGTATTGAGCGCTGCCGCCAGCGCAATCAAAAGCGAACGGGCGACCGCTTGAGTCGCCCGTTGCATCATGCAATCTTGCTTATGAGGTGCTGCCGCTAGCCCGCCATCAGGCCTGACATCAGCGTATCCAGCGCTTCTTTGGGCGGGCGCAACTGCTCCGCGCCCAAATGCGCTAGCGGCGTCGCCGTCAGCTCTTCTGTATCCGCCAATGTGGGGCGCGGCTCTTCATAATAGATGAGCCCAGTGGAGAAAATCTGCTCGCGCATGGAGCGCTCCAGCACATCCATCGCCTGGCGGCGGTTGCGCGGGTCGTGATCGTTATCGAGTTTCTTCAAGCGCAGGAAGCTGCCATCGTGCATCTGGATGGTGACCATGTCGCCTTCGGCATAGTCGCCGATGGTGATTTCTTCCTGCTCCGGCACATAATCTGGCGCTAGTATCTGAATCTCGTGCAGCGGGATTTCGTTGTCCTTGCCGTAGGGGTAGCTCTTGGTCGAGGTCTCGGCGTTGTTAAAGGTGACGCAGGGGCTGATGATATCGAGCACGGCTGTGCCCTGGTGGCGCACCGCCGCTTGCAGCAAGGTCTGCACCTGCTTGGCATCGCCGCTAAAACTGCGGGCGACAAAGGTGGCGCCAGCTATCACCGCTTCCAGCGCCAAGTCAATCGGCGGCATGTGATTGGTGCCATAATACTTCAAAAATTGCCCCTCATCGGCAGTGGCGGAAAATTGCCCCTTGGTCAAGCCATAGACGCCGTTGTTCTCGATGATATAGACGAAGGGCACATTGCGGCGGATGACATGTTTGAACTGCCCCATGCCGATGGAGCCGCTGTCGCCATCGCCGCTGACGGCGATGCAAGACAGCCCGGTATTCGCCAGCAGCGCGCCCGTAACAACTGATGGCATACGCCCGTGCAAAGCGTTGAAGCCATGCGAGCCGCCGAGGAAATAGGCGGGCGTCTTGCTGGAGCAGCCGATGCCGCTGACTTTGATGATTTTGTGCTGCTCCAAGTTCAGCTCATAGGCCATTGTGATGAGCTGGTTGGAGATCGAATCGTGCCCGCAGCCGGGGCAGAGTGTACTGGGTTTCCCGCGATATGTATTCCGCGCCAAGCCCAGAGCGTTTGTCCGTGGCGGCATGTCTAACCCTCCTGTTCCTTGAGGTTGTCATAAATCCAGCTCGGTGTCATCGGCAAACCATCGCCCAGCGCCAGCGAGCGCACATGCGAGATGTTCTCCGGGTGCTCCAGGCGGATGAGCTGTGTCAGCTGCCCGTCATAATTGTTCTCGATGACAAAGACGCTTTGGTGCGCGTCGATAAAGTCAGAGACAGTTGCCGCCATCGGCAGCGCCCGTATGCGCAGATAATTCGTGCGGATGCCGTCATTCGCCAGCCAATCACGCGCTTCGCGGATGGCTTCTTCGTTGGTGCCGAAGGTGATAATGCCAATATCCGCCTCGTTGCCATCGTCGACTATCGGCGCGGGCAGCAGGCTGCGGGCGGTATCCATTTTGAGATGCAGACGCGCCATATTCTCAACCCAGTCATCGCTGCGCTCGCTATAGGTCGCCATCTCGTCATGCCCGGTGCCGCGCGTGAAGTAGCCGGCGAAGCGGTGATTTGTACCCGGCACCGTGCGATAGGGGATGCCATCGCCATCAACATCCAGGTAGCGCCCCCACTTCCCGTGCTCGTCGATGAAAGCCTGCAAAGCGTCAGCGTCCAGGACTTTGCCGCGGCGCAGCGGCTGGTCGGGATAGTCAAAGGGGTCGGAAAGCCAGTTGTTCATGCCCAGGTCAAGGTCGCTGATGACAAAGACCGGCGTCTGTAAAGTCTCGGCGATATCAAAAGACTTCCAGCCGAACTCAAATGCCTCTTTGAGATTGCCCGGCATCAAGCAGATTTGCCGCCCGTCGCCATGCCCCAAAAAATGCGTGAAAAGCAGGTCGCCCTGGCTGGTGCGGGTGGGCAGCCCGGTGCTGGGTCCCATGCGGGTGATATTCCAAAATACCGCCGGGATTTCCGCAAAATATGCCAAGCCGGCGAACTCCGACATCAGGCTGATGCCGGGACCGCTGGTGGAGGTCAGCGCGCGGCTGCCCGCCCAGCCAGCGCCCACGACCATGCCCGCCGCCGCCAGCTCGTCTTCGGCTTGCACGATGGCGATGGTATTTTCCTTTTCGGGGGTTTGCCGCAGGTAGCGGTGGGCGATGATGCCATCAACAAAGCTGGTGGAGGGCGTAATCGGATACCAAGCCACCACATTGACGCCGCCGAAAATCGCGCCCAAAGCGCCAGCGTCATTGCCGGTCATGATGATCTTGCCGGTGGTGCCATCCATAGTCTCAAAGCGGTAGGGGTCGCTTTTGACGATGTTCTCCGCCGTCCAGTGATAAGCCAGCTCGACAATGTCCTGGTTCATGCGCGCCGGCTTTTCCCTGCCTTTGAAGTTGTCCAGCAGCACCTGGTAGATGAGGTCCAGCGAAATATCAAAGAGCTGCGCCACCGCGCCAACATAGGTCATATTTTCGACCAGTTTGCGGAACGCTGACGGCACCTTCGCCCCACGCATCAACTTGGTGACCGGGATGATGTAATAGGATATATCATCGCGCTGGCGGATGACCCGGGCGATTTTGTCGGTGGTGATGCAGACGCCGCCAGGCGGCAGATTCATGACATCTTCTGGCGCGGTATCGTTGTTGTAAGCCACCACAATCTCTGTGATCGCCTTGCGCGCGGTGTAGCCGTCTTTGCTGGCGCGGATGGTGTACCAAGTTGGCAAGCCCTTGATATTTGATGGAAAGAGGTTCTTGCCATTCACCGGGATGCCCATGCGGAAGAGGGACATCACCAGAACATTGTTGGAAGTCTGGCTGCCAGAGCCATTCTTGGTCGCCACCGAAAATGCGAAATCGTTGACGACTGGTTCGCGGATATCAACTTTGCTTTGAGGTTCAGCATGTATCGCCATGAGGTTCGCGCGGGAGCGCGCGCTGCTCCTTTCAAATTGCGGATACGGGTTATGCCTGTTGCCTTTCAGATGCCGCTTTCCAATGCCCAGGATGTCTTTTCCGGCTCATAGCGCAGCAGCCGCGTGTGCTGCAAAAAGGTTTGCCGGGCACCGTCAAAATCCCCGGCGGCAATCAAACGCAAAATGCGCGCGTGATAATCCCAGACTTGGCGCAAATAGCTGTAATCTTGATAGCGATTCGCGCCCACTTCTTCGTAGAGGTCCCAATACGCTTCCAATATGCCCAGCACAAATTTATTGTCCAGATGCGTGAATACCGTCAGATGAAATTGCCGATGCTCGGGATTGGGGATATGTATCGGGCGTGAATCCAGCTTTTGGCAGGCGCGGTCGAGGCAGCCCTGCATGACCTGCAAATCGGCTGGCTCCAGCAAGGCGCAGGCTTCGTTCCAATAAGCCGCTTCAACATGATTGCGCAGCGAAGCGAATGCCTCAAAACTTTCGCCGCAAGCAAAGGCGTAGAGCGCGCTCAAACGCACCGCCGGCGTGAAAGCATATTCGCGGATGCGCGTGCCCCGCTTGGAGCGCACCTCGACCCAGCCCAGCGCCCGCGCCACTTCCAGCTGCTCGCGCACTTTGTTGGCGCTCATGTCCAGGTGGGCGTCGCCAGTCAACTGCTGGATGGACGGCAAGCGGTCACCCGGCTGATAGCCTTGCTCGATTATGTAATTGAGAAAGTCGGAACCGAGATCAATTTCCATGATGTATCTGATGAATGCAATCAATCAAGCGATACTATCAATTCTATCATTGAAGATATCGCTTGTAAAGCGCTGATTGCAATTTGGTTGCGCCTCAACCGCGCAGTTTCCGCATCCGCTCCGCCGCCCGTTCCAGCGTTTCGTCGCTCTTGCAAAAGGCGAAGCGCACATGATTCTCCGCATGATGCCGGTGCTTCTCGCTGAAAAATGCCGAGGGCGGGATGGTCGCCACGCCAATCTCCTCGATTAAGTGGCGGCAGAATGCGACATCATCGCCATCAAAGACTTGTGAAAAATCGCCCATGAGGAAATAGGTGCCTTCAGGCTGGATGGCGCTCATGCCAGCGGCTTCAATCACTTGCATGACCAGGTCACGCTTTTTTGTATACAGCGCTTGATATTCTTCGTAATAGCTGCTGCCAAGTGTGAAAGCGTAGGCGGTGGCGGCTTGCGTTGGATGATTGGTGGCGAAGGTGATAAATTGATGCGCGCGCCAGACGCCAGTAATCAGTTCGGGCGCGCCATAGACCCAGCCGATTTTCCAGCCAGTCATGCCGAAGGTCTTGCCGGCGCTGCCGATGGTGACAGTCCGTTCCAACATGCCAGGCAGGGAAGCGATGGCGATGTGCTGATGCCCTTCAAAGAAAAGATGCTCATAGACCTCATCCGAGATGACGATGACATCATGCTGGATGCAGAGATCAGCGAAGAGCTGCAATTCCGCCCGCGTATACACGCGCCCGGAGGGGTTGTTGGGCGTATTTAAAATGAGGGCGCGCGTCTTATCGCTGAAGGCGGCGCGCAGCTCGGCTTCGTCAAAGGTCCAATTCGGCGGGTGCATCGGCACATAAACAGGCACTCCCCCCGCCATCCGCACACCGGGCACATAACTGTCATAATAGGGCTCGATGATGACCACTTCATCGCCGGGGTCAATCAAACCCATTATGGCGCTGTAGACGCCTTGGGTGGCGCCAGCGGTCACGATGACGCCGGTTTCCCAATCTATGTCCAAGCCATAAAACAGGCTGGCATGGCGGGCGACCCCCTCGCGCAGGGCTGGCAAGCCCGGGCTGGGCGCATATTGATTGGCGCCGGCGCTCTTCAAAGCGGCGGCGGCCGCGTCAATAATTTCCTGCGGACCGTCGAAATCGGGGCGTCCCTGCCCCAGGTTGACGGCGTTGTGCCGCGCCGCCAGTTGGTTAATCTCGGTGAAAATTGTTGTGCCGAAGGGCGCTACCCGCTTGGCATAGGTGGGCATTTTGTGCCTCTCGCTTCTGCTGAATCCATTGGGGCAACTATACCATAGCCACGGCAATCAAGCTTGCTCTAATGCTGATGCCGCCAAGCGCTTGCCGCGCGCGAATTGTGGGGCTTCCCGGTGCGCTCGGTCGAAGTGGAAGGCAACTTTGTGAACCCGCGCAAGACGCTGCAATGTTTGCCAGTGCTCACGATATTTGACAGGTTCGCCTTGTCGCGTCTTCCAGTTCCGCGCTTGCCAGTTGGGCAGCCAGGCATTCATGCCTTTTGCCAGATATTCCTGCGCGGTATACACAATTGCAGAGCCGCCCTGGGGCAGTGCTTGCAAACAGCGGATAGCGCCTATGAGAGTAGTCTCCATCTCGCTGCTGCCTGGCAGGCAGCCGCTCAATTCCCTGATGCTGCCGTTTTCGGCGATAAGCGCGCCCCATCCCGCCGCTTTCAGTTTGCCGCTGAATTGCGTCGACAAATAGATTTCTATAGAGTATTCAGTCGCTGGCAATACATCTGCCGCCGCTTGGCTTGATGCCCGCGCTCTCTTTTTCTTCTCAGCCACCGCCAGGCGGTCGCAGCGTTCGTTGAGCGGGTCGCCTGCATGCCCTTTGATATAGCGCCATTCGATTGTATGCTTCCGCGATGCTTGACGAAAGCGTTGCCAGAGCGCCTTGTTCTTGCTTGCCTTGCTTTTGCCCGCGGCGATAGTGATGACATAACGGGAATCGGTGCATACTGTCAGGCGCGCCGGCTGCTTCAGCGCCTTCAGCCCCTCGATGACCGCCCGCAATTCCATCTGATTATTCGTGGTCTGCTCCGCGCCGCCGCTCAGCACCTTTTCCCGCAGCAACTGCCCCGCCTCATCCTGTGCGCGCAGGATTGCCGCCCAGCCCCCCGGCTGATTTTCCGCGTGAATATCGCAAGAACCATCGGTATAGAGCGTGATTTGCACAACGATAGCCAAATCCAATATGATTAAGATGGAGTCTAGCATAGCCCGCTCGCGGCGGGAAGACGGGGCGGCTGATGGCGGAAGAAATCAACCTGGATAAGCTGCGCTACGAATGCCTGCTGAAAATCACGCGGAGTATGGGCGGCGTTGCCCTCTCGGGCGCGGTGACGGTGCCAAACCTGGAGCTGGCGAAGCAGCTCGGCATTTCAATTGCCGACGCCTGGCTCTGCCTGGATATCTACCGCGCCTATTTCGGCAAAGAGCTCAACAAAGAAGACCTGGCGAAGATGCTGCAGACAACGGCGGTGCTGCTGCTGGGTGGCGGCATCGCCGGCTATGTTGGCATCCGGCTGGCGCAGGCGCTGCTGCAAGAAATGCTGGAGAAAATCCCAATCGCCAATGCCATTATCAGCGGCATCGCCTTCGGCAGCTCCACCTTCATCATCGGCTTGGCATGGCTGGCGCTGGTGGAGCAGAGCTATTTCCTGCAGCAATCGCAGCAGCAATCGGGAGACGGCTAGCCCGCTTTTAAGGCGAGCTGCTGCTGAAAGAGGCGGCGGATAAGCGCCAACAGCAGCAGCGCCAGCATGCCGCCGCCAGCGCTGACGAAGAGGAAGCCGCCCAAGCCAAAAAGAAAGCCCGAGCTGAGCGTGCCGAGCCCGGCGCAGAATGCCACCAGCATGTCGTTGAAACCGGCGACGCGGGTGCGCTCGCTGCCGCTGAGCGCGTCCGCCAGCATCGACGAACCGGCGACATAACCAAAGTTCCAGCCCAGTCCCAGCAGAAATAAGCCCGCCAGCAGGTACGGCATCTGCGTTGACAGCGGCGCGATGATGGTCGCCGCGATCAAAATCAGCGCCGCGATTACCATCATCGTCACGCGGCCGTAGCGGTCAATCAAATAGCCAGTCAAAGGCGAAAGCCCGAACATGCCGAATACATGCACCGCGATTACTAACGAGACCCGCGCGTTGCTATGGTCAGCCAGGTGCATGTGCCAGGGCGTGATCGTCATCAAGGTACTCATCACCGTTTGGCTGATGAGCATGGATAAAATCGCCAATTGCACATTGGGCAGGCGCAGCAAATCTCTCAACTTGCTCTCGCTGTCTTGCTTTTGCCCCGTCAAGGGCGTTTCGGAAAATTGCCGCGCGACCAATGCTGGCTCGGGACGCAGCAAAAAGAAAGTGATGAAGAAGGACAGCACATACAAGAAGCCGGCGATTACCCAGGGTCCCGTGGTGAGTTCCCCCGCCGCTGATGCCGCCGGCACCAGCGCTTGCCAGAATTCGCTTTGCATCAGCGGGGGCGCGGCTGGCAGGTCAAGCGAGAGAAAGCGCGCCAGTTGGCTGCCCGGCTCAATCAATACGGGACCGAAGATGGCGCCGATGGTGCCGGCGAAGACGATGCGCCCGATCATCTGGGCGCGTTTATCGACCGGGAACATTTCACCGACAACGAAGCGGCTCATCTGCGCGCCCGAGCGCGCCATGCCCAAGGTGGCGGAGCTTGCCAGCAGCAAGGGGAAGCTGCCATGCAGCACAGCAATTGTGCCCAAAATCGCGCCCGCCAAGGCGATGCCATAGGCGGCGCACAAGCCAAAGCGCCGCCCAAAGCGCCCCATGATGATGCCCATAAAGTAGGCCATCATCGAATGGGAAAAAGTGACCATCGTGGTCGGCATGCCAGCAGCCGCGTCCGAGCCGCCGAGGATGCCCGCCGCGATCGAATGCAAGGTGATGATAGAAATCTGCGCCGCCGAAAACAGGCTCTGCGCGACAAATATCGTTATCATCAAGCGCTGGCTGACGCGCATGGGATAGTTGGCTGCCGCTGGCAGGGGCTCGTGGCTTTGCGAGCTCATATCGTAGTCAAGCTGCCATTCACATCATGTATACACAGATATACACAGAAGGCGCGCCTGCTTCGGCGCGCCGACGCTTGCTTCGCTTCATTGCTTTATTCGGCGAGGAAATTGCGCAGCACAGTCTGCAATATCCCGCCGTTGCGATAGTACTCAACTTCGACGGGAGTATCCAGCCGCGCCGTAACCGGGAATTCAGTTATCTTGCCGGCATCGTCAGTCGCCGTCACCGTCAGCTGCTGCATCGGGCTTAAGTCATCGCTGATTGGGATGTCAAAGGTCTCATGCCCGCTCAAGCCCAGCGATTGGCAGGATTGCCCGGCGGCGAATGTCAGCGGCAGAACGCCCATCATCACCAGATTACTGCGGTGGATGCGCTCGATGCTCTCGGCAATGACCGCCTTGATGCCCAGCAGCAATGTGCCTTTTGCCGCCCAATCGCGGGAAGAGCCCATGCCATAATCCTTGCCCGCCAGCACAATCAGGGGCGTGCCATCGGCTTGATAGCGCAGCGCCGCGTCATAAATGGGCATTTCTTGCATTGTCGGCAGGTAGATGGTTACGCCGCCCTCGCTGCCGGGCACAAGCAGATTGCGCAGGCGCACATTGGCGAAGGTGCCGCGCGTCATCACGCGGTCGTTGCCGCGGCGTGAGCCAAAGCTGTTGAAATACTGGGGACCGACATCGCGCTCCAGCAGATATTTGCCCGCGGGTCCGTTGATGGCGATGGCGCCCGCCGGCGAAATGTGATCAGTGGTGACGGAATCGCCGCCTTTCACCATCACGCGCGCCTTTATTATCGGCGTAATCGGCTTCGCTTCGGCTGGCAAATCGACGAAGAAAGGCGGCTCCTGGATGTAAGTGCTGCCGGCGTCCCAGGCGTATACGGGGGCGTCAGCGCTGGGGATGGCATTCCATTTTTTGTTGCCATCATAGACATTGCCGTACTGCTCGAGGTACATCTTCGCGTCCAGGCTGTTCTGCACCGTCTCCAGGATTTCCTGCTGGCTGGGCCAAATCTCGCTCAGATAGACGGGCTCGCCATTTTTGTCGCTGCCGATTGGCTCGCGGTTCAAGTCGATATCGACAGTGCCCGCCAGCGCATAGGCGACAACCAGCGGCGGGGACGCCAGGAAATTGGCGCGCACATCAGGACCGATGCGCCCGCCAAAATTGCGATTGCCGCTGAGCACTGAGGCGGCGACAATATCCGCCTGGTGGATCGCCGCCCGCACTGGCTCTGGCAGCGGACCGCTGTTGCCGATGCAGGTGGTGCAGCCATAGCCGACAGTGTGGAATCCCAGCGCTTCGAGGTGTGGCGTCAAGCCCGCTTGATCGAGGTATTCCGTCACCACTTTGGAGCCGGGCGCCAAGCTGGTTTTGACATAGGGCTGGCGCGTCAAGCCGCGTTCGTTGGCTTTCTTCGCCAGCAAGCCCGCCGCCACCATCACCGAGGGGTTGCTGGTGTTGGTGCAGGAGGTGATGGCGGCGATGACCACTGAGCCATGTTTCAAAGCCTTGCCATTGCCCGCAATCGTGCCCGATGCCGCCATTTGCTCGGCGGACAGGGCGAAGCCTTGCGGACCCAGCGGCGCTTGTAAAACTTCGTGGAATGTGGGCTTTAAAGCGCGCACGGGTATGCGGTCTTGCGGGCGCAGCGGTCCCGCCACGCTCGGCTCAACTGTGCCCAGGTCCAGCTCCAGCGTGTCGTTGAATTCCGGGTCGGTCATGTCGTCGCTGCGGAAGAGTCCCTGTTCCTTGCAATAGGCTTCGACCAGGCTCAGCAAAGAGTCGGGGCGCCCGGTGCGCCGCAGGTAACTCAGCACTTCGTCATCGACCGGGAAGAAACCGACAGTCGCGCCATATTCTGGTGCCATATTGGCGATGGTGGCGCGGTTGGGCAGGGTCATGCTGCTCAAGCCGGGACCGAAGAACTCCACAAATTTGCCGACTACGCCTTTGGCGCGCAGCATCTGCGTAACCATCAGCACGAGATCGGTGGCAGTGGCGCCATCTGGCAGCTCGCCCAGCAGCTTGAAGCCGACCACTTCGGGCATCAGCATATAGATGGGCTGCCCCAGCATCGCCGCCTCAGCTTCAATGCCGCCAACGCCCCAGCCAAGCACACCCAGCCCATTTATCATGGTGGTATGGCTGTCGGTGCCGACAAGGGTATCGGGCAGGGCGACAAAGCCATCGCCGCCCGCGTCAGCATAGAGCTGCACGACCTTCGCCAAATACTCAAGATTAACTTGATGCACGATGCCGGTCGCTGGCGGCACAACTTTGAGGTTCTCAAAGGCTTTCTGCCCCCAATGCAAAAATTCATAGCGCTCGCGGTTGCGCAGAAATTCCATTTCGGCGTTGCGCGCCAGGGCATCAGACTGGGCGAAGACATCCACCTGCACCGAATGGTCGATGACAAGATCGACCGGCACCTGCGGATTTATCTTTTGCGGGTCGCCGCCCATGCGCGCCATCGCGCTGCGCAATGCCGCCAGGTCCACCAGCGAGGGCACGCCTGTGAAATCCTGCAATATGACGCGCGCCGGGCTAAAGGGAATCTCGACCGGCTGGTACTGCGCCGCCTCCCAAGCTGCCAGGTTCTCTACATCTTCCGGCTGGAAATGATTGCCATCCTGGTTGCGCAAGGCATTTTCCAACAATATCTTGATGCTGAAAGGCAGCCTGTCGATATGCCCGATGCCCGCCTGGCTTAGCGCTGCCAAGCGGTAAATGACGGCGCGCGCGCCTTCAGTTTCGATGGTGCCGCGTGCCCCAAAGATATCGCTCATAGTCCGGTCCTCTTGCTCTGTAAACAGCGCGCTGCCCTGGCGGGCGGGCGCGCTAGACTCCGAGGCGCTATTCTAGCAGACAACTTAACTCCCTGTTAGCCTGTGTCGGCGGCTTTCCAGAGCAATCACGCCAGAAGCATAAACATCAAAAACGCCGCGTAAATCAAGCAAAATGTAGCAATGTACCTGGAATCGTCCACGCAAATCAGCAGAATCTTGCGGGTGTTTCGCCGAAACGCCCCTACATCGAGTCCTTTTCTGTGGATTTATTGGAAAATCTTTGTGTCCTTTGTGTCTTTGTGGTGAAGAATACATTGATGCATTTGACCTGGAGGCAGGGCAAGTTGTCATTGTACAAAGCGGCTGCCATCAAGTAGACTTGCCGCACTTTGCAGGGCATACATGCCCCAAGCTAACGAGGGAAGCAAGATGGCAAAGAAGACCAGCCGCACGCGGGAAGCCCGTCAGCGCCGCCAAAAGCAGCGCCGCCGCAACCAAAGACTTACAGTCCTGATAGCGCTTGTTGTCATCGCTGTTGTTGGCGGCGCTGTGCTCTTCGTGTCCAATCAGCCGGTGGAAGCCCATATCCCCGAAGACTTGTCGGCGCGTTACGAAGGGCTGCCGCGTTCCTACTCGCGGGAAGGTTATCCGCGCCTGGGCGACCCTGATGCTCCCGTGACTGTCGAAGAGTATTCCAGCTTTGCCTGCCCGGGCTGTGAGGCTTTCCACAGCGCGAGCTTTGATGCCGTGCTCGATCGCGTGAAGGCGGAGCAAATCCTCTTCACCTATGTGCCTGTGCAGACAGGTTCGGTGCCTAATGCCCCCGGCGCGTCACGGGCGGCGCTCTGTGCCGGGCAGCAAGCCATGTTCTGGGAATTCCATGACCTGCTCTTCGATTGGCAGACGCGCTATGGCAACACCGCCTTCTCGCAGAATCGGCTTTTGGCTGGCGTTGAGCAGCTGGGATTGAACAGCGCCGCCTTCACCAGTTGCTTCAATTCCGCCGATATCAGCGCCACCTTAAACGCGGCGCTTAACGAAGAAGTTTCGAGCACGCCGACCATCCGCGTCAACGGCGTGACCGTCGATGGCGGCGGCGCGATCCCGACTGCGGATATCATCCTCACGGCGATTGATGATGCCACCCCCGATGGCTGGGGGCAGCCGCCAGCGGCTGAAGCAGCGCCAGCGGCAGAGGAGCCGCCGCCAACAGAAGCGGCAGTTGCAGCCGACGAGGCAACAGAAATCCCCGTTGAGGAAGCGCAGGAGCCGCCTCAGCCGCCGGCTGATGACGCGCCCGAAGACGAGCCGGCTGTGGCAGTGGAAAGCGCCGAAGAGCCCGAGAGCTAAGGCTTGCGGGCAAGCATTGGTCCCAAAGCGCGCCCGCCCAGCAAATGCAGGTGCAGGTGGAAGACTTCCTGCCCGCCATGTGTGTTGGTATTGACGATGAGCCGATAGCCATCGGCGGCGATGCCTTCGGCTTCGGCGATTTTTGCCGCCGCCAGGAACATGCGCCCCAATGCCGCCTCGTCAGCGGCGCTTGCATCATTTACCGTGGGGATTTCTTTTTTCGGCACGATGAGCACATGCACCGGTGCCAGCGGCGCGATATCGCGGAAGGCTATCACCAAGTCATCTTCGTAGACGATATCAGCTGGCAGCTCGCGGGCGATGATTTTGGAGAATACGCTGCTCATTTTCAGGCTCCTATTCTGTGATGGGGGCTGGGCGCGGCTTGCCGAAGCCCGCTACATCAGCATGCCGCCGTCCACGACCAAGGTCTGCCCCGTCATGTAGGCGGCGTCCGCCGAAGCCAAAAAAGCGACTGACTTGGCGATGTCTTCTGGCGCGCCCATCCTGCCCAGGGGTATCGCCGCTGTCGCCGCCGCTTTGATCTCGGTGGCTAAATCGGCGGTCATGTCGGTCTCGACGAAGCCGGGCGCCACCGCGTTGACGCGCACGCCGCGCGGCGCGAGCTCCTTCGCCAGTGATTTTGTCAAGCCGATGATGCCGGCTTTGCTGGCGGCGTAATTTGTCTGCCCGCCGTTGCCGGCGATGCCCACCACGCTCGTGATATTGATGATGCTGCCGCTGCGCTTGCGCATCATCATGCGCGCCGCCGCTTTGCAGCAGAGCCAGCAGCTGCGCAAATTTGTGGCTTGCACGATGTCGAAGTCCGCCGGCTTCATCAGCATGATGACATTGTCCCGCGTGATGCCAGCGTTGTTGACGAGGATATCAAGCGCCCCATGCTCGCGCGTTACCCGCTTGAAAAGCGCGGCAACCTGCTCCGCCTCGCTGACATCGGCTTGCAGCGCCGCCGCCTCGCCGCCAGCCGCGCCTATCGCCGCGACAACTTCCGCCGCCGCCGCTTCGTTTTGGAGGTAATTCACAAGCACAAGCGCGCCGCGCCGCGCCAGTTCCAGGCAGATTGCCCGCCCAATGCCGCGGCTGCCGCCGGTCACCATAGCCACTTTGCCTTCAACTCGGCTCATCAAAGTACTCCGCCGGGATTACTATCGAACGCGCCCCAATATACACGCTCGCAGGCTTTGGCGCTATGGCTAGCCGCCGACCCAGCCGATGAGTTCCACCTGCCCCCGCAGGTCGGCGGTTAAGCTGACAGCGCCGAAGCCATTTTTGTTGGCGACATAGATGTCGTTGCGCCCGTCCACCCGCGGGTTGACGCCGCTGAAAGCGAGAAAATCGCCCTTGGGGGAATACTGCGGGTCGCACATTGTTGGCGGCGGGCTGCCGCGGGCGACATTGCCGAAGCCGCTGTCTTTGACGCGCACGCCGAAAGGGCACTGCCCCGATGCGCCGCCAATCGCGATGAGCGCGCCATCCGCCGCCCAGCTCGCCGACATGCTGAACCGCGGGAAATCCAGCGCATCGTCTTCGCCAATCAGCCCGCCCTCAGCATCAAGCAGGACAGCGCGAATGTCGCTGTCCGCAACTTGCACGAGCACGGCATCGCCATTGGGCGACCAGGCTTCGGACAAATAACTCGCTGTCGATGGGCTGCCGGGCAGGCTGACTTCGCGGGCAGCGCCAGTATCAACATTGGTAATCCAGATGCGCCGCTGCGGGTTCAGCAGGTCGAAGGGATCGCCGCTGGCAAATGCCAGCTGGGAGCCGTCAATCCAATAAGGCGCTTCGCTGACAAACGCGTCGGACAGGCGGCGCGTGTCCCCGCTGCCGGTATCGTAGAGATAGACATGCCCGCCAATCGGCGGCGCTTCTGTGAGGATGTCACAGAATCCCGCCTCGCCGGGTATCCAGCTTGGGCATAGCGCCCGGTCGGAAACGAAGGCGATGGCGCGCCCGTCTGGCGACCAGCGGGGCCACAAATCATACGCGCCATGCTCGGTGATATTGCGGCGTCCGGAGCCCTCTTTGGGATACAGGTAGATGTCGATGTCATAAGCGGTGGCGATCGCCAGCGCCAGGCTCTCGCCGTCTGGCGCCCAAGATGGCTCGGTATAAAGCCCGCGCTGCACCAGCGGATTGCTGCCGGGCAGGGTGCGAGCGCTAAAGCCCGATGCCAAATCCAGCACATATAAGCCATCGCTGCGCGGGTCGCCAACGCGCTTGATATATGCCAGCGCGCCGCCGCCCGGCGCCAGAAAGACCTGCATGCGTTCATCCGAGGTGATTTCCAGAATTGGCAAGCGCCCATGCGCGCGGGTTGGCGAGGCGAAATAGAGCGTCTGGATACCGGTGAAGGGCTGCGCCGTTGCCAAGTTGGCGACCGAAACCCGATTGTTGCTGCTGATGTAGGCGATAAGCGGGCTGCCGATGCCGTCCTTGATAGAGTCCGGCAACTCCAGCATATCCCAGTTGTCAAAGACGAAACCGGGCACAAGCATAGGCGTGACGCTGGGCGTCGCTGATGGCGTCGCGCTGGGCGTGGTTGTGGGCGTATTGCTGGGCAGCGGGCTCGCTGATGGCGTCGGGCTGGCGGTCGCGGTGAATGTTGGCGCGGGGGTATCGCTGGGGCTGGGCAGGGCGGTCGGACTATGTGTTGCCGTTGCGGTTGGGGTTGCGCTTGGCGGCTGGCTGAAGGCGCTGCAGCCGCTCAGCAGCAAGCAAAACGCCATCAAGGGCAGCGCCGCCGGCGGCAGGCGCTCGCGAATACTCCGGCACAGTCGCATCATCACGCGCATTTGCCGCCTGCCTAGCTCGCATCCTCTTCGGCATCGCGGGCTTTATCTTCCGCTTCCTGCTCGCGTTTGCGCTTGTCGGGCGGCGTCAGCAGCACAAGGTCGAAGATTTCTTGTATATCTTCGACGAAGCGGATCGTAACATCACGCCGGGCGGCTTTGGGCAATTCTCTTAAATCCTTTTGATTGTCCGCCGGCAAGATAATCGCGGGCACATTGCGGCGGCGCGCCGCCAAAATTTTCTCCACCACGCCGCCGACAGGCAAGACCTGTCCGCGCAGAGTGAGTTCCCCCGTCATCGCGAAGGCGGCGCTGGCAGGGCGCTCGGTAAAGGCGGAGACCAACGCTGTCGCCAGGGTTACGCCCGCGGAAGGACCGTCCTTGGGCACAGCGCCTTCCGGCATGTGAATATGCACATCATAGTTCTCGAAATCATCGGCGGGCAGCGCAAAATCACGGGCGCGGGCGCGCAGATAACTATGCGCGATATGCGCCGATTCTTGCAAAACATCGCCCAATTGTCCCGTCAGCATCAGGCTGCCTTTGCCCGGCGACAGCGATACTTCGACAGTCTGGATTTCGCCGCCATTGGGCGTCCAAACCAAGCCGCTGACGACGCCGATGGCGTCCCGGCGGTTGACACGGGGCGCCAGCGTCTGCGGCGGTCCCAGGTAGCTCTCGACTATCGCGGGGTTGAGCCGCCGCCGATAGTGGCGCTCCGCCGCCACCTGCCGCGCGATTTTGCGGCAGACTTTGGCGATTTCGCGCTCCAGATTGCGCACGCCGCTCTCGTAGGTATAGTGGCGGATGAGCTGCTGCAGCGCCGCGGTCGAGAAATGTATGCCAGCCTGCTCCAGCCCGTTGGCTGCCAACTGCTTGGGAATCAAAAATCGCCGCGCAATCTGAATCTTTTCTTCTTCGGAATAGCCCTTGAACTCAATGACTTCCAGCCGGTCTTCCAGCGCCTCCGGTATCGAATACAAATCGTTGGCGGTGGTGATGAAAGTTACCTTGGAAAGGTCATAGGGCACTTCCAAATAATGGTCGACAAAGCTGTGATTTTGTTCCGGATCCAACACTTCTAGCAGCGCGGAAGCCGGGTCCCCGCGGAAGTCCACGCTCATCTTGTCGATTTCATCCAGCATAAACACCGGGTTGACCGTCTCCGCCCGTTCCATTTGCTGCACGATGCGCCCGGGCATCGAGCCGATATAGGTGCGGCGGTGCCCGCGGATTTCGGCTTCGTCACGCACGCCGCCCAGGCTGATGCGCAAGAACTTGCAGCCGAGAGCGTCAGCGATGCTTTTGCCCAGCGATGTTTTGCCCACGCCCGGCGGACCAACAAAACACAGAATGGGGCTTTTCATCTTGTCCCGCGCCAACTGGCGCACGGCGATATGCTCGATGATGCGCGCTTTGACCTTGCTCAAGCCATAATGCGCGCGTTCCAGGATGTCTTCCGCATGGCGCAGGTCCAGGTTTTCTTCGCTGGCGGTATTCCAGGGCAGGGTCAGCAAGCGGTCGAGATAAGTGTGGATCACGCCTGATTCTGGCGACATGGGCGGCACCGCCCCCAGCCGCGAAAGCTCTTTGAGGGCTTTGTCCCGCGTCTCCGCCGGCATGCCCGCTTGCTGGATTTTCTCGCGGAATTGCTGCATTTCCTGCTGAAACATATCGCCATCGCCCAGCTCCTGCTGGATGAGCCGCATCTGCTCCCGCAGATACATTTCCCGTTGATGGGCGGCGATTTCATCTTGTACGCGGCTGTGCAAATCGTCATGCAGCTCGAAGTTGCTTAAATCAGCGGCTATCAGCTCCGCGAGCCGCTCCATGCGGCTGGCGATATCTTCAAGCTCCAGCAGATTTTGCAATTCATCAGCGCCCAACGGCAGCATCGCCGCCAAAGAATCCGCTAGCTGCGCCGGGTCCCGCAGCGACAAAATGTGCTTGACCGCGTTTTCCGAAGCGCCTTCGTTGTATTGATGGCTTTCATTAAACAGGTTGTGCAGGGCAGTCGCCAAATGCTCAAGCGTCTGCGGCTCATCAAAGGTATCGGCGAGCGGGCGGGCGACTGCCACCGGGTAGACGCCATTGTGATAGACCGAGAGAATGCGTACGCGCCGCCTGCCATGCGCCAAAAGTTGGGGCGAAGCGCCGTTGCTGGCGCTAAGTTTGCCCGGCGCGATTTCGGTGCCAACCGCATGAATTTGCTGCAGCGGGTCTTTATCTTCCGCTTCCGCGCGCAGCTTGCAGGCGATAATGGTGCTATGCCGCGCTTTCGCCGCCGCAACCAACTCAAGCATAGGCGCGGTGGGCAAGGGCACCAGGCTCAAGACTTGCGGGAAGAGCACTTGCTCTTCCAGCATCAGCAGCGGCAGCTCAAAGGTGCCGTCCGCGCCCTGCTCGGCATTGGCGACGCTTTGTAATTCCTCGTGTATTTCGTTTGACAAGCGGCAACCTCTAACATCGTACTGGCGGATACTCTAGCGCCCCAGTGTAGCCCAAGTTCGGGAGAAAAGGTATGCCGCCATTCGTCTGCGCCAGGCTACGCCGAGGCGCTCCTGCTGGTGTAAAATATAGCTGACAGCCCCGCCCCTGGGCGCGGCTGTAACAGGCTTACTGAAAGGCTGGCATGCGCATTTCGGCTCCTGGCACACTCATCGCCGCTGGCATCGGCACCCTGCTGGTTTTCCTGGCGGGCGCGCTGCTCTTGTCGCCGCCAGTTCCCCTGATAGTCGCCGCTGGCTTTGACCGCGCGTCCATCAGCCCCAATGCCGATGGCTCGCATGATGTTGCCGTGTTTTCCTATACTTTGGCGCGCCCGGCAAAAATAAGTCTGTCTTTGACCGCCGCAAGCGGGGATAGCTATTGGTTCCGCCAAGATCAAGCGCGGGATGGCGATGATTATAGTGTGCAATTCAGCGGCGTTGTTGACGGCTTCCTGCTTGATAATGAAACGGTGCCAGGCACTGTCGAACGGCGGCTCATGCCCAACGGCAGCTATCGCTGGCGGCTGGAAGCGCTGCCGGCGGCCGGCGGCGACGCCATGACTGCGGAAGGCACTTTCACCGTCGAATCGGGGGATGCGCGGCTGCCGATTATGTCGGAATTTGCGATTGCGCCGCGGGTATTTTCGCCCAATCAAGATGGCGTTGCCGACCGCGTCAGCATCAACATTTATTTGGAAAAAGCTGTCGAGCGGCTGGATGTTTTTCTAGTCGGTCCCGCGGGGGAGCGCATCCCAATCTCGGCGCGGGTGGAAGAAAGGCGCTATGGCGAAGCTGGGCGCCACCGCTTTGATTATGAAGGCGGCATTGATTTGGGCGCGGACCCACCGCCCGATGGCGCGTATACTGTGGTGGCGCTGGCGCAGGACAAGGTGGGGCAGCGCATCCGCCAAGAGCGCCAACTCATCATCGAGACTGGCGGCAAACCCTATGCCGAGATAAAGCCGCAGGCGGTCGGCGTCGCGGTTGCTTTTGCCGCGCAGGACTATCACGAGCGCTATTTCACCACTATTGACAGCCGCGGGGAGCTGCTGCCGCAGCCAGATGATGCGGCGGCGCTCGCCTATTCCCAACAGATTACTGTCCCGCGCGGGCAGCTGCTGATCTTCCGCTTGACTGTCGACAATTATGGCGAAGTGCCGATCCGCACCAGCGGTCCGCCGCCGGGCACGGTATATCAGCAAGAGCAACTGGCGGGCGCTTTAGGCGCATTTGCCGAATCCGGCGCCTGGCGGGTTGGCATCCAATGCGAGACTTCCAAGACTTCCTTCCCCTATCGCTGGGCGGTGGGGGCAGATGCCGACCTGGCGGCGGAATATGACGAGGCGAGCGGCAATACCTACTACTATCTGCCAGCGCGCGCGCGGGCGGTGGTCTGGGGCGGCATCCGCTTGACCGAAGCCGAAGCGCGCAATCCTCAAAATTGCTGGGCGGGGCTGATTCATGAAGATGTCGCCATCAGCTTGCGCAATAATCATGTGGGCATGCGCTCGATTATGATTGCCGACCCAAGCGCGGAAGCCGCGAACAAGGCTTGATGATGACCGATTTGGCTGTGGTGATTGTCACCTGGAACAATGCCGCCGAGATTGATGCCGCCTTACGCAGTCTCTTCGCTGACCTAAATGCGAGCGGCTTACGCTGCCAGGTTTGGGTGGTGGATTCCTGCTCGCGGGATGGTAGCGCCGCTATCGTGCGCCAGCGTTTTGCCGAGGCGCGCCTTATCGAAAGCGAGCGCAATGACGGCTTCGGCGCTGCCAACAACCAGGCGCTGAAAGCGATGGGATTCGGCAGCGGCGCGCCCGCTGACGCGCTGCCCAAAGCGGTATTCCTGCTCAACCCCGATACCATCACCCATGCTGGCGCCTGCGCGCGGCTCTTTGAAACTTTGATGTCGGCGCGCGATATCGGCATTGTTGGCGCCCGCCTCACTTTCCCCGATGGCAGCTTCCAGCATAGCGCTTTTCACTTCCCTGGCTTGCGGCAGATTTGGGCGGAATTTTTCCCGACGCCGGGGCGCTTCCTTGATGGCGCGTTTAATGGGCGCTATCCCCGCGCCCGCTATGCCGCGCCGGAGCCATTTGAAATTGACTTCCCGCTAGGCGCGACGATGATGCTCAAGCGCGAAGCGATACTGCAAACGGGCGGCTTTGATGAGCGCTTTTTCCTTTATTGCGAAGAGGTTGACTGGGCGTGGCGCATTCGGAAAATGGGCTGGCGCGCCTTTTGCGTGCCGCGCGCGCATATCACGCATATCGGCGGCGGCAGCACCTCCCAGGCGCGCCCGCGCAGTTTGCTGAACCTGTGGCAAAGCCGGCTGCGCCTAGCCGAGCTGCATTATCCCGCTTGGAAGCGGCGTTTGGCGCGCCAACTCATCGCAATTGGCATGCGGCGGAAACTGGCGCAACTGGCAGCAGCTGACGGCGAGCTGAAACAAGCCTGCCGACAGGTCATCGAAATGGCGCAGTCATGACCCACCTCACCGCCATCGTCTTGACCTATAACGAAGCGCACAATATCGCCGAGTGCCTCAAGACTTTGCGCTTTGCCGACCACATCATCGTCTTCGATTCCTACAGCACAGACGACACCGTCGCCATCGCCCAAGCATTTGGCGCTGATATCTTCCAGCATGCTTTTGAGAATTATGCCGAGCAGCGTAACGCCGCGCTGGAAGCGGCTGATGAGATGACCGATTGGGTCTTGTTCGTCGATGCTGATGAGCGCATCAGCGACGCTTTGGCGGCGGAAGTCCGCAATACAATCAACTTGCCTGAGTACGCTGGCTGGCGGTTGCCGCGGCACAATTATATTTTTGGCGTGTTGACAAAAGGGGCGGGCTGGTTCCCCGATTATCAGACGCGCCTGCTGCGCGTTGGGCAGGCGCACTATGACACGCGGCGGCATGTGCACGAAGTCGTCAAACTTTTCGGCGCGCAAGGCACTCTGCTTAATCCCATCATCCATTACAACTATCAAGATGTCGCGCAATTCCTGGAAAAACAGGAACGGTACACAAACATGGCGGCGCAAAACCTGCGCGCGCAAGGCATCCGCCCGCAGCCGCAGAATTATATTTTACAGCCGCTGCGCCACTTTTATTGGCGTTATATCACGCTGGGCGGCTACCGCGACGGCTGGCACGGCTTACGGCTCTGCCTGATGATGGCGCGTTTTGAATACCGCAAATATCAACAGCTTGACGCGCTCTGGCATGCTTGATGGTGCGGCTGCCGCCCGCCAGCGCCTCCCCTATTGCGGCAGCAAAATGCCATAGCCGCCGCTGTCCCGCTTGTACAGGACATTGACCTCCAGCGTGCTCGCGTTCATGAACATGTAGAAATCGTGGCTTAGCAGTTCCAGCTGCTCAATCGCCTCTTCTTCGTGCATCGGTATCATCTCAACTTGCTTGCGGCGGAAAATGCGCTCCGGCGGCGGTGCCATCTCTGCAGCCGCCGGGACGCCAAGCGGCAGCTCTTCCGCGATGTCAAGCTCGGCGACTGTCGCGCGATACTTTTCACGGATTTTTTTATTCTTTGATATACGCTTGCTCTTGAAGCGGTTGATTTGCCGATGCAGCTTCTCAAGCGCTTTGTTGATTGCCGTGCGAATGGTATCGCGGTGTTCAATGTCCAATTTCTCTTCGGCGCGCAGGATGGCGCCACGGGCATGCAGCACCGTGATTTGCGCGCTTGCCTTATCCGCCCCGCGGCTGGTGTGCTGAATCGAAAGCTCGACGCGCACCTGGGCGATATTCGGCAAATAGCGGTCGAGCCGGTCCACTTTTGAGCGCGTGAACTGGTCTAGCGATTCCGAGATTTTGATGCCGTCTCCATGAATGCTGACTTCCATCTGATTCCTCCTGGCGCAATGAATAAGGCTTATGCCCGGCTTACGGCGATTGCATATACAGTCCGGGCATCTTGAGCGCGCAAGGCGGCGGCGCAGGCGCTCAAAGTGGACCCGGTCGTCACCACATCATCGATGAGCAGCAGGGAAGTCCCGGCGACGCTGGCGCTGGCGGCAAACGCCCCCTGCACATTCGCGCGCCGTTCTTCTTGGGAAAGCCGCGCCTGTTGGCTGGTTTCGCGGATGCGCTGCAGCATATCGGGCTGGCAGGGCAGGTCCAGCGCCAGCGCCACGCTTTCGCTCAAAAGCTGGGATTGATTGTAGCCGCGTTCCGTCAGCCGCTCCTGATGCAGCGGCACCGGCACAATACAGTCGATGGACCAGGCGAGCGCTTTCAGCAAGCTGATCAGCCGCTGCGCCAAAATCGGCGTCAACTCCAGCGCGCCCTCATATTTGAAGGATTGCAGCGCGCTTTGCAGGATGCCGCTGTATTTGCCGCTGGCGGCAGCGGCATCAAGCGCTGTCACTTGGCAGGGAATGCGACTGATGGCTGCCGCCCGCAGCCGCCGCTGACAATCAACGCAGAATCGGTAATCGACGCGCCCGCAACTGCCGCAAGCGGGCGGAAAAATCAAATCCACCAGGTAGCTGGCGGCGCGCGCCAAGCTAAAGTTTGGCAAAGGAAGAGGCTGACTTTCGATTCTTGAAGGGACTGACATCGTTTCGCTCCCAAGCGCTTCGACGAGCGGCAACATAGTGAAGATTGTAGCACATTTGAGGCGGCGGCGGCGCAATTGCATCGCGCTTGCCCGCGCCGAATAGTGTACAATATGCGCGATTGTGGCAGCTGCCAGCGAGGCGGGACGAGCGGATGCAGATGGAACGGGTCGCGCATTCTGGACTATTCTATTATCGCAGCGCTGCCTGGGCGGGCTTGCGCCATGGAATCTTCACGCGGCATGGGGGCGTCAGCCAAGCGCGCTGGCGCAGTTTGAATTTGGGCGCGTCCATCGGCGATGACGGCGAAGCGGTGCGCGAGAATCACCAGCGCATGTATCGCGCCCTCGGCCTCAACGGCGCGCGCGCCCGCAGCTCCTGGCTGGTGCATAGCACCGATGTACTCGTAGTCCCTGGCGCTGCGGATGGAAAGTGCCGCTTGCCCAAAGCGGACGCGCTGCTGACGAATCAGCCCGATACGCCGCTGGTGATGCGTTTTGCCGATTGTGTGCCGCTGTTGTTCTATGACCGCGAGCGCCAGGCGATTGGCTTGGCGCATGCGGGCTGGCGCGGCACTGTCGATGGCATGGCGGCAAAAGCCATCGCCGCGATGCAAAGCGCCTTTGGCAGCCGCCCGCAAGATATTGAAGCGCTTATTGGTCCCGCGATTTCACAGCGCAATTATCCTGTGGGGGAAGAAGTCGCCAGCCGCGCCCGCGCCTATTTTGGCGAAGCCGCCACCGTTCTCAAGCGGGACCCGCGTGATGGCAAGCCATATTTTGACCTGTGGGCGGCAAATGAGCAGGACTTGCGGCGCAGCGGCCTCAACAAAATCGAAGTGCTCAACATGTGCACCTTCGAAAATACGGCGGATTTCTATTCGCATCGGGCGGAAAATGGCGCGACCGGGCGCTTCGGCGTGGTGATATCCCTATGAGCATTGCTGACAATCTCAAGCGTGTGCAAGACACTATCGCAGAAGCCTGCGCCCGCGCCGGGCGCGACCCAGCCGCGATTACCCTGGTGGGCGTCAGCAAGCAGCAGCCGCCAGGCGCGATTCTGGAAGCGGTCGCCGCTGGCTTGCGACATATCGGCGAAAACCGCGTAGAAGAAGGCAGGGAGAAGCTCCCGCTGGTGGCGGCGGGCAGCGACTGCCGCCTCACCTGGCACATGGTGGGGCATCTGCAAAGCCGCAAGGCAAAGGAAGCCGCCGCGCTATTTGATGTTGTGCAATCGGTCGATAGCCTGCGGTTGGCGCGGCGGCTCTCGCGTTTTGCGGGGGAGCGCGGGCGGGGTCCTCTGCAAATCCTGCTCGAAATGAATGTCTCGGGCGAGGCATCCAAATATGGATTTGCGGGGTACAATTGGGCTAATGACGAGGCGCGCAAAGATGCGCTGTGGCAGGCATTAAGAGAATGCCGGGCGCTGCCAAACTTGAAAGTGGTCGGGCTGATGACGATGGCGCCTTATGACGCCGAAGAGCGCCAGATACGGCGGGTATTCGCGGACTTGCGGGAGCTGCGCGCCGCGCTGCAATCCGCATTGGCAGCGCCTTTGCCAGTCCTGAGCATGGGCATGACCAATGATTACCCAATCGCAATCGAAGAAGGCGCCACGATGCTGCGCGTTGGGCGCGCGATTTTTGGCGAACGCAGCTATTAGAAGCTAGAACTGGAAGGTGGTGGATGGAATGGGCAGCTTGTTCTACATATTGTTTTGGGCTTTGCGGGTCTTCCAATTGATTTTGCTGGCGCGGGTGCTGATGAGCTGGATCCCCAACCTCGATTACAGCAACCCAATCGCGCGCTTCCTCTATAAAGCGACCGAGCCGGTCCTCGCGCCGATTCGCAGCGCATTGCCGCCCCTGGGCGGGATTGACCTCAGCCCGCTGGTAGTCTTTTTGAGCATCAGCGTGCTGATAGAATTGGTCATATAAGCGAGCTAAACGCGGCGGGATGCGCGCCCGCACTCACAAGCGTATGAGGATGCGCCCGCAATTCTGACAGGTGACAATGGCATCTGTCCGATACATCGCGGAGAGCACCGAGCTGTTCTGCTCGATGCCGCAAATCGTACAGGCGCCGTCCCGCAGTTCCGCCACCGGCCGGTTGGATTTGGCGCTCCGCATGCTGTTGTAGCGCTGGAAAAGCTCTGGCGGGATCTCTTGGATGCCTTCTTTGCGCTGCGCCAGCATCGCGCGCACTTCGCCGCTTAAGGCATCACGGTCGCCAATCAATGCCTGGTTTTCCTGCTGCCGCTGCTCCTGGAGTTCGGCGAGCTCGGCTTCAGCTTCTTCCGCCCGCTGCAATAGCGTATCGCGGTCAGCAGCGAGCCGCCGTAATTCGTCTTCCAGGCTGGACTTCCGGCGGGCGAGCGCTTCAACTTCCCGATTCATATCCGCCAGTTCTCTGGGATTGTTGTTGATGCCGCTGTAGAGCCGCGCCTCGGATTCGCTGCGTTTATCCGAAACCGAGGCGATCTGCGTCCCCAGTTCATTCGCTTGTTTCGCCGCGTTTTCATAGGCTTCGCGCGCCGCATCAACAACAGCTTGCGCTGCTTGCAGAGCCGCGTCATCTTCCAACTGCGCGTTGATCGCCTTGATGCGCTTTGTGCGATCTATGATTACCAGCTCCAATTTTTGAATGCGAAACAGCGCAAGTACATCAGACATAATTCGTTTCCCTGTCTCAGTCTTTTGGCTCAAAGGGCGCGCCTACATAATAGCGCAAGTTGTAGACTTGTGGGGAGACCTTCTGCTGCGATGACGGCGGCGGCTTTTTGATGCTGACGAGTGGACGCAGGGTTGAAGAACGCATCCGTATTCATCAGAAAAGACGCAAAATAGCCAGAATCATTCTTAGGAGAATACAATGACAAAGCTGCCAAAAGGAATTCTTAATGCTCTGGAATCTCTGCCAGAAGCATCTTGGTGTACTGTGCTCACAGAGGATGGGAAGCTTGAGATATGCGGCTACAAGAATGATGAGCCAGTGTATGGGTATACTATGTTCGCTAAGCGCAGAGAATTGGTCTTCTCCGTGTTAGACGAACACTTTAATTACATCGGATGGAAGAAAGTGTATTACATAGGCGACAAGACTGAAGAAGCAGCAATATATGTCAGGAAAGAAGTATACGAGGATGTCGAAGGGCTAGACACACCCCGGTGGCAGACACACTTGTTGAACAGCAAATGGTAGAACGAACAACGAATGTCTTGCCGAGAGCGCGCTTCGGCAAAAGGGGGGCATGGTGCGCGGACTTCCGCTTTCACTGACGACCGCGCGCGCCGCGCTGCCGATAGTTTTTCTGCTGCTTTTTGCCATGGCCTGCCGCGTGTCGCTCGACCCCGACATGTGGTGGCACCTGCGCCTGGGGCAGCAGACGCTGGAAACGGGCGAAGTGGTCTATGCCGATGCCTTTTCCCACACCCGCGCGGGAATCTCGCACAAAAATCACAGCGGTTTGGCGCAGGGAATCATGCTGGGCTTTTGGTCGCTGGGCGGGCATGCCGGCTTGACAGTATATGTCTGCCTGCTGGCAACCGCGGGCATGGCTTGCCTTTATCGCAGCGGCAGCGGCTCCATCTATTCGCAGGGCTTCGCTTTGGTTTTTGGCGCCGCTTGCGCTGCCGCATTTTGGTCACCGCGCCCGCAGATGTTCACCTTCTTCTTCGCCGCTCTCTTGCAGATGATTTTGTACGCCGCCAAGCGCCGCCATCAGGACTGGCTGTGGCTGCTGCCCCCGCTGCTGTGGCTCTGGGGCAATGTTCACGCGGGCTATGTCGCTGGCTTTTTCTTCATCGCCGCCTTTCTTTTTGGGGAGGCGCTCAATCGGCTGCTCGGCTTGGGGCGCTCCAGCATGCCCGTGCCCCAGCTGAAAAAACTGCTGGCGCTCACCGTGGCTGCGCTCGTCCTGCTGCCGCTGAATCCCCTGGGGCTTGATGTATTCGCCGTGCCGCTGCAAACAGTGAGAGTAGCTGGCTTGGGCAGCTATATTCAGGAATGGCAGCCGCTTGACTTCAGCGCGCCGCCCGCCTGGGGCATGTTGATTCTGCTGGCGCTTTTGCTGGCGGCGCTTGCCGGCAGCCGCCGCCGGCTGGATTGTACCGAGGTCCTGCTGGTCGGCGGGACAATGCTGCTGGCGTTGGTATCGGCGCGTAATTTGTCCCTTTTCGCCATCGCCGCCACGCCGATTCTATCGACGCATCTCGCTGCATTCTTGCGGCGAAAGGGCTGGACGCTCCCGCGGCGGGAACTTGAGTCGCCGCGGCGCGTCATCATAAACCTGCTGCTCATCATCGGCGTTGCGCTGGGGTCCTTGGCGCGCTTCGCCCAGGTGACCGATGCGGCGACAGTATCCGCGGCGCTGGCGCGGCATTTCCCGGTTGCGGCGCTTGAGCATTTGCCGGCAACTCCCGAAAGCGGCGCGCTGTTCAACAGCTACAATTGGGGCGGTTATCTGATATACCATGCGCGACAGCTGCCGGTCTTCATCGATGGACGAACCGACCTCTATCACGATTTTCTGCACGAGTATGCGGCGGCGGCAACAGGCGCGGAAACTTGGCGCGCTATCTTCGCGCGCTGGCGCATCGGCATGGTCTTGATAGAGCGGGAGGCGGGCTTGGTGCCGCGCTTGGAGGCGGCTGCCGACTGGCACCGCGTCTACAGCGACAGCCTGGCAGTCGTCTTCACGCGCAGTTCCGCCGCGCCCGAGGAGTGACTGCCATGAAACGAATCTACCGCCAGCGCGCGCTCAAGCGCTTGTATGCGGAGTTGGAAAGCAAAGATTTTGACAGCCGCGAATACGCCCTGTTTCAGCTGGCGCTGATGCTGCGGCGGTCACATGCCGATGGCGAGCGCGCAGCCGCGGGCGGCTATGTCGATGAGCTCCCCCGCGAGCTGCTGCGGATCCGGCTGGGCAGCGCCGACCAGCGCGCTATCGCCGCCGCGCTTTCCCGCCTCATCATGCGCTATCCCGCGAGCCGGGCGACGGCATTCTGGACGCTGAGCGAACTTGACAGCGCGCTTGGCTGGCAGCCGATGATTGCCCTGATAGGCGCGCTCGGCGCTCAACTTTCTCACGAGGCGGCATATCAAGCCTGCGCCGCGCTGCGCCGCTGGCTGCTAGACGGCGGCGATCCTGCACCCGCGAGCCTCCTGCGAAATGCCCAAGAGCTGCGCCAACAAGCGCGCGCTTGGTCCGCCGCGGGCGATGCGCGCCTGGCGCGCTCGGCGCAGGCGCTTCTGCTCGAGCTGGAAGCGCCGCCCAAAACATGCCAAGAGTAGGGTGAGTCGCCGGTGGCTGTTTAAATTCTCACGGCATATTGGATTTGCTTCTACGCTCTCAGCGGAAATCCACTATACTAAGCGCAGAAGCAGAACTGGCCAGAACAGGGCAAGCCGATGTCAAGCCTCTTTGACAAGCTGAGCACTTTGCTCAATGCGCAGATTCACGAGGTATTGGGCAACAACCCATCCTCGTTACGGGCGCGAGCGCGGCTGAACCCAGACGATGCGGCGAAAGATCCAACGCGCTCGGCGCAGGCGCTGCGGCAGCGCCTTGAAGAGGCGATTGCCTATGAAGATACAATTCAAGCCAAAGTGGATGGGCTGATGCAAGCGGCGGTGGCGCTTGACGATGAGGTCGATGGGCTGCTGCGCGCTGGCAAGGACATTGAAGCTCGGCAACTGCAGGCGCGCTTAAACGCCAAGCAGCGGCAGCTGACAATCGCGGAATCGGAATTGCGCGAGCATCGGCTCTTGACGCGGCATTTGATGCAGGAATTGAGCAGCTTGGAAGCATCGCTGGGGCAGACGGGGCAAGCGCCACCGCGGCGGACAAGCATCCCAGTGGACGGCGCGGAAGCGCCGGCGCGCCGCTATGAAAAGTTTGACATCGTTGATGAAGCGCCCGACCCGCGCCCGCCAAAACCGCAAAATCATGACAAGCGAGAAATGAAGCGCCGGCTTTCGCGCTTGAGCAAACCGGCGGCTGACGAGCAATAGTCAGGTTTCCCACGCCCGTCAGCGCGATTGCCGGAGCTTCTCTGCAAGCGTCAGCGCGATATCGTACATTGACCGCTCAAGATGCGGCAAGCCCAGCCAGGCGCTCATCAAGCCGAAGATGCCGCCGGTGATAATGCGGAAAGCGGGCGTCGTCTCCCGCGGCTGCCAGAATTCAAATGGCGGATAGCCCAGCAATTGGCTCATGCCGTCCAACCCAATCGGACCCAAACCAGCGAGCAAGAAGAGCCACAACGGCAGCGGGCGGATGCGCCAGCGGTAGCGCCGATACAGTAGCGCGCCCAGAAACATCGCGCTGTATATCGCCAAATCGCGGGCGCAGAGGCTGGTTTTATAACCCAGCCGCTCGTCACCGATGAAATGGCGGGCGGCAAGCTGCTGTATCACCGTGTATTCGGCGAGCGCTTCAGCGCTTGGCGCTGGCGCGGCATCTCCGCTCGCATACAGCGCTGACCAATATCGATACTGCTCGAGGTAAGCGGCGGATTCGGCGGCGTAGACTTCAAAGGATGCCCCCGCCGCTCCCGCCCGCCCCAGCGGATACACCAGGCGGTCGCCATAGAGAAACAGCGAGCGGAACGCAAATTGATGGCAGAAGGGGCTGTAGAGCGTATAAAGCAGGTTGGCGGGCGCAGCCAAACCCGCCTTCGCCAGGGTCGGTGTCAGCCAGGGCAAGCTGATATAAAGCGCCAGCGCTGTCAAGACGATGCGCAGCCAGTTGCGTGCCGCGCGCAGCGCCTGCCGCTGGAATCCCCTGTTTGCCGCCCGCAGGATGCGCATCGTAGAGTCAAGCTGGCGCCAGCGCGCCAATCACCGCGCGCTCAATCGCTTGTATATCCGCGGCGCCAATGTAGAGCTGCTGAATTCGGCGCTGGGCATCCAGCAGGAAGGTAGTGGGCCCGCCCCGAATCTGATAGCGCATTGCCACTGTTGCCGCCCGATCCAGGAGAATGTCATAGGTCAGCCCGAGCGCGTCCGCCCAGTGGCGCACAGCAGCCGCGCTCTCGCCAAGATTTATCGCCAGCACGCGCAACTGCCCGCGCTGGCGCTCGTATAATGCCTGCAAATCGCGTAATTCTTGTTTGCAGGGCGGGCACCAGGTCGCCCAAAATGTGAGTATCAGCAGCGGCTCGTCAACAGCCGCCAGCGAGAGGGCGCTGCCATCAAGCGCGCTTAAGGTGAAGGGCGGTGCCAGCGCGCGATATTCCGGCGCGATATAACTGCCATCAGCGCGGCGGATGCCGCTGCTTGCCGCCCGTTGTGGCAAGCCGGCCGCCAGCACAATCGCGCCTGCCGCTGCCAGCAGAATCAGCGCGGCTGCCAAGTGCAAGCACTGGGAAACTCGTGACATCAGCCTCGTCCATGCGCTAGGAGCCGAGGGCTTCGCCCAGCAGATCGCCAAGCAGCGCTTCCGTCATGATGCCAAAATGGCGCGCTACTATGATGCCGTTTTGGTCAAGCAGGTAGGAGCTGGGCCGCGTTTGAATGGCATAGGCATCGTTGATGTCCCCGCTCGCGTCCAGCGCCAGGGGGAAGCTCAGCCCGAATTCATCGCGGAATGCCGCCATCGCTTCTTCGCTGTCGTTATAAGCAATCGCCAGGATTGCAAAGCCGCGTTCGCCCCATTCTTCATAGATTTTCTGGAATTCGGGCATTTCCCGCCGGCAGGGACCGCACCATGTGCCCCAAAAATTGAGCAGCAGGACTTTCCCGCGCAGGTCGGCAAGCGTCAGCGCTTGCCCTTGTAAGGTGCTGATGGCAAAGCCCGGCGCGCGATTGCCCTCGATTAAGCCGATTGCCGCGTCCAAATCGCTGGCGAGCGCCGTCAAGGAATTCAAGGGGTCGCTTGCCAGCGCGCCGCCGCTGCCCTCATTTGCAGCCGGCGCAAGCGGCACGGCAGCGCGTACTTTGATGCGAAAACGCGCTGCGTCAACATCTTCCGCCGCTTGTATGACCAGGCGATAGCGCCCGCCATCCGCCAGCGTGATGGCGCTTAGCGGATAGAGCATGCCATCGGCGCTGCGGCTGTCTGCCTTGCGCGCGCTCGCCACCGCCAAATTGTCGGGCGCGTACAGCGTCAGCTCGAAATCGGGCGCGGGTTCGCTCAGGCTTCGGAATTCGACATCAATATCCTCGCCTGCTTCAGCGTGGAAAAGCAGGGCTTGTTCGCGTGAATCAGGCGTGAATGCGCCGTTGGCGCTTTGGTTGATGGCGACTGGAATCAAAGCGCCGCTCAAGCAATCGCCGAGATGCCGGAAGCCCAGCTCGCCTTCAAAGAAACCAACGCCGCACTCTTCAACGCGGAAGGTGAAATCGGCAAATTCCCCGCGAGAGAAGGTCTGGCTCAGGCTTTGTAATTGTCCGCTCGCCACCAGCAGCCCGATGAGCACCAGCATTGAGCCGCTCGCGAGTTCGATTTTGCCCATGTGCCGCTGCAAGCGCCGCAAAATGCCTTGCGCGCTGTTGAGCAGCATCGCGGTGATGATGAAGGGGATGCCCAGCCCAATCGAGTAGGCAGTCAAGAGCAGCATGCCCTGCGCGATATCGCCCGTGCTGGCGCCAGTCGCCGCGGCGACAGTGAGTATTGTGCCCAGCAGCGGTCCGATGCAGGGCGTCCAGCCGGCGGAAAAAACCACGCCCATAAATGCCGAGCCCAGCAGCCCATCGCGCCCATCCGCCTGTAAATCGCCGCGGGTATCGGCATAAAGGAGCCCTTGCAGCTGGTCCATCAAGCGCGCCCAAAAAGCGCCAGGCGCGGTGAAAGCGCCTCTAATTGCCATCACGAGCAGCATCAGCGTGATGAGAGGGATAACTATCAGCAGATGCTGCAGGAATGCCCAATATAGCAAGCCGGCGGCGGCTGCGGCTGCGGCAAGGCTGAAGAGCGGGCTGTCCAGCAGGCTTGCCTGCCGTTTTTGCCGCAGCCAGTTGAAGAGCCGCGGCAGCAGCCCCATAAACTGGAAGCCAAAAAAGATGATGACGACGCCGCCAACACGCCCCAGAATCTCGGTGAAGGTGCCAACATATTGCCCGGCGATGCTGGAAAGCGCCGTTGTCAACAAGCCGATGAGCACAAATACCACGGTGAAGCCGAGCACAAATGCCGCGCCATGCAGCAGCATCTGCAAGCGCAGCGCCAGGCTGACCGACTGGCTCGCTCCCGCCGCTACCTGTCGGCTGACATTATGCGTCAGCCGCCCGCCCATATAGCCGATATACGCGGGCACCAGCGGCAAAACACATGGCGATATGAAGGAGAGGAAACCCGCCACCAGCGCCAAGCCAATTGTTACATTGTCCATAATCTCACTCCAGCGCCACAGGGGCGCGCCTTGCCTCTGCCAGGAATTGTCTGTTTCACAGTATCGTCATAGAAATTACAGCATCCTTGCGCAAAGCTAAATTGTTTCTTTTTATCAGCCTTCGCTCGCCAACAATTGCTCAAGCAGCGCCCATTCTTGCTCGGTGTTTGTGATGTCGCCGCGGACCCAAGCATATCGCAGCGCCTCAAGAATATGCTTATAGCGCGGGCCGGTCGGCAGCCCGCGCGCTTTGAGCTGCTCGCCCGTGATGCCGGGGCGCAGCGCGCGCCAGCAGTCGCGATAGCGCTCAAGCCGCTCTGCCGCCCGCGCCCTGCCCGCGCAGAGCAAAAGCCCCGCCGTAAGCGCCGCGTCCGGCAGGCTGTCCAGCAGCGGCAGGTAGGCGCTGGGGTCGGTTTCCTCAGCGTCCAGCAGGGAGATGCCAGCGTAAAGTTTCGCGCTTGCGCCAAGCGCGGCGAGCAGATGTTTTGGCATGGCGAGCCGCTCGCCGATGGCGCTGGCGGCGCGCTCGCCGGCATCCGCCAGCAGCAGGCACCAGGCGAGACTTTCATCGATTGGCGCGCCGTCCAGCAGTTGCTGACGATAGCAGTTCAGCCGCTCGATAGCGCCTGCGCGAAGCGAAAATGCGGGCTGAATCTGCGTCAGCGCGCCACAAGTTTGCAGCGCATGCAAGGCGCGCCCTGGCATCTTTTCCAGAAATATGCGCTCGAGTTCTCGGCGCAGCCGCTGCCCGCTGACCTCTCGAATCAAGGGCAGGGCGGCATGCAGGTGCCGGCTGCTTTGCGCCGCCACTTCAAAGCCCAGCCGAGCCGCGAAGCGCCAGGCGCGGAAGATACGGGTCGGGTCATCGACGAAACTTTGGCGATGCAAGATGCGCAGCTGCCGCCGCTCCAGATCCTTTATGCCGCCGCAAGGGTCAACCACATGGCAGGCTTCTTGCGGCGGCGACAGCCTTAGCGCAATGGCATTTATGCTGAAATCGCGGCGTCCCATATCGGCGATGATGTCGGCTGGCGCCACTGTGGGCAAAGCGGCGGCTTGGGCATAGGTCTCGCGGCGGGCGCGGGCAAAATCAATACGCTGCGGTGATTTCTCGCCGGGCGCTGAGGGCATGGACGCGCCATCAAGCAGCCAGGTGGCGGTGCCGAATGGCGGATAACTGTGCACAGCGCCGCCAAACTCAGCCGCCAAACCCTGGACAAAGGCGATCGCGTCCGCTTCCAGCACAAAATCCAAATCGTAATTGGCTTGCCGCAGCAGCAAGTCACGCACAATGCCGCCCACGAGGTAAATCCGCTGCCCGCGCCTTTGCGCGAAAGCCGCAACAGTGGCGATTATGCGCGCATAGTCTGCTCCGAGAGCTTGCGCCAGCGCGCCCGGGGGCAGCGCCCCGCTCTTCGCCTGCGCCAGCAAATCCGCCATGCGCGCCAACCTAGGGGGCTAAAATCCAGGGACCGACCAGCTCCCGCTGGATCATGCTGAGGGAGGTGCTGGCGTTAAAAAATGCCAGCAAAGCGAAGGCGAGCGCGGCTTGGCGGTCATCACGCCCGCTCATCAAACTGAAGAGCCCCGGCATGATTATCGCCAGCCATATCATATACAGCACATAAACAAGCACACGGCTGGAACGCGGCTCGTAACCAGAGAGCAGCAAGACGATGCCGAGCAGCAGGGCAGCGGCGGCGAGCAAGGCATAAGTCAAAATCGCGCCCCAGAAATTGCCCGATATGCTCACCTTGCGCGCGAAAATCCCCGTCGCCCAAATGCCCAGCGCCAGAGAATACAAAATGTGCATGGTAAATAGAATTTGGTGCAGGTCAGCCATCAGCATTTCCTAGCTGCTATGCTCTCACGCCAGTATACCACAGCGCCAGCGCGCATTCAGGCGGGGCAATTGAATAAAATAGACATTCTCCACAACGAGTGGAATCCAACGCAAATTTAACCACCGAGGACACCGAGATACACCGAGAAATGCTTGAGAAGCCTCATAAATTCTTTTCTCGGTGTCCTCAATTTTCTCTGTGTTCTCGGTGGTAAGGAGTGTGTACAGACTGCCCCGATAAATGAAGAAGCAAAGGGCTATTTCAAGAAAAACTCTGTGTCCTTTGTGTCTTTGTGGTGAAGAATAATTTGATGTAATTGCCCTGGCATTCAGGCGATGGTCAGCAAGCCCAAGTTCACGGCGAGCCAGGTGAAGGCGGCAAAATTGGCGACAAGCAAGCCCGGGCGCTGGATATTGCCGCCATGGCTGGCGCGGTTGCCGCGCATATCCAACTCCCAGGGGAAGACGCTGCAAGCGCCGATGCCGATTATCAGCACTATGCCCAGCCAATCGGGGAAAAGCCCCTGGAGAATTGCCGCCAGCAGGCAGCCCAGCGCCAGCGCAATCGAGAGATTGCCCAGAAGAGCCGTGCCGCCTTTGCCCAGCAGCACCGCGGTATTCCGCAAGCCGGCTTGTTTATCCAGCTCATAATCTTCGAGCTGGTTGTAAAACTGCCCATAAGCGGAGAAGGCTGTCGCCGCGCCGAAGACCAGCCACACTGCGCCCGGCTCGCTGTCATAAGCGAAATAGCCATTGGCGACCAAAAGCCCGCTCAGCATCAAGGCATGGGACAGGACATCGCTGATAGGCTTCGCCTTGAGGCGAAAGGGATGCGCCGAATACAAATATGACAGCGCCAAGGTCAGCGCGCCCAGCAGCAAGGTCAAGACGCCAGCCGCCGCATAAAATAGAAGCGCCAGCAGGAAAAAGCTATAGGCGATTGCCAAACCCTGACGCCGGCTCAGCAAGCCGCTGCTGATGACATTGTGCGCTTTTTTCTTCGGGTCTAAAGCGTCATCCGGGCTGTCTTCGACATCGTTAATCGCAAAGGCGAAGGACATCGTCAGCACATTGGCGAGCAGCACGGCGAGCAAGCGCCAATCCACACTTGCCGCCTGCGGCTCAGTTGCCAGCAGCGCCCCGACAATGGTCAAAGGAAGGGTAAAAGGCACATGCTCGCGCCAGCGCGTCAAGCGCAGCGCTGCCGCCAGACTTTGGGGGATGATGCCTGCGCTGCCGCTTTGCATGCTCGGCGCTAACCTTGAGGTTGTATCGACGATACCCGCGACTCCCGAGAATAACACAGGCATGGCGCTGGCAGAAGTCCCGCCCGCGGCAATGCTGCATTGTGCCAATGCCTATCCGCTTGTATCATGCCGCCCATGTTGCGACTATATCTCTGCTTGGCGCTTAGCGCCTGCCTGCTCGCCAGCTGCAATCTGACCATGAGCGCCCCGTCCGATGTTCAAGCGTCTGACGCGACTGCCAAGTCCGCGCCCCATAGCGCCACCGCGGAAATAGCGACTGCCGCGCCCGCGGCATCAGCGACAGTTACCGCGCCGCCAGCGCCCACTGCCGTTGTATGCGCCATTGACTCAGCGCGCCCCAGCCGCCAAATATCTGCCGATGCGCGCATAGACTATCAGACAAAATCCGCGCTCATCAGCCAGGAAATTACCTATGCGCATCTCGAATCAGCGCCGCTGGCGGAAATTGTCTTGGATGTGCAGGCGAACCAATGGGAGGGCGTCTTCCAGCTAAGCGAAGTGACAGTTGACGGCGCGCCCGCCGCCTTTGATTTGCTCGCCAATCGGCTGGCGGTCGCCTTAAAAGCGCCGCTGCTGCCCGGCTGTGAAGTTACTATCGGGCTCGCCTTCGGGCTGCAGCCGCCGGCAATACGCGAAGGGCTGCGCGCCTATCGCGGCTTCCTGGGCTATTCGCCACGGCAGTTGAATCTGGCGCATTTTCTGCCCACAGTCGCGGCGCGGCTTGAGGGCGACTGGCGCATTCATCCGCCTGTTGGCATTGGCGAGCAAGTTGTGCACGAGATTGCCGACTGGCGGGTGCGCCTCACGGTGGAAAATGCCGCCGATAGCCTGCAATTGGCAGCCCCCGGCAGCGTAACCGCCAGCGGCGCGGGCGCTTGGGAAATCCTTCACAGCAAGTCCCGTGATTTTGCCATCAGCTTGAGCGAAGACTTCCGCGTTACCGAACGGCAAACTGCTGAGGGCATTCCCGTGCTGGTCTACAGCTTCGCTGATGCCATGATTGACGCTGGCGGATTATGGCTGGATGGCGCGGCGCACACCGCGCAAGAATCGGCGCGCGCGCTGGAACTCTTCAGCCGCCAATTCGGCGCGTATCCTTATGAGAAGCTGGTGCTGGTGCAAGGGGACTTCCCCGATGGCATGGAATTCACGGGTTTGGTCTTCGTCGGCAGTGCCTGGTTCACCACCTTTGATGGCAGCGCTTACAATTATCTCACTTTGATTTCGGTGCACGAAATCGCGCATCAATGGTGGTATGCGCAGGTCGGCAATGACGCCGCCCTCTCCCCCTGGCTGGACGAGGCGCTGGCGACTTACAGCGAATACCTTTATATTGAGCAGTATTTCCCGGCGGACAAGAATTGGTGGTGGACCTTCCGCGTGGCGAACTTTTTCCCCCAGGGCATGGTGGACAGCACCGTCTACGAATTCACAACCGCCCGCGCCTACATCAACGCCGTATATTTGCGCGGTGTGCAGATGCTGCACAACCTGCGGGAGGACATCGGCGATGCGGCATTTTTTGCGCTGTTGAATGCCTATCGCGTCGCTGGCAGCGGGCAAATCGCGGACCCGGCGCTCTTCTGGCAGCAGTTGACAGAAGAGCAGAAACTGCTCACGCGGGATACCCGTTTCGGCTACCTGCAAAAGCCCGAAGTTTAAGCGGCGGGAGTGCCTAATCCAGAATAGATGTAAGTGAAAATAAGTAGTGAGAACTTATGGCGGCAAAGATTCGACATGGATTTTTACCACCGAGTACACCGAGAAGAACATGAGAAAACTTATTTATCCTTATTCTCGGTGTCCTCAATTTTATTCTGTGCTCTCGGTGCTAAGGGGTGTTTGCTGACCGCTCAGCAACCATTCGATTGTCGCATGACTAACTTGCATTTACTGAGGACATGCCATGAGCGAACCATTTGACGCGCAAATCACCTTTTTGTATTCGCGTGACCTTTCCCGTTCCGCCCATTTCTATGAAGAAGTGCTGGGCTTTGATCTGGCGCTGGACCAAGGCTCCTGCCGCATTTATCGGGTGACGGGCACGGACGCCTACCTGGGAATATGCTATGGAGAGGGCGCGCCCGAAGCCAGCCGCGGGCTGATATTCACTATGGTGACAGCTGATGTTGACGGCTGGTATGCTCGCATTCTCGAGCGCGGCTGGAGCTGCGAACATGCGCCGCGCCGCAACGAAACTTACGGCATTTTTCACTTTTTCCTGCGCGACCCCGACGGCTATCGCATCGAGATTCAGCGATTTGACCGCGCCGATTGGAATCGCGCCTGAGCGGCGTCAGCCAGTCGTCTTCATGCCAGCGGCGATGCCATTAATCGTCGCCAGCGTCGCATCCAGCACCGGGCGCCATTGCGGATCCGTCTCGTCCAGCGCCCGCAGCTCACGCAATAATCCCACTTGCAGGAAGTTCAACGGGTCGACATAAGGGTTGCGCCGCTGGATTGAAGTCCGTATCGCCGAGACATTTTCCAGCAGCTCTCGCTGCTGCGTAACCTGCATAATCATCTCGCTGCTCAGCTTGTGCTCGCGGACAATCCAGCCGAAGAAACGCTGCGCCAAATCCGCGGGCGCGACCAGCGAGGCATATTGTTCGGCGATGCCCATATCCGCCTTGGCGACATCAAGCTGCGCGTTGTCAATCACGGCTTTGAAGAAAGACCAATTGCGATACATCTCCTGCATCAGGCGCAAGCCATCGTCAGTTTCGTCCGCGAAGGCGGAGAAGGCGCTGCCGATGCCGAACCAGCTGGGCACGATGGCGCGGCTCTGCATCCAACTGAACATCCAGGGTATCGCGCGCATCGCCGCGAAACCAGCCGCCGCCTGCCGCTTGGCTGGTCGCGAGCTGATTTGCATCATGCTCAGCTCGTTAATTGGCGTCGCCTGCTGCCAATAAGCGAGGAAGCCGTCGCTTTCATAGACGAAGCGCCGATAGCAGGCTTGGCTCACTTCAGAAAGGCGCGCCATCGCCTCAAAATAGCGCGGCGGCACCGGCTGCTTCTCTTGCAAGCCCATGCCAATCAAAACGGCGTTCAGCACCTGGTTGAGGTGGCGGCGTCCGATGTCTTTGTTGCTGTAGCGGTAGGCGATGACCTCGCCCTGTTCCGTGATTTTTACGCCGCCATGCAAGGACTCTGGCGGTTGCGACAAAATGGCGCGGTTAGTCGGTCCGCCGCCGCGGCCGATGCTGCCGCCCCGCCCGTGAAAGAGCTCCAGCGATACGCCCTTTTCGACACAGCGCTCGGTGAGGATGCGCTGGGCATTATACAAGTTCCAGTTGGAGGCGAGGTAACCGCCATCTTTGCTGCTGTCGGAATAGCCAATCATCACTTGCTGGCGCAAGCCCCGTTTGCCAGCGCGGGCGCTTAAATGGCGCTGATACTCCGCGTTCTCAAAGAGCCGCTCCATGATATCGGGCGCGCGATAGAGATCGTCAATCGTCTCAAACAGGGGCACGACATGCACATCCTGGTCGATGCCCACTTCCCGCGCCAAAAGCAGCATCGCCAGGACATCGCTGGGCTGGCGCGACATGCTGGCGATGACGGTGTCGATAACGATGGCATCGTATTGGCGGTGCGCCGCGCCAATCATGCGCCAGGTCTGGATGACGCTCTGCGTCGTCTCGCTGAACATGCTGCTGTCGGCGGGGAAGAGCGGCCGCCGATTGCGGATTTCCGCGCTCAGCAGCGCCTGTTTTTCCGCTTCCGCCATGTTGATGTAGTCGGCGGCGATATCGTAATAGCGGAAGAGTTCCGCCAGCGCCGTGCTATGCCGCTCCGCATGCTCGCGGATTTCCAGCGGCACCAGGTGCAAGCCAAACAAACGCGCTTTGCGCACCAGGCGCTGCACCGCGCCCATCGCCGCCCGCCCGCCGCGATGCGCCTTGAGGCTGGCTCGCACTTGCAGCAAATCGGCGAGCAAATCACGGCTGGAGCGGTAAGCATCCGCTTTGAGCTTGTCGCCGATGGCGCGCAGCTTCTGCCGATAGATTTCGCCCAGGTAAACTTTCTCGCCGTGATGCTCCGCCGCCACCGCCTGCCGCATGGCTGCTGATGCGCCGAAATAGTCGGTGTCCTGCGTCAGGTGCCGCGACAGGTGCTCCACTTCTTCGAGGTAGATTTGGCGCGCCGTGTCGCGCAAAGTTGTCATCGTTTCGATAGTAACATTGTTGGTAACATTCGGGTTGCCATCGCGGTCGCCGCCAATCCAGGAGGCATAGCGCAGCACCGGCGGCAATTCCGTCCAATCGCCTTCGGGATAATAGCGCTCCAGCGCCAGCTGCAGCTCTTCATAGATATCAATCACGACATCGATGATGACGGAGCGGATGAAATATACGCCCAGGTCAACTTCGTCCGCCACCTCTTTTTTGGCGGCGCGCAGCGGCCGCGTTTGCCAGAGTTCTTCAATCTTCGCCGCCAGTTCGTTCTCGAGCTTTTGTGATTCGCGCGGCAGCAAGCGCTGCCGGCTGCGCCGCTCCATCAATTCCGAGATGTGCCGCAGCTTGAACAGAATCTCCTGCCGCTTCGCCTCGGAGGGATGCGCCGTGAGCACCAGGCGCAGCCGCGTTTGTTCCAGCAAGCTGCGGATTTGCTCGGCGCTTTTGCCGCTGCGCTGCAAATCACGCACGGCATTGTCAATCGATTCCCGCAGCCGCCCTTGCGCCTCGCGCTCCCGTATCACGCGGATGCGCTGCAAATCTTCGGCGATGTTGATGAGCTGGAAGTAATTGGAAAAGGCTTTGATGAGCACATTCTTTTGCTCAAGCGGCAAGAGTTCCAGCCGATTCGCCAATTCCAGCGCGGCGGCATCATCGCCGCTGCGCCGCGCTTTGGAGAGGGCGCGCACCTCCTCCACCAAATCGTAGGTCTCGATTCCATGCTGCTCTTTGATGATGATGCCAAGCCAGTTGCCCAATGTGTGGATGTCCTGGCTGAGGGTGGAGCTGCTGGCGCTATTTCTTTGGCTCATGAGCCGCTCCCGCGCGCATTTCGCATAGGCGCACTCTGTGCTAGCTTTGGGCAAGCACTATAGTGCAAGTCAATGCGCTATGCCAGTCGGAGCTCATCGGCTTGTTGCCGCGGGCGGCGCTAAAAGCGCATAACTTCAGCCGCGAGCGCATTGTGCAAGAGAAACTGGCGGAATTGCTCAATAGCCAGCCGCCGGCGGCCGCTCACTCCGCGCTGGGGCGATATTGCAGCGCCTCGGCGACATGGCTGGTTTGAATCTCGTCCTTGCCATCAAGGTCGGCGATGGTCAGGCTGAGCTTGAGCACGCGATGGTAGCTGCGGGCGCTCAGCTTTTGCTTGCGCACGGCGAGCGACAGCAGCTCCCGCGCGGCACTGTTGAGCTGGCAGAAATCATCAATTTCGCGCACAGCCATGTCCGCATTGGCGAAGAGCCCGGGGTGCTCTCGAAAGCGCTGCACCTGGCGCTGCCGCGCCGCTTCCACGCGGGCGCGGATATGCGCCGAGCTCTCCGCCCGCTCCGCCCCCAGCAGCTTGTTGAAATCGACGCGCGGCACATCAATATGAATGTCGATCCTATCAAGAATGGGACCCGACAAGCGCGCCTGATAGCGCTGAATCTGATTTGGGGTGCAGCTGCAGACTTGCATCGCATCGCCATAGAAGCCGCAGGGGCAGGGGTTGCGCGCGCCCACCAGCAAGAAATTGGCGGGGAAGGTGAGGCTGCCCCGCGCCCGGCTGATGGTAACGACCTTGTCCTCCAGCGGCTGGCGCAGCACCTCCAGCGCTTTGCCAGAATGCTCGTTGATTTCGTCCAAAAACAGTACGCCGCGGTGCGCCAGGCTGATTTCGCCCGGCTTGGGGATGGAGCCGCCGCCCACCAATCCGACTTGGGAAATGGTGTGATGCGGCGCGCGGAAGGGGCGCTGCCGCGCCAGCGGCTCGTCTGGCATAAGCAAATCGACAATGGAATAAACGCGGGTTACCTCAAGCGCCTCTTCGGTTGTCAGCGGCGGCAGGATGCCGGCGAGCGCCTTCGCCTGCAGGCTTTTGCCCGCGCCCGGCGGTCCCGACATCAAAATGTTGTGGTTGCCAGCGGCGGCAACTTCCAAAGCCCGTTTGGCGCTCTCTTGCCCGCGGATATCGGCAAAATCGGTCAGCCCATCGGCAACTGCGTCCCTTGATTGCCGCGGGCGCGGCGGCGGTTGGAAGGGCGGTATCGGGTTGAGCTGATAGAGATGCTCGACCAACTGCCCGATAGAGTCCACCGGGATGATGTTCAAGTCTTTGATCAACGCGGCTTCGGCGGCGTCCGCCGCCGGGACGAAGACGGTCTCGATGCCTTCCTGGGCGGCGGTGTATACCATCGACAGGACGCCCTTGGCATGGCGGATGCCGCCATCCAGCGAGAGCTCGCCGATGAAAAGCGCATTGTCCAGCGCCGGCTGCGGTATCTGGTCGGTCGCCGCCAGGATGCCGATGGCGATGGCGAGGTCATAAGAGGGACCGTGCTTGGGGATATCGGCGGGCGAGAGGTTGACCACATAGGCTTTGTTGGGGAAGCGCAGCCCGCTGTTGCGAATGGCGGAGCGGGCGCGGTCTTTGCTCTCGCGCACGGCGGCACCAGGCAAGCCCACCAGGTTGAAGCTGGGCAAGTGGGCGCGCGGGTTGAAGTCGGTCTGCACTTCGACGATATGCCCGTCCAAGCCGACTACGGCGCAGGTCTTCACCACAGCGAGCATGAGCGCTCCAAATCTAACAGCGCCTTGCCGCAGCGAATCCATTGGCATACCCCGCTGGTTGCGGCAAGAATGAGCTTGAGCCCAGCAGTTAATTGTCTGGCTGCTGGGTCAATTCTCAACAGACAATTGACTGAATTTTCTGGCAGCGCGGATTGAAATCACCGCTGCAAATAGGGGAT
>JAJDWK010000084.1 GCA_022825675.1 Anaerolineae bacterium | reverse complement strand
AACCGCCCGCACTAAACTCCAGACATAAGGCATACTGCTAATGTGGAGAGGGCGAGCCTTGGCTCGCCCCTACGGCTTGGGATGTTGTGTGGGTATGAGATACTAGGACAAAGGTCATTTTGTTTTCGCATGACTTACTTGTACTTACTGAAGTAAATGAAAGTAAGTAATGCGACAATCTAGTGCTTACTGAGCAGTCTGTACACAGCCCTTACTACCGAGAACACAGAGGGAAATTGAGGACACCGAGTAAAGACTGAAAGAGATTTTCTCATGCTTTTCTCGGTGTATCTCGGTGTACTCGGTGGTTGAATTCCCTGTTGCATATTTGCCCGGAAAGAGGGCAGCCTGCGGTTCTTCCGCGCTGATTTCACCCGCCCAGCCTGTGGTATACTGCCCCTGTTGCCAGCCGCAAATTAAAATTTGAAGGACGAGCATGTCATTCCTGGTGCCAGCCGCCTTGGCGGTATTGGCTCTCGCGATTCCCATTGTGCTGCTGTATATGCTGCGCCTGCGCCGCCGCGAAGTGCTGATCTCCAGCACTTTCCTGTGGCGTCAAGTTGTGCAAGATACCGAAGCCAACACCCCCTGGCAGCGCCTGCGCCGCAACCTGCTGCTCTTCTTGCAGCTGCTGATACTGCTGCTGCTGGTCCTGGCATTGGCGCGGCCTTTCATCACCGTGCCCACCATCAGCGCTGGCAAAATCGCCCTGCTGCTGGATGCCTCCGCCAGCATGGCAGCGACTGATGTCGGCGGCGGGACGCGCTTCGCTGCCGCCCGGGAGCAGGCGCGGCAAATCGTCAACACCATGAACCCGCAAGATGTCGTCTCTATTATCCGCGTGGCGGAAATTGCCGAGCCGCTGACGCCCTACACCGATGACAAAGCCCAGCTGCTGCGGGCGCTGGACGAGCTGGAACTGGGCATGGGCGCGGCGGATTGGGATACCGCGCTGACGCTGGCGGCGGCGGGCGCGGCGGGTGCCGAAACCTTCAGCATTGTGCTGATTTCTGATGGCGGCATCGGCGATATCGCGCGCTTGCCCGCCAATATCCCGCAGCCGATTTATGTGCCCGTGGGCGCATCGGCGAACAATATCGCCATCACCGCGCTGGCAACACGCTCACTGGCGGGCGCGCCGCCACAGCTCTACGCCCAAGTGAGCAATTATGGCGCGGAAAGCGCCGATATCTCGCTTGTTATTTCGCTTGATGGCGTCTTGCGCCTTTCCCGCAGCGGCAGCATCCCGCCGCGCAGCCAACTGCCCATCCCCTTCCCCGAGCCGATTGAAGAAAGTTTCGAGACCCTCGCCGCCACGATTACTTTTGACAACCCGGTGGAGGACTTCCTCGCGCTGGATAACCGCGCCTGGACGGTGCAAAACGAAATCAAAACGCGGCGTGTCTATTATGTTTCGGCGGCGGGCAACCTCTTTTTGGAGCAGGCGCTGCGCAGTTTGCCGGGCTTAAATACCTTCCGCGGCCGCCCCGAAAACAAACAATTGCCCGGCGGCGCGTTTGACCTGTATGTCTTTGATGGCTGGCTGCCCAATACCCTGCCAGTCGGCGATATGCTGCTCATCAATCCGCCGAATTCGACCGCCCTCTTCCAGCTGGGCGCGGCGCTGCCAGCCAGCGATGCCGTCACCCTCGCGGGCGACTCGCCCATCACCGCCTATGTCGATGTGCAGGAGATGAGCCTGCTGGGCGCGCGGGCGCTTCGCGCCAACTGGGCGGAAACGCTGCTGGAAACGCCAGAAGGCGCGCTGCTGCTGGCGGGCGAGGCGAGCGGACAGCAAATCGCCATCTTCGCCTTTGATTTGCGCGATTCCAACTTGCCGCTGCTGATCGCTTGGCCCGTTTTGATAGCGAATTTGATGGATTGGTATTCGCCAGCGGATATCGTGCCGCTGCCCTCAGGCTTGCGCATCGGCGATGTCTTGCTTATCTCGCCACCCTTGCTGGCGGAGCGCATTGTCATCACCGCGCCGGATGGCACCGTCTATGATATGCCTGTCAACAGCGACACGCTGGCTTTCACCGAGACTGACCAGCTTGGTTTGTATCGGCTGGAGGTGTTCACGGCTGATGGCAGCGCGCAAAGCCAGCATTTCGCCATCAACCTGTTCACCACGGACGAGAGCGATATCGCGCCGGTAAGCGAGGGCGAACTGCAGCTGGGCGGCGGCGGCTTGAGCGGCGCGGCGGAGGAACAGCTGGGGCTGCGCGAATTTTGGCTGCCGTTGGTGGCGGCGGCATTGCTGGTGCTGGGCATCGAATGGATTGTCTACCATCGGCGCTTAAAAAGCCCGACGCTGCTGCGCCCGGCGCGCCGCCGCTTCAACTGGCTGCCGTCAGCGCTTCGAAATTCTTCAGCTTAAGCACCGATTCAAAGGCTTTCCGCCCGCCGCCATAGCTTATATTTTGCAGAAAGACCTGCTCGATTTCTGTCAATGTGGCGAAATGCGCCGCCTGGTCACGCGCGGCGAGGCTGCCCAGCGCAATCGCCGGTTTGACGATTGTCTGGTTGATGCCCGGCAGCGCCGAAAGCCGCTCTTTGAGGTCGTATTCGGCGTCAATATGTATGGATTCGGGCAAGGCATCAGTTGGGGGCGGCGCGCTGTCGGCTTGGGGATATTCGATATCCGCCAGCCACTCCGCTTTGAACTCCCCGCGGGCGAGGCGCGCCGCCGCCCCATCAGCAGCCGCGAAGGGAATTTTGCCCGGCAGCAGGAATTGCGCCGGCGGCGACGACCGAATCACCAAAGTGCCATAGACATAACAGCGGCGTCCCAAATGGCGGGCGATATTCGCTTGAATATCCGGCAATGTTTGGATCGCGGCGGCGGCGGGCAGAACCTGGTCCAGGCTGACGCCATCAGCGCCGACATAAAGCGTGAAATCGCGGCGATAGGCGATCGCGGTCAGCAGCTCGATGGGCGGCTGGCTCTGCCCATCGGCAGGCGTGGCTGCCAGGCGCAGGCAGGCGCGTACGGCATCGTGTATGCGGAAGGATTCCATGCCCGGCAAGTGCCGCGGGTTCAAGCGCGACAAGCCGTGCCACAGCGCCGAATTGCTGCTGAAGGCTTGCAGGCGCAGGGCGCGCTTTTGCGTTTCGCCCGGCTGCAGCAGCCATACATGCTGGAAGCGGCTGGTAGCGCCGTCAAAATCGGTGACGAGCAGAATGCCGTCAACATGCAGGACGCGCTTGGCATAGCGCTGGGGGCGCGTCAAAATCTCAAGTATGCTCGCTCGCATGGCTGGCTCATAGTCGTCCGCTTACTCTCAAGTATAGCAGGCTTCGCCAGTTCGCCCGCCGCTCAGCCGAAGTGTTTGCGCAGCCGCCGTTCGAGGGGGACGCGGTTGCAGCGCTTGAGCTCAAAGCGGTCGCAGCCGTGAAAAGCCATGAACTCTTCGATCGCGCCGATAAGCCCGCGCATCAGCGCCGCGTTGAGCTTGACGCCGCGCTCCAGGTGCAGGTTATGCAGTATCAGCCGCTTGGCTTTGCGCTCGACCTTGGGGTCGATGCGCCCGACAAGCTCGCTGCCATGCAGAATCGGCATCACATAATAGCCATACACGCGCTTGGCTTTCGGCGTATAGACCTCGATGCGGTAGTGGAAATCCCAAAGCATTTCATCGCGGCCGCGGTCCCAAAACAGGTTGTCAAAGGGGGAGAGGAAGGCGGTCAAGCGCGGCTCCTGTTTGCCCGCCATAATGTCTTCCAGCAGCGGCAGAGTGTCGCGGTGCATATACGCGGCTTCATTCCAGCCGGCGACAGCCACGGGCAGGGCAGCGCCAGCGCTTTGCATTTCGGCGAGCAGCTTTGCTGCCTGGCGCTTGGGCTGCCGATAGTAGTCCGCCACATGGCTGCTGCTGCCGATGCCGATGCGCCGCAAGCCCTGTTCTATCGTCCAGCGCTGGAAGCCGGCGAAAGTTTTGTCCAGCGCGAAATCATGGCGGTCGAGCACACGCTCCGTCAAATCATAATAGCGCCGGAATTGCTGACGATGGCTGACCATCAGCTCGCCGCGGTCAAAGAGATATTCCAGCGCCAGCTTGGCGGGCTTCCAATTCCACCAGCCGCTGAGGCCACTGCGCGGGCTATCAAAATCTTTGGAAGACAGCGGTCCGCGCGCGCGTATCGCCTCAAGGACGGAGTGGATGGTGGCATCGGCATCAGCGCCCAGGCGCTCGCGGGACCATTGGCTTTTCTTCTGCCGCTTGTGCTGAATATAGGCGTGATACCAGGGGTAATGCGCCGCGGGCAGTTGGCAGGCGGCATGCGCCCAAGTCTCGAAGAGGAAGCCGTCAGCAAGCAGGGCGTCCAGCGCTGCCGGGTCGTATACGCCGGCGCGGGCGAGCATGACCAGATAGTGGCTGCGGGCGACCACGCTGATGGAATCCAACTGCAGCAAGCCGATGCGCTCGATAATGCGCTTGAGCGCGGCTTGGTCGCTGCTGGCGGGGCGCTGGCGCAAGCCCTGCAGGCTGACGCTCAGGCGCTTGACATCGGCGCGGGTCACGGGGATGGGGGTGGGCATGGCGGGGAGTGTAGCATGGTGAGGTTTAGCTGGCTATGGCAAAGACGCGGCCGCTGTCAGCAAAAGAATTGGCTGCTATAATCAGCGCGCAAGGCAGCGCGGGCGACTCTTATGTTTACCCAAATCAGCATGACCAATTTCAAGTCCTGGCGGGAGACGGGTCCGATTCCGATGGCGCCGCTGACGGCGTTCTTCGGCGCGAACAGCTCGGGCAAGAGCAGCCTGCTTCAGATGCTGCTGCTGCTCAAGCAGACGGCGGAATCGAATGATCGCAAACTCGTCTTGAACACGGGCAGCATCCAGACAGGATATGTGAATCTGGGCACAGCGCATGAGATTACTTATGGTGATGAGACAGAATTGTCTTTGAGCATACAGTGGCAGCTCAATTCCCAGACCGAAGTAGTCATTCCTAGCCCGGATACATCCATGGCGCAAACCATAGACAGCTTACATTTTGAGACAAATATTCATGTAGAGCCGCAGAAAATACATGTTACATCCTTGAAATATCAGCAGGGCGAGGCATTTTCGGTTGAGATGGACAGGAAAGGAAACAATCAATATACCATTCGCATTTCTGTTCAAGGTAATGAACCGCGCCGTCCCAGACACCGCCCTCGTGTATATATGCGAGCCGAAAAGTGTTATGGCTTTTCTGATGAGGCTTTGCTCTATTATCAAGATGCCAGCTATCTGCGATCCTTGGAGTTCGCCTTCGAGCGGCAATTCCAAAATCTTCATTACTTGGGACCTCTTAGAGAGTATCCCCAGCGCGCTTATCCTTGGGGTGGCGAGCGCCCGACGAATGTTGGACTAAAGGGAGAAAGGGCGATATCCGCATTGTTAGCTGGCAAGTCTGATAAGGTTTATAAGGTAAGCAGAAAAAGTAAAAGCAACCGACTTGATGCCAAAATTGCGCAGTGGCTTGTCGACTTAAATCTGGCAAGCAGTTTTCGAGTAGAGCAGATTGCGGATTCGGCACTTTACCAAGTGTGGCTTAAGCGAACCGAAGAGAGTCCTGAAGTATTGATAACGGACATGGGCATCGGCGTTTCTCAAGTATTGCCCGTACTCGTGCTCTGCTACTATGTTCCCGAAGGTTCGACCATTATCCTGGAACAGCCAGAGTTGCACCTTCACCCGTCAGTTCAGGCGGGATTGGCAGATGTCTTCATAGATTGCCTAGAGAAGCGCGGGCTGCAAATTATTCTTGAAAGCCACAGCGAACATCTGCTAAGACGGCTGCAGCGGCGCATCGCTGAAGAGACTTTAGCAACCGATGACGCGGCACTGTATTTTTGCGAGATCTGCGATGCCGAATCGACGCTGAGGACTTTAGATGTCGATATGTTTGGCAACATAAGAAACTGGCCCGAGGATTTCTTTGGTGACCTTGCTGGAGATATTGTGCAATCAGTAAAATCTGGATTAGAACGGAAACTTAATAGCGCACATGCCGTATAGCATCATCGACACCAATGTCCCACTCATTGCTGCTGGTCATAGCAATAATTTGACTGATAGTTGTCGAAGCGAATGCGTCGCGTATATTGAAAGTGTGCTCGCGGGTAAACGCGCGCTTGTCATAGACCAAGCCGATGAGGTCTTAATGGAATACGGTCGAAACATTGATACCCGCAACCGGTCTTCTGATTTAGATTGCTTGTTCCTAATTCATCTCTATAATCACCAGTTCAACTCAAATTATGTGCATCGTCTGGAACTGCTTAAGCGTGAAGATGGTCAATTTGAAGACTACCCCGACCCCGATGACAATTGGACTTCTTCTATCAGACGCTGCGAACGCTTCGACCAAGACGACAAGAAATGGGTGGCGCTCGCAGTTGCGTATTCACGCGAGACGGGAGCAGACGCGCCCATTGTCAACGCGGCTGACAGATGCTGGCTTGCGTTTGAACCGCTGCTGGTATCAGCCGGGGTTAAGTTGCAGAGTCTCTGTCAGCAAGAGCGGCGGTGACATCCGACGCGCACCCTCACCCCAAAACCAACTGATGCGCCGGGCTGAAAAACTGCCGATAAGTCAACCAAGCGGCGACCAGCCCCGTGAATGTCGCCGCGCCCACCAGCATATACATCACGATTATCTGCAGCTGCACCGCCTCCAGCGGGCTCGCCCCCGCCAGTATCATGCCTGTCATCGCGCCCGGCAGCTTGATTAAGCCGACCGTCTTGGTGGTGTCGATTATCGGCGTCATCGCGCTGACGATGACGCGCTGGAACTGCGTCAGCGAGGCTTGGCGGCTGGTCGCGCCCAGCGCCAGCTTGCTCTCGATTTGATCGCGCTGGCCCCTAAAATCGCTGCTGAGCCGCGTGATGACCAGCGTAGCGGTGGTCATCGAAGTGCCGACAATCATGCCGCCGATGGGGATGATGTCCTTGGGCACAAAGGCAAATACGCCCAGCGCCACCAGCAGCCCAATCGTCAGCCCCGAGCCGATGCCAATCGCCAGCCAGGCAATCAGGACACCGTTGGGCGTGTTGACCGCCCGCTTGCCGCTGGTGCGCCCGCCGATTGTTATCATCACCAGCAGGATAGCGACCGTGAAGAGCGGCACATCCATCTCGAAAACCAGCTCCAGCACATAGCCGATGGCGATGAGCTGGACGAAGCTGCGCAGCGCCGCGATGCCGAGGTCTTTTTCCAAATCGGCGCTCTGCCAGCGGGACACCGCGGCGGCGACAAATACAAATGCCATCGACAGCAGCACCCGTTCAATGCCCTGAAATTCGGCAAACACATCCGGCATGGCGCAGTCCCCCAGCTTAGTTCTTTGCTTCCGCGCCTATTGTAGCGGATGCGGCGGCGGCGCTCACCAGGTCTAAGCGGGATTCCAGGGCAATTGCGCTACCTAAATATGCGCCACAAAGACATGAAGGACTCAAAGTGTATCTTGAAATGGCTCTTAGCTTCTTCAATCGAGCCGGTAAACAGGTTTTGGCTTGCCGCTGAGTATCGCTTTGGGCGACTGCAGTTGGTTGATGTCTGTACAATTTTAGGTTTTTTCTCTGTGGTTGATATTTTGTTTGAGTTCCTCATCGTGGCTGATGCCAGCGGCTGTTGCCAAGCAGTCGCAACCTGCTACACTATAGATGCGTTCAGAGCTTAAACTCGTTCAAGGAAATAAAATGAAGCTCTTCCCAGAGTTGCAAACTCATACATTCCCAATTATGAGGTCTTCTTGCGCTGAGACGATCATGGAGTTTAGTGCTGGAGCGTACCTCTTTGATGGTGATTGCATCAACTTGCTCAATTCTATTCCATCTGACAGTGTTGCTCTGGTGATCTCTTCTCCTCCATACAATATTGGCAAAATATATGAGACTAGGATTTCTCTAGAAGCATATCTTGAATCGTTTCAGTCAATATTTGAGCAGATAAAAAGAATACTTGCACCAACAGGTAGTATATGCTGGCAAGTTGGTAACTACGTAAAGAATGGCGAGGTCTATCCTCTTGACATATACTTTTATCCAATTTTCAAATCGCTAAATCTTAGGCTCCGCAACAGAATCATTTGGCATTTTAATCATGGTCTTCATGCAAGAAAACGATTCTCTGGCAGATACGAGACCTTACTGTGGTTCACAAAATCTGATGACTACACGTTCAATCTAGATAGTGTCCGTATACCATCAAAATATCCAGGGAAGCGACACTTTAAGGGACCAAATAAAGGTAAACCTTCGGGAAATCCGCTGGGGAAAAATCCATCGGATCTCTGGAAACTTCTTGAACAAGAGTGGAAAACATGTATATGGGAAATTCCAAATGTTAAATCCAATCATCCAGAAAAGACTGAACACCCGTGTCAATTCCCTATTGAATTAGTTGAGAGATGTGTGTTGGCACTTACTAATGAAGCCGAAACAGTATTTGATCCATTTTGTGGTGTTGGTTCAGCATTAGTTGCCGCTGTAAGACACAACCGCAGGGGGATTGGGGCGGACAAGGTGAGTTCTTATGTAGATACAGCAATCGAGCGGCTGCACAAACTTAAGGATGGGACGTTACGCATCAGACCATTAGGAAAGCCTATCCACAAGCCATCTGGCAATGAAAAGGTCTCTCAAATTCCTCTAGAATGGAAAAAATAATATGATCGTAGCTGCCAAGTTCTCATTTAATCGCGGTTCAATTATTGAAGAAAAATACCCTCAACTTACAAATGATATTACGTCGATAATTTCAGAAGTGGATGCGGAGTCATGTAGAACAAAGAGAAGTAAGGAAAAAACTATGGCGAACAAAATTCTTTATGCTCCAGCAGAACTGAACAAGAAATACTCCTATGAGTTTGAGAGTCGCGGATGGGCAAGTAAAAGAGTGCGTTGTGATTACCCTACAAGCTACTACACAGCTGGATACAAAGCTAAACCTTTGCGTAGAGGCGCATATAGAGAGATTGATTATGTCAAAGACAGGATTGGAGTAGAAGTACAGTTTGGAAAATATGCGTTTATGGTTTACAACGTCTGTGCCAAAATGACTATATTTCATAATCTCGGGCACATAGATTACGGCATAGAAATAGTCCCAGTAAAGTCACTAGCTGAGGAAATGTCTACAGGAGTGTCTTATTTTGAGCAGTTTGTTTGGGACTTAAATCACCGTGGTGTGTCGGACATAGATATTCCTGTAATGATTTACGGAATAGATGCATAAACTCATTACGATGAAATGGAGCCGAGCCTTGCAAGGGACGCATAGCAAAACCCGCGTGGTCAAAGCCACCGCCGCCGACTTGCTGGAAATGTCCGATTTCATCAAGCCCTTCGTCCGCAGTGGCGACCTGCTGCCGCGCACCTTTGACGAGTTGGAAGATCTGCTGGAAACTTCCTACATCGCCCGCCTGGATGGGCGGATTGTCGGCTGCGCCGCTCTCGAAATCTACAGCAAAAAACTCTGCGAAATCCGCAGCCTGGCGGTTGACCCGCGGGCGCGCGGCTTGGGCATCGGCAAGCAGCTGGTGGCGGCTTGCGTCGAGCTGGCGCGGCGCGAGGGCATCTACGAGATTATGGCTATCAGCGTGGCGGAAGAATTCTTCAAATCCTGCGGCTTCGATTTCACGCTGCCCAGCTTAAAAAAAGCCTTCTTCCTGCAAACCCGCGAGTCGATGTAAGCGCCCCATGCGCATCGATGTGCTCACGCTTTTCCCCAGCATGTTTGATACCGTCATGTCCACCAGCATGATGTGGAAAGCGCGTGAGCGCGGCGCTCTCGACTTCCATCGGCATGACATTCGCGAGTATGCCATCGACAAGCACCGTCAGGTTGATGACAGCCCCTATGGCGGCGGCGGCGGCATGATTCTCAAGCCTGATGTGTTGGCGCGCGCCATCGAAGCCGTCAAAGGGAAGGCGGCAATGCCAGTGATTCTGCTGTCGCCACAGGGACGCCGCTTGACGCAAAGCGCCGCCTTTGAGCTTTCCCGCGAGGCGCGCCTGCTGCTGGTCTGCGGGCATTACGAAGGCGTGGACGAGCGCCTGCGCCAGCTGCTGATAAGCGACGAAATCAGCATCGGCGATTATGTGCTGACCAATGGCGAGCTGGCGGCGATGGTGCTGATAGACGCGGTGGCGCGCCTGCTGCCGGGGGTATTGGGGGCGGAAGGCGCATTCCTGCGCGACAGCCATGCCGATGGCTTGCTGGAAGGTCCCCACTATACGCGCCCGCCGCTGTTTCGCGGGCGGGGTGTGCCCGCGGTTTTGACCAGCGGGCATCATGCCGAGGTCGCGCGCTGGCGGCGGCGGCAGTCGCTCAAGCGCACACTGGAACGCCGTCCGGATATGTTAGAGAATGCCGCGCTTAACGAAGAAGACCGCGCTTTCCTGGCGGAACTATCGGCGGAGCGCAAGCCTTAGGCGCTGGCGTTTAAACCCGCGGAATCGCCCTCAGCAAAAGCCAGCGCCCGCGCATCGCCCGTCTCCGGGTCCAGCATCGCCGCCACTGTATCCTCGCGGATGACGCGCCCGCCATCCAACAGCAGGACACGGCTGCCAATGCGCCGCGCCTGCTCAATCGAGTGCGAGACCCAAATCATCGTCAGCTTCGCCTCCCGCCGCAGCCGCAGCAGCGATTGCTCCACGCGGCTGGTGGCGATGGGGTCCAGCGATGATGTTGGCTCATCCAGCAGCAGCAAAGTTGGATGTAATGCCAGGGCGCGGGCGATGGCGAGGCGCTGCTCCTGCCCGCCGGAGAGGGCGCTGGCGCGCTCGTCGATGAGCTTGTCTTCCAGCCAGGCTTGCCGCATCAGCGCCAGTATCGCCTCCTGCGGGAGGGCGCGCCCCTGCATGGCGGCGCCATAGGCGATATTCTCCGCCACCGTGCCTTCAAAGACGGCGGTCTTCTGGAAGATCATGCCGATTTTGCGGCGCAGCTCGGTAACTGGCAGCGTATTTATCGCGACGCCATCAAGCGCGATCTCGCCAGTGTCGATATCCAGCAGCCGGTTGAGGCAGCGCAGCAGCGAGCTTTTGCCGCTGCCGCTGGGTCCAATGACCACCAGCAGCTCGCCCGGCGCCACCTCCAGCGAGATATCGCGCAGGACAAGCGCGCCGCCGCGCCGTACTGTCAGGTTGCGGATGGACAGCTTGTTCATACATACCTTCTGCAACTATGCTGCGCTGATTGTACCGCAGCGCGGGGATTTGACCGCTGGATTCACCACCGAGTTGCCCGCCGCCCAATCACTACCTTGGGATTTGGCGGTTGACCCGCCATTTCCCGCACGAATTTGCGAATGCGCCGCCGCGCGGCATGGTACACTTGTGGCGGGAACATCCGCAGAGCTAAGGACTCTATACATGCAAGCGACCATGAGCTGCGCCCAAGAATCGCGCGCTACCGAAGAGCCATTGGCGGGCACCGTTAAGCCAGCCGATACCTTCTTCCTCATCGAAAGCGGCTTGCCCGCTTATGGCGGTTGGGGCGCCAGCGCCGTCAAAAAAGCGGCGGCAGCGGGGGAGTTCGCGCCCATTCTGGCGCGGCTGCAAGCGCTGCCACGCGCGAAAATCCTCTTCATCCGCCGCCCGCAATCTAACGAGAAAAACTTCTACATCGCGCTGACCAACCAGGCGGTCCCGCGCATATATCACGCGCCATTAGACGACTATGCCGAGCTGCTCACGCTTGATAGCAACAGCCTGCAGCCTGGCGCCAGCCCGCGCCTCGGCGGGCGCGCTATGACGGAAATAGAGGAGCTGTATCTCGTCTGCACTAATGGGCGGCATGATCCCTGCTGCGCCATGTATGGTACACCCGTCTATCAAAAATTGGCGGCGCTGGCGCCAGCGGACAGCGTCTGGCAGACGACGCATATCGGCGGGCATCGCTTCGCGGCGACCATGATCGCCTTCCCCCATGGCATCGTGTATGGCCAGCTTGACCCCGCCGATGCCGAGCAAGTTTTGCTCAATCAACGCGCTGGCTGCTTGTTGACGCATAAATATCGCGGGCGCGGCGCCTACCCCGGGCGCAGTCTGGACGCGGACGCGCATTATGCCGCCACCGCCGCCGAAGCGCTAATCCGCGAGCTGACGCGCAACTATGGCATTGACGACTTGCGGCTGGCTGAAGTCATGGAACTGGGCGCGCAGGAGCGGCGCATCCGCTTTGTTGATGCGGCTGGCGCCAGCATCAGCGCTGATGTGAAAACCAGCCTCTCCCCACCGCGGCGCACTTCCTGCGGCGACCCGCCCAAGCCGATGCCGCAGCACGAAGTCGCGCTGCATTCCCGCATATAAAGCGCCGCCAGTCGATGTCCGCGCCGCCCGCATTTCATCCGCCCGCGCTGAAAGTGCCCCTGTTGGTGCGCCTGCTGCGCTGGAGCCTGCTGACTCTGCTGGGCATGGGCGCGCTGACGATTTTGCTTTTGCTGGCGCTGCTGGGATTGCAGCTGGCGCTTGAAGACCGCATCATGCCCGGCGTACAAGTTGGCAGTGTAAACATCGGCGGCATGAGCCCGCCGCGCGCCGCCGCCGCCATACTCGAAACTTATGGCGCCGCCGAAAAAGCGCTGTATACCTTCCGCGATGGCGAGCGCAGCTGGACGGCGACCGCCGCCGAATTGGGGCTGCGGCTGCCGGTGGAAGCGCTGGTGGAAAGCGCGTACGCCATCGGTCACGCCGATGACCGCCAGCAGAGCTTGCGGCAGCAGGCGCGCGCCTGGTTCAACGGCGTCCAACTGCCGGTAACAGTACACTTTGACGAAGCCAGCGCCCGCGCCTATCTGCTGGGGCTGAGCCGTGAGATTGACCGCGAGCGGCGCGATGCCACCCTGAGCATAGACGGCTATCGCGTGTATATCGACGGCGGCATTGGCGGGCGGCGGCTGGATGTCGGCGCGGCATTGGCGGCGCTGCGCGCGGATATCCTGGCGGAAGCGCCGTCGCGGGAAATCCCGCTGCCTATCCGCGAGAGCGCGGCGCGCATCGGCAATGTGGAAGCGGCAGCGGCGCTGGCGCATACGGCGCTATCCGCCCCCGTGCAGCTCATTGGGACGCGTCCCAATGGCGAAATGCTCGCGCCCTGGGTGGTCTCGCTGGAGCAGATTCGCGCCGGCTTAAGCGTGACCAAGCGGGATGATGGCAGCGACCTACACTTTGATGTCGCTGTCGATTTGAGCGCCCTGGCAAGCTACATCCGCACCTTGGGTCCGGCGCTTTCGACAGCGCCGACCGCGGGCCGCTTCGACTTTGACCCCGCCAGCGGGCAGTTGACCGCCACTGCCGCCTCCAGCGGCGGGCGCGCGCTGCAGGCGGACGCTACAATTGCCGCCTTGGAAGCGGCGGTCTTCGAGCCGGTGAATCGGCGCGTCGGCATGGTGTTTGAAGCGATTCCGCCGCCCTACCCGGCGGGCGTCAGCGCTGCCGAACTGGGCATCAGCGAGCTGGTGGCGGAGGCGACCACTTACTTCTGGGGCTCTTGGCAGAACCGGCGCAGCAATATCGCGCTGGGCGCCAGCAAGCTTGATGGCATCATCCTGGTGCCGGGCGAAGAATTCTCTTTTAATAGACATCTCGGCGAAATCACCGAAGAAGCCGGCTATCTGGAGGGCAGCGTCATCCTCGGCGGCGCCACAGTTACTGGCATCGGCGGCGGCATTTGCCAGGTCAGCACCACGCTCTTCCGCGCGGCATTCAGCGGCGGTTTCGCCATCACCGAGCGCAACAGCCATGGCTATCGCGTCGGCTATTATGAATACGCGGGCGCGGGACCCGGCTTGGACGCCGCGATTTGGCAGCCCGATGTCGACCTGCGCTTCCAGAACAACAGCCCGCACCATCTCTTGATAGAAAGCGAGTTCCTGCCGGCGCAGCATGCGCTTCAGTTCCGCATATACAGCACACGCCATTGGCGCACCACCATCGAGCCGGCGGTGGTGCGCGATATCGTGCCCGCGCCCGAAGACGGCTATGTCGTGGCGGCCGACCTGGCACCGGGGGAAGTCCGCCAAATCGACTATTCCGCCGATGGCGCTGATGTCTGGGTGGCGCGCAATGTCTACGATACCGCCGGCAGCTTACTCCAGCGCGACCAGATATTCACGCATTATCTGCCCTGGCAGGCGGTCTTTGAAGTTGCTGCGGGCGACCCGCGCCTGCCCGCTGCTGATGAAGAAGAAGCGGCAGCGGGCGCTGGCGGCATCGCGCCCGTTGGTGTTGTCGGCGCTTAGCCGCGGCTGAAAGATGTAAAGACTTGGTCTATGATACAATAGACTTTATTCTCTAAACTGAAAGTGTACAATGCAGAAAAAGAAAAAGAAAAAGATCGCGTTTGGTTGGTATGGTGGTAAGTATAGTCATTTGGACTGGCTTTTGCCTCTCTTGCCCGATTGCCGACATTTTTGCGAACCATTTGGCGGCTCTGCTGCGGTGCTTATCAATCGCCGCCCTGCTCCGGTTGAAACCTATAACGACCTTGACGGCGAACTTGTCAATTTCTTTAAAGTACTTCGCTCGCAGAAGGATGAACTGATCGAATCGATAGGTTTGACACCATTCTCGAGAGCAGAATTTGAAGTCGCCATTTATGCGCATATTGATGAACTATCAGACTTAGAACGGGCAAGGCGTTTCTTCATACGAGCTCGTCAAGTAAGGACAGGCTTAGCTCAAAGTGCTAGTACTGGGCGTTGGGCACATTGCAGATTGACTAGCCGAGCCGGAATGGCGGGAGCTGTGTCTCGCTGGTTGGGAAGCGTGGAAGGATTAAGCGAAGTAGCACAAAGAATGCTGCGTGTACAGATTGAACACGACAACGCAATTCAAGTGATAAGACGGTATGACAGTGAACAAACATTATTCTATTGCGATCCACCGTATGTTCATGCTTCGAGAGGCGATACCAATGCCTACAAGCACGAGATGTCAGATGGAGAACATATTGAGCTAGCAAATGTTTTGCGAAACGTCGATGGTCTTGTTGCGCTTTCGGGGTATGAGTGTGAGTTAATGGATGAGTTGTATTTTGACTGGTATGTGACGAACGCGCCTGTAAAGAGAATCAATTCCACAAAGCAGTTGCGTCAAGAAACGCTGTGGACAAACTATGATCCGAGAAGAGTTGATGAATGGCAACACCAAAAGAAATCCTTGATTTAGCATTCAATACCGTTAGCGAAGACATCAATTTGGGTCACATTGCCGATTCGACGCAGCAGCAACAAATTGAGTACATCTGTCGTTGTTTGTCAAATCGTGGCGTTGTCAGAGCGCTAATGGCTTGCCTCCTGGCAAAATTGCATCTTCCTGCAGTGGATATTCGAAAGCCATATACGGCAATCGGCGGGGAAGACTGTTATGCAGGCCGGCCGATCGACGAGCTATACGTTAGCCAATTTATTGCAAAACATGAACTGCCTTGCAATAGAACTACGGGATTTTTGTCCCCAGCATTACGAAACCATGATGAAACGCTATTCAGACACCCAAGCCCAGTAGGTCGCCCTAGGGACTTATATGACAATTTCGTCGCATTGCTAAATGACATATATGAAGAGAAAGTTTCACCGTGGACAATCTTATGTGAGGTAGTACGACAGTTGATCATTTATCGCGATGAACGCAACCAACGACTCTCGTCACTCCTTAACAATCTTGAGAACTCAGACCCTTCTGTTCTTTCTGTAAGAGCCATAGTCAACATTATTCAAACTCACACGGAACAGCCTTACGCCAGCAGACTCCCTGTTCTAGCAATACTTGCGATCTATAAGGCTTGTCCGCTACTGCCCTAACATACAAGGGTGGCTAGCGCTCCATCTGGTCGTCCACATTGGCGATTAAGCAGGATGCCCATATTATAAGCAGCCATCTTCGCCGCCAGGCGCGCGAGCATCCCATGCTCGC
>JAJDWK010000076.1 GCA_022825675.1 Anaerolineae bacterium | reverse complement strand
CGAGCCTTGGCTCGCCCTCTCCACATTAGCAGTATGCCTTATGTCTGGAGTTTAGTGCGGGCGGTTAAGCGACGTTACCCCTCCACCTTGGTTCAAGAGGGCGAGCCAAGGCTCGCCCCTACATTTCCAATTACTTTGTTGCACTTACATGGGCAGCTCGGTGTTTACTTTCCTGTTGACTATAGCCTTTGCAAGTGCTCACAACTCGCTAGCGTTTATTGGATGCCTCAGGTCTTTAGCCCATAGCCATACTGCCAGAGGGGGTCGGCAGTTTTATCTGTTATTTGCGCCATGCTGCGGGGCCAGCGGTAGGGCAAGCGCCCGCCGAAAGGCTGCGCGCCGAAGAGAACATCGGCGATGCCAGCGCCTTCGCTGCCCGGCAGCCAGGCGGCGATGAGCGCGTCCATCAGCGGCAGCTGCCGGGTGATGATGCGCGGCCTGCCGCTGATGAGCAGCACAATAAGCTGGTCACAGCGCGCCCGCGCCCGCTGCAGCAGCGCGATTTCTTCGGCGCTCAGCGCAAGATCGGCGCGGTCGCCAAAGCCTTCGGCATAGGGCTCTTCGTGCAGCGTCACGATGCCGACAGGCGCGCGCGCCGTCCCGGGGAAGTGCCCATCAGGCGCGTATTCGACTGGCGTATCGGCGCTGACGGCAGCGTGGATGCCTTGCAGAAGTGTTGTGCCGCTGGTGGTGGCGCCAGCCTGCCCCTGCCAGGAGATTGTCCAGCCGCCGCATTGCAAGCCGATGTCATCAGCGGCGCGCCCAGCCACGAAGAGACGCGGCAGCGCCCGCGGCAGCGGCAGCAGCCCGCCGCGATTTACCAGCAGGGTGCAGGATTTGCCCGCCGCTTCCCGCGCCAGCGCCCGCCGCTGGGGCGCGCCGATGCTGGGCAGCAGCTCCGGCGCGCCATAGGGCGCGTCAAACAAGCCCAGCGCCGCTTTGACTGTCAGGATGCGGCGGACGGCATCATCCAGCCGCGCCGTCGGGATAGCGCCAGTTTCCACCGCTTCCCGCAAGGCGCGGAGGAAGCGGGCGAAATCGTAAGGCACCATCACCATATCGATGCCGGCGTTGATGGCTTGTACCACGCATTGGCTATAGTCGGCGTCAAGCTGGTCGATAGCCATCCAGTCGGTGACGACAAAGCCGTTGAAGCCCAATTCATCTTTCAGCAAATCGGTCAGCAGATAGCGGTGCCCGTGCAGTTTTTGCCCGTTCCAACTGCTGTAAGAAGCCATGACCGTCAGGACGCCAGCCGCAACCGCGGCTTGATAGGGCGGCAGGTGCTGCCCGCGCAGCGCCGCCTCGTCTATGGCGGCATCGCCTTGGTCAATCTGCCATTGCCCTAAGGAAGCGTCAACTTGCGGCGTCTCCGCTTGTGGCGGCGCGGTGCTGCCCTGCGTGGCTGCGCCCGCTTCTGGCTTTGTGCCGCGCCAGGCGGCGGCGCCATCGGCGATGAAATGCTTGGCGCAGGCGGCAGCGCCACCCGCTTGCAGCCCGCGCACCAGCGCCGCCCCCAACTCCGCCACCAGCGCCGGGTCTTCGCTATAGCCCTCATAGCTGCGCCCCCAGCGCAGGTCTTGCGGCACCGACACCGAGGGCGCGAAAGTCCAATGGGCGGAGGTGCCCAGCAGCTCGCGGGCGGTGGCATTGCCGATGCGCTCGACCAAATCGGCATCACGCGCCGCGCCCAAGCCGATATTATGCGGGAAAATCACCGCGCCGCGCAGATTGTTGTGCCCGTGCACGGCATCGCTGCCATAAAGCAGCGGGATACCCAGCCGCGTTTCCAGCGCCGCTTCTTGATAGGCGCAGACCATATCGCGCCAGGACGCGGGAGTGTTGGGCGTCGGGTTGCCGCCGCCACCGCTCAAAACCGCGCCGATTTTGTAATCCCGCGCCTGCGCCGGGCTGATGCTGTTGTTCTCGGCAAGCGTCAGCTGCCCCAGCTTTTCCTCCAGGCTCATCTGGCTGATGAGGCGGGCGGCTATTTTGGCTTGTTCCTGCTTGTTGGGCGGCATATCGCTCCTTTATGCGGCGGCGGCGCTGGCGGGTTTATTTGTCGACGCCAGTGACGACGATGCCCTGGATGAAGACGCGCTGCGCCAGGAAGAAAATCAACAGCGGCGGGACCATCGAGATGACAGCCGCCGCCAGTATCAGCTGGGTTTCCGTGCTGTATAAGCCGTTGAATTCGGTCAAGCCGACGGTGATGGGGTTGGCATCGCGGTTGCCCGCCAGGTAAATCAGCGGACCGAAGAAATCGTTCCAGGCGAAGAAGAAATGGAAAAGCGAGACCGCCGTCAGCGCGGGCACGGCTTGCGGCAATATGACCGAGACGAAAGTGCGCACGCGCCCGGCGCCGTCAATTTGCGCCGCTTCTTCCATCTCCCGCGGGATGGTCAAGAAGTATTGCCGCAGCAGGAAGATGTTGTAGGCATTGCCAAACATCGCCGGCACAATCAGCGGCAGCCAGGTGCCGCCCCAGCCGAGAACATTCACGAAGAAGGCATAGGTCGGCACCAGCGTCACCGCGGGCGGCAGCACGATGGTGCCAATCATCACCATGAAGAGCAGGTTCTTAAACGGGAAATTGAAGCGGGCGAAGCCATAAGCGGCGCAGGCAGAGGCGGCGACAGTGCCGACCATGGTGACGAAGGCATAGAGCAGGGTATTCGCCAGCAGGCGCGCGAAATCAATGGTTTCCCAGGCGCGGGGATAATTATCCCATTGCACCGAGGGTTCCCAGACGGGCTCGAGCTGCCGCCAGTTGCCCTCCCAGGCGATGATACCGGCGGCGGGGTCGGCGGGGTCGACAAATTCGCTGGCGCGCCGCCCTTTTTTCACCAGCGCCCAATGGCGGATGCCATTTTCGGTCGGCACTTGCAGCACATCATAGCGGTCGCCTTCGTAGTCGAAGCTGAGGGCTTCCGCCGGCAGGATGGGCGCGCCGGGGTCGGATGTTTGCGCTTTGCTCTTCAAGGAGGTGATGACGCCGTACGCCATCGGCATCAAATAGACGGCGAGGATGACGAGGGCGAAGAGCGTTACCGCCGCCTGCAGCAGCAGGTTGCGCCGCCGTTTGCTGAGTTCGTATTCCGTGTAGTTTTTGTTCTTGTTCATATCAGCGGTTCTCCCCGGCGTAATAGACCCAGAAGCGCCCGGACCAGAACAAAAATATGGTGATGGCGAGACCGATGATAAACATGAACCATGCCAGCGTGGCGCCATAGCCCATATTCTGGAAGGTGAAGGCTTGCTTGTAGAAATAGATCATGTAGAAGTTGGTGCTGCCCTCGGGGTAGCCATTGCCGCCGTTAAGCACATAAGGCACGATGAAAAACTGCAATAGCCCAACGACGCTCAGCACCAGGTTGTAAAAGATGACCGGCGTTACCATCGGCACGGTGATGGACCACAATTGCCGCAGCCAGCCCGCCCCGTCAATCGAGGCTGATTCGTACAATTCTGTCGGTACGCCTTGCAAGCTCGCCAGGTTAATCAGAATCGCGTTGCCGATGCCCCAAAGCCCGATGAAGGTATAGGCGAGGTAGATGAGGTTGGGGTCGTCCAGCCAGCGCCAGCCGTTGATGCCGGTCGCTTGAATGCCGGTGAGGTCAATCATCTGGTTGAGCCAGCCGGTATGCGGGTTGAGCACGCGCGACCATATCAAAATCGCGGCGATGAGCGGCACCATCGTCGGCGCATAGAAAAGCGTGCGCATGATATTGCGCCCCAAAAGGTGTTGAGAATTGAGCAGCACCGCCAGCATAAACGCCGATACCATGCCGATGGGCAGCGATATCAGCGCGAATTTGAAAGTAACATAGAGCGTTTCCCAAGTATTGGGGTCTTGCGCCAGCATGCGCGCCCAGTTGTCCAGCCCGACAAAGCGGGCGTCTTCTGGCGCCGAAAGCGTGAAATCGTAGAGAGAAAAGATGAAGGAGACGACCATCGGCGCGAAATAAAAGAGGGAGAAGCCGATGAGCCAGGGGCTGAGGAAGAGCAAGCCCCACTTGGCTTCATCCCGCTGCGCGCCCTGCAGGCTTAAGGCGGCGCGCAGGCTCCAGCGCCTCCCGCCGCGGGCAGCGCCAAATTCTGTGAACATATCCATAACGGTTGCCTTTGAACTATCTAAAGTGGCAATAACCCGGCGGCGCTGGGATGATGCGCAGCGCCGCCGGGAATGAAAAGCCCTCAGCCTTGATTAGCTGGCGGCGTCAAAAATCGCTTGCAGGTCGTCACGCAGCGCGTCAAGCGCGGCGTCGACATCTTCGTCGCCGTTGTTATCGACCAATTGCCCATATTCGCCATAGCGGGCGCTGGATTCCAGGAAGCTGGGCATGCCCTCTTCGTGGTTGGGGTTGTCGGGATATTGCAGCCCCGCCAGGACGACATCCCAATTCAGGTTCGCCCAGTCGATATTGGGGTAGGCTTCGCTTTGGGCGGCGGCGGTGCGCTCGATGAAATCGGACTGCAGGCTGAGGCGCGCCGGCATGCCGCCATAGAGGCTGGTGAGGTCAGCCGCGCGCTCGCCCAGCAGGTAAGTCAAGACTTCAAACGCTTCTTGCGGGTGCTCGCTGCCCTGCATGATGCTGAAGGTATCGGCGTGCATCTTGGCAGTGGTAACGCCGTTATGCGCTGGCACGGGACCAAAATCCCAGGCGGCGTCGAGGTTGGCGGTGCCCCAGCCCAAGTACCAGAGGTGGTTGGTAATCATGCCCATGTTGCCGGTATCAAACCAGTTGGCGCTGCCGCCACCCATGATTTCGCTGCCGCTGTAGACGGCGTTTGGCATGAAATACTCTTGCCACATCGCGTTGTGATACCAGTGCTCGGCTTCGCGCCAGGCATCGGGGATGACGGCGTTGCCATCGGCATCCACAAAGTTGCCTGCGCCGAAGAGGGTCGCCCGCCCGCGCACATCGGTGAATTGCGTACCATAGCCGAATTGCACGATATTTTCGGTGTCAAACGCTTCCATGGTGGCGTCATTGCCGTTGATATCCACCGAGAGGATCTTGGCGACCGCGGTCAAAGCGTCGATGTTCCATTCGTGCTCGTTGCCTTCCCAGTCGGTGTAGCTTTCGCCATAGGCGCGGGGCGGGTAGGGGATGCCAGCTTCGTCAAAGAGGTCGACGTTGTACATCAAGAACGAGGGGAAAACGGCGAAGGGGATGCCCAGCTGCCCCGCGCCTTCGACCTTGTAGAAATCGACCAGCGCCGGGTCAAAATCGCTGAGGTCATAGTTGTTGGCGTCTATCAGCGAGCTCAAATCCAGCCAGGCGCCGGGGAAAGAGGCGCGCCCGCGGATGCCCATGGGACCCACGATATCGGGGGCGTTGCCGGCGGCGATTTGGGTGCTGAGCACATCGTAGGCTTGCGCGTTATCGACAATTTCCAGCACCAGCTCGATGCCTTCTTGCGCGGCGTTAAAATCCGCCACGATTTCTTCTTGCGCGGCGACCAGGGGGGCGTCTGTGCCCGCGCCCAAGCCGACATACCAGCGGATGCGCACGGTATCTTGCGCCGCCGCCGCGCCCGCCGCCAGCGCCAGCAGCAGGCTCATAAGGACAAATAGGGTGATGCGTTTCTTGCTTGGCATTTCCTGCTCCTCTAAGGGATAACATAAAGGTAAACGATAGGCTTGAAGCCGTTTTCGCGGCGGGCGGAGGGCGATAGCCGCGCCTGCCTGAAAGCGGTTTCAAAATGCGGCACCGAAAAATTAGGCCATAGATGTTCCTCCGCTGTTTAGGCTGTCGCTTGCTTTTGCAGCGCGCCGCAACTGGCGCGCAGGACCAACTCCACGGGCAGCACAATTTGCTGCAGGGGCAGCGCCTCCCCCTCGTTGATGACCTGCGCCAAAGTTTCCACCGCGCGCGCGCCGGTTTTGTTGATGGTCTGGCGGATGGTGGTCAGCGGCGGGTCGGCTTGGGCGGCGGGCGGCAGGTCATCATGGCTGACGAGGGCGACATCGGCGGGCACGCGCCGCCCCGCCTCCCGCAGCGCGCGCAAAGCGCCCAGCGCCATCGTATCCGACGCCACAAAGACGGCATCGGGCTGGCGCGGCAGCAGCGCTTTCATGCCGCGGTAGCCGCTCCCCAAAGAATAATCGCCGATGGCAATCAGCGCATCACAGATGGGCATGCCATGCTCGGCAAGCGCCTGCTTATAACCGCTGAGGCGGTCGTCGCCGGCGCTGTTTTGGGCGGAGGCGATGGTGGCGATGCGGCGGTAGCCCAGCTTGATGAGGTGGGATGCCGCCAGGTAGCCGCCCTGGCGGTTATCGGCATCGATATAGTGGATGCCGTCGGCAGCGCCCGGGCGCCCGATGAAGACAAAAGGAATCTCGCCCGCGCGCAGCAGCGGTATCATCTCATCGCCTTTGAAATCGGCGGTCAAAATCAAGCCGTCGAAAAGCCCGGCGGCGATGATGCCGCTGAGGCTGTGGCGCACCTGCTTTTCGGAATGGGAGACGAAGAGCGCCATCACCAAATCTTTGGCGGCGGCGCTGGTGGAAACAGCTTCGGTCAAGGCGGGGAAGTAGGGATCGCGGAAGACCATTTGCGCGTCGCTGGAGATGACCAAGCCGATGATGCTGGAGCGGTCAGACGCGAGCAGGCGGGCGATATTGTTGGGCTGGTAGCCGGTTTCGCCGATGACGCGCTGCACGCGCGCGCGCACATGGGGGCGCACATGCGGGTAATTGTTAAGCACGCGGGAGACGGTGGATTTGGAGACATTCGCCAGCTCCGCCACGCGCTGGATGGTGATTTTGTTGCTCATATCAGGGCAGCGATACGCAAAATTGAAACCGGTTTCAGTCAGTGTAGCAGGGGGCACCGGCGCTGTCAAGTTTAGGTTTGGGGATTTGGGGGAATTGGGAGGAATTGGGCTTGGCGATTTTCGCGCATATACTGCACTTGGCAAGCGGCACACAGGTTTTTTACCGCAGAGAACACAGAGGGCACAGAGATTGTCTCATGTTTTTCTCGGTGTATCTCGGTGTACTCGGCGCTTACAATTCCTGTGGGGTATCCGCCACCAGCGGCATCTGACGCCAGTAGGCGCGGTAGGCGCTGGTCTCGCGCAGCAGCAGCTCCAGCCGCTTTGAGCGGCGCGGCAGCGCGTCGCTGGGCGGTTTTTCCACCAGGCGGCAGCGCGCTTGGTCACGCTGCGCTTCAAACTCCAGCTTGCCCAGCGCCTGCAGCACATGTAAGCCGGCGCGGGCGCTGCGTTCGCGCGCGCCCAATGCCGCCGCCAGCGCCGCCAGGCTGGCTTTGCCCTCCCGCTGGTTGATGGCGAATTTGACAAGCGCCGCCAAGCGCGTCAGGAATTGTGACGGGCGCTCCAGCGGCGGGACAGCGCCGAAAAGCAGGATGCGTTTGGGCTGCGCCGTTGCCAGCGCCGCCTCCCAGATTTCGGCGGATGGCGGCGCGGTCCAGACGATGAGCGTATCGCATTCGCGCAGGTTCAAGCGGTTGACGGCTGCGGGCAGGCTGTCGCCCTCCGCCCAGACGAGCGCGGATGGCGCTTCTTGACGCGCCCGCGCCAGCGTTTCCGCCGGGGCTAATGCCGCGCGATAATCGACATAAGCATAGCGGGGCGCGCTGGCGCCGATATCGGGCGCAGCCGCCTTGTGCTGGCGGAAGCCCTGCGCCTCCGCCAGCGCCTCGGTCTGCCCTTTGAAGCTGCTGGCGCGCAGGGTATAGGCGAGGTCGAAGCTGCCTTGCGGCAGCTCCCGCCCGCCGCCGCGCCACCAGATGACGCGCTGCTGATTGCCGGCGGCATCTTCGACTGTCAGCTGCAGGTGCTCGCCGCGGCGTCCCAGCGGCGTCTGCCGCGCCAGCGTGAGATTGCGCGTCGCCAGCATCAGCGGCGGGTTGCCATTGCCGAAGGGCGCGAGCCGCGCCAGCTCTTTTGTCAGCGCCAGCGTGATATCCGGCAGCTCGAGATAGCCATCAAGCGCCAGCGGCGGCAGCCCTGGCGGCGCGCTGTTTTGCGCCCGCAGCGCGCGGGAAAGCTCGCGGCGGAAGCGGAAGATAGTGTCCGCCGGCAGGCTGAGCCCCGCCGCCAGCTTGTGCCCGCCATAGCGCTGCAGCAGCGGCGCCACTTGCCCAAAAGCGGCGTTGACATCCCAGCCGGCGATGGAACGGGCGGAGCCGCGGGCGCTGCCATCCGCGCTTACCAGCAGCACAGCGGGGCGCCCAAATTCTTCGGCGAGGCGCCCGGCAACAATGCCGATGACGCCACTGTGCCAATCGCTGTGGCTGAGCACGAGGGCGGCATAGTCCAGCAGCCAGGGCTCGGCTTCAATTTGCGCCAGCGCCGAGGCGTAGACCTGGTTGGAGAGGAATTTGCGGCGCGCGTTATAGCTTTCCAGGCGGTGCGTCAGCAGCTGCGCCTGCGCCCAATCAGTTGTCGTCAGCAATTCTACAGCTGGCGTCGCGTCATCCAGCCGGCCCAGGGCGTTCAGGCGCGGCGCAATCGCGAAGCCGATATCACCTTCGTTGAGGGCGGCGGCGGCGATGCCCGCCTGCTGCAAAATCGCGCGGATGCCCAGGCGCTGGTTCTGGCGCAGGACGGTCAAGCCGCGCTGCAGCAGATAGCGGGTATCGTCAACTTGCAGCATGACATCGGCGACAATGCCGAGGGCGACCAAATCCAGCAAATCGGCGCAGTCATCGGGGGCAAAGAGCGCTTCGATGAGTTTGTAGGCGACGCCGACGCCGGGCAATTCGCGCAGGGCATGCCCCGGCGGCAATCGGCGCGGGTTGACGACCGCGGCGGCGCGCGGCAAAGCCTCGGGCAGGGCGTGATGGTCGCTGATGATGACATCGACGCCCTGCCCCGTGGCATAGTCGACCGCCTCGTGCGCGGCGATGCCGGTATCACAGGTCAGCAGCAGGTCGATGCCTCCCGCCAGCAGGCGCTTGAGCGTCGGCAGGTGGATGCCATGCCCTTCGCTGAAACGGTTGGGCACATGATAGCGGGCTTGAGCGCCGCGCCCGCTCAACGCGCTGAAGAGCAAGGCGGTCGCCGTCTGCCCATCGACATCAAAGTCGCCCCAGATGAGGATGCGCTCGCGCCGCTTTATTGCCCGTTTGAGGCGCTGGACGGCGCGGTCGATATCCGGCAGCTGGGCAGCCGCCGCCGGCTGATACCGCGCCGCCGACAGGAAACGGCGCGCTGCCGCCGGCTCGGTGATGCCGCGGCGCGCCAGCCGCTGGGCAAGCAGGGCATGCCCGCCGACAGCGGCGCGTAAGCCCGCCGGCACTGAGGTTGGCGGCGGTTCCTGCCATTGGCGGGGCGGAAGCGTGCGCGCGCGCATCAGCTGTTGAGCGCCCGCTCCTCAACGATTTCGACATTGGCAGCCAAATCCATGTTGAGGCCGGGCGCTGCGGGCAGCGGGATATGCCCGTCAACAGGAATCAGTTTGTCGCGGTAGAAGACATTGGCGTGGCGTCCATGTTGTATCAGCCATTCCTGCATGGGGCAGGCGGTCACCGTTTGGGAGGCGATGAGATGGGTGGATGCCCAGCCGCCATGATGCGGGATGAGCGGGATGGCGTTGGCGGATGCCAGGGCGCAGATTTTTTGCATTTCGCTTATGCCGCCCGCCCAGGTAACATCGGCTTGCAGGATATCCACGGCGCGCGCGTCCAAAAGCGCTTTGACGCCCCAGCGCGTATATTCATGCTCGCCGCCGCTGATGAAGACGCCGCGGGCTTCGCGCCGCAGCTCGGCATATTGCGGGATGAGATCGGCGAGCACCGGCTCCTCGAACCAGTAGGGGCGGTAGTCGCGGGAAAGCTCAATCATGCGCAGGGTGTAGGGCACATTCCAACTGCTCCAGGCGTCGAACATCAAATCGGCATCGGGTCCCGCGGCTTCGCGCGCGGCGCGGATGACGGCGAGGTTGCGGCGGATGCCGGCTTCGCCATCTTTGGGCGCGCAGGGCAGGAACCATTTGAAGGCGGTAAAGCCCTGCGCCAGGAAGTGGCGCGTGCGCTCGATGACTTTGTCGGGCGCGACCGAAAAGCCCAGCATCGAGGCATAGGCGCGGATGCTGTCCCGCGAGGGACCGCCCAGCAGCTGATACACGGGCGCGCCCAGCAGCTTGCCTTTGAGGTCCCACAGCGCCAGGTCGACTTTGCTGAGCGCCATCATCTGGCTGCCTTTGCGCCCGTGGATGGCGACGCGGTACATCTTGTCCCAGATGCGCTCGATGGCATGCGGGTCTTCGCCGATGAGCAAATCGGCGAAATGGCGCTGGATGATGGCGATGTCTTCCGCATCCACGGGACCGCAGATGCCGCTGCCGCCGTCATCGGTGTCGATTAGCAAGAAATGCGCCGTTGTTGTATAGGGCGGTCCGCCGGCGGTATCGAGGGGCCAGGCGGGGTCGGCGGCAAGCTCGGGATAGATGCTGGCGGGGCGGGAGAGGTGGGCTTCGCCCAACGGCTCGTGATAGTCCCATTCGGCGCGGACATACAGGCTGCGGATGCGGTCGATTTTCATATTTCGCCTTTTACTAAATTTTCATTCTTGACCTGCACTGGATACACTTTGATTGAAGTAATTAAACAGCTTCCTCGCTGCAAGGTTGAAAGCCTCCTTGCTATCGTGGTCGTTCTTGCCTGAAAGGGGTTGAATTCCTGCAGGTGTCCAGACATCACCTAAACCATGCGACTCAGCGGAGCTTGGCTCACATGGTATCCATAGTATTTTCAAGTCATTTTGATCCCGTTGCTGTTTGAAATATAGATACTCGAGATCCCTAATAACATCAGAAGCAAAGTACTTGTTGCTTGTCAACAGAATCGCGACTTTCGTGATAGATCTATTGTGGCAAATCTCTCGCTTAATACTGTCACTAAACTTTAGGTTTCCCTCAAAATACCAAAGCGGCGGCTCCGGTCCAAAGTGCGCCTTGATCGCAGTCACCAACATTTCGCACCATGCCTTGTCGGCTACCGAATAGCTTATAAACATTATGTTGCGCACTCTTAGCCCTTCCCTTTTGTGCCAGTTGTCAACATGCAGAGAAAAAACATCTGTAAATCTACTCGATAGATTCTTCTTGCGCTCAACCCTGACGTATTTCTTCACGGTTTCATCATGTAGCTCAGCAACCAACCCTCTCATTTCGTTGTCATCAAACAAATCTAATGATTCATTTAGTGTCAGCCCACGACGTTCGTCGTAACTCTCTCCAGCTGCCGTAATCACCATTGAAGACACTAAATCATGCATCTTTCGTACAAACTTCGTGGCGTCGCTATTATGAGATGCGTAAATCTCGCGCATATATTGGGCAATATCTGAAAAGTTTCCGAAATACGACCCAATCGGAAATTCCCTATCAATTGATATCCCGAATACCTGCGAGAACTGGTTTCGGAAGTTTTCTATTTCGTTGAGTCTCGGTTCAGGGAAAAGCCTCCTAAGATTTGGTTCGAGCGTACTGACGTCAGCAGTGTGCAGCAGCCTGTCGCGATGCGCAAAATAGATACCAAGCTTCTTCACATGATTGTTGCAGTTCATCAGCATATCGCTGACCAGCTTGCCTTTTTCTGAAAGGTCAGCGGTTCGATCGAAAATTAGCCCGCGAGCATATACTTCGGTGTGCGGGTTCTCGGATTCCGCGGCTGAATCCAGCAGTTCTTTAGAAAATTCCCCCAGCGATGGTTCGACTACCTGCTTCAATATACTCCTGATAAGATGCCAGTCGTTTTTGTCTCTTCTATCGACAATAGGTTGCACCCAGTCTTCTACACCCGGGGCATGAGTCTTTTGTAGGCAATATATTGCAAGCGCCTTGAGCGAGCGCGGTTCGTAATCTGCCCTCAGAATAGATTTCAATTTCTTTGTTAGTCTGTCGCCAGGAGCATAAACTGACAGGTACTTTAGCGCATGATAGGAATGTTCTAGATCGTGGTCAAGAACATAATATGCGGCTTCCACGATGTTTACTTCTTGATGAGTAATTCGATTTAGGACAAATGCGACGTTCCTGAAATCTGCAAAGCTGTCATCCGGAGCCTCATCAGCTCTCTTCAACTCAAACGATTTCTGCAAAATGACACGCAGCTTGTCCTGTCTTTTCGCCTCTGCCACCGCGTCTTGCCGCTCGTCTGCGACCGTCGACAAGCTCTCCCTTAATATGCGTACCAGGTCTTTGCGAGGCAAGCTATGTATACGGTAAGTCTTTGTCTTGGACGTATTTCGTTGCAATCCAAGTGCCTTCAAGGACTTGTCAATCTTAAACAGCACTTCCTTAGCTTGTTCAAAATCTTGGACGAAAATGTATGTGTCATCAACATAGCGGTGTGCTCGAAAGCCCTTTAGGATTTCATCAAGACTGTTCAGATACAGATTCCCGATATAGTCAGAACATTCATAACCTACAGGGATTCCCTTTCCCAATTCCGGTGTCCATTTCTCAAGACATTTGCGTAAGAGATCTCTATCAGCTTTGTCCGGAAGCCAGTCATTATTCTCTATGAGCTTGAATAGCTGATTGTGATCTACCGAATAATAGAAAGATCTAATGTCGGTCCGAATTAACCACCCTTGCCGCTTATGGCGGACGAACTTGTCAAACGACAACAACACACGTTGTCGAAAGAGATCGTATTGACCATTTTCCACAATACGGCCACCGCGCCGCCGATTAAACGGCGGGAGGAACAGCCAATCAGATTGCTTTTCGGGGTCAATTGGAATGTTTCCGAATATGCGGCGCGCGGAGTAGAGCTCTGCGATTTTCTTGTATGAACACTTGATTAGACGGTTGCATAAATACTGAAATACGATGCGGTCATCCATTGCCAGAAATTCAAAACGGCGAAGTGATCTATCTTTTTTGGGTATGTAGAACGGATACGCGTTAGCCGGTTTGTACTCTCTCTTCTGCAACTTTTCCATGACTTGCGCTAAGTATTTCGAGGTGTGCGCCGGATGTCCATAGATCCTTAGCGCTAACCAGTCTTTCACCTCTGTCCTCGTTGAACGTACGACATGTTTCCATGCTCGCTCAATTTCTTTAGAACTTGGTGCGTTAACATACCCAACGTCATTTTGTTCATTCATACTCAAAACTCAACTTCCTCAACATCAGCAAAATCTACGCTAAGCGCTTCTTCCTGCGCTTCCTCCTCCTCAAACTCAAACTCCGCCAGGTCGCCAGCTTCCCCGCGCCCGCAGAGCGAGCGGTAGCTGCAGAAGCGGCAGCGGCTCTCCTGGGGCGTCAGCGGATAGGCTTTTGCCGCGCTCGCCGCTTTTATTGTAGTAAGCAGCAGCGCCTCATCCGCTTGCATTTGCTCGCGGGAATAGTCAAAGCTGACGCGCTCGCCCGCCGCCGCGACATAGACATAGCGCATTTGAATGCGCTCGGGCGGGATGGGCGCGCCATAGAGATGCGCCCCCGCCCGCGCCAGCACATAGCGGTAGACCAGCGTTTGCATGCGCCGCGCCAGGCTTTGCCGCGGCGGGACGCGCGCGCCCGTCTTCCAATCGACGATGATGGCAGCGCCGCCTGGTTCCAGCGCCAGCAGGTCATATTTCGCCAGCAGGCGGTAGCCGCCCAACTGCGTTTGCAGCGGGATTTCGGCGTGACGCCGCGGCGGCAAATCAGCGCTGCCGCGGGCGCGATACTGCTGCCACCAGCGCGCCACTTCGGCATCATCTTGTAGCGATTGCGCCAGTATATCGGCGGGGATGCCCAGCGCATGCTGCTGCACGAGCTTGTGAAAACGCGCGCCCTGGCGCGTGCGCCGCTCGTATTCCAGCGCTTGGGCAACTTCCAGCGCCGGGTAGCGCAGCCGCTGGATATAGCGCAGCTCGAAGCGGCGGGCGCAGTCGGCATAATCGCTCAGGCTGCCTTGAGAGAAGGCGAAATCAGCGTCCAGGGGCATGGTCAGCTCCTTTGGCGCGTTCACTTTCCCACCAGGCGCGCAATGCCAGCAGCGGCGTGGCTTCGCGGGCATCGCCGTTACGCCCGGTATTCCAGGTGATGGTCAAGGCGCGGCGCGCCCGCGTGATGCCGACATACAGCAGGCGCAGGCGCTCGGCGGCGTATTCGATGCGGGCGGCGGCGCTGGCAGCGCCTTCGGCATAAGCGCCATCGCTGCGCAGCGCCGCTAACTGGGCGCGCGCCTCCGCCGACAGGTTGAGGCGGTCACGCAGGAACCAGCGCTCGCCGATGAAAGTGTCATCCGGCTCGGCGGAGGGAAAATCGTAATTGTTGACGGAGATGAGATAGACGCGGTCCCATTCCAGCCCCTTGGCTTTGTGCAAGGTGGTCACGGTGACTTTGCCCGCGTGCGCGTCGGGGTCAAATTGGCTCTCTTCATCGGTCAAGCCGGCGAATTTGATTTTGTTTTGGGCGATGCCATACAGCTCGGCGGCGAATTGCGGCAGGCGATGCTGCGGGTTCGCCTGCGCCAGGCGCGCCAGATGCAATGCCACCATGTGCGCGGTAGCAATGTCAGTAACATTACGGAATATATCACCCGTCAGCGCCAGCAGCAGTTGATCTATCGGCATTTCTACGGCGCGCAGCCACGCGGCGGCTTGCTCGCGGAAATCCAGCAGATGCGCGCGCAGCGGCTTGTCTTCGTCCGCGGGCAGCGCCTCTTCCAGCCAATCGACCAGGCGCGGCGCCAGCAGATCTTCCACCCGCTTGATGCGCTTCAAACGTTCGGCAATCGCGTTGATTTCCCGCTCTCTGCCCGGTATTTCGCGCTCATCCCGCCGCCAGACGCGGTAGACAGCGGCGAGCTTGGCGGCGCTTTTGGGGTCCGCCAAAAAGCCCAGCAGCCGCGCCAATGCGCCAACTACCGCCCGCGTTGTCGAGGTGCTGTTGAGATTTTCGACATAAGGCACCTCTTTGCGGCGCAGGAATTGCACAATTTCGCTGCCGCGCCCGTTGCGCGCCACCAGGATGGCGGCGGTGCGCCGGGGATTTTCCGCCAGCCAGCGCTTGCAGGATTCCGTCACCAGCATCGCCTCGCGGCTGGGGCTGAAGGCTTCGGCATACAGGACAAGCGCATCGGGATTGTCCGGCGGGTTGGGCTGCGGGTCGCCCGCCGGCGTGGGCAGGATGTAGGGCGTCGTCAGCGGGCGGCGCTGGGCTATCGCCGCGTTCGGGTGCGCCAGCGACCATTGTATCAAGCGGTTGGCAAGCCGCTGGATGCTGCGCATGCTGCGCCCGGAGTTGGGCAGCTCCCGCGCTTGTGCCCCGGGCGCGGCGATGAAAGCGCGCAGATACTTGGGGTCCGCGGTGGTGAAGCTCTCGTAGATGGCTTGGTTGGGGTCGCCCACGCGCGCCCAGTTGCCGCCCGCCCCCGCCAGCAGCCGCAGGATAGTTTCTTGCAGGCGGCTGCTGTCCTGCGCTTCGTCTTCCAAAATGTAGACCCATTTCTGGCGCAGCGATGCCAGATAGTCGGGGCGCTCTTGCAGCACTTGCAGCGCCAGCCGTATCAAATCCTGGAAATCGACCGCGCCGCGATAGGCGAGCGCCCGCTCGTATTCTTGATAGATTTCGCTGCCGATTGCCGCCAGCGGCAGTTGCCCGCCGCGGCGCTCGGCGCGGGCGGCAACAGCTGCCGCCGTCAGCAGGCTGTCTTTGGCTTGGCGGATGAAATCGCGCGCACTGTCTATCAATAGCTTGACCCAGTGCGTAGTACGCACTTGCGGATTATTCAGATGTTCCGCGCCGAGATAAGCGTCCGCGGCGTCCGGGTTGCGCCGCGCCCAGGCATCGACAGCATCCGCCAGGATTTCGTTGCTGGCGCGCTCGTCCAGGATGGAAAATTGCTCGCTTAGGCCGGCGGCGCTGGGCATTTGGCGCACGATATCGTTGGCGAGGCTGTGCAAGGTGCGCACGCGATAGCCATAACCGGGCAGGAGATTGCCCTGCTGCACGATCGCCTTTATCTGCCGCGAGAAGTTCGCCACCGCCGAATTGACCAGGGTAACCACCAGAATCTCCTGCCCATCTGCCAGCTCCGTTTCTGTCAGCAGCCGCGCCGCCAGGGCGGACAGGGTGGCGGTTTTGCCGCTGCCGGGCACCGCCGCCACGCCCAGCAAACCCCGCCGGTACGCGAGCACTTCCGCCTGTTTTGGGCGCGGCTTAAACATCGGCGCTCTCCCGCGCCGCCGCCCGCAGCAGCGCCTGGATGCACTCCAGGAGCAAGCCGCGCCCTTCATAGCCGCTCTCGCTCAGCTCGCTATAGCCCAGGTAAACGCCACGGCGGCAGCGCCGCGTCAAAGCCAGGAAGAGCCGCCTTAAAGTCTGCCGATTGAGCGCCGCTTCGTCCGCGTCCGTCCAGACGGCTTGCGGCTGCCAGCCCCGGCTGAGCACATGCGGGTGCGTCAAGGGCTGATAGAGCCGCCGCGACCAAGCCTCGCTGCCGATATCCAGCCAAAATTGATAGTCGACCGGGCGGTTGCCCAGCAGAAAGGTATAAGCGGGCGCAATCAGCACGCTGTCTTCGTCTTCCGCCACCCAATCGCGCAGGTAAAAATTGGCGATGACGCCGCGGTCGACCATACGCGCATAATCGGCGGCGAGGTCCAATGAGTCGTCATAGCGGCGCATGAACTCCAGCGACCAGCGGAAGCCGCGGGCGGAATCCACCAGGTTCATGGCGGTATTGCCGGCGGCGGCATCGCCATAAAAGCCGAAGCCCGCCCGCGATAGCACTTCGCCAAAAATCCGCCGAAAAAAGATGTCGATGGCATCGCTGCCGCCGGCCTCAATATAGGCATCCAGCCAGGCGCGCAGTTGGTCATAGCGCTCGCCGATAGCAAAGGTGATGCGGTCTTGCGCCGCCGCCGACCGCAGCTGGTGGAAGGGCAGCAAGCGCCCGCGCTGATAGAGCGTATCGGCGAGCAGCTTGGCGCGCAGAAAATCCAAGCCGGCGATGCCCGCCATCAGCGCCAGCGCCACATCAAACGCGGCGGGCGCATACTCCCAGCGCGGATGCGCGAGCCGCGCCAGCGTCAGCAAGGCGCGCGCCGCCGGCTCTTCCCGCAGCGCGCGTGAGGGGCGATGGGAGCGGGCGCGGATGCCGCGTTTCGCCAGTCGCTCCCGCAGGCTGAAGCGCAGAACATCGGACAAAAAAGGCGCCAGCACCACAATATCCCGCGGCTTAATGCCCCGCTCTTCTATCAATTCGGCGATTTGCCGCGCCACCCAATCGACCATCTGCGGGTGGAAGCGATGCGCCTCCCAATGCAGCGCGGGCGCGGCGTCGCTTTCTCTTTCTAACGGGGCATCAGCCTCGCTCAAATGCTGCGACAACTGCGCGCTCAAGGCGCTGACGCCGGCGCTCATCACCTGGCTCGTGCCAAAATGCAGCGCGCGATCGCAATATTGACGCAGGCGGCGGGCATTTTCGGGGTCCGCGCCCAGGAAGCGGCGGAAGCCGGCATCGCTGTCATAGATGATCAGCGCGGATTGGCAGCCCGGCAGCAACTGCTCCAAAAAAGCGTGGGAGGCCGGGTTGTCCTCTTCGACATTATCCACGATGACATGGCGAAAACGGCGCGAGAGCCGCGCCCGCGCCGCTGGCAGCATCAGCGCCCGCTCGCGGAAGAGCTGCACATACAAAGAAAAATCCAAGAGATTATGCGCCAGGCAATAGCGGCGGAACTCCAGCGCGCAGGTTTGGGCGTCGTCAAAGATATGCGCCTGCTCGATGCCGCCGCCCAGCGCCGCTTTGAGGCGGCTGCCAATCTCGCTGATAGGGAAGCCGACCAATGCCGCCTTGTTCATATTGTCGAGGATTTGGCTGTAGAGCCGCGCCCGCTCGATGCGCACGCTGTGAAAATATTCCCGCTCCAGCACCAGCGGCTCGATGGCGCGCGTCATAAAATACTGCACCAACTCCAGGCTGAGGAAGTTCGGCAGCGCCTGCGGCTGAGCGAAACCCGCGCCCTCGGCGATGAGAAACCAGAAGGTTTCCACCGTTTGCCGCGCCAGGCTGCCGAGGGTGTAGGCGCGCACGATGCCGCCGCTATAGCCGCTTTCGGCGCGCAAAGCCTGCAAATACGGCTCCGCCAGCGAGCGCTGCGGCACAAAGAGCGCGATGGAATCCGCCGCCACGCCCGCCGCCAAAAGCTGCCGCAAGCGCGCCAATCCCGCGCTGGTCTTGCCGCTGCCGGCGCCGCCTTCCAGCCAGATTTTTTCGTCCAGGGCGGCGGCTGTTATTTGCTGTGGTCTCAGCGCCGCCGGCCTTTCGCTATCCAGTGCTGACATTTTTCTCGCGCTCGCCTAGTCGCTTCCTAGTATACCTTGCCGCTGATTTCTGCCAGCGGGTCGCCCCTGCCGTTGGGATGAATGCGGGCGCGGCAATGCAGTCGCCGCTGATTTTAAGAACTGTGCGCACAGTAGGGTAGAAGTCGCTGTACAGTAGGCTGCGAATCGCTTGACAGCGGGCGCGGACTGCGACACACTTTGCAACCCTCTGTTTCCGCGACTGCGGGGGGTGATGCGCAATCAGCAAATACTTGCGTAACATTGCTTTATGTAAGGATTTGGTTTCAATTTGCCCGACACCGGGCATCGCGCTTGCGGGGCGCTTGTGGACGCGCTATAGTTATATTGTATCTATACTGTGCAATTGAGGAGCGATTCCAGCGTATGCCCCAGGATCACCGTCCGCGGACTGAGACACGCCAACTGATGATCGACATCGTGGCGCGCAGCGCCGAGCCCTTAACGCGGACCGAGATTGTCAACCGGCTCCAGCGCAAGAAGACGCCGCACCTCATCGACATGATGGACCGCCTGGTTGCCGAAGGCATCTTCCAGCGGGAAGTCGTTACTTTCAACAATGGCGTCACCGGATATGTGTATTCGCTCGCCCGCGCCTTTGCCAGGGAGTAAGAGCCGCTCATGAAAATCATATCGCTGATTAACGAAAAAGGCGGCGTTGGCAAAACTACGCTCGCCACCCACATGGCGGCGGGCTTGGCGATTCGCGGCAAGCGCGTGATCTTGGTGGATGCTGACCCGCAGGGGCACGCCACCATCGCCTTCGACCTGGACAAAGAGCCGGGCTTTTATGACCTCATCGTGCGTAACGCGCCTTTTGGGCAGGTATTGCGCGTGGTGCCGCCGGAACGGTATGCGGTGCCCGCCGCCGATATGTCAGGCGAGCTCTTGGTCATCCCCTCTAACATTGAGACGCGCAGCATCGCCGGCAGCATCTCGGACGCCTTCGCGATTTTGAAGCGCTTCAACCAACTGCGCAACGCCATTGATTATGTTTTTTTTGACACTTCGCCCACGCCATCGCTGCTGCACTCTTCTATCTATATGGCGACTGACGGCATCATCTACCCCACCAAATGCGAGTCCTGGAGTTTTGATGGCTTGCGCGAGAGCCTGACGCACAAAGACCAATTCAGCCCGATTCGCAACAATTACGATCTCAGCGATATCAAAGTTCTGGGGGTGGTGCCCACGATGTTTCGCGGGCGCACGCTGGAACATCAAGACAACCTGCGGCTGCTGCATGATACCTTTGGCAGCCTGGTCTGGGAGCCGCTGCCCGTGCGCACGATTTGGGCGGAAGCCACCAGCGCGCGCCGGACCGTGTTTTCGCTTGCCCCCAACAGCGGCACCGCCGAAGAAGCCTGGCGCATGATCGGGCAACTGGAGGAGCGCATCTATGAGCAGTCGTGACCGGCGCCGCCACATCCGCAACACCGACAATCTTTTGGTCAGCAATCCCAACGCCGTCGACCCCAAAACGGTGGATGCCATCGGTTTCGGCTTGGGCTCGCTCAGCGAAGAAATCGCCGCGGCGGACAGCGAGTTCCAGGCGATCGAAGCGGTCAGCATCGACAAAATCTACCCCAACGCCATCCAGCCGCGCAACAGCGTACCGCATGACATCACCGATGTTTTCCCGCTAATCCCCGAGAATGTTGTTGCTATTTTTGAGCGCTGGATTATTGAAGTGCAGCTGGAGACGGGACAAAAAGATTTCGACATCAAAAGCTATCTGCAAGGCGCGGCGACCGAGCGCGGCGAACAAGCCGAGACTTTTGATGGGCAGGATATCGCCGAGCAAGCGCCGCTGCCAAAAGAACATTCCTTGATGAAGCTCATCGACCTGGCGGCAAGCATCCGCCGCGATGGCTTGTCCAACCCGATCACTTTGGCGCATCGTCAGCGGCGCTATGAGATCGAAACGGGCGAGCGGCGCTGGCTCGCCTATCACATTTTGTATTGGCAATTTGGCGATGGCGACCGCCGCCCGGATGGCAGCATCGCCAATTGGTCGCGCATCCCGTCACGCGCGGTCAAGCAGGTGGATGTGTGGCGGCAAGCCAGCGAGAATAACGCCCGCGACAACTTAAACGCGATTAGCCGCGCCCGCCAGCTCTCGATACTGTTGATGGATTTGCACGGCTGGGAGAATTTCTCCGGGCGCGATGCTTTCGCCGGCGAGCAGGAATTTTATGCGCAGGTCGCCGATGGCGGCGCCTGGCGCGTGCCCCGCGGCAAAGGCGAGCAGTTGCTCAATGCTATGGGGCTGTCCAACGCGGGGCAGTTGCGACAATATCGCGCATTGCTGCGGCTGCCGGGCAATCTCTGGCGCAAGGGCGATGACGAGAACCTCACCGAGGGCGAGCTGCGAAAGATGAAAGCGGCGCTCGATACCGTTACAGGTGTAACGGTTGCGGGCGGCAAACGCCAACAGCAAGATGCTATCGCCCGCCTCACCGCCGCCGCCGCCGACCTGCAGCGGAAATTGCGCAAAGAAATTGACGCCGGCGATTCCAGCGCCCGCCCCAAATTGCGCAAACTCATCCGCACCCAGATAAACCAACTGATTAGCCTCGAAGACGAAATCGAAGACGCCTCCAGCTGAGCCAAGCTAGCCCCAAGAAAAGAAAAGGCGCATCCGCTGATGCGCCCGCCCCGTTTCTATACGATACCGTTACAGCTGTAACGGTATCCCGCTCTTGCCTAACTCAAGGCGAGCATCACCTTGCCGTTGCCAAATTCCTTTAACATGCGGAAGGCAATTCCCCGCCGCGCCGGACGCCGACATTCCCGTCCCGCTTCGTCATACGCGAGCAAATAGCCGGCAATCGATTCCGCAGTCTTGTCTTCGGCGATGCGCTGCGTCACCGTGTCAAAGAACAGTGGCACTCGCGCATAGGCGGCGTTCTTCACGCGTTCGCCCGCGCCTCGCACAAATCTGCCCAATTTCCGCAGCCAGCCTGATGGTTCCCGCTTGCCCTCACGCAAGGCGCGCAGCTGCAGCAACTCCGCCGCGCCGCTTTGCCTCACTAAAGCATCAGGCGCTTTCGCCGCCAGGCTGAATACCGAGCCCCGCCGCATACATACCCGCACTGCAGCGCCCGCTTCCCGTATCAGCCGTGAGCCTACATGCCGCCAGGCGGGCAGCCGTTTGCCATCTTCGCGCTCCAGCCAGAAGCCAGCGGTCGCGCTTTTGTGTGCCGAAGACCGCCGCCGCGGCAATGCCCGCAGCGCCTGCCGGCTCAACTCAAAACTGCTGATAACGGGCGCCACCCGCACACCCAAAGCGCGATTGTACCGGCGGACCGTGCGCCCGCTGACGCCGAGGCGCCCCGCCAACAGCGCCGTTGTCGCCTCCGGCTGCAGCCGCTTTATGTACTCGCGATGCACCGCCAGTCGATACTGCCGCGCGCTGCGCACATCCGCTTCCGTGATCGCATCCGCTGGGCACAGCGCCACTTCCAAGAGCGCAATCAAGCGCGACACGCTGGGCACTTGGAAGCGCAAAGCCACGGGTCTTCCACGCTTCCGCGCTTTAAGTCCCCTATTGTCCAGGTAATCAACATATCTTCTACTGATAATATGGCTGCCATTATAAATGCTGAGCTCGCCGGTCAGCGCCTGCAGTACGCTCTTGCGATTCATGCCATAGCCGGCCGCCAGCTCACAAGCCTCTTTCAGCGTGAAGGTCGACTCCGGCAGCCAGCCTGCCAGCTGAAAAATATCCAGGAGGCGCGCCACAATCGTCGACTTCTGCTGACGCAGCAAGCGCTCACGCACGCTATTCGGCATGCCGTCGGGGACGCCGCCAGTCCCACGGCTGTGGCTATAGGCGCTCGCTATCGTGCGTTTGCCTTCCTGCCAGCGCTCGGCAAAACTCTCGGAGCGATGGGCGGCGCTTGGCGGCGTCTCGACATGCAGGCGCAGCAGCTCTGCTTCACAGCGGTCCCGCGCTTGGCCGGCGTTCCGCGCCAGCGAAGCCGCCCGATACAAAGCGTTGTTCCTGCCGATTTGCGGTGCCAGGCGCGCGTACAGCTTGCGCGAATCGACATCGCTTCGCCGGCTAGGTACTCTGCCCGGGACCAGCTGCAACCGCCGATCAACATGGAAATACTGCAAGAGGCTGTCGATATCACTCCTGTTGACTTGCAGAATATCGTCGGTTTCGCCGACAGCTGTATATTCAAAGTCGCCGATAATCGAGCCCGCGCCCAGCACATACGAGCGCTCGCCTTTGATGTCGCCGCCATCAAATTGATGCGTCGGCACATTTTCTTCGGTGCGCAAATAGACATGATAGCCGCGGGCGGTCTTGACCGTAAGCGTGCGGCTGTATTGCGGCAGATGGCGGCAAAAACGCCGATAGCGCAGGTGATCATCGAAGTCGATGACCAGCAGGCGGGATACCGTCCCGCAAACGATGCCGATAGCGCTGACGCCATCGCGAAAGAACTGTTTGATTTCCCCGGCGCTTGGCAATTGCGTCTGATAGCGGCGCCAGGCGAGGGCCGGTTTCTTCGGCTCTGCCGGTAATTTGTTGCCGAAAACCGGGATGACCGAAAAGCCTGCGCTCACCAGTTGACGGGCGATGCCGGTCAATTTTTTGCGCATATTCAGCGGGCGCAAAGGCATAAGCTCACCTCAAGACTGTGATGCGGCACAATCATCTTCGCAACGCGATTCGACCAGGCATTTGCTGGCAGCAATGCGCTGAGCATTAAGCCAGCTCGCCAGGAGCCTGCTCTATCTATACAGTCTATATGATTATGGTGGAAAAGGCAAGCCTGCGTGAAGGCGGCGGCTCAGCGCGGATACCGCATTAACTATTAAGCGCTATTACAAATGCCTTCCAGCGCTTAGAGCAGATTTTCGCGCACGGAGAGCGGCGTCGCCGCCAGCAAGCCGGCATCAATCGGCAGGGTAACGCCGGATATCCAGCGCGCTTCATCGCTGGCGAGGAAGACCGCCGCCCAAGCGACATCCCAGGCAGTGCCTTCTGTGCCGAGGGGACCAGCTTTGCGGCGGAGCTCGCGGATTTCGGGGTCGAGATGGCGCACAAACGCGCCGTGAATATGCCCGGGCGCCAGGCAATTGACGCGCACATTATCGCGTCCGTGATGCACCGCCATCACCCGCGTCAGCTGCACCATGCCGGCTTTGGTCACGGCGTAAGGCACATTTGCCGTGAAGCCGGCGCGTAAGCCATCAATAGAAGCGATATTGATTATGGAGCCGCCGCCACTGGCTTTCAGCAGCGGCACGGCGTATTTGCAGGTCAGCAGCGCGCTTTTGAGGTTAATTGACCAAGCGGCATCCAGCTCGGCAGCGCTGACCTCGGTAATTTTGCCGCTGCCATAAGTGGCGACATTGTTGAAGACGATATGCAAGCCGCCGAACCGTTCGCGGCAGGCGGCTATCATGCCTTGGCAGTCTTGATCGCGGGTTGCATCCGCCTCGTAAACGGCGGCTATGTTGTTTTCACTTTGGATTTTGCTTAGTGTTGCGTTGGCGCGTTCGCGGTTATTGTCCGCCAGCATCACTTTTGCGCCTTCGCGGGCGAAGAGCACGGCGGCGGCATAACCGGTGCCCGCCGGTTCCCCGCGGGAGCCCGCGCCGACAACCAGCGCCACTTTGCCTTGTAATCTGCCTGCCATCGTCTGCCCTCCTGCCTGTTTAACTTGTCAGCCCGCCGCCATCCACGGTCAGCGATTGCCCGGTGATGAATGCCGCCTCATCAGAAGCGAGAAAACATGCCATAGCGGCGATGTCGGCGGTTTTTGTCAGCCGCCCCAGCGGCGTTTGGCGGATAGAATCAGCTTGCATTTGCGCGCGGTAAGCGGCGGTTGACAGCTCCGCGGGCGCCAGCGCCGCCGCGATATCGTCAATTCTTTCGGTGGCGATAAGCCCGGGGCAGATGGCGTTGACGGTGATGCCATAAGCGCCGAGTTCCCGCGCCAGCGCCTGGCTGAAACCGCGCACGGCGAATTTGGAGGCGCAGTAGGCGGCGTAGCGAGGCACGCCATTGCGCCCGGCGGTGGACGAAATGTTGATGATGCGGCCGCCGCCCCCGCGTTGAATCATGTGGCGGGCGGCGGCGCGGCAGGTGAGGAAGGTGCCTTTGACATTCACCCGCTGCACCAGGTCAAAAGCGGCTTCGTCGAGGTCAACCACCAGGCTGCGGTCGATGCCGGCGGGCGCCGCCGCGTTGTTGACGAGGATATCAAGGCGGTCGTAGCGCTCAAGCGCCGCCGCCAGCATCGCATCGACTTGTTTGGAATCGCTGACATCGCCGTAGACCGCCAGCGCCTCGCCGCCGAGGGCTTCAATCTCGCTGATGACATCAGCCAAGCCGCCGCGGGCGCTGTCACCCGCTTTCAAATCGTTGACGGCGAGCTTGGCGCCGGCTTTTGCCAGCCGCAGCGCGATGGCGCGCCCCAATCCTGCTGCCCCCGCCGCGCCTGTTACCAGCGCAACTTTGCCTTGAAGAGCGTACATTTGCCTGTCCTTCCGTCATTTAGCGCAGTATCCGTTGGTCGCTGAGGTCTTTGCCGCCGATAGTTTTGCTGAGGCTGGCACCGCGGTATTCCAGCAGCGGCAGCGCGGCAAAGGCGTTGACGATGTTGTATTGCGTGGGCATATCTTGCCAGCGCGCCTGCTGGAACTTCACTTCGCCCGCGCCGGCATAATGCTCGAGCAGGCGGCGGTTGGGCGTATCTGCCGGCGTCAAAACGGCGTAGGCGGCATCGGCTTGCCCCCAGTCGCCGGTGCGCGGCATATATTTATAATGCAAAATGCCGCTTGAATTGCCGCTGGCTGGGCTTGCTGGCGGTGCCTGCGGTTTGAGGTCGCGCAGGGTCATCTCAAAAAAAGTGAAGCCGAGCCAACTGGCGTGCAGGTGATGGCTGCCGCCGTTGACGCGGGGAGGGGGCAGCTCGCAATAGATCTTGGAGAAGCCGAGTTCCTCGCGCCCGGTGATGATGGGGTCTGCCAAATTCTCCCAGAGCACGGTCAGGAAGCTGCCGCTGACGCGGTCGCGCTCGCCCTCAAAGCGGGCGGGGAAAGATAGCCCCAGCGTGTTGTAGCCGTGCCCCGCCAGCCATTCGATTTCCGTCATATATGTGTAGCTGACGCTGACCACCGGCTCGCCTTCGAGCTGGAAACGCGGCGGCAGCATGGCTTCCAGCAGGCGGGCATCCGTCAAAAAGCTGAGCGTATACGCGCTGCTGCGCGGGCTGTCGACGCAGTCGAAGCGCTGTCCATCAGGACCGCGGCGGGGACCCGTTCGCGGACCAAAATGGCTTGGCATGCGGTACATGGCATCGGGATCAAAACTGTAGGGCATGGGTTTTCCTTTGTATGTATCAGCAAATTAACCACCGAGGTACAGAAGCAAATGCAAGTAAGTAATTGGAATCTGTAAGTGCGGAAGATTCGACAAGGTTATTTAACCACCGAGTACACCGAGATACACCGAGAAAAGCATGAGAAAATCGGGACTGTCGATTATCATGCATAGAGTACTCTCAGCAAACACGATACAGGTTTTTTTACCGCAGAGAGCACAAAGAGCACAGAGATTTTTGATTGTATGGCGGAATGTTTACATCCACGGAATTAGACACTGCCAGAAAATCTCTTTACATCTTTACTCGGTGGTTAATCCCCTGTTGAATCTTCGCTGCTATCCGCCGCTGGCAGCGGGCGGCTGACTTGAATCAGCAGGTAGCCCAGCAAGCCATAGATGCCGGCGGCAAAAATTTGGAAGCCGTGCAGCAGGAAGCCGGCGGCGGTGGCATCGGCTTCGTTCCAGCCGGCGAATTGCACCAAGCCGATGCGCCAGGCGATTTCCACCACGCCAAAGCCGCTGACCGTGAAGGGGAAAGCGGAGGCGAACATGCCCAGGCTGACGATGGCGATGAATATCGGCAGCTCGGCATCCACGCCGAGGGCGCGCAGCAGCGCATAATTGGTCAAAAAAGAGCAGGAATAGGTGAAGCCGCTGATGAATAGCGCCGAGAGAAAAAGTCGCGGCTGACGCAGGCGGTCCATCTCCCGCGCCAGTTGCCGCAGCCGCCCTTGCGCTTGCCCAAGCAGTCCCGTTTGGGCGGAGGCGGGCAGCAGCCGCAGGAAGATGCGAATCAAACTGCCGCCGAAATAGAGCGCAATCACGCTGGCGACAAAGCTGAGGGCGATGGCGGCTATCAAATCGTTGCGCTGCGCCGAAAGCTGCTCGGCGCTGGCGGGGATGCTGGCGGCAAAAACGGAGACGATTATCAGCAATTCCAGCATGCGCGCGCCTATCAAACTGCTGATGCCGGCTTCCATCGTATAATTCAAGCGGGAGCGCAGCAGCACAATGTAAGACAGTTCGCCCAATTTGAAGGGCAGGGCGCGCACGAGAAAATTGTGATAGAGCGTGATCGGCAGCAGCAAGCGCCAGGGGGCGTCGCCTTCTTCCAGCAGGATGCGGTAGCGCAGCGCGCGGAAGAGATTAAGCGCCAGATAGGCAAGCAGCGCCGTCAGCCAACTGCCGAGGGGGATGCGGCTCAAGAAGTCGTCAAATTCCTGCCAATGTACATCGCCTATCAAAATTGCCAGCAGGACCGCGGTTACCGCGATGCTAAAAAGGCGCGCAAAAAGCTGGCGGGTTTTGCCGCGGCGGGCGCTTGCGGCGGGCGCGGTAGGGGCGGTCATGGCGGGTTCAGCCTTCCGCTGTCGAGCGATACCAGTGCGAGAGATCACGCCCCAGCAGCGCGCTGAGCGCATCGATATCGCCTTCAAATTCGCGGGCGAGCGCCAGCCGCAGCTCCGGCGTTAGCGGCGAGCGGCTTTCGTAGCGGGTGTAAGCGGCGATGACGCCTTCGACAGCGCGGGTGCGATAGCTGTAGGGCACCAGCGCATGCGTTGTCGCCAGATAGGTCAGGCGGTCTTTCAGCAGCATCAAGGAGAAGCCGCTGCCGACAATCATCTGCTGCAGCCAGGCGAGGCGCACTTTTTTGTTGGGATTGCGGATATCAAAATTGGTGTTGAAAGCGCTGTCGACGCCGAGGAATTGCAGCGCGGCGCAGTAGCTGGCGGCGGTATCGGCGCGAAAATCGTCAAAGATGATGACAAGCACATTCTCGCGCCCGAACTGCTCGAAGTAGCGTTGCACCTGGCGGCTGAAGCGGGCGACATCACGATAGAAAAGCCCGCTGATGCAATGGGCGGCGCGGCGAAAGCGCTTGCCGGCGCGGCGCTCGCTCTCGGCTGCCAGCGCTTCTTCAAAACTTTCGATCTGTTCGTTGCCGCTGTAGCGGAATTGCGACCACATCGAATACATCATATCCACGGGGTTGCGCAGCATGATGATGATTTTGGCGGCGGGGTCATAGGCGTGAATCTCGGCGGCGGCATTCTCGCTGACGAGGTACCAGGGCGAGGATTCGCCGATGCGCTTGACGCCGCGGGCATCGCGGAAGAGCTTCAGATATTTTTTGGGCTGGTCCCGGAATTGCTGGAAGCGGCTGCCGATAAGGTCGCTGCCGAAGAAATGCGGCTCTTTATAAAAAGGCAGGAAGACCTCAGGATGGCGCTGCAGGTATTCGTGCAGGGAGGTCGTGCCGCATTTGGGCGCGCCCACGATGAAGAAGTTCGGCTTATCCCGCCCGCCCAGCTGGGCGGCGCGCAGAGCATGCTGTGGCAAATTCCGCTCCCTGGCGGCGTCCATGCGCCGCGTCCAGGCAAGTATAATACAGATGCGCCGGCGGCAAGGGCAGATATTAGGCGCAGTATTATTGCCGATTACTGAAAGGGTTTAACCACCGACTACACCGGTCGCCCGTCGTTGCAAAAGAGGCGGGGCAATCGCATCAAATTGTTTTTCACCACAAAGACACAA
>JAJDWK010000056.1 GCA_022825675.1 Anaerolineae bacterium | reverse complement strand
GATCGCTTTTGGCAAGCGCGACCGCATTGCGCTTGGCGATGGCGCGGCGGCAGGCTAGCGCGCTTCAGCTATGTGATATACAAGGGCAGTGGGCGGCTATGTGAGTTGCCCACGAAACGCCCCTACAACCGACTTCATGGGCGACCCGCCGGGTCGCCCCTGCAAATTCTGACTTTTGTGGTGAAATTGGCTTAACAATAGCGAGGAGCCAAGCATGAAAATCAGCAATATCAGCACGCGGGTGATGGGCACGCCCTGGCGCAACCTGCTCTTCGTCAAGGTGGAGACAGATGAGGGCGTGACCGGCTGGGCGGAGGCGCGGCCTGTCGGCGGCGTGGGACCGGTCATCGGCTATCTCAAGGAAAGCGCGCCCGAATTCGCGCTGGGGCAGGACCCCTTCAACACCGAGTTGATGGCATATCGCATGCTGCGCGAGACTTATGGACGCGCCGGCGAAATCGCCATGACTGGCATCGCCCTGCTGGAAATCGCCTGTTGGGACATCATCGGCAAGGCGCTGGGGCAGCCGCTCTATCGCCTCTTGGGTGGCGCCATGCGCGACAAAATCAAAGCCTATGCCAATGGCTGGTACCGCGTGGAGCGGAGGCCGGAAGCCTGGCACACGGCGGCGAAAGCGGTCATCGACAAGGGCTATCGCGCTTTGAAGTTCGACCCTTTCGGCAGCGGCTTTTATGACTTCAGCCGCCAGGAGAAGCTGCTGTCCATCGCGCTGGTGGAAGCGGTGTATGACGCGGTGGGACCAGATGTCGAGCTGCTGATAGAGATGCACGGGCGCTTCAATCCGGTAACGGCGACCGAGATTATCCGCGAGCTTGCGCCCTTCAAGCCTGCCTGGGTGGAGGAGCCGGTGCCGCCAGAGAACCTGCGGGCGCTGCGTGATGTGCGCGAAGTGGCGCTGGCGCTGGGCATACCGGTGGCTACTGGCGAGCGCATCCATACGCCGTATGAATATCGCGAACTGTTTGAGCTGGGCGCGGCGGATATCATCCAGACGGACATCACACACTTCGGCGGCATCATGAATATGAAGAAGCTGGCGGGCACCGCCGAGATGTATTATGTGCTGGTGGCGCCGCACAATGTGGGCGGTCCTTGCTCGACTTTGGCATCGCTGGCGGTGGCGGCGACCACGCCCAATTTCAAGATTCAGGAGTACTTCAACGACTTTGCCGATCCGCCGGTGAAGGCGGTCGGCATTGGCATGCCCGAAGTGGTCGATGGCTATTTCCCGCTGCCAGAGGCGCCAGGCTTGGGCGTGGAAATTGACGAAGCGCTCATCGCCGAATTCCCGCAGCGGGAGACCGATTTCAACTTGTTCAGCGATGATTGGCACCGGCGGGATTTGAAGTGAGGCGGTTTAGGCGGTATTGCCGCTTGTTGGGGGCGGGGGCGCGTTTACTCCCTTGAGGATCGCATCGCCCTAATCTGCGGGCGCAGGCGGCGGATATCTTCCAGGCTGAGTGTGGCTTTTGCTTCTGCCATCGGCTTACTCCAAGCTGATGCCGCGGTAGACAGCCGCCAGCGGCAAGGCGCAGCCAATCGCATTCAGCGGCAGCGCGGCTTTGGCATCAGCATACACGCGCACGAACCAGCCATCGCCGGCGCGTGTGCACAAATCGGCGCGGACGCGCTCCTGGTCAATGATGAGATAGGCTTCTATCGAAGGCACTTCCAGGTAATAGCCGAACTTGTCGACGCGGTCATAAGTATCAGAAGAGGGCGAGGTAACTTCGACCACAAAGACGGGGTTGAGCAGCGACAGCTCGGAGTCGTCTTCATAGAATTCACTGCCGCGTACGATGCTCAAATCCGGATAGACAAAGCGCGAGGCATTAATTTGTACGCTCATATTGCTACTATGAAACACATATCGCGTTAAATCTATCATTCTGCCCAGAGCCAATACGATATTCATGGCGATTTTGCTGTGTCTGCCCGTTCCACCACTCATTTCGATGATTGCTCCGTCGATGTATTCGTGTTTGACTTCCTGCCGCGCTTCCCATTCGCGATAGGCGGCGGCAGTCATCTCGCGCTGAGCTTTTAGTACCATACGGCACCTCGTAAAGAGTTACTAGACGGGAATGCCCAGTGTTATAGACAAAAGTACATACAGATTACCATTTCAGAAGTTCAGTTCACAGTGGCTGCGCATCCTTCAGCACAACGGGTTTCAGCTCTTCCCGCAGGCTCAGGCGGTCGACCACATCCACCTTGCAGCCGAGCAAATCTTCCAATCCATTCAACATGCCCGCGATATCCAGCAACGTATAGTTCTCTTCAAAATCCACCAGAAAGTCGATATCGCTGTCGGCGCGCATCTCCCCGCGGGCAAGCGAGCCAAATACCGCCACCTCCCGCGCGCGATGCTGACGGGCGAGCGCCATAATCTGCGGGCGCAGGCGGCGGATATCTTCCAGGCTGAGTGTGGCGCTCGCTTCTGCCATCGGCTTACTCCAAGCTGATGCCGCGATAGACAGCCGCCAGCGGCAAGGCGCAGCCAATCGCATCCAGCGGCAGCGCGGCGCTGGGCTGCGCATACACGCGCACGAACCAGCCATCGCCGGCGCGCGTACACAAATCAGCGCGGACGCGCTCTTGATCAACGATGAGATAGGCTTCTATCGATGGCACTTCCAGGTAATAGCCGAACTTGTCGACGCGGTCATAAGTATCAGAAGAGGGCGAGGTAACTTCGACCACAAAGACGGGGTTGAGCAGCGACAGCTCGGAGTCGTCTTCTGTTCTAGGCATGCCGCGCACGATGCTGAAATCGGGATATACATAGCGGGTCGGGCTAATGCGCAGGCGAATATCGCTGTTGCAGAGCACATATTTATTGTGGTCGAGAAGCGCGAACAGGTTGCCGCTGATGTTGGTTTTTATGCGCGAATGCGTCAGTGTGCCGCCGGTCATTTCGATGATTTCTCCGTCGATGTATTCGTGTTTGACTTCCTGCCGCGCTTCCCATTCGCGATAGGCGGCGGCGGTCATCTCGCGCTGAGCTTTTAGTACCATTAGGCACCTCGTTTTTAGTCACTTGCCTGGAGTGTACGCTGCGATTGCGGATACTCCAAGCAGTTCAAGCATTTGGCAGGGCAATCGCATCAAATTTGCATTCACCACTGAGACACAAAAGTACGCGCCGCGCGGGCTAGCCATCAGCGAGGATGCGGTCGACCGCATCCGCCAGTTGCCGCAAGGTGTTGACCAGGAAGACGCGGTCGGCGACCATGTTATATTCCCACATGTCGCTGTCGCCGCTGCCCCATTGACGGCGCGGCTCGGGGCAGAACCAGATCAGCCGCCTGCCCATGCGCTGCAGCGCCTGCGCGATATCCAGCCGCGGGTCGTTATAATTGTTGCGCCCATCGCCGAAGAACAGGATAGTGCTGCGGCTATCCACCAAGTGCATGTGCGCTTGCTGGAAGCTGTTAAGGCTGTTGCCCAGGTCGGTGCTGTAATAGCCGGGCGGATTCTCCCGCATGATGCGGGCGACCGCTTGCCGCGGCGGCAATTCCGCCAGCGGCGCGCTGACATCCACCAGGTCGTCGATGAAGATGAAGCTGTGCGTGCGCCGCACCTGGTCCGAAAGCTCATAGACCAGCGTCAGCAGGAATTCGACAGCGTAGCGCATGGAAGTGCTGAGATCACAGAGCAGGATGAGGCTGGGCTTTTTGTGGCGCTTGCGGAATTGCACTTCCAGCGGCACGCCGCCATACCGCATATTTTTGCGCAGGGTGCGGCGCGGGTCAAAGCGTCCCGATTTGGCGCGCCGCTGGCGCAATGCCGCCCGTGTGCGCAAACGGGCTGCCAGCCGCCGCACTTCATCCCGCACTTGCTCTAGCTCGCCGCCGCTCAGCCGCTGCAGCGGCACATCAAGCAAGTCGGGCTTCTCGGGCGGCTCGGCTTCCGCCATTTGCTGCGCCAGGTTCGCGCCCGCATACTGCGATATCTGCTGGGACAGGCTCGCCAGGTTCTCCCGCAGCGCCTGCTCCAGCTGCGCCAATGCCGCTTCCTGCATGCCCAGCTGCGCCAGCTCTTCCAGCAGTTCGTCCAGCAGCTGCTCGAGCTGGGGAATGCCCGCCCGCCGCTTCATGCGCCGCTCGAACCAAGCGCGCTGATACATCTCAGCGCCTTGGGGCAGCCCAACTGCTTCGCCCAAGGCTTGCAGCTCTTCATCGCTGAAGCCCTGCCCTTGCAGCGCGCGCGCCAGCAAATCGCGCAGCGCGTCCAGCGCCTCCATGCGCGAAGCCATCGCTTCCTGCAGCAAGTTTTGCTGCGCTTCTGTCATTTGCTCGAGGATGTTCTCCAGCGCCGCTTTGGCATTGCCGAAGAAAAGCGGGAAGAAATAGTCAAATACCGGTTGATCACGCTGGGCTTTGATGAGGGTGGATTTCAAGGCGCTTTTGAACGCGGCGGCATCGCGCAGCCCCGTTTTTTCCACGCCGAACATAGCGTCCTGACTTTCCGCCAGGGAGATGCGCAAGCCGGCAGCGCGCAGGGCGCGGATGAATTCGATCATTCTTTGCTGCATAAGGCGCGCCTTGTACTCAGCCGGGTTGCGGTAGGCTAATGGTAAGGCATATCGCTGGCTCTGGCAAATATCGGGGGAGTGGCGTTTGCATCAAAATTGACAGCGGCGGAGATTCGACAAGGATTTTTACCACCGAGTACATCGAGAAAAGCATGAGAAACCTCTTAAAATCTTTTCTCGGCATGTTCGATTTTCCTATGTATTCTCGGTGGCAAGGGCTGTGTAAAGCCTGCCCTGATAAAAGAAGAAGCAAAGAGCTATTTCAAGAAAAGACTTTGTGTCTTTGTGGTGAATACCATTTTGATGTAATTGCCCTGCATTGACTTCTAGGGAGTGGTGAATCTAGTCGATAGGTGTTAAACTTAGAGATATGAATAAATGTCCCCATTGTCAAGATACAGAAAATCAAGTCAAAGCAGGGCGCACCGGTGCCGGCAGCCAAATGTATCAGTGCAAACCTTGCAATCGCCGTTACACCCCGCAACCCAAGCAGATGTACAGTGACGAGATGCGGCAATTCGCCATCCGACTTTATGCCGATGGACTCAGTTACCGTCGGATTGCGCGCCACTTAGGCGTCCATCATGTGACGGTGATGAATTGGGTAAAAGCCCATGCCGATCAGCTGCCACCCGCTCCGATACCGAAAGATGTTCCCTTGCATACCATTGAGATGGACGAACTGCATACCTTTGTCGGGCGAAAAAAAACAGATGGTACATAAGTACTTTCGTTGAACGCGCCAGCAGTTGCATTGTCGGTTTTCTGGTGAGCCAGCGGCGGGACGAGGCTACATTGCAAAAGCTGGTGGATCAAAGTCCAAGAGCGCAACACTACTACAGCGACCAGTTTTCTCCGTATAAGAAATTGTTGTATTACCCGGGAAAGCATACTCCAATGTCGAATAAAAGCGAGACATATCGAGTAGAAGGCATGAATGCCGAGCTTCGCCACTATTTAGCGCGTTTGCATCGGCGTTCGCGTTGTTTCTCCCGTTGCGCTGATGCTCTG
>JAJDWK010000025.1 GCA_022825675.1 Anaerolineae bacterium | reverse complement strand
GCTGAGCAGGATGTTGATGCCCGCCGGGCTTTCCAGCCGCCCCCCATGGATGGGCAGCCCGCGCGCCTTCAGCCCGTCAATATCGCTGCCGAAGTAGCGCAGCGTCGGGTTGATGCCCGCGCCCGCCAGCAGATGCAGGTGGTAGCGCCCATCGGTGTAGACATCGTCCCCCAGCGGCTCTAATCCCAGCTGCTGATAATAGGCGCCGGCTTCGGCGGCATCGGGCACATAGTTCAAGATTTCTACATAGCTTCCCAGTTTCATTGTAGTCTCCGTAGGCTCCCTTTTGTTTCTATAGCATGCGCGCCCCGGTGGCGGCTGTTGAATACTCTGATTTCCCCCCACCCTGCGCTCCATGCGCCATAAAGATGGCGAAGGGGCTGGGGGATGGGTGCTTGAGGCGCGATTTCGCATAACTTACTTGTACTTACTGAGATTTTCTCATTTTTTTCTCATTTTTTCTCGGTGTATCTCGGTGTACTCGGTGGTAAAAATCCTTGTGGAATCTCCGCCCTATTGCTGCGCTCCCGCCGCCGCCAATGCCACCAGATGCCGCCCGCCAAGAGCCACAGCCCGCCGCCGAGAGCGAGGGCGCTGCCCCACAGGCGCGGCTGAAAGCGAAAGACGACGCGGCTCGCGCCTGCTGGCACGGGCACGGCGCGGAAGACCAGATTCGCCCGGTATATCGGCGCGCTGATGCCGTTGACCGTCGCTTGCCAGCCCGGGTAATGGGCATCCAGCAGGATGAGATAGGCGGGCGCGGAGGCGTCGACGTGCAGCGCGACTTCAGTCGCCGTGTAAGCGGTGATGATGGCGGCGGCGCTGGCGTCCAACGCCCCCGCGCGCGGCTCCGCATTGCCTTGCAGCACAACTGGCGCGCCCTCACGCAGCAATTGCTGGGCGCGTTCGTCCCCCGCCGCGTCATCCGGCAGGATGGGCGCAGCTGTCACCAGGAAGGCGCGGTCGTCTTCGCTGCCATGCCGATAGACTTTGACGGCGCTGGAAAGCGCGCGCTCGAATGGCGGCGGCTGCAGCTGCAGGAAAAGCTCTCGCTGGCGGCTGTTGACGAGGGTGATGGCGAGCACATCCGCCCCCGCGCGCAGGAATGCGCCCGCGCCGGGGATATCGGTGATGGTCAACTGGTCGTTCCAGGGCGGCACCGGCGTGGACTCCCAGCCGGCTAGGGGCGCGCGGTGCAAGATGCGCGCTTCGTCATAGAGCGCGTCCGCCGGCGGCAGTTCCGTGACCGCCGCCCAAAAGCGCGCCAATGTTGTGTCATAGGCGATGCCCTCGTGCCAGACATCGCTGAGCTTGTCGGTGATGATATAGCGGGTATCGGTGGCTTGCAGCCAGCGCCGCGGCGGGATGCAAGCGCCGCGGCAAGCCTCCAGCGCCAGGCGCGCGCCCAGACGGCCATCGACCGCCCTTTGCGCCGCCGGCGGCAGCAGCAGCGCGCTCAAGCGCGTCCAGTGGCGGCTGGGCGTGAGGCCGCCGCCGAAGCCGTCAACAGTCGGGATGCCCCAGGTCAGCGCCAGATTGGGCTGCAGCAGCTCGCCTTTTTTCACGGCGTCAAGCGCGTGAAATTGCGCGACATAGCCCATGCCGCGTTCCCCGAAGCGGGCGCGCAGCGCGGCAATATCGCCGGGGTCAAAGCGCATGCGGCTGATGGAAAGCGTGCGCCCGGGCACAAGCGTTTCGGCTTGATAGGCGCGTAATTGGCTGATGGTGAAGCGCTGCTCCAAATAGACATCGGGCGGCGCGACATCGTTATAGGGAAGGTTCTGTGAGGCGAGGAACAGCTCCGCGCCCAGCAATAGCAGCGCCAGCGGCGGCAGCCAGCGCCCGCGCCGCCCTATCAGCAGCAACGCCAACAGCCCGCTGCCCAGCCAAAGCAGCAGTGAGCGGTCGCTGATGGCGCTGTCGCCGAATATCAAGCTGGGGTCGGCAATCAGCAGGAAGCGGGTCGCCGCGATCAAAGCGCCGAGGGCGAGCGCCACCAGCAGAATGCGCCGCTGGCGCTGGCGTGGCGGCGCTGCCAGCGGCTCAAGCGCCTCCAGCCCCAGCCCCGCCAGCAGCGCCAGCGCCAGGCTGACCAGCGCCAGAAAGCGGGCGGGCACACGAAAGAAGGTGAAGCCGGGCAGCTGCGACAGCAGCGGATAGAGCGGGTTGTAGCGCCCCAGCGCCAGCGCCAGCCCGACCAGCGCCAGGCAGAGCCAAATCCAGCGGTCGCGGTCGTTTAAGGGGCGGGCGAGCAGCGCCCAAAGCGCCAAGCCCAAGCCAATCAGGCCGATATAGGCGATGTATTCGCCGAAGAGCTGCCCATCATAACCCGGCAGGAAGGCGCGCCCCAGCGCCCCCGGCGGCAGCGAGAACGCGCCCGCCGCCTCCGCGCTGAAGCCGCCGCCGCGGTTGGACAGCAGCAGCAGCTCCAGGCTGGGCAGCAATTGCGGCAGCGCCAGCAGCAGCGCGCCGCCGCCCGCCGCCAGCAGCATCAGCAGCCGCCGCGCGAACTCAAGTAATGCCCGCGGGCGGCGGCGCTGTTTTGCCGCCAGCGCCAGCGCGAATACCGCCAAGCCCAGCCCGCTGACAAAGACTGTTTGCGTGTGCCCGCTGAAGATTTGCAGCGCCAATGCCAAAGCCAGCAGCAGCCCGCTCATGCGCGGACTGGCGCCAGTCAGCAAGCGGTGGGCGAGGGCGAAGACTATCGGCAGCCAAGCCAAGCCTTGCAGTTGATTTATCTGCTCGACATGCGCGCCCAGGTAACCGCCAAAGCCATAGACAAGCGCGGCGGCGCAAGCGGGCAGCCAGCGCTTGCTGACCGCCTGACGATAGAGGCAGGCGGCGCCAGCAGCCGCCAGCGCCGTATGCAGCCAGATGCTGAGGCTAATGGCGGCGGGCGCGCGTAAGGGCGCCGTCAGCCAATTGAGCGGATAGAATGTGCCCAGCTGCGGGTTCGCCAGCAGCGGGATTCCCATAAACAGTTCGTTTGACCACAGTGGCAACTGCCCGGCGCGGAAGTGGGCGTTGCGCGCATCCCAATAGGGATAGAAATAGTCGTGTGTGTCGCCGCGCGCCAATATCCCGCCGCCGATGAGCAATTGATGGAAAAAGAGCGCGCTGACCGCGAGGCAGCCAGCGAATAGCAGCAGGCGGGGGCGCGTCATCAGAAGCGATGTTCCCCCTGGGCGAGCGACCATTCGATGCTGTGAATCAGCCCGCGCGCCGCCAATGCCAGGCGGAGGCGGCGCAGCGCTGGCGGCTGCCGCCGTTCCCGCTGCCAGCGCTGCCAGCGCCGCAGCGCGCCCGCGCCCCACAGGAAATCGGCGACAGCAGCGGGCAGCCCCGCCCCCGCGGGATTGCCCCAGCCCTCCCATGCCGCGCGCATTTTGGCGGGATTGGCTGGCACCAACTGCTGCCAGCGGCGGCGGCGCAGGAAAATAATGTTGACTTCGATATCTTCGCGCTCGCGCCCGGTATTGCTCAAATTGCCGCCATGCAGCAGGAATTCGCCGCCGAGCTCCGCGCCTGCCTGGAAGCGCGCGCCGCCGAAGGCGCGGCTCGCCCATTCGGTATCGCCCGCGACTTGGAAATTGGCGTCAAAAGGACCGAGCCGCTGATAAAGCGCGGCGCTCGCCATAAAAAACGCGCTTAAGCCATTAGCGCGGGTGAAGCGCCCACGCTCAAAGCGGCAGGGAAGCTGTCGCCGCCGCTCCCGCGGGACGAGGCGGAAGAAGCGGGAGCGCCGCCGCTGCGTGAAGGGGAAATCCACCAGCTCCGCGCCCGCTTCCAGGGCGCGATAGCCGGCGATAAAAGCGCCGGCATGGCGGATGTCATCGGCGTTCCAAGGCGCGAAATAGTGCGCGTCCGTCAGGCGCAGCGCCCGATTCCAGGAAGCGTATAAACTCTCCCGCGGCACATACTGCGGGCTCATGCGCCCGATAGCGCGGCGGTTGATTTTCGCAGAAAGGCGCTCGATGCAGTCGCGCTCGCGGCGGCTGGCATCGTTGACAATCGGCAGATACTGCACGGCGATGCCGCTCTCGCTGACGCGCTGGGCAAAGCTGAGAAGCGCCGCCGTGAACGCTGGCGCATGCGCTTCCCAGCGGTACAAAGACGAAATCAGCGCGATAGACATCGGCGGCGGCGCGTCTTAGCCGTTTTTCCCCCGCGAGAAAGACGGCGGGTCGGTATGTTCAATCTCGGTGATATGCGCCCAGTCTTGCGAATGCTCCTCGACCAGGTAGATGCCGGGGATGGTGATGATGCCGAATATCAGGCGCACAACGGTCGTGCCGATGAAGGCTTCGACCAGCCCGTCCGTGCTCATCGAGCCTGCCATAGCCAGCAGCAGAAACAGGATGCGATCGAGCGGGATGCTGATGAGATTGCTGACGAGCACGCGCCCCCACTGCTTCTCGCCGCCGAAGCGATTCTGCCAGCGCGTATAAATCTCGGTATCGGCAAGCTGGGACAGCACCGAAGCGACCACCGCCGCCATCAAAAAGCGCCATTCTGGCCTCAGGAATTGCCCCAGCGCGGTCTGCTCTTCGGGCGTCATCGCGGGCGACAGATTGGCGATGAGCGCGAAGAAGGCTTGCACAATCAGATAAATGGCGGCGGCGGCGAAGATGAGGGTGCGCGCCACCCGCGGTCCCGCCAGTTTGTGCGCCATATCGCGCAGGGTGAAGGTCAGCGGATAGGCGATAGAAAAGGCGCTGACGCTGATGCCAAAAAGCGTCAGGCTGCGCAGGGTGGAGATATCCGCCACCATCTGCGCGGCGACATAGGCGACCGAAACAAGAATCAAAATATGCAGATTGCGGATAGACATAGCGCCCCCCTGCTGGCATTTAGCTGCTTGCTTCCATAGTAATATAGTTTGGCGCTATCGTCCAGCAATCGCGGGCGGGGGCGGGGCAAGCGCATCAAAATATTCTTCACCACAAAGACACAAAGGACACAAAGATTTTCCTATAAATCCGCAGAAAAAGACTTGATGTAGGGCGTTTCGTTGGAACGCCCTCAATATAAAAGCAATTTCCGGGGGCGACTCACAGAGTCGCCCCTACCAGTTGGGATTTAGTGCGGGCGATACCACTTGTGCGAATACCGTTCTTTGTCGCATAACGTACTTGCGCTTGCTTACGGAAAAGACTTTTGCGCCCCCAGTAATTTCAACATAATCAGCAAATGCTGATACCTGTCGCCGTTCCCCGTGTATAAGAGTTTCCAAGCTCGGGACGGGAGGAGTGGCGGATGAAACGCAAACTGGCGCGGGAGCATAAGCCGCGCTTTGCCCGCATCGGCATCGCCCTTATCGTGGTGCCGCTCTGCATGCCCTTGCTGGCGCTGTCTTTATTCGCGGGCATCATGCACTATGAAGACGCGCCGCTGCCAGCAGAAGGGCGGCTGATAGGCGCTTTCACCGCGAACGCGCCGGCAGCCGCCCTCTTGAGCGCGCGCGCCATCGCCCAAGCGCCGGTCACGCTCTATCTCGCCGGCTGGAGCGAGCCCGGCAGCCGCCATTGCCTCAGCCTTGTCGGCTTGGCGGATGCGCCGGGCTATGCGCGCCGCTACCTCGGCATGGAGCGCAAGACCGCCTGCGTCATCCGCGCCGAATACCCCGCGTATTCCATCGCGCAATTCTGGTGGTCGCGCCCGGAAGAAGCGCCTGTCAGCGCCGTTTTTGGCTACAGCGGGGCGGCAACGGGCGTGAGTGTAACTTGGCAGGATGGCGCTGTCAGCGCGGTTGCTGCCGAAAATGGCGTCTTCCTGGCGTATAGACTGCAAAAATCGCGGGCGATCGCGTCAGTCGCCTTTTACGACGCTGACGGCGGCTTGCTCGCCCAAATCCCCGAAAGTGCCGCGTTCCCTTCCCGGAGGCAAGATTGATGCGCATCACCCGCTTTTCCCACCGCTTGAAAAGGCTGCTGCGCGGTATTCTCGTCGCCGCGCTTTTGCTCGCCGCAATGCTGAGCGCGCCCTATGTGGGTGTGCGCGCTTTCATCGAAGCGGCGCGCATGTTTGATGGCCGCAGCGCCAGCCCGCGCGCCGCCCTCGAGCGGGCGCTTGACTTTGGCGTCTTCGAAAATGGCATTCTGCCGCCGCCCCGCGGCGAGTTTACAATCGTCCAGCGCCACTTCCTGCGCCATCCCTGGGGCTTGCTCTATGCGCTGCGCTGGCAAAATGACAGCGGCGAGGACTGCGTCGGGCTGGCATTCAGCGAAAAAATCCGCGATGCCTTCGGCGGCTGGAAGCCGCGCGGCGCGCACTGGCATTGCAGCCGCTTCGCTGCCAGCGCCCGCTTCAGCCGCAGCGGGCAATTCGGCGGCTATTCCCTCGCCTATGGTTTGAGCGGGCAGGCGGCGCTGGTGAAAATCAACTGGGTTGGCGGCGATATCAGCTATGCCCAGCCGATAGGCGGCGCTTATGTATCGCTGCCGGGCAGATACGGTGCCAATGCCAGCCGCGTCGACTTCCTGGACGCCACTGGCGCGCGCATCGTCAGCGGGCGCGGCTGACGCAGGGCAACGGCAAAGATTCAACAGGAAAATGTAACCACCGAGTACACCGAGGTACACTGAGAAAACCAAAAGAAAACAAATTCTCGCCCATGAAGCCGCTTGTAGGGGCATCTCGCCGAGACGACCGTTTTTCCATGACAAACGCCAGGGTGTTTCAGCGAAACGCCCCTGCCAATGGGATGCCGTAAGGGTTTGCCACCAATTTTCGCATGACTTACTTGCGCTTACTGAGAAAAATTGAGAACACAGAACAAAAGACTTAAAGAGAATTCCTCATGCTTTTCTCGGTGCGGCTCGGTGTACTCGGTGGTAAAAATTCTTGTTACCTCTTCGCTCATACATTTCTTAGTGCCAAGTTGTACATACTGCGGCGGCGTTATTGGCTTTTGGGGCGGAAAGCGGCGACTTTGCTCTTGTCAGTTGTCAGGTACGCGCCCTCGACAAGGTCGATGCAATAGGGGATGGCGGGCATGACCGCGTCCAGGCAATCGCGGATGGCGCTGGGTTTGCCCGGCAGATTGACGATGAGCGCCGCGCCGCGTATGCCCGCCGTCTGCCGCGAAAGGATGGCGGTCGGCACGAAGTTCAGCGATACCTGGCGCATCAATTCGCCGAAGCCGGGCATCATCTTTTCGCAGACGGCTTCGGTGGCGTCCGGCGTGATGTCGCGGCGGGCGGGACCCGTGCCGCCGGTGGTGATGACCAGGCTGCAGCCGCTGTCATCGACCATAGATATCAGCGCCGCGGTGATTTGCTCGAATTCATCGGGCACGACCAGCGGCACCGCTTGCCAGGGGCTGGTCAACACTTCGGCGAGATAGTCGCGAATCGCGGGACCGCCGCGGTCTTGGTAGATGCCGCGGTGGGCGCGGTCAGAGACGGTCAAGATGCCGATTTTTGCTGTCATGCCTGTGCCTTTCCCCTAGATAGCCCCCTCTATCTTAGCTATACTCGCGGCGAAAAGACAATGGGAGCAGCGGCATGAGCGACAGCAAAGACCTGCGGGCGCTGGTCGAGGGCGAGGATGGCATCAGCGTTTTGCGCGGCGGCGGTGCACAGCGCGATTGGAACGGCATCCACTACAAAACCGGGCTTTCGGGCAAGAATGTCAAGGCCAAGGCGCTGTCGATAAATGTCGCCACCATCCCGCCGGGCGGCGTCGCCTATGCCCATATCCATGTCGATTTTGAAGTGATGCTCTATATCCTCGAGGGCGAGGTGCGCCACGAATATGGCGATGGCTGCAAACAAGTGGTGGATAACAGCGCCGGCGATTTCATCTTTATCGAGCCCGGCGTGCCGCACGAGGTCTTCAACTTGAGTGACAGCGCGCCGGTGGTGGCATTTGTGGCGCGCTCCACCGCTGACGAATGGGACAAGATCATCAACTATGACCGCGGCGGCAGCGCCTAAGCCCGCCAGAACGCTTCGCTGAGATATTTGTAGGCGTTATCGGGGAAGAGGGTGACGACCGTGCCCGGCTCTTCGCGCTCGGCGAGCTGCTCCGCCACGCGCAGAGCGCCGACCATCGCCGCCGCCGCGCTGATGCCGACCAGGTAACCCTCTTCCCGCGCCAGCCGCCGCGCCATCGCATGCGCCGCTTCGGTGCGCACGAAGAGCGCGCTATCGGCGAAATCGCCCGCGTAGATGCCGGGCTTTATGGCGCTCGCCATGTGCTTCAGCCCTTCCAAGCCATGCAGGGGCGAATCCGGCTCGACCGATACAATTTGCATCGCCGGGTTCAGCGCTTTCAGCCGCCGTCCCGCGCCCATGACTGTGCCCGATGTGCCTAATCCGGCGACAAAATGCGTCACCGCGCCGGCGGTGTCGCGCCAAATCTCCAGCCCGGTGCCTTCAAAATGCGCGCGGGCATTGGCGGGATTGTTGTATTGATCGGCGTAGAAGACCCGCCGCGGCGCTTTCGCGGCGAGCGCGCGCGCGCATTGCAGCGCCCCGTCCGAGCCTTCCAGCGGGTCGGTGAAAACCAGCTCGGCATCATAAGCGCGCAGGATGGCGATGCGCTCGGGGCTGACATTTTCTGGCAGGAAGAGCTTGACGGGGTAGCCCTTGGCGGCGCCAATCATGGCATAGGCGATGCCGGTATTGCCGCTGGTGCTGTCCATGATGGTAACGCCGGGCTGTAAGCGCCCTTCGGCTTCCGCCTGGCGGATGATGAAATAGGCGGCGCGGTCTTTGACGCTGCCGCCGGGGTTCTGCCACTCCGCCTTGGCGAGCACGCGCACGGCGGGCGGCAAATGCCGGGTAACGCGGCGGAAGCTCAGCAGCGGGGTATTGCCAATCTGCCGCTCGATATCCAGCGAGCGGTCGCCGGCGTCCGCAGCCTCTTCGATTTGCTGTTTCACGGCGATTGCCATCGGCTCCTCATTCCGCGGGCTGGCTAAAGAAAAAAGCCAACTCGCCCAATCGCGCCCGCGGGCTGCCCGTCGCCGGTGCCGCGCGCGCTGTGCCAGTTGACTTTGCGCTTCCAATGCGTGAATGCTGTCAGCTGCTGTCTTAGGCGGCGGCTCCCGTCTCGCGGCGACAACAGCAACAACAGAAGTGGTAGCTCATGGTGATGCTTTCTAAAGAATATCTTGCAGAAGACTAACCGCTATGGGCGCGGATGTCAACGCCGGCGGCATATCTCAAACGGTAAGGGTATCCTATTTTGTCCCCTTTCTATTGCATACATATTGACATTCGGGTATAAATGGGTTGCGATGTATTGGTGGAATTGACAATATTCTGGCTACAAGAAAGGGACAACGCATGCAACCCTCAGAAGATTGGAAACGGGAAGTGCATCGTTATATTGACGAACAGATTGAGGCGCACAACACCGCAAATCAAAAAGAATTCAAGAAACTCCGTGATGGTCAGCTGCACATCCTAGCCGAACTCGCGCAAGTTCTTGAGGCTTCCGCAACCGCCCATAAAGAGATCATCAAACGGCTAGAAAGGCTCGAACAGAAGTAGCAGCCAGCAGCCGCCGCCACAGCCGATAGCCAAGCACAGCGATGAGAATCCACAGCGGGAATTCGCTCATGAATTTGAAGCGGGCGTTATCGCCAATTTCCAGCAGGCTGGTCGCCAGCGCCGTATACGCGACCGCAGCCCACAAATAAACCAGCAGCGCCTCCCGCCACAGCAGGTCGCGCCAGCAGGCCCAGCGGGCGCGGCATCGCGCCAGCGCATAAAGCGGCAATGCCAGCGATAGCAGCGGGATGAGAAAGAAAAGATTGGAGCAAGCGCCGATGCCATCGCGGGCAAAGCCCAGGGCGCGCCCCAGTTGCTGGGCTGCGTCCTGCATGTGGAAGAAGTGATTGCTGAGCGCGTGGTGGCTGGCGGGCATGGCGTCGACATTCTTTTGCAGATTCTCCCATGTTGCTGAGGGGCAGGCATAACGGCTGAAGGCGCGCAGCGCGCCGCGCAGGTAGCGCCCGAGGTCATGCCGCAGCAAGCGCAGGGCATTGTCGCGGTAGGGCAGGTTCAGGTCAATATACGCCAGGTTGTTGGCATTGTCGCCCGACAGGATGACGATATCGCTCGCCGCGCCCGGGTCCAAGCCATATTCCGACGGACGGAGGAAGGTAGTCGACCAAATCACCGGGCGGCTGTTGAGCACATCAGCGTGATAGAGCGCTACCAATTCCTCGGCGTTGTAATCGGCGCGGGCGATGCGCCACAGGCTCATGCCCAGCCAAGTGCTGGTGGAAAAGGAGCCATAGAGCAGCAGGTTCTTGCCGTACCAGCCAAATGCTAACAGCGACATCAAAATGCAGCTGAGCAGCAGCAGCCGCCGCTTGCGCCGGGCGAGCAGGCTTATCAGCAGCAGGGCGGGCAGCAAAAGCGCGATGTGATAGACGCTGCGCGTCAAAATAAGCAGCGTCACGCAGAGCGCAAACAGGGCGAGATAGCGGTTCCGCCCCCGCTGTTGATAGAGCAGCAGGCAGAAGCCCGCCGCCAGCGCCCAGAAAGCCGCCAGCAATGTATAATGCGCGAAGGCTTCGTACAAAAAAAGCGCGGGATGCAGCGCCAGCAGCATCGCCGTACAAAATGCCGCGCTGCGGCTGCCCAGCAATTGCCAGAGCATGACATAAGCCATGCAGCACATCGCGATGCCGAGGGCAACATGCAGCACATACGAAACTCCCTCATAGCTTTCGCCGAAGATTGTGTTCAGCGCGATGCCATAGGCGGAAAAAAGCGGCGGCTGGCTGTGCAAATGCAGGAAGGTTTCCAGCAGATTGTGGCGCAAATCCGCCATCGGCAAGTTGTGAAAAGACTGCCCCCAGCGCGCGAATTGAAATATGCTGAGCTCGGTGCTCAAGCTATAGAGCAGCGCCAGCCCGCCATGCGCGCCGCCTATCAGCAAAAGCAGCCGCCGCTGCGGCCAGCGCGGCAGCCCCGCGGCATAAAGCGCGCAGCCGACAAGCAGCAGCGCGACCGCGACATGAAAGCCATCGCCGAAGAGCACCGGCACCTCAAGCTGATAGCGGGCGATAGCGGTTGAGGGCAGGCGCACTTCTAAAGTGGGCGAAAGCGAACTGCGATTGCAAAGGCGATAGTCGCCAGCGGGTGCCGCGTCCCAGCTGCCGCCGTTGAAGCGGATGCCCGCCGCCGCCCCGCTGACAGCCCAGCGCCCGCTGACGCAGCTTTCCAGGAAAAGCAGCGCCCGCTGGTCAACGCTGAATTCGATGCTCAAGCCTTCGGGGCGGTCGCTGATGGCGGGCGGGGCGTCTGGCTGCGACACGGCGAAGAATACAAGCCGCAGCAGGAGCAGGCAGAGCGCGCCGGCAACCGCCGCCCGCGCCGGGCGCGCTATGCTTAAGTAACGGTTAACGCGCATAGAGGTCTCTTTGCGAGCAGTACACAGGTTTTTTCATCACAGAGCACACAGAAAGCACAGAGATTTTTGGCTTTGCTTTGGCAGGATTTGTGAGTCAGCGATACTCGCCACTCCCGACTTTCGACAGCATTTGCGCATTGTGAAACTGATATGCTATTATAGTTGCAAGCTGCGCTGGCGCAGCCCAAACCGAAAGCCAAAACCAAACCGGCAACAGAAAGGAACAGTCATGCGGAAGTTAATACTCCTGATTCTTGCGCTCGCGCTTGCCCTCCCGGCAGGCTTGGCGCTGGCGGATGGCCATGAATTTGATTGCGGCACCGACGAAGAAGTTACCATCAAATTCTTCGGCGACCCCGTTGGCAACTACCCGGAAGCCGAAGACCGCGTTATCGCCCGCTTTAACGAAGTCTGCCCGAATATCACCGTCGAGCGCAATGACGGCGCCGCCAATGTTACCGACCTCATCGCCTTTTACCTGACGGCATTTGAGGCGGAAAGCAGCGACCTCGATGTCATCCGCGTTGATGTCATTTGGCCCGGCCAGCTGGCGGAGCATCTGATTGACCTCAGCGGCATCGCGCCGCAAGCGCATATCGACGCGCAAATGCCCGCGCTCATCGACAATAACACGATTGACGGCCGCCTGGTCGCGCTGCCGCTGCGCATCGGCTTTGGCATGCTCTACTACCGCACCGATTTGATCGAGAAATACGGCTATGAAGGACCGCCCGCCACCTGGGACGAGCTGGAAGCGATGGCGGCTGCCATCCAGGAAGGCGAACGGGCAGAGGGCAATGACGAATTCTGGGGCTTCGTCTGGCAGGGCAATGCCTACGAAGGCTTGACCTGCGACGCGCTGGAATGGCATGTTTCGGCAACGGGCGAGAACTTCTTGCAGAGCGATGGCACCATCAGCGCCCTCAGCGATGCCGCCGTTGAGATTTATGAGCAGGCGGCTGGCTGGGTCGGCACGATTAGCCCGCCAGGCGTTGTCGGCTACCAAGAAGAAGATTCGCGCGCTGTATGGCACTCGGGCAACGCCGCTTTCATGCGCAACTGGCCCTACGCCTATTCCCGCAGCCAAGCCAGCGACGACATCCCCGGTTTTGATGTCGCGCCGCTGCCGGCGGGCGATTCTGGCATGGGCGCTTCCACCCTGGGCGGCTGGCATATCGGCGTCTCCAAATATTCGGAGCATCCGGAAGCCGCCGCGGCTTTCGCCATCTTCCTGACGAATGTCGAGAACCAGAAGGACTTCGCCGTCTTCACCTCCAACCCGCCGGGCGCGGTTGAGCTGTACAGCGACCCCGACCTCATCGAAGCGATGCCCTTCATCCGTCCCGACCTCGCCGATGTTACCACCGCCCGTCCCTCGAACTTCTCGAAGGACAAATACAACGCTGTCTCTACCCTCTACTTCAACGCCGTGCATTCCATTCTCACGGGTGAAGAAGATGCTGAGGTAGCGCTCGAACTGCTCGAACTGGACCTGGCGGACCTGCTGGGGCAATAACCGCTTACGAGCATCATGCGCTTGCCCTCCTCGCGTGAAAACGGGGAGGGCAAGCCCGCGGGGATGCGCCCCGGTGCCGCCCCCAGCGCAGCGCAGGCTACTATGCAGATGAGCGCGCAAAGCAGTTCCAATAGCCTCAACCGACTCGCGCTTAGCGCCGCGATGATTTTGATTGGCGCGCTGGCGATTGTCCTGTTCTTCGCCGCCGTGACCAACGATGATGCCGTGCAATATGTCATCAACTGGCAGCCGGGCGAAAATGGCGAACAAGAGCCATCGCTGCTGCTGGTCTACTTGGAGCGCTATGGCATTATTGTTACCCTGCTGGTTGCCGCCGCCGGCGTCTTCTTTATGGTCATCGGCTGGCGGCTGCGCGCCGGCAACATCCGCCAAGCCTATTGGGCGCGCATCGCCCTGCTGTGGCTGGGCATCGGCGCGGGCGCATACATCGCGCTGGATATATTTAACATCCTCAACAGCGCGGCGATGGACCGGGAAGCGGTCGATTTTGGCGCGCTCGCCGCCGCCATCACGCCCGCCCTGGTGGTGATGCTGATAGCCTTCGGGCTGTGGCATTGGCTCAACCGCCGCATCGACAGCCTTTTTGGCGGCGAAGATTCCCTGCTGGGGCGGGAGACGCGGCTGGCGTGGAACCTGCTCATCCCCACTTTGACGATATTTGTGCTGGTCGCCGCCCGCCCGCTGGAGCAGACTTTCATCCGCAGTTTGACCGACAAGCGCTTCGCCGGCAGCGCCGTGCCCCAGTTCATCGGTTTGGAAAATTACACAAACTTATTAACTTTCCGCCTGGATACTGTCGCCTGCCGCAAGAGCATCAGCGATGGTCCCTGCGATACCCGCGCCAATGGCTCTGTCCGCTGGGAATCCATCGACCGCGAGCTGCTGCGCGCCGGCTACCGCACGATTCTGCATATTCAGATGGGTGACCGCGCGCTGGCAATCAGCGGCTTGGATGACGATTTCATCGAGGCGATCATCACCACTGTCATCTTCACCGTGATTTCGGTGGCGCTGGAACTGATCATCGGCTTGTTTATGGCGATGGTCGTCAACTCCAAGTTCCGCGGGCGCGGCGCCATGCGCGCCGTGATGCTGGTGCCCTGGGCGATACCCACGGTCATCTCGGCGCGGCTCTGGGAATTGATGTTAAAAGACACCAGCGCCGGCATCTTCAACAAAATCCTGCTGGACCTGGGCGCGATTGACGCGCCGCTGGCATGGCTCTCGGACCCGTCGCTGCAAATCCCCACGGCGATTATCGTCGATGTCTGGAAGACGGCGCCCTTTATGGCGCTGCTATTGCTGGCGGGCTTGCAGACCATCCCCGGCGATCTCTACGAAGCCGCCTCGGTGGATGGCGCCAACCCCTTGCGGCGCTTCTTCTCCATCACCTTGCCGCTGCTGCGCCCCGCAATCGCCATCGCGCTCATCTTCCGCACTTTGGATGCCCTGCGCGTCTTCGACCTGTTTAATGTGCTCTTCGGGCGGCAGCAGCTCTCGATGGCGACTTACAATTTCGAGACTTTGGTCAGCAACCAGCAGGATGGCTACGCCTCCGCCATCAGCGTGATTATCTTTATCTTGATATCGGTTTTTGCCTTCATTTATGTGCGCCTGTTGAATGTGGAGTCCTGAGATGCCTGGCACAGCGGCAGAATCCAGCATGCTTTTGGGCGCGTCCGCCAAAGAATGGCGGCGGCGCTTGCAGCAGGCGCTGCTTTATTTCTTCGTCATTTTGGTGGCGATTTATGCGCTCTTCCCCTTCTATTGGGCTTTTATGACCTCCTTCAAAACCGAGAACGAAATGTTCCAAACCGCCGCCTACCTGCCGCGGGAGCCGACGCTGAAGAATTATGAATATGTCTTCAGCGGCGGGTCCTTTTTGCTGGCGCTGCGCAATTCGGCATTGGTATCGTCGGCGACATCGCTCTTCGCGCTGGTGGCGGGCAGCTTCGCCGCCTATGCGCTGGGGCGGCTGCGCTTCCGCGGGCGGGTGGTTCTGCTGTATGTGGTGCTGTCGATGACGATGTTCCCGGCGATATCGATTTTGTCGGGGCTGTATACCATCGTGCGCCAGCTCGGCTTTTTTGGCACCGGCTTATCGCTGCTGGTTACCTATCCCGTCTTCACCCTGCCCTTCACCGTCTGGGTCTTGACCAGCTTCTTCCGGGGCTTGCCGGCGGAAATCGAGCAGGCGGCAATCGTGGACGGCTGTACGCCCTTCCAGACATTTCGCCTCATCCTGCTGCCGCTGACGGCACCGGCGCTGGTAACCACGGGTTTGCTGGCATTTGTGCAATCCTGGAACGAATACCTCTTCGCGCTCAACTTCACCGCTACCAACCCCTCGGCGCAGACGGTGCCGGTGGCTATCGCCTTATTCTCGGGCGAATTTTCCGAGCAGGAGCCCATCGCTGAGATAATGGCGGCGGCGATGGTGGTTACGATACCGCTGGTGCTGCTGGTATTGGTATTCCAAAATCGCATAGTCGAGGGTTTGACCGCCGGCGCCGTCAAGGGCTAGGGCGGGCGCATCAAACCATACTTCAGCACCGAGACGCAGAGGTACTTCCAACAAAGTAAAGGGTTTTAAGCCCCTTACCCATAAAGAGCTGACGGTGGGACATCTTTTTCTACCCCATCCCCGGCCCTTCCCCGTATCAACGGAGAAGGGTGACTCGTCGCTGAATCTGTGTATTTGTTGGTGATATGTATGAGAATGAGCGCTAATGCAAACTTATTTTTAGCGATTTCCCCCTCTCCGATGATTCGGAGAGGGGCTAGGGGGTGAGGTAGATGTACAGAAATGCGTGATTTCAAACATGTCCCCCGTCAGCTCTTTATGGGGCAGGGGAAAGCAGACTATGTCAACAGCCCCCGAGTGCGAGCTACGGGAAAACGGTCTCCGCGCCACGGCTGGCGCGGGTGATGGCGATGGCGGCTTCGTGACCGCTGGCGCTGCGGTAACAGGCGCGCAGGCGCTCGGCGAAGCTGTCCGCCGCCGCCGCCCGCACCAGCGCCACGGCACAGCCGCCGAAGCCGGCCCCGGTCATGCGCGCGCCGAAGCAGTTGGGGTCGTCATTGGCGCAGTCGACGATGGCATCCAGCGCCGGGCTGGAGACTTCAAAATCGTCACGCAGGCTGATGTGGCTGGCAATCATAAGTTTGCCCAGCGTTTCCGCATCGTTAGCCAGCATGGCGGCGCGGGCATTCAGCACCCGCGCGTTTTCGCTGATGACATGGCGCGCCCGCGCCCGCGTAATCGGGTCCAGCTCCTGCGCGCGCGCGGCGAAAGCGCCCGCGTCCACATCGCGCAGCGCCGCTGCGCCGAAGTGCCGCGCCGCCGCCTCACATTGCTGCCGCCGCTCGTTGTATTTGGAATCGACCAAGCCGCGGCGGGTATTGGTATCGAGGATGACCACAACTGTGCCCGCCGGCAGCGGCACCGCTTGCAATTCCAAGCTGCGGCAATCGATGAGCAGGGCGCGGTCTTCTATGCCCGCCGCCGAAATCAGCTGATCCATGATGCCGCAATTGACGCCCAGCCACTCATTTTCCGCCGCCTGGCAAGCCAGCGCCATCGGCACCGCCGCCCACTCGAAGTTGGAGACGCAATAAAAAGCGCGCGCCGCCGCCAGCTCCAGCGCCGCCGATGAAGACAATCCCGAGCCGATAGGCACATCGCCGCTGATGACGCCGTCCCAGCCCTTCAAAACATAGCCGCGTTCTTGTAAAGCCCATGCCACGCCGCCGAGATAATCGCTCCAGGCGGGCGCGGTCGGCGGCTGCAAAGCGTCCAGCGCAAAGGCGCGCCGCTGCCGCATATCGAGGGAGATGGCCTTGACGATGCCATCGGCGCGCGGGCGCAGGGCGATATAGGTCGCGCGCGCTATCGCCAGCGGCATGACAAAGCCGTCATTGTAATCGGTATGCTCGCCGATGAGGTTGACGCGCCCGGGCGCGCGCACGATGAAAGCGGGGGCAGCGCCGAAAGCGGCTTGGAATTGCGCCTGAACTTTCTGCTGAAGGGTCACGCTTGCCCCCTGCCCAAGCGAAGAGTCACTTGGGGATTTTACCACCGAGCGCGGGCATTTTCACCATAGATGCGCGGAAGTAGGTGCATCAAACAAGTATTCACCACAGAGGCACAGAGATTTTTTGCGTTGCTTGGCGGAGTTGCGTAAGCGCACGCAAATCGCCACTTTCAAAACAAAAAAGCCGCCCCGGAGTTGGAGCGGCTCTTCGTTTTTGTTGGTCTTAGCTATTGCGACATATACCAGGACCACCTGTGCCCCAAGCTCGGCGATTCGAGAAGCGTAAATTCGCCGGTTTTGCGCGCAGGACCAGCATTGCCCTCGGCATCCACGGCGCGTACGCGCACGCGAATTGTCTGGTTCACCGCCAAATTACACCAGAATGACCTTTGTCCTAGTATCTCATACCCACACAACATCCCAAGCCGCAGGGGCGAGCCTTGGTAGGCTGTTGAAAAACACCCCCATCCCCCAGCCCCCCGCCAGAGCAATCGCACCAGAATCGTAAACATCAAAAACGCCGCGTACATCAAGCACAATGTGGGGGCGAGACTTGGGTCTTCCACGCAAATTAGCAGAATCTTGCGGGCGTTTCGGCGAAACGCCCCTACATCACCTACTTTTTTTGCGAATTTGCGGAAAAATCTCGGTGTACTCGGTGGTAAAAATACTCTGGTGCGATTGCTCTGACTTCCCCCCGGCGCGCCCTCTGGGATTGCCGCGCTTCTATGCTATAATGCTGCGAGTTTTCCCAAAGTGGGATGGAAAATGCTCCAGGTTGTCAGTTTCAACATCGGCGGCGCGCGCAGCCTGCGCCCAGCGCCGCATGACCACGAGCAGCTGGCGCAAGACACCGTCACCAGCTTGCGGCAGGTGATAAACCGGCGGCAACCGACGATTATCGCCTTGCAAGAATCCGGCAGTGCCCGCTATAAGGGCAGCCGCCGTGATGTCGGGCGCGCCATGGCAAAGCTGCTGGGCAGCACTTATATCGCCGCCTTCGCGCCAGAAGTTACCATGCGCGAGCACCCGCACCCCAATCTGTGGGACCGCCCCGCCTACCGCAATATGACCGCTGCCGCCGAGGGCAATGCCATCATCACCAACTTGCCCGCCGAGCAATGGTCCTGGGGCAGCTACCCGATGCCCGCGGGCTGCCTGCCCGCCAGCGCCTGGATGCGCAGCGCCAGCATCAGCCGCGCCACCCTCTACAGCAGCGGCAACCGCGATACCCAGCCGCGCAACCTGATGGTGGCATCGCTGAAGTATCGCGGCATGCCCATCTATCTGCTGAATACGCACCTGGGCTTGCTCATCGGCGAAGACCGCCTGGACGCCGCTTTCGAGCGCTCGCGCGCCGCCTCGCAAATGCGGCAGCGGCAGGTCAAAGAGATACTCTATGTCATCGACGAATTAAAAGCGGCTGACCGCGCCAATGACGCGCCCGAACGCCCGATACTCTTGGCGGGGGATTTTAACGCCCAGCCCAACGCGCCCGAAATGCAGATGCTGCAGCGCCACTTCCGCCTGTTGCAGCCCGAAAATACACGCGAAGAATTGTGGACGCATACGCGGCATCGTGTCTTGATTGACCACATCCTGCTGCATGACCCTGCCGATAGCTTCGAGGTTATTTCCTGCCATATCCAAAGCAAAATCCCCTTTGACGATTTGACAGACCATCGCCCGCTGCTGGGCATTTTCGCCCGCGCTTAAGGTGCCCGCGTCTTGCCGCGCTGCCGCGCCCGCTGCACGCGCAGGCGCTTGTTGCGGCGGCTGTGCTGCTGGTGCATCGCCAGCAGATAGTCCAGCGTCTGTGATATTTGCGCCGCATCGGGGCTTGAAAGCTGCGGGCAGCGCGCCTGCCGCTGGCGGCTGGCTTCATAGAGCATCAGCGCCGCCGCCACCGACACATTCAGGCTTTGGGCGATGCCACGCATGGGTATCGTCACGCGGCTGTCGGCGAGCGCCAGCGCCCTTGCCGACAGCCCCGTCTTCTCGTTGCCCACAAGCAGGGCGATTTTCGGGGCGCAAAAATCGGCTTGAGGCAGCGGCGTGGCGGCGGCGTCCAGCGCGCTGGCGACAAGCTGCCAGCCCTCCGCCCGCAGCGCTTGCAGCGCCGCTTCGCTGCTGCGGTGGATGTGATAGCGCAGCCATTTGTTGGTGGCGGTGGCGCTGTTTTTGCCGGCGGCTTTAGGGTCGAAGGCCGGCTGCGCCTCGAAGATGACATGTATGTCTTGTACGCCAAAGGCATCACAGCTGCGGGCGATCGCGCCGACATTATGCGGGTCAAAGACATCTTCCAGCACGATGGTCAAGCCCGCCTGGCGCTGGCTGGCGACTTGTTTCAGTTTGGCTAGGCGCTGTGCGGTTGGCATTGCTTTAGGGGAAGAGCAGGCTTATATCCAAAGCGAAACCCGGCAGAATGTCTTCGCCCGAAAGCGCATCGCCCAGCCCAAGGGTTTCGGCAGCGCTTTGCGGGCGGTGGATTTCGACGCTCGCCTGCGCCGGCAGCACGATCCAGACCAGTTGTGTGCCCTGCCGCAAGTATACGCCAGCTTTATGCCGCAAGTCCGCCAAAGAATTGCTGGGGGAGCGGATTTCAACAGCGAGGTCGGGCATAACCGGCACAAATTTTTCGGGGAAAGGCACGGGCGCGCGCGCATAGCTGATGAAGGCGATATCGGGCAGCAGCAGGGTGAAGCGGTCGCCGCTTTTGTGATAGCCCGTTCCCGCCGTTATTATGCCCAAAGCATTCTCTTCGGCGAAGCTATAAAGATAGCGCCCCAGCCGAATGGCAATCCGCCCATGTACACCGCCGCGCCCAGACATTTCAAAGAGTTCTCCATCAATAAGTTCAAAGCGTTTCTGGTCCATGCCTGGTTGGCAATAGAGTTGCCACAGGTCCTGCACATCATAAAGGCGCTGCTGTACCGTCACTGGCTGCTCACTTTCCCGTTGCCGGCAACTGGAGAATACCACAATGGAGACTCTGTGGTGAATACTGCTTTGATGCGATTGCCCGGCGGTATAAGCCGCATCTACACTTGCTCAAGCGCTGTTGGGCGTTGCTGCGTCTGCCGCGATGGATAGCGGGCGTGATGCGCCACAACCTTGCCGCCCGCAAAATGTTCTTCGACAATGCGCTCGATTCCCTTTTCGCTCAGCCCGCTGTACCAGATGCCTTCGGGATAAACCACCATAAGCGGACCCAAGTTGCAGGGAAACAGGCAGCCGGTCTGCGCGACGAGCACCGCGTCATCGCCCATATTTTTCGCTTTCAGGCACTGCTTGAGCGCCTTAGCGGCTTCCCCTGCCCCGGCGCTGTTGCAGCGCGGACCCCGGCAGAGCAGCGCATGATAGCTGTGAGGCGGAATCAGCGACCATTCGGGGCTGTTGGGGCTGGCTTGATTGGCAGCCAGCGGCGTCAGCGGCGCGGCGGCATAACGCGCCACGAGGTCGGCGACTGCCGCCGCCAGCTCCGGCGCATCGCCCAGCGGCGGCGTCATGTAAACGGTGAAACCCGCGGCGGGGTTATGCTGCAGCCAGCGCTGGACAAGCCGCTTCAGCCACTTGTCAAGGTTGCGGTCGGTCGGCAGATAGACGGGCGCAATCAGCAGCCGCGCCATGTCCTGCGCGGCGCAGAGCTCCAGCGCAGCCGGCAGCGCGGGCGAGCCGCCATCGACAAATGCGCTTGTCACCAGCCCATACGCGCCACCCGCGCGCAGCGCCGCAACGAGACGCCCCATCTGCTCGCCGGGCGCGCTGCTATAGCCGCCGCGCCCCAGCAAAATCACCGCTGTGCCCGGTTTCACGCGCTCGCCCTCACGCTCGTTGGGAAGTAGGTGATGTGCATTCTGCCCGTCCTTGGATGCGTGGCGACATCCGCCCGCACGCCGTATACCTCGTAGATGAGATCCGCCGTCACGACTTCTTCTGGCGCGCCCGAAGCCACAACGCGCCCTTCGCTAAGCACATACAGTCGGTCGCAATAGAGCGTTGCCAGGTTCAAGTCGTGCAGCGCGGCAAGCGTGGTGACGCGCAGCTCCCGCACGATGTCCAGGATTTCCAATTGGTAGCGGATGTCCAGATGGTTGGTGGGTTCGTCCAGCACCAGAAAGTGCGATTGCTGCGCCACCGCGCGCGCGATGAGTACCCGCTGCTTCTCGCCGCCGGAGAGGGTGCCAAAGCTGCGTTCACGGAAGCCCAGCATATTCACTTGCGCCAGCGCCCCCGCCACGATGTGCCAATCTTCGCTGGTATCGGCGTCAAAGGCGCTTTTGTGCGGGATGCGCCCCATCAAGACCATCTCTTGCACGGTGAAATCGAACTGTATCGTGGTCTCTTGCAAGACGACCGCCATTCGGCGGGCGGCATCACGCGGCGGCATCGCCAGCAGGTCGGTGCCATCAAGGGAAATTGTGCCGGCGTCCGGCTTAAGGCTGCGATAGATGCAGCGCAGCAGCGTGGATTTGCCGCTGCCATTCGGTCCCAAAAGCCCGACAAATGCGCCCGTTTCAACGGTAAGCTGGATATCGTCGATAATCTTTTGGGCGGCGACCGACCAGCCAAGCCCGCGCGCCTTGAGCGTCATAGGGCATCCTTGTTGCGGCGCATCAGCCACAGGAAGAAGGGCGCGCCGCAGAGCGATGTGATAATGCCCACCGGGATTTCTTCGGGCGCGAACAGCGTGCGCGCCATCACATCCACCCAGATAAGATAGACCGCCCCCGCCAGCAGGCTGACTGGCAGGACACGGCGATGATCGCTGCCGACGATGAGGCGCACGATATGCGGCATCATCAGCCCGACGAAGCCGATGGCGCCGCTGACGGCGATAATAAGCCCCGTCAGCAGCGAGGTGACGACCAGCAGGCGGCGGCGCAATTTGTGAACTTGAATGCCGAGCGTGGTTGCCGTCTCGTCCCCGATGATGAGCGCGTTCAGGGCGCGGGACTGCCCCATCAGGTAGATGATGCCCAGAACCAGCGCCAAAGCCGGCAGCGTCAGGTCTTGCCATTGTGTGCCGCTCAGCCCGCCGAGCATCCAGAACAACACTCGGCGCGCCGCCCCGCTGCTGTCGTCGCTGAGGGTGATAAAGCTGGTTACCGCCGAGAACATGAAGGAAACGGCGACGCCCGCCAGGATCATGCGGGTGGGCAAGAGCCGCCCATTTTGAATCGCCAGCGAAAAGACCAATACAAATGCCAGCAGCGCGCCGAGAAAAGCGCCGAGCGACAGGGCATAGATGCCCAAGCCGCCAAAGACGCCCATCAGCAGTACGGAAACAGCGCCCAAAGCCGCCCCGGAAGAAATGCCCAACAAGAAGGGGTCAGCCAGTGGATTGCGGGTGATAGCCTGCATCACGACGCCGATTACCGCCAAGCCCCCGCCGACAACCCCTGCCAGCAAGACTCGCGGGAAGCGGATGAGCCAGACGATATTGGCTTGCGACTTGGACCAGTCGCCTTCCGCGCCGGTCACTTTGCCGAAGGCGATTTCCCAGACGGTGAGCGGGGCGATGTCCACGGGACCGATAAGCACCGCCAGCGTGATTGACAGCAGTATAAAGGGCGTCAGCGCCGCGATGAGCAGCCGCGAGCGGGCGGCGGCGGCGCTGCGCCCTGGGGAGGTCTTGCGCTTGCTGGGGGCGGCGGCCACCCGCGGCTGCCGCCCCAGCATACTGCTCGCTTCGGCTTTACGCATCCGCTTCGGCTTTTTCGGTTTCTGCTTCAGCACCCTCCACGAAGCGTTCCGGATAGAGGAACTCGGCGATGATGCGGATGGCATTCACATTGCGGATGTTGGGCGTTGTGTAGCTGAAGTCGATAAGCACCCAGTTTTCGTTTTGCACGGCGGTCATATCCGCGTAAGCCGGGTTGGTCGTCAAAGTTTCGATCTTGGATTCGGCGGTATCCCAATCGGCGTTTACAACTACGATAGCATCGGCATCGCGGGCAACAACTTCTTCCCAGCTCACCGTCGCCCAAGAGCCTTTTGCATCTTCGAAGACATTCTCCACAGCGAGCAGGTCCATAATCATGCCCGGCGCGCCACAGCAAGCGCCCGCGTAGACATCATCGCCGCCGCTGTCAAACCAGAAGAGCGATACGGTTTCGTCCACCGCTTCCAGCAGCGCGCTGATGGCGTCCAGTTCCGCTTGCAAGTCAGCTATCAAGGCTTCGGCGCGGTCGTCAACGCCGAAGATGGCGGCAATATCGCGGACTTCCCCATAGACATGCTCGATAGTGACCGTTTGCGGACGCAGCGAGCGATCGGCGCAAGCCACTGGCGACACATAGGAGCCGATGCCAAGTTCGGCAAGCTGTTCGCGGGGTCCGGCAGCCGCCTCGCCAAAGGCGCTGCTGTACGAGCCATAGACAAAATCGGGGTCAGCGCCGAACAAGACTTCCTGCGATGGGTAGGTATCGGAAAGCACGGGGATGCTTGCATACGCCTCCTCGAACTGCGGCAGGATGACATCGTCGAGATAGGCGGTGCCCGTCATCCGCTCTTCGAGCCCCAGCGCCAGCATGATTTCGGTGGCGCCCTGGTTCATGGTAATGGCGCTTGCTGGCGGCTCGTCAAAGCTCGCCTCGAAGCCGCAATTTTCAAGCGTGACCGGGAAGGCGCTGTCGTCTTGCGCGTTCGCGATGAATGCGAAGGGCAAAGCCAAAAGCAGCGCGACACTCACTAGAGCTTGTTTCATGGCGTTCTCCTCATATATTCTGCACTCGTTTTTGATGCTTATTGATACTGAGTATCAATAAATCGGCGCTAATGATACTGAGTATCATTTATGGCGCAAGGGTGAAATTCCAACGCTTTTTAACCGGCTCGCTCCCGACATCCGCGTTCGGGTCAAATTTCCCGTTGTCATCCTTATTGATACATGGTATCAATAAGGAATAGTGAATTGGATGCCTCATGCCCAGCAAATGTATCAACGTCGAAGACTGGCTGAACGCGCTTGACGCGAGCGGCTTCCGCATGACAGCGGTACAAGAGACTTTGATCGATATCTTCGCGCATAGCGATTTTCCGCTAAGCGCCGAGCAGGCTTGGCATGTCGCCCGCCAGTCACGCCCGAAAACGGGCAGGGCGACCGTCTATCGCATGGTGGAGAAGCTGGAAAACCTGGGGCTAATCCGCCGCGTGCATGGCTATCAGGGATGCAGCCACTTTGTGCCCACCCTGCCCGAGCTGATGATGCTCTTCATCTGTCAGAGTTGTGGACGCGCCGATTATCTCGACAGCCAGCCGCTGCAAGATTTGATTCATCAGAGCGAAGACAGCAGCGGGCATCACATCACCGACAGCCGCTTGCAGCTCTTCGGCGTCTGCACGAGCTGTCAAGAAAACGCATAAGCGTTCGGAAGCAAGAACGGAAGCAAAGACCATCAGGAGAAAACAGGATGAATGTGCCAGTCGATTGGGAAACATTGTGGTTAGGCGGTTTTTGCGCGGTGGGGGCGCTGGGCGGCTTGCCGGTGCGGGGCGCGGATTATGCCGCCCAGGCGCCGCTGGATGATTTGCTGAGCTTGCCCGCTGACACCGACGTATATGTCGAGGTAACGCTTGAAGCCGCCGAAGAGGCATGGTCGCAGCGGCTGGGCGGCGCGATGGTTGTGCTGGCGCGTGATGCCTACCGCGCCCGCCGCTTGCTGCATCAGGCGGCGGGCATTGCGCCCGGCGAATGGGTTGGGCTGCCGGCGAACGCCAGCCATGACCTGGCGGAGTCGGTCAAACATCATAAGGCATTGCCGCGCTTTCTGGACTTGGACGCGCAGCTGCAGCTCGCGCCGTCCACTGCGCGCTACACCTGGACGCAGGTGCTGCGTGGCTTGTGGCAGCCGCGGGACGCCGCCTGGCTCGACTGTGCGGATACCCTGCCCATGCCCGGCGCGGCAAAGCGCCCGGCGGTTACGCTCTATGGCTTGCATCTTTCTGCCGCTGGAGGCCGCCCCGGCGCGCTGATGACATTTAAGGATGAGGCGCTTTATGCCGCGGTCAAAGCCTTGCGGCAACCAGAAGACTGCCCGGACGCGGCGCGGGCATTAGCGCAATCGGAGCGGCTGCCGGAATTGGCGCGGCGGCAAAAAGTCAACCTGGCGGAGGCGCGGCGCGGGCTGTGTGAAGCCGCCGGGCTGGCGACGCACGCGCCCAGCAGCCTGGCGCTGGCGACCGCGGTCGCGGTACAGATTCCGCTGGAGTGCGACCCCGCCACCTTCTACGCCTATGTCGAGCAGGAAAATACGCCCGTGCGCTGGCTGACGCAGATTCAGCCGCTGCATTATGCCGCGCTCCGCGCGGATGGCGCGCCCAATCACCGGGAAACGGCGGCGAACCTCGCCCGCTGGCTCTATGTGCCGGTGGGTCCCGACTACAGCTTTGAGGAGATTAAACACGGCGTGCTGGGCGTCGTCAAAGCGGCGGAATATCTGGGCGTGCGCTGGCGCAGCAATCCCGCCTATGCCGCCGAATACGCCGCTTTGATGGACCGCACTTATGGTGCCGGGCACGATGCCTATCGCCCCTTGTTCGCGCTGGATGGCGCCCGCGCCGCGGGAGGGTAGCCATGCGCTTGATTGTCATCAGCGGGATGCTGCATCAGTCAAAAGCCGCGTTCACGCAGTCGCTCGTTGAAGCCCTGCTGGACGCGACTGACAGCCTCGCGCTGCTGGACAATAACGATGTGCCGCTGGCGATAGCCGGGCTGGAGCGCCAGCGACTGGCGGGCGGCTGCGTCTGCTGTTCGCTGGCGGCGGCGCTGATAACAAAACTGGGGCGGCTGGATGCCGAGTATGCGCTGCTGCCGGTCTCGGCGATGGCGGACCCGGCAGCGCTGGCGTCAATCCTGGATAGCTTGCGGAGTGACCGTGTGCGGATAACAACGGTGTCCCTCATAGACAGCCTGACGCAGAATCACAACCCGTATCTGGCGCATAAGCTGGAACTTCACAGCGATTTCCAGGTCTACGAGCCATATGATTTCTCGGCGGCGGCGCATGCCCTTGTAGGCGTACCAGCCCTGGCTGCGGCTGCCGCATCTATGCAGTAAAACGAAAGTTCCAAAAGAGGAGACAGAAACATGCTAAATACACTCGACAGCCGCGTTCCGGTTACGGTGCTGACCGGCTTCCTGGGCTCGGGCAAAACCACATTGCTCAACCGCATCCTGACCGAAAATCACGGCAAAAAAATCGCGGTGATTGAGAACGAATTTGGCGAGGTCGGCATTGATAACGACCTGGTCATCGGCGCGGAAGAAGAAATCTTCGAGATGAACAACGGCTGCATCTGCTGCACCGTGCGCGGGGATTTGATTCGCATCCTCGGCCATCTGATGAAGCGCCGCGACAAGTTCGATTACATCATGATCGAAACCACCGGCATGGCGGACCCCGGTCCCGTAGCGCAGACCTTTTATGTCGATGATGATATGCAGCAGAAGCTGCATTTGGACGCGATTGTTACGCTGGTCGATGCCAAGCATATCTGGGAGCATATTGACGACAGCGACGAAGCCAAAGAACAGGTTGCCTTCGCCGATGTCATCCTGCTCAACAAGATTGACCTGGTCGCCCCGGAAGACCTCGAACGGCTCGAAGCGCGCATCAAAAGCATGAACAGCATGGCAAAAATCTACCGCAGCCGTGATGCCGTCGTCGAGATGGACAAAATCCTGCATGTGGGCGGCTTCAACCTCGACCGGGCGCTGGACATTGACCCGAAGTTCATGGAGCCGGAATACCCCTTTGAATGGTCGGGCGTCTATCAGCTGGCTGCCGGCGCGTATGAATGGGTGATGGGCGAAGGTCCCGACCCGACAATGGGCGCTGCCCTGCTGCCGCTGGCAAATACGGGATTGGCGGCGAAGGAAGCGACGCTGATGGACGCGGTGTTGACCTTCTCTGACGATGAGCAGGTGATAGCGGCGGGCGGCATGATGCGCCTGGGCAAAGGACAATACAACGAGCTCGCGCTCAAGGAAAATGGCGAGACCAGCTTCACTTTCGAGATTGAAGCGCCGGGCTATTACACGCTCTTCACCGAGCATCACCCGGAGGAGTTTGAGGCATTTCTGCGCGGCGCCGATGCCCTGCCGCAGCCGCTGGAGACCCGTGAGTACAAGCCCGACCACGAACATGACGAAGAAGTAACCTCCGTTGGCATCACCCTGCCCGGCGACCTGGAGTTGGACAAGCTCAATGGCTGGCTCGGCAAACTGCTGCGCGAACAGGGGCAGGACATCTTCCGCATGAAAGGCGTGTTGAGCGTGCGCGGTTTGGATGAGCGCTTCGTATTCCAGGGGGTGCACATGCTCTTTGACGGCCGCCCCGACCGCCCCTGGGGGCAGGAACTGCGCCACAACAAAATGATCTTTATCGGGCGCAACCTGGATCGGGCAGCGCTGGAAAATGGCTTCCGCGAATGCCTGGCAGCATGACGCGGCGCAGGGGCAGGTCCAAAGCCGCGCCGCCAGCACTCAAGGCAGTATGGCGCGGCAACATTGACGATCATCCGATTGGGCTGGCATGGTCGCCAGATGGCAAAACCCTGGCAGTGGCGGGGGTATCGGGTCCCATCACGCTGTTTGATGGCGCGGCTGGCGCGGTTAAGCATACGCTGCCCGGTCATGCCTTGGATACGATGGCGATTTCCTGGCATAAAGACAGCCGGCTGCTCGCCAGCGTTGGGCAAGATGGCAAGGTACGGCTCTGGGATGCCCATGCGGGGGCGCAGATAGCGGAAATGCCCGGCGGGACGAGCTGGGTGGAGCGCGTCGCCTTCAGCCCGGCGGGGGATTGGCTGGTATCCGCCGCCGGGCGCAAATTGCGGCTGTGGGACAGCAGCGGGCAATTGATACGCGAATATGCGGATGCGAACAGCACAATCACCGATATCAAGTGGCGCCATGACGGGGCGCAGTTCGCCATCTCCGCCTATAACGGGCTTGTGCTCTATGACCCCCTTGAGGCGGAAGCGCTGCGCCGCTTTGAATGGCAGGGCTCGACGCTCACCTTGGAATGGAGCCCCGATGGCAAATACATCGCCACGGGCGACCAGGACTCGACAGTGCATTTCTGGATCACCGCTACCGGGAAAGATTTGCAGATGTGGGGTTACGAGACGAAGGTGCTGGAACTGGCCTGGAGCTTCAACAGCCGCTATCTGGCGACTGGCGGCGGGACGCAGGTGGTGGTCTGGGATTGTTCGGGCAAGGGTCCCGCCAACACGCGCCCGCTGATGCTGGAAGGGCATCAGCACTTGGTCAAGCACTTGAAAGCTCAGCGGCGGGGCATGCTGCTGGCCTCTGGCGGCAATGATGGCATGCTGGCGATTTGGAAAATCAACAAGAAAAAACCGACTTTGCTGGCGGATGCGGTGTTCATCGCGCCGATTGCCGGCCTGGCTTGGTCGCCGGACGACCGCTGCCTCGCGGTGGCGGATGAGATTGGCACCCTGTCGATAGCGGCGGTGCGGCGCTGATGCGGAGAGGGCGAGCCACCGGCTCGCCCGCGCATTTCCAATTATTTACTTGCGCCTGCTTCTGCGCTTCTGCGTTGAAAAAAGCTTGATGCAATCGCGGGCGCGAGTCGTTATACTTTATACAAATAGTGCAAAAGGGTTCTTCTCATGCGAGGCAAGACGATAGGCATTTTGACCGCCGGCGGCGACAGCCCGGGCTTAAACGCCGCCATCCGCGGCGTTGGCAAAGTCGCGATCGCGCACCATGGCATGCGCATTATTGGCTTCCGCGATGGCTTCCGCGGCTTGATGCAAAACCGCATCGAATGGCTGGGGCAGGAAGAGCTCAGCGGCATCTTGACCCTGGGCGGCACCATCCTCGGCACCAGCCGCGACAAACCGCATAAAATGCCCATCGGCGGCAAATTGCGCAATATGACCGATGTCATGCTGGAGAATTATCAGCGCCATCACCTGGATGCGCTGGTCTGCCTGGGCGGCGGCGGCACTGTCAAAAACGCCTGGCGGCTGGCGCAAAAGGGCATCAATGTCGTCTGCCTGCCCAAAACCATCGACAACGATGTCAGCGGCACCGATGTAACTTTCGGCTTTGATACCGCGCTGAACATCGCGACTGACGCCATCGACCGCCTGCATTCCACCGCGCACAGCCACCACCGCATCATCGTCTGCGAAATCATGGGGCATAACACCGGCTGGCTGGCGCTGGGCGCGGGGCTGGCGGGCGGCGCTGATGTCATTTTGATACCGGAAATTCCTTTTAACATCGAGGCGATTGCCGATTCCATCCGTTCCCGCAGCCGCGGCGGCAAGCGCTTCAGCATCGTGGCGGTATCCGAAGGCGCGATGACCGAACGCGTCGGCACAATGCTGCACGAGGCTCGCGCCCAAGTCGCCGCTGCCGCTGCTGAAATCGCCGCCGCCCCTAGCAGCGCCGAGCGGAAAAAAGCGCAAAAGCGCCGTAAACAAGCCCGCGCCACCCTGGCGGAAGTCGAGCGCGAGCGCAGCGGCGGCACCCTGCTGCTGACAAGAGAGCTGGAAAAGCGCACCGGGCTGGAATCCCGCGTGACGATTTTGGGGCATGTGCAGCGCGGCGGCATGCCCTCGCCCAAAGACCGGCTGCTGGCGACAAAACTGGGCACCGCCGCCGCCAATTACATCGCTGCCGGGCGCTACAACATCCTGGTCGGCGTCTGTGGCGATGCCGCCGCCGCCGTACCGCTGGAAGAGGTGGTGGGCAAGCGCAAAAATGTGCCGCTGGACCACCCCTGGCTGCAAACCGCCCGCGACCTCGATATCTGCCTGGGCGATATGGGCTGAAGCGCTAGCCCAAACTCGCCCTCACCGCCGCTAGCACCGAGGACGCCGCGCTGGTCATCAGCGAGATGTCGTTCATCACCGTCACAAATTCATAGCCGCGCCCCAGCATGTCGATGGCATGTTCGGTATCAGCGGCGAAAAGCCCGGCTTTGATGCCATGCGCCCGCGCCGATGCCAATATCGCGTCCAGCGCCGCGTCCACAGTGGCGTCAGCGGCGCTAAGCCCCGCTTGCCCGGTCATGCTCAAGCGCAGGTCGCCGATGCCGACAAAGACGGCGTCCAAGCCCGGCACCGACATGATGGCGTCGCGATTGTCAAAGCCCGCTTGCGTCTCAATCATAGCGAAGGTGAGCACAGTGTCGTTGGCATGCTCGGCATAATCTGCGCCGGCATAGACCCGCGCCCGCGTGGGACCATGGCTGCGATAGCCCAGCGGCGGGAAGCGGCACGCGCCGACAAATGCCTCGCATTCTGCCCGCGTTTCAATCATCGGGCAGATGATGCCATACGCGCCCGCGTCCAGCAGGCGCATGGCATCGCCCGGCGTATTCCAGTTGATGCGCGCCAGCGGCACGGTATCGCTGGTGGAGATGGCTTGCAGCATTTGTATCGCCGTTTCCATGCCCATCATGCCATGCTGCATATCGATGACCAGGCTGTCCCAGCCGGCATGCGCCATCACTTCGGCTGACCAGGTGCTGGGGCTGTGCAGCCAGCCGTTGATGACGGGTTTGCCCGCCGCCCACAATTGTTGAATTCGATTTTCGCGCATCGCCCGCTCTTTCTCCGCTAAGCGTATCCGCGCCGAGTATAGCGCTTTTCATGCCCTCATCCCACTACTGACGAGGGGACACCTTTTTCTACCCCATCCCCGGCTAGAGCCCCCTCGGTCCCCCGCCTGTCGGGGGAAGTATCCCGTATCAACGGAGAAGGGTGCCTCGTCGCTGAATCTGTGTGTTTGTTGGTGATATGTATGAGAATAAACGCTAATGCAAACTGATTTTTAGCGATTCCCCCTCTCCGATGATTCGGAGAGGGGGCTAGGGGGTGAGGTAGATTTACAGAAATGCGCGATTTCAAACATATCTCCCCGTCAGCATCCCACTAAGGGCGGCCCGGCAGGGCAATCGCATCAAATAATGCTTCACCACAAAGGCACAGATTTAAGCGCACTTACATCTGTGCCTCTGTTGTAACAACGGGCGACCCACCGGGTCGCCCCTGCCGTTGGGATGTTTGCGGGCAAGCCTAGCCGTTGTCCGGGCGGTCAGCCGCCCCGTAGCCGTTAGCCTGCGCCGCCTCTTCAAACGATTTCTTGTAGACGGGCAGTTTTACCTTAACCACATCGCTTTTCTTGCCCAAGCCGCCATCAGTGCTGACCGCCGCGAAGCGCAGTTTGACATTTTCCGTGCCCGCCAAACCGCAGATTTCGCCATAGACATATACGCCGGAAAGGTTCTGCGTAACCACGCCGCTGTTGCTATCCGCTGTGGGGATAACCCAGCTGGTGGACTGCAGGCGCAGGTCTTGCGGATACTCGTCTACATAGCGCGGGATGCGCGCGCTTTTCTTGCTGCCGACATAAGCGCGCAGCGCGATGCCGCCGTCCGCGAAATTGCCCGTATAATTGCCAACCGAACCGAGCACATTGAGGTTCGCCAGCTCCACCATGTAATCGATGCAGAAGTAGCCATAACGATAGGCTGGCAGCGCCTGGAATACTTCCGGCGCGGGCAAGCGCTGGGCATACGCCGGCAAGGCAAGCACCGAAGCGAGGCAGAGTATAATAAGTCCGCGGATAGTCACAGCAGGTTCCCCCTTAAGCTAAAGTAAGCTGGGCAACGATACTGTTGGCTGGCGCGCCTGTCAAGCCACAGGCGCGCCAGCATAAAGCCCCCGAGGACGCCATGTACCGCAGCAACATCACCAAAATCATCGCCATCAAATTCTGCCACCGCTTCCATCTTTACATTCACGCCTATGCCCTGCTGCTGCTGGGCAGGGGGCTGACGCTGCTGCAAATCAGCCTGATTGAATCCATCGTCATCGGCAGCATCTTCCTGATGGAAGTGCCGACGGGCGTGCTCGCCGACCGCCTGGGCAGGAAATGGTCACTCGCCGCCGCCACCTTCCTGCTGATGTGCGGCGAGTTCCTTTTCCTATTCGCGCGCAGTTTTGAATGGTATATCGTCATCGCCCTGCTGACGGGCACGGGCTTCGCCTTCGCCTCCGGCGCGCTGGAAGCGCTGGTCTATGACAGCCTGCCGCCCGCAGACCGCGACGATGCCATGAAGCGCGCCATGGGGCGCGTCAACAGCGTTGCCGAGCTGGCTTTTTTCCTGGCGCCGCTGCTAGGCGGGCTGATTATCGGCGATGCCGGCGTGCAAAACTTCATCCCCGCCATCGCCTTGACCGTCGCCGCGCTTTTCCTGGGCTTGCTGCTCTGCCTGACCCTGCAAGAGCCTGTCAGCGATTCTGCCGAGAAAGCGCCCGGCAGCCGCGAATTGCTGCGCAGCGGCTTTTCCCTGCTGCGGCGCAACCGCCGCCTGCGCCGGCTGACGCTGCTGGTGGTGTTCACCACGCCCTTCACCGCCGCGATGGTAACCACCCTGGGTCCCCCCTATCTGACGCAGAACGCCGTCTCGCCCTACGCCATCGGCATCGCCCTGTCTTTTGGCAGCCTGCTGGCGATGATAACGCAGCGTTACGCCTACAAAGTTGAGCAGTGGCTGGGGCAGCAATGGGCGATCGCCCTGCTGATACTGCTGCCGGGCGGCTTGTATTTCCTGCTGGCGGCAGCGGCGGGACCCTTCGCCACTGTGCTGGTGGTCATCTTGATGTACGGCTTCAACGACATGAAAGCGCCGCTCTTTTCCGCCTATCAAAATGCGCTGATAGAAAGCCGCAACCGCGCCACCGTGCTCTCGCTGATAAATATGTTTTTGAACCTCTTCGCCGCGCTGGCGTCGCCGCTGTACGCGCGGCTGGGGGAGATTTCGCTGCCGCTGGCTTTTGTGACGATGGGCGCGGTCATCCTGCTGGCGGCGCTGCTGCTGCGCGTCCAGCGCCTGCCTCAGGCATCGGCGGCAAGCGCATAGACCTGCCGCTTGCGGTAGACAGCGCCGCCCGCGCCCAGCTCGCTTTCATAGAGAGCGAATTCGCTGATGGTGTAAGGTCCGGCGTCCAGGTCAATGTGCGCTTGCAGCCAACGGCTGGCGATGCCGCGCCGCAGCGGCTTTTTGAAGCGCATCAGCGTGATATGCGGCTGGAAGCGCCGCCGCTCCCGCCTAAAGCCTTCGCTTTCCAGCGCTTGCCCCGCCGCCTCGTGCAGGGCGCGCAATGCCGGGGAATTGACCACCCCCGCCCAGATGACGCGCGGGCGCGCTTCCACCGGGAATTGCCCCAAGCCGCTGATGCGCAGCGGGAAAGCGGGGGCGGCCACCGCCGTCAGCGCCCGCTGATAGGCGCGCGCCACTGGCGGCGGTACCTCGCCGATGAAATGCAGCGTCAGATGCAGCGCCTCCCGCCGCGCCCAGCGCCCGGGCGGCAGGTCATGCTGGCGCAGGCGCAGCAGTTGGTCTTTGGCGGCTGCCGGCAGGTCGATGGCGACGAACAGGCGGGGCATGAGTCTCCTGTAGAGCGTATGGAATTGGGAGAGAGTACTATGACCCTTGCGAAACGCCAATGCGATGCCGGTGGGGGAGTTATCTTACATAATAAGAGCTAAGTTAAGCTAGTTGAAGTTAGACTCTATTTTCTATCGTAGTTGACATCACAAAGTTAGCTTGTAACATATGGGTAACTGATAAAATTGCCTTAGGAGTCTCTACTATGAAGGGTCGAGTTACGGTTGAGCAACGAAACGAAATTGTACGGAGTTTACGGGCGCATGACCGCGTCGCGCTGAACAGACTTGCCCAAGCTGTCGAGGCTAGGCAAAACCAGATTCATTCAATGCGGCATAGTAAATATAGTCGTATGCATCATCGACACAACAAGAGCATGGCTAACCGAGGATAAGTTGGCTCGACTGTAGCAAATGCTGCACGGCGTAAGTTAGGCAGCGCAACAAAATGCAACGCTGTTGCGCATAAACCTGATTATGATCAAAATTCTTTGACGGGTCGCCCTGAAATGTGAACCGAGCAAGGGTTTTAGTGGAGTGTAATGGCTTCCCTGTCGGATATTGACAAGATAAGTCACAAGGCCGAGTTCACTGCAGCCTTGTTGAAAGTGGCTTCCCGTTGCAACTTGGACTGCGACTACTGTTATGTATATCACCATGTTGACCAATCATGGCGTACACAGCCCAAGCTGATGTCTTTCGACACTATCCGGAACTTTGGATCACGACTAAACACATATTTGCTGGTTAGTTCACAGAACTCATTTTCAATAATCTTTCACGGTGGTGAGCCTCTATTGTTTTCTGCTGAAGGGCTTGTAGAAGCTTGTGACTCTATTCGTAATCAAGTTGACATTCGCTTCGATCTTGATTTTTCGATCCAAACCAACGGGCACCTGCTTTCCGATAGTGCCCTGAGTACTTTAGAAAAAGCGAAAATTGGAATCTCGTTGAGCCTTGATGGACCCAAGTATGTCAACGATATGCACAGAGTTGACCACGGAGGGAAATCCTCTTATCGAGCAACTTACGAAGCGCTGCAGAGACTATTGAAGACACAATCTGGTGTTTTTCAAGGGGTGCTTACAGTAGTTGATCCTAGTGTGCCGCCCGTGGAACTCTTCGAATATTTTTCACAATTTGACCTGCCTGGTCTCGATTTTCTTATACCTGATGCTACGCATGAGAGGCCTGTCTTTATTGAACAGTACCGCAATCAATTTGAAACATGGCTAACTGATGCTTTTGAACTTTGGTATCAGGAGTATTCTCACCTTCCCATACGATTCTTTGATGCAATTTTGGGTTCTAGACTTAGCATACCGAGTTCAACTGACGTGATGGGCTTTGGCGCGGTGAACCTGATCGTTATAGATACCGACGGATCGTATACTGATCACGATGTGTTCAAAATTACTAAAGCGGGCATTAACCATTTACAAGAAAGTGTCCGAAGTGCGGAACTTGAGAGCATAGCTATCCACCCGAGAATTCTTGAACATGGTCGGCTTTTGTCGGTGGAAGGTGTTGCAAACGAGTGTTTGGTCTGCCCGGCGTTGGAGGCATGTGGCGGCGGCTCAGTAATGCATAGATATCATTCAGAACGGGGTCTCGACGCTCCAACTGTCTACTGTAGCGAGATGTTTTCTGTCATCAGTACTGCTACCAAGCTATTGAGAAGCGACTTGAACTCTCCCGGAGGTAGGGTCGACAACCTGGGATCGGAATCATACCTATCTTTCGATAGGAATTTCGTAGAAAGTTGCCGTATTTGGAGATCACGCACTGAAAGTCGTGCGACTGAGCTCGCTATAGACTTCGGTGTACAGCATCTTGACCATATGCCGGCGGCAGCGTTAATCCTCAAAAATAGTGTATCTTCTCCTGGAAGCGAAACGATTGGCTTCTCCGCTGCCAAGCCCCGAGATTATTGGTTGGGCACCATACGAATACAGCATGATGAGCCGTGGCTTTTGAAACCTTTCTCCGATTCCGTTCGTGTCATAAAGAGGGATTCAATCCAATATCAGCATGGTTTAGATATTCTGGATTCCGTTGAACTTTACCTGGCGGAGTTTAGTCCGTTTCTACCTCGTGCAATTCGCGAACTCATTTCGGATATCCTATTTGTAGAATCGACCGAAGAAGATGAAACTGGCATTTTCTCGTTTAGTGACGACAGTGCTCCAAATGTACTATACATAGCGCCATTTGCGGGAGGCGAACCGCTTGCGCCGGATGACTTAGCAGATTCAATCTTGCATGAGTTTCTGCACCAAATCCTATACCATGTCGAAGTAGCTTCACCGCTGTTGCATGACCATGATAATCCAAGGTTTCCTGCTCCTTGGCGCGCCGGCTTTAGACCTTCTGGTGGCTTCTTGCACGGGACATTCGTGTTCTCAGGATTAGCTCTGTTTTGGCGTGCCATCGCTGAATCCGATGAATCTAAACTACCGATGTATAACAAAACCAAGGCTGTTGCGAATGCTGCTGACTTTAAGGAACAAGCGACTTATGGGCTGAAAAGTGCCCATAAATTCTCACTTCTTACTGAACATGGCATCAAGCTTGTTGAGAATATCGCGCAGCAGCTGGAAATTGACTCCCTTGCGATGAAGGCTCCCGGAATCCTGCATTAGCTTTTACACATTCTTTGTAGCAAGACAGTGACTCATTGCCCGCCGCGCCCAGCGCCCGGGCGGCAGGTCATGCTGGCGCAGGCGCAGCAGTTGGTCTTTGGCGGCTGCCGGCAGGTCGATGGCGACGAACAGGCGTGGCATGAGTCTCCTGTAGAGCACGATTTGCCTTTCCAGTATACTGAAACTGCGCGCAAAAATCAGCGAGCGCGGATTGAGGGAGTGTCTAATTCAGTGTCTTTTCGGATATTGTTGTATAGTATAGGGATGAATCCAAAATGTCCTCACTGCCACAGTGCAGAAAATCAGATCAAAGCTGGTCACACTAAAGTGGGCAGCCAACGTTTCCAATGCAAGCT
>JAJDWK010000089.1 GCA_022825675.1 Anaerolineae bacterium | reverse complement strand
CAGAGAATCGCCATGTCGCGGTGCCAGTGGCTGAGGATAAAATTGCCGCGGATATAGTCAAAAGCGCTATCGGGCGTCCGGCTGATTGCGCCTTCGGCATGCGGGTAACCGCTTAAGGCTTGAAAGAGATTGTAATATTTGGAGTTGCCGCGCCCCATCGGCAGGTTGATGAGGGCGATTTCCTGGTCAGGCTCCGCCGCCAGCCAGTCGATGAAGGCAAATTGCTCTTGCGGGATGACGCGCTCCTCTATCGGCATATAAAACTCGAACGCGACCATCGCAATCAGCAGCAAGGTGAACCAGGGTCGCCGCGCCAGCGGCAGCTTCCGCCGCAGCGCCATCAGCCCGAAGGTCGCCGCCACCGCCAGCGGCAAAATGACGCCCATCATGAAGTTGTCGGTTTCCCGAAAGGTCTCGAAGAAGAAGGGCAGAAGCTGGTCGAGATAGAATTTCGGCAGCGGATTTTCGGGGAAATGCACGCGGTTGATCGACAGAATCGAACCCAGCCGCAGCACCAGGAAGGGCGCTGCCAGCGCCACCCAGGGCAAGGTCTTAAGGCGGCTGCTTTTGCTGATGAGCGCCACGGCTATCAGCGTCAGCGCGACATAGCCCAAATAGCTGGTATCGCTGGTGCGGGTATTGCCCGGGGTGGCGAGCAGGGACTGCCCGAGAGGACCGATAAGGGGATGCCTGTGATTGACGAAATAAGAAATCAGGTCATATTTGCGCTCGCCGGCACCGTGCCAGGCGGCTGCCGCATCCAGCCCGTTGGCATCCGCCAGCATCGGCAGCACCCGCCAGGCGCTGGCGAGCGCCATCACCAGGCAGAACACAATCAGCAAGCGCCAATAGCCCCGCTCCCGCCAGCGCGATACTGTCATCGCGCCCACCATCAGCCCCAGCGTGATAATCAGGCAGATATAAGCGTACATGCTGATGACTGTGGTCAGCCCGGCAAAGACGCCAGCGAGCGCAACCAGCGCTGCCCGCCCTTCCTTCAAGCCGCGCTGCAAGCAATACAAAGTCGCCGGCAGCGTCGCCATAAACATAATGTCCGGGTGATTTGGGTGCCCGACCACATGCGGGCTGAAGCCGAAGAGCGCCGCCCCAAAAAGCGCCAGCCACTTCTCTTGGAACAGGTAGAGAAAATAGATATATGCCGCCAGCGCCGTCAGCCAAATCATCACGAGATAGCTGAGGCTGTAAGCGTTGGCGAGCGGCAATAGCGGCTGCAGCGCGTTGACAAACAGGACTTGCGGCAGCAGCAGCGGATGATAGGTGAGCGCGACGCCGTCAGGATAAAACATCAAATCGGTATAGAAGCGGTCCGCCGCGCCGCTGAAGAACTGCCCGCCGTACCAAATGTCCCAAATTTTGATGAAGGTATCGGTGCTGCCGCCAGTGGGCAGCCAAAAGACATCGCCGCGGAAGCTGTACAGAATCGTGGGGAAGGTCAGCAGCAGCGTCAGCGCGCTGACGACAAGCAGACAATGTCGGTGCTCGCGCAGGGTCTCGGCGATGCGTGCGCTCATGCTTGCGGGCAGCTTTCTCGCAGGGCTTGCAGGCGATAAATCGAGACGAAATCGTCATTGTAGGCGGCGCTTGCCTCGTCGAAACTTGGCGCAAGCTCCAGCACATAATAAAAGTCGCGATGGAAAACGACATGGCTGAAGCCGTCATCTTCCAACTGCCCTAAGCCTTCGAGATACCGCCGGCGGTTGCTGTCTTCGCAAGCCACTGCCTGTCGCTCCTGCCAAGCATTCAAGAGATAATTCCCGCGGATGTAAGTGTAGGCGCTGTCTGGCGTCCGGCTGATTGCGCCTTCCGTCTGCGGGTAGCCGCTTAGCGCCTGGAACAGATTGTAGCGCTTGGCGTTGCTGCGCCCCATCGGCAGGTTGACCAACGCGCTCTCGGGCTCAGCTTCGTCCGCAAGCCAATCGAGATAGGCGAATCGTTCCTGCGGGATGTGACCATCTTCGACTGGAATATGATACTCAAACGCCACCAGCGCAATCAGCAGCAGCGTGAAAGCCGGCTTCCGCGCCCACAGAAATCGCTGACGCAGCGCCAGGATCCCATAGCTTGCAACTATCGCCAGCGGCAAGATGACGCCCATCATATAATGGTCGCTTGAATGAAAGGGCGCAAAGACAAAGGGAAAAAACTGGTCAAGATAATACTGCGGCAAAAGAATGCTGATATAATACTCGCCATTTATCGCGAGTATAGAGCCCAGCCTGAGCAGCATAAAGCCGCCCGCCAGCAGCGTCCAGGGTAGCGTCCGCCGCCGCGTCGATTTGCTGAAAAGGGCAGCGGCGGCGAGCGCCAGAACGGCATATCCCAAATAGCTTGTGCCGCTGATGCGCGCCTGCGGCGGCGTTTCCAAAATGGACTGCCCCAAAGGACCAAGCAGCGGGTGATAATGGTTCGTGAAAAAGGACACCAGGTCCGACCCGCCTTCGGGTCCATCATGCCAAGCCGCAATCTCGCCGATGCTTCCCGTATCCGCGAGAATTGGCGCGATGCGCCAGGCGCTGGCGATGCCGGTGACAACCAGGAATAGGGCAAGCAAGCGCCAGAAATCCCGCCGCCGCCAGCGCCTCAGCGCCAGGGCGGCGAGCAAAAACCCGGCGCTTAGCATCAAGCAGACGAACAGGTATAAGCTGATGACAGTGGTCAGCCCTGCCAGCACTCCCGCGCCCAGCATGAAGGCTCGGCGATTTTCGGTGATGCCGCGCTGCAAACAATACAGTGTCGCGGGCAGGGTGGCGACAAAGGCGATTTCGGGATGGTTGGGATGGCTCACCACATGCGGGCTGAGCCCGAAGACAACCGCCCCGAACAGCGCCAGCCATTTCTCGTTGAAAAGGTAGAGCACATAGATATATGCCGAAAGCGCGCAGACAAAAATCATCAGCAGATAGGTCAGGCTGTAGGCATTGGACAGCGGCAAAATGAGCTGCAGCAATTGCACAAAAACAATATGCGGTATGAAGAAATTCTGTGTCAGCGCGACGCCCTCGGGGTAGAACATCAAGTCAGTAAAATATGGGTTCGCTGCCCCGGTCAAAAACTGCCTGCCATACCAAATGTCCCATATTTTGATGAAGACATCTTTGCTGCCGCCAGTTGGCAGCCAAAATACATCCGTGCGGAAAAGGTATACAATTGTGGGAAAAGTTGTCACCACAATCAGCGTGCTGACCACCGCCACAAAAGCCCAATGTTCGCGCAGCGCGCTGCCCAAACGCCGCATGCGCCCTCCCATGTTTGACAAACCTGAAGCTGACTTTAGCACAATTGTATATTCTGGCAACTACGCGCCAGCGCCAGTCCCAGAGCAATCGCATCAAAATCATCCATGTCGATTGCAACATGCTTCTAGGGATTTGTAGGGGCGAGCCTCGGCTCGCCCACGCAAATCAACAGAATCTTGCGGGCGTTTCGCCGAAACGCCCCTACATTGCCCGCTTTTTCTGCGGGATTGCAGAAAAATCTCGGTGCCCTCAGTGTCTCTGTGGTGAATAATTGTTTGATGCAATTGCCCTGCGCCGCCAATCCCATCCCGTCTTGCCAATGTCTATTATGGCATATACTCTAAGCGCTGCTGATTTACCCAGCCGCCCTCCAGGAGAATGACCGATGGCAAAGCGATTGCCCCTAGTATGCGGTGCCGCCATGCTGATATTGCTGCTTCTGCCCGCTGTCGGCAGCGCCATCAGCGAAGAAGAGGCGGACGCTCCCGCCAGCGGCGCCCGCGTGATACACGCGGAAGGCGGCGCCACCGTCATCACGGGCGAGCTGGTTTATACCAATAAGCTCTTCACCAACGGCATTAAGGAGGAAGATGTCCTCATCATACTGGAAGATCAGGCAGGCTTCATCGACCGCGACCACAGTTTCATCTTCCCGCCAGAATCTCAAGCGCTGGCGCAACTCACTTCCGATTTTTTCACCTCGCCCGTGTCTTATCGCTTGGCGCTGCCAGCGGCACCCGCCGGCAGCCTGCGCGATGTGGACAACGATGGCGAAGACGACATCGGCGTGATGGTCTTCGCTATCGCCTACTGGACGAACTTGTTCGGCGACAGGCTGATAGAGAAATGCGATGGCCGCGGCTGGTCTACCGGCTACGCCTCCACCCGCGCCAGCATCGCCCCCGAAACCCGTCACGAGATTATCGGCGGCAAATATCTGGTCTATGCGCCCGCGCCGGGGCAAGGTTTCCCCGCTGGCTTCGGCGCGGACGGCGCGCTCTTCACGGCGGATGACCCCATCGTCACGCTTCCCCAAGGCTATTCCATCGTCGACCTCGATGCCGAACCCTTCACCTTTGACCGTTCCGCCCGCCCAATCATCGACTTGATTGAACCGGAAGGCGCGGCTCTTCAAGACTTCTCCGCCCTCAGCTACAGCGAGGCTTTTGCCGCGATGCTGGCGCTCTTCCGCCGTGAATACGCCTACACCGAGCTCTACGAACTTGATTGGGACCACATGGAAGAGACTTATGCGCCGCGCTTTGCCGAGGCGGAGGTCGCGGAAGACAGCGATGCCTATGCCTTGGCGATGCGCGATTTTCTGTGGGAAATCCCCGATGGTCATGTCAGCATGCCCCTCAGCCATGTGATCGAGCTTTTCCAAGAAGAAACCGCTGGCGGCTTGGGCATCGCCCTGTCCGAGCTGGAGGATGGCAGGATTGTCACCAGTTATCTCATCGAAGGCGGTCCCGCGGCGAATGCGGGCATGGCGCTGGGCGCCGAGATTTTGGCTTGGGATGGCGGCACCGTAGAAGCGGCGATGGAGCGCGAATTCGTCTGGGCGCATCAAGCGCTGAGCACCGAGCATAGCAAGCGCTTGCAGCAGCTTCGTTATATCACCCGCTTCCCGCTGGGCGTCGAGGTCGAGGTCAGCTTTCTTAACCCCGATAGCGAGGACGAACAGACGGCGACCTTAAGCCCAATCAGCGAGCGCGCCAGCTTCAACCACTCGTCCTTTTTCGCGGGCAGGGACGAGCATGCGCTGCCAGTCCAACATGAGATTTTGCCCAGCGGCTATGGCTATGTCGCCATCTACTCTTTTAGCGATGATGAACGGCTTACAGTGAAGCTGTGGGAGCGCGCGCTGGAAACTTTTGCTGAAGAAGCCGTGCCCGGCATCATCATCGATATGCGCTATAACGGCGGCGGCAGCGGCTATCTGGCGGACCAGCTCGCGGCATATTTCTTTGATGAAGAGCATATCCTGGGCTATTCCAGCATCTACAATGAAGCTATCGGCGGCTTCCATCTCAACCCTGATTCTGAAGACCGCTTCTGCCTGCCTGAGGAAGACGAGCATCCGCGTTATGCGGGCGAGGTCGCCGTTATTGTCGCGCCCGGCTGCTTCAGCGCTTGTGAGTTTTTCAGCTACAACATGACAATTGCCGACCGCGCCGCCATTGTCGGGCATCATGCGACGGGCGGGCTGGGCGGCGCTGTTGACGACTTCCTGATGCCAGAAGATATGACCATCCGCTTCACCGTCGCCCGCGCTTTGGACCCCGATAAAACGATTCATGTCGAAGCCCAGGGCGTGATGCCCAGTGTGCTTGTGCCCGTCACGCTGGAGACCTTGGCGAGCGCTGGCGACCCCCTGCTGGAAGCGGCGGAAAAGCACCTGAACGATGTCATCCTCGGCGAATTGATTGACGGCGGCGAGCTGTCCCTCGGCATCGGCAGCACCCAAGTGCTGGCGCATGGCAAAGTAGGACCCGGTCAGCGCGTGCGCTACCGCGTAACCCTGCCCGCCAACCGCACCGTACATGTATATCTGCGCGGCGAAGACGACACTGTTGATACTGTGCTCGGCATTTATGACGGCGAAGGGACGCGGCTGCTGGGCGAGAACGATGATGTTGACGACGATACCAGCAGCTCCGCCTGGACTGACCTCGCCATCGGCGCGCAAGCGGGCGCGTTCATCTTTGAGGCGCGCATCAAAGAGGGCAGCGAGGCGCAGCCCTTCACGCTTGAAATTGTCGAAGCGCCGCCAGAAGCGGAAGAATCCGCGGCTGATGAGTAACTAGGGAGTGGCGATTATTGTGGATATAACCCTCTTGGCAAACACGACACGGGTTTTTAACCACAGAGAGCACAGAGATTTTCTCAGGCTTTTCTCGGTGTACTCGGTGGTAAGAATCCCTGTGGAATCTTTGCCGCTATAGTTTCTCGCTGCTTAATCCCATTTGCGCGCATCCACGATTTTGCGCCCGCCCGCTTCAATTGTGCCCGCCGCTACAAATTCCACCGCGTCAACCCGCAGCCTCGCCGCTTGCTGCGCCAGCGCGGTCAGCTTCTCGCCAATGCCCGCGGCGGACGCGCTGTCGTGTAATTCGACGCGAATCGTGAGCACATCGCGATTTCCCGGGCGGCTGATGACCGCCTGCAGCGCCCGTATTTCCGGGAAGTGCCGCGCCGCGGCGCTCAACTGATTGGGATGCAGGAACATGCCGCGCACCTTGATTGCCTCGCCGCTGCGCCCATACAAGCCCAGCAGCTGCTGCCCGGCGCATTGCGGCGCTGGTGCCAGCGCGCCCAGGTCACCCGTGCCAAAGCGCAGCAGCGGATAGGCTTTGTTGAAGGTCGTCACGACGATTTCGCCGGTCGCGCCCGCGGGCAGGGGCGCGCCCGTCCCCGGGTCGCAGATTTGCAGGTACAGGCTCGGCATGATGCAAAAGCCCTGCAGTCCCGCCCGCGTATAGCCGATGAATCCCAGATCGGCAGTGGCGTAGACGGAGCTGGTCTTCATGCCATAGTCGCCTTCAAAGCGTTGGCGCTGGCTGGCTGTGTAAGGTTCCGCCGCGAACAGCGCCTTCTGTATCGGCAGCTTGCCAGCGCCATGCCCCAGCGCTTCCGCTTTATCCAGCAGCGCCATCAAAAAGCTCGGTGTGCCCAGGTAGGCGCTCAAGCCCAGGGACAGCATCAGCATGATTTGCAGATCGCTGTTGCCCGGCCCCGCGGGGATTACCGTCGCGCCACAAGCCCGCGCCGCCTCGTCCAGCAGGATGCCCGCCGGGCTCAAGTGATAGTGGAAGGTATTTAAGACGCGGTCACCCTTGCCGATGCCGAGGTATTGGAAAGGTGCCAGCTGCGCCGCCGGGTCTTCGGGCGGCGGCTGGGGATCAAAAATCGGTCCCGGCGAGAGATAGATGCGGGGCAGGGTGGACGAGTCAATCGTCAGCAAGCCGCCAAAAGGCGGCTGCTCCCGCTGGAGCGCCACCAGCGCGTCTTTGCTTAGCACCGGGATTTTCGCCAGGTCACGCGCGCCTTGAATATCGGCGGGCGTAATGCCAACAGCATCCATGCGGGCGCGCATCGCTGGCGCGCGCTCATAAGCATGGCGCAGCAAGTCTCGTATGCGCGCATCAAGTTTTGTCACCGCCGCCCCCGAGCTATTTTGTGTATGTGTTTGGATACAGCTTAGCCCAGCCAGCGCTTGCGCCGCTTGTAATGTTTGACATCGCGATAATGCTTGCGCCCGCCGGCTTGGTTCAAACCCAGATAAAATTCTTTGATATCTTCGTTTTCCCGCAGCTGCGCCGCGGGACCATCAAGCACGATGCGCCCATTTTCCATCACATAAGCATAGTCCGCCAGCGCCAGCGCCGCGCGCGCATTCTGCTCCACCAGCAAGATGGACACCCCTTCCTGCCGATTGATTTCGCGGATGATGCCGAAGATTTCCCGCACCAGCAGCGGTGCCAGCCCCAGTGACGGCTCGTCCAGCAGCAAAATCTGCGGATGCGCCATCAGCGCGCGCCCAATCACCAGCATCTGCCCCTCGCCGCCCGAGAGATAGCCGCTGACGCGCTTGCGCAGCTTGCTAAGCGCGGGGAAATACTGATAGACGCGCTGCAAATCCGCGCGCAGTTGGCGCTCTCCCGGGTATGCCATCCCGCCGAGCCGCAAATTTTCTTCGACAGTCAAATGGCGGAAGAGGGGCCTGCCTTCTATCACCTGCACCAGTCCCTTGCGCACGATGTCCTCGGCGCTGAGCTGGTCCAGCCGCTCGCTGCCCCAGTGGATTGCGCCGCGTGTAACCTCGCCCAGCTCCGCTTGCAGCAAGCCGCTTATCGCCTTCAAAGCGGTGGATTTGCCCGCGCCATTAGGACCAAGCAGCGAGACAACTTTGCCCGCTGCCACTTCCAGCGTCACGCCGCGCAGCACCAGGATAACGCCGCTGTATACCACCTCGATATTGTTGACGGACAATGTCGGGCGGGCATCAACTTGCGGCGCTAGTCCCATATCTGACGAGCCAATGCGCTGCCCCGCCCCTCGCTCCTGACAGCGGAGGCGGGGCGGGCGCTGAGGGCGTCAGCCGCGCAGCTGCGGCACGGGCATAAATTCCGTCAGCGGCAGGACAAGCGGCAGGAAGAACTTGCCGCCCGCGCCATCATCAATGAGCAGGGCGTCTTCCGCCCCGGTCGCGGGACCTGACATGGTGGCATTTGCGAACTTCATCACGGCGATGCGGTTGAGCGTGCCTTCGCGCATGCCATCTTCGATCTTGTGCTGATACAGCCCGCCCAGCACGGCATAATCCATGCTTTCCACAGTTTCACGCATTTCCGCGCCGGTAACCGCGCTCAGGCTGCCGACGCGGTTGACGGTGCGGATGGTGGCTTCAATGATGGAATCCACCGCGCCCCAAGATACCAGATAGGCGATATTCTGCTCGGCGGGGCTGCGCTTGTTGGCGTTGAATTGCTGCGTGACAAATTGCACCGCCGCATTGTCCCGCTCGGTCCACCACAGGTATGGCATCGAGCCGAACATGCCATCTACCGAGGGCAAGCCGTTGGCTTTCAGCACGCGCTGCCCCAGCAAGCCCACGGTGGTATCCATCACCCAGTTGACGCCGGCGAGCTTGATGTCCTCATCCATGCCCAGGTCCACCAGGGTGCTGGCAATCAAGGCGGGACCGGATGCCAGTGAATTGCTATAGAGGATGTTGGCGCCGCTGTCGATGGCGTTTTGCACCTGCGTCAATATGTCGCTGTCGGTCGGCAGGAATATCTGCGGCTCCGCCAGCACCGGCACGCCCAGCCCGCCGCAGTAATCACGCGCCGCGGGACCCGTGCCCGCCATGCCAAAGGCGCCGGGCCAGGTTACAAAGCCGATGACAGGGTCGGGGAAAATCTCGGGATTGGCGGCGACAAATTGACAGAAGAAACCGAACTGGTTGATATACAGCGGGTTGCTGGCATAGAGCCAGCCGGGCGTCTGCCCATCTTCGCCGTAGAGGCTCTCGATGGAACCGGCGGAAATGAAAGAGACGATCTCGTCCGCCGCCAGCTGTTCGCGCAGCAATTCACCATCGCCAGAGCCATAGAGCAGCAGCAAGTCCAACTCCTCGGCATATTCGCTGGAGAAGCGGTCATACGCGCTCTGGGTCGCCTCCAGGTTGCCGCCGGTATCTTCATAGACTTGCGCCAGCTCCGCGCCACAGACGCCGCCATGGCTGTTCCAATAGAGCACGGCATCGCTCACCGCCGATACAATCGGCTGCGTGATGAAAGCGTAGGGACCGCTTAGGTCGCCAAAATGGAAGATATTGACCGTCTCCCCGCTCAAATCAACCTCGCATTCGGTCAAATCCGAGGGGTAGGGCAGCATATCTTGCGCCAGCGCCGGCAGCGCAGCGCCGAGCAGCAAGACCAGCGCGCATAAAATAATGAAGCGATTCATATCAGCACTCTCCTTCAGTTCATTCACTCAAGAATTGCAATGCTCAACTTCGTTACTCTATCTTACTCTAGCTTATGCCAATGCGCGGCGCATGGCAACTAATAGGCATAGGGGCGCAGCTTCCAGGCGGCTTTGAGCAGCTCCCAGCGGTGGGCGATGCCCCGCGGCTCCAGTATGAGAAATACAATCAGCGCGCCGCCAAAAAGGATGGGATTGATAGCGCTGGTGATATTCACGGCGTCGATGAAGGGGAAAAGCTGGGGCAGCCAATCGCTAAGCCAGGGGCGCAGCGCGGGAATCGCCGCTTCCTGCAGCAGGCGGATGAATGTTACGCCGAAGAGCGCGCCCAGGGGATAGCCAGCGCCGCCGATAATCAGCATCGCCAGCATCTCGATGGACAGGTCCAGCTGAAACATTTGCAGGGAGATGCTGTTGCGCTCAAATGCCAGCAGGCAGCCCGCGATGCCAGCATAAACCGCGCTGAGGAAGAATGCCCGCAGCTTGGTGGCAAAGACATTCACGCCCAGCAATTCCGCCGCCAAGTCATTATCGCGCACCGAGATGAATGCCCGTCCCGTGCGCGTGCGGATGAGATTGCGCGCCAGGAACATCAACAGCACCGCCAGCGGCACGATGAGGTAATACATCGCGGTATCGGTGGCGAAGCTCAGCGCTTTGCCGCGCCGCACTTCCGCCCGCGCTTCCGCCGCGCCTGCAAGCTGAACGCGATATGCGCCCGCTTTGCTGGCGATATAACGCAGCGCAATCACATTGCCGGCCGCATCCCGGGTGACGGTCATGTTTACATCGCCGTAAGGCAGGGGCGCGCCGCCCGGCTGCAGGATGTCGATACGGGCAGAGTCTACAGCGCCGGCAGTCAGCTCAACTGCAATCACATCAACGATGAAGGCAGCGCCCGCCGTGAAATCCAAAGGCGTCTCGGGGCTCACGCTGTCCCGCGCATAAGGCGTGAAGGGACCTATCATCGGCGCGGGCAGGCTGAGCGGGCGGGTGCCGCCAGTCCAACCCGCCAGCGGATATTCCAGCGCCCAGGGGATGATAAATTGCGCCGCCAAAGTCGCCATCGCCAGGTAAAATCCCTTCACGCGCAGCGATGGCAAGCCGAAGAGCAAGCCCAGCATTCCCGTCAGCAGCGCGCTCGTGGGCAGCGCCAGCCAAAAGCTGAAGCCGAGCTCCCGCGCCAATATCGCCGAGCCGTAAGCGCCGACGCCCATAAAGGCCGCATGCCCCAGCGATATCTGCCCGGTGTAGCCGACCAGCAGGTTCAAGCCCTGCACGGCGATGACATAAATCGCAATCCGCGCTATCAAGCCGATGTATTGGTCGCCGAGCAGCCCCAGCCCCAGCGGTCCCGATGCCGACAGCAGCGGCACCAGCAGCAGCGCGCAGAATGCCAAATTCTTCCAGAATTTGTCGCGCCGCGTCCGGTCGATTGCCATGTCGTCTTCGTAAGTGGTATCGAATACGCCCGCCGGCTTGATGTTCGCCATAAGCGCTCCCCTGCGCGGCTCCGGCGCTACACGCGCTCTATCCGTTTTTCGCCGAACAGCCCCTCGGGCTTCAGCACCAGCACCAGCATCAAAACCAGATAGGGCGCGAGGTTGGTGCCGACTTGCTGCGACGAATTGATGAGCGTGCCAAATTGCTCGACGATGCCGATGAGTATGCCGCCGATGAAAGCGCCGCTGATGGATTCCAAACCGCCCAATAACACCGCCGGGAAGACGCGCAGCGCCACCAGGCTGATGTTAAGCGACAAGCCGACCGCGCCCCCCTGCAAGACGCCGGCGATGCTCGCCAGGAATGCCGCCGCCGCCCAGGAAATCGCCAATATCACGCGTACGCGCAGCCCGACAGCCTGCGCCAACTGCTGGTCTTCCGCTGTCGCCCGCATTGCCAAGCCGACACTGGTATAGCGGAAGAAAATGATGAAGCCGCTGAACGCGACCAGCGCCAAGACAAAGGCGATGACCAGCTCGACGCGCACGATGACGAGACCGTCAAGCAGCTCGCGCAAGCCCTCCAGGCGGATGGGTTGGAAGCGGCTGCCAGTCGCCGGGTTGACGAATATCGGCAGATTCAGCTCAACTGTGCCCCAGGCGATTTGTGTTACGCCGTGCAAAACTTCGGCGATGGCAAGCGTCATCAGCACCGCTGTGAACAGGGGCTGCCCAATCAGCGGGCGGATGGCGAAGCGCTCGACCGCCAAGCCGGTCAGCATCGCGCCGGCAAAAGCGCCGCTAAGCGCGTGCAGCCAGCGCCAGTCGCTGCCGCCGGCAGTCATCAGCGCTGTCAAAAGCAGGCTGCCGCCAAGCACCAGCAGCTGCGTCCGCCGCTGGCGCAAGCGGCTGAAGCTGGCGGTACTCATCGCCAGCAGCATGGTCGCTGTCGCCAGCAGCGCGGCGCCCAGCAGCGAAATCTCGCTGACGCTGAAGAAGCTCCAGAATATCATGCCGCCCACCACCATCATCCAGCCATGGGCGAAATTGAAGACGCCCGATGCCTTGTTGATGACCACGATGCCCAATGCCACCAAGCCATAGACGCCGCCGACCAATATGCCCGATAGCAGCGTTTGCAGGATGCGCGCCGCTTTTTTGCCCGCCAGCTGATCCGCCAGGAAGAGCAGCAGCAGGGCAGCGCCCAGCGCATACAGCGCCCAGCGCAATTGCGCTTCGTATTTCTTGATGATTTCCAGCACCAGCGACATCCTTCCCCGGTCAGCGATTGCCCGCGCTCACGGCGGCGCGGCGGGCAGCGCTAGACATCAGCCACTTGAAGTTCGGTCTCGACCTGTCCCCGGCGTCCATCGCGATAGCGCACATCCGCGCGCACGCGCACCAGGCGCTCGCCGCCATAAATCGCCGCCAGCAAATCGTGATATTTTTCCTTCAATGCGCCGCGCCGCAGTTTGCGCGTCCGCGTCAGTTCCGCTTCATCAGCGTCAAATTCTTTATGCAGCAGCACAAAACGCTTGACTTGCGAAGCGGCTGGCAGCGACGCGTTCACTTCCCGCAGTTCCCGCCGGATGATGTCGATGACCTCCCCGCGCTGGGACAGGTCGACATAAGTGGTGAAGGCGATGCCATGTTTCTCCGCCCAGCGCGAGACATTTTGGAAATCTATCACAATAATCGCCGAGACAAACGCCATCTCCGCGCCGCCGATGGTCATGATATCTTGCACAAAGGGGCTGAATTTGACGCGCCCTTCGATGTATTGCGGGCTGAACTTCTCGCCTGTCGCCAGCTCGATTAAATCTTTCACCCGCTCCAGATAGATGAGATGCCCCGTCTGCTCGTCCATGTGCCCGGCATCGCCCGTGTAATACCAGCCCTCGCTGTCCAGCGCCGCGCCGGTGGCTGCTGGCTGCTTGTAATAGCCTTTGAAGCGCGCCTGGGTGCGCAGCAGAATCTCCTGATTGTCGGCGATTTTCAGCTCCACCCCGGGCACAAGCACGCCGACAGTTTCAAAGCGCACATCGCCGCGCAGGTGCAAGGTGCCGAAGCTCTCGGTCGAGCCATAGAATTGCCGCAGCTCAATGCCGATAGCGCGGAAGAAGCGCAGGTTCTCGGCGCTTAACATCGCGCCCGCCGTCAGCACATTGCGCGCCCGCGTCAAGCCGAGTTTGTCGCGCAGCGGCGCGAATATGGCGTATTCCCCCAGCCAGCGCAGGAATCGCAGCGGCGGCGGCAGCGGCTGGCGCGCATCTTCGCGGTCAATGGCGCGGTAGGCGATGGGCATAAACAGGCGGTAGAGCTGCCGATTGCCCCAACTGCTGTCGTTGATGCGGAATTGCACGGTGCGCGCCAGGTTTTCCCAAACGCGGCTGGGGAAGAGCAAGCCCGCCGGCGCAATCTCCCGCAGGTCGCTGGGCACCGTCTCCGCCCCCTCGGGGAAGTTGACCTGCGTGCCTTTGAGCAAATGCGCTGTGAAGCCGAATGCCTGCTCCGCCAGCCATGCCATCGGGCTGAAGGACAGCCAATTGTCCGTCTGCCGCGAATCGACATAAGCCTCGTTGAGGGCATGGCCATAGACCAACTGATGGTGGGTAACTTCGGCGAATTTGGGCAAGCTGGTCGTGCCCGAGGTCATGCTCAAGAGGATGGTATCCAGCGGCTTTGTTCGGCGCGCCATCTCGTCAAAAAAGGTAGGCGCTTCCCGCCGCCGCGCCTCCCCCAGCGCCTGCACGGCTTCAAAGCTCGCCAGCCAGTCGGCGTCATAGTCCCAGATGCCGCGCTCTTCCCAATAAATCACTTTGAGTATCTGCGGGTTCGCCGCTTGCAGCGCCAGCATCTTGTCGACCTGTTCCTGGTCTTGGGCGCAGACGATGGTGGCATCAGTCGCCTCAAGCGCATAATGGATATCCCGCGGGCTGGCATCGCTGAAGACGCAGCAAGTTTTGCACTGCAGCGCATGCGCCGCTATCTGCGCCCAATACATCTCCGGGGCATTCTCGCCGATGATGAGCAGGGTGCCGCCCGCCTCCATGCCCAGCGCCAGCAGCCCCGCGGCAAATTGCATGACCTGCGCGTAGACATCGTTCCAACTGTATTCCTGCCAGATGCCGTAGCGCTTTTTCCGCTGCGCGACCGCGTCCCCCAACTGCTGGACGCGGCGCAGGAATGCTTTGGACAGCGTGTCTTCGCCGGGCGCAATCGGCGGTATCGGCTGCGTCAGGCGCGATTGGAAGCTGCGCCCCGGCACCGGCGCGCGATAGGGAATATCCTGCGGCCACGCCCGCGCCATCAAGCGCTCCCTTCGCCCAAATAGGCGCTGATGACCGCCTGGTTGCCGCTAATCTCGGCGGGAGTGCCTACGCCGATAAGCTCGCCAAAATCGATAACGGCGATGCGCTGGGAGATATCCATCACCAAGCCGATGTCATGCTCAATCAGCAGAATTGTCGTGCCCTGCTGCTCGTGGATGTCGAGGATATAGCGCGCCATGTCTTCTTTTTCTTCGACATTCATGCCCGCCATCGGTTCGTCCAGCAGCAGCAGCGTCGGCTCCAGCGCCAATGCCCGCCCCAGCTCGACCCGCTTGCGCAAGCCATAACTCAAAGTGCCGACAATAGATTTGCGCAGCGGTTCCAGCTCCAAAAAGTCGATAAGCTCTTCGACGCGCCGCCGATGGGCGATTTCTTCCCGCTGCGCCGCGCCCCAAAACAGCGCTCCCGCCAGCATGCCGCTTTTCATGTGGATATGCCGCGCCGCCATCAGATTGTCAAGCACGGTCGCGTTGGTATACAGCGCGATGTTTTGGAAGGTGCGGGATATGCCCAATGCCGCCCGCCGGTAGGGTGGCAGTTGGCTGATGTCTGCGCCTTCAAAAAGAATGCGCCCGCTCTGTGGGCGATAGAAGCCGTTGATGCTGTTGATCAGGCTGGTTTTGCCAGCGCCATTCGGTCCGATAACAGAAAATATCGCGCCCGCTTCGACCTGAAAATTGACTTGGCTAAGCGCCTTAATGCCGCCAAAACTCAACGATATGTCGTCGACATGCAACTTGACCGGCATGTGACACCTTGGCTTCCGTCAAAGACCTGGCGAAGCGCGCCTGGCGCATTCCCCTAATACTGTACCAAAGCGCGCGGGGGCAGGCAAACGCGCCGGGAAATGCAGGGCAATCGCATCAAAAATTGTGTTCACCACAAAGACACAAAGGACACAGAGTCATTTCAAGAAAATACTTTGTGTCCTTTGTGTCTTTGTGGTGAATGTCTTTCTATGCAACTGCCCGGACCAGGTCGCCCCTACGCTTGGGATGCGTAGCCAAATACTGTACAATCCCCGCCGATGGAGCAGGCAGCGATGGCAGAAAAACCCTTCCGCATTGATACCTTGCGGCAGCGCTATGCCGCGGCGCTGGAACAATTGCAGCGCGACTGTTTCCCCACGCTGGCGGCGGAAGAACTGATGCTGGAGGCGCATTTCCGCAACCATTGCCGCCTCTTCCCCGAAGGCAATTTTGTGGCGCTGGCTGGCGAGCGCGTCATCGGCTTGGGCTCCGGCTTTCTCATCGATTTCGACTTTGAGCAGGCGCAGCACCGCTACCAGGACATCATCGATGGCGGCTATTACAGCCGGCACGATCCCGCTGGCGCCTGGTATTATGGCAGCGACATCAGCGTGCATCCCGCCTTCAGACGGCGCGGCGTGGGTTCGCTGTTGTATCAGGCGCGCAAAGATGTCGTGCGGCGGCTGAACCGGCGCGGCATTGTCGCCGGCGGCTTGATGCCCGGCTATGCCGACTATAAATCAGCGCTGAGCCCGCGGGAGTACGCAAAAAAGGTTGTCGCGGGCGAGCTATATGACAGCACGCTCTCTTTCCAGCTGGGGCGCGGCTTTGAAGTGCGCGGGCTGCTGGAAAATTATATTGTCGATGAGGCTTCGGACAATTGGGCGACGCTCATCGTCTGGGAGAACCCGCACTATCAGCCGGAGTAGCCGGCGGCAGCGCCCGCAAGCGCCACTCCAGCAGCGCCGCCGCAATCAAGACGCCGGCGAAGTTCGCGCCCAAATCCAGCCAGGAAAAATGCCGGTCCAAAGTTGCCGTCTGCAAGAATTCGGTGCTAGCGCCCAGGGTAATCGCAATCGTTATCGCGGCGAGGGCGCTGCGCTCGGCAGCGGCGCTCGCGCTCAGCGCCCAATGCCAACACAGGCAAGTGAAGCCAAATGCCAGCAAATGCACCGCGCTGAAAGCGAGCTCGCGCGCGAGGGTATTCGCGCCGCTGGGCAGCCCCAGGTTGATGAGCGGGTCGGCTTCCCCTTGCAGCAGCAGGGTCGTCAGCAGGAGCGTCCAGGCAAGGGCGAAGGGCAAGCGCAGCATAAGCGAAGCGACGGCGTCTCAAGCGCTCAAGAGGGGAGGCGCCGCCACCACCAGCCGGCAGTTTTGCGCTTGCCATAGTTCAGCTTGCGGTCCAGCCACAGCGCCAGCCGCCGCCAGCGATTGCTCAGCATCCAGCGCAGCAGGCGGTTAAACGGGCGCGAGAAGTCCTTGTTATAGGGGCAGACGCGGATGCAAATCGAGCAATCGGTGCCTTGATTGACCCAAAACTGAAAACATTTCGCCGCGTTTATCGTCCATTTCTTGACGCCCTTGAGGTGGGAGATCGCTTCAGCGCTTTCGAACTTGGGCGCGCCGGCGGGAATCGCTTTGACCGGGCAGCCGCTGCTGCAGCGGCGGCAGATGGCGCAGGTCTCGCTAACGCCGAAATCGATTGGGGCATCGGCAACCAGCGGCATATCCGTGAAAATCTTGGCGATGCGCACCCGCGGTCCAAACTGTGGCGTTATCAGCAAACCATGACGCCCGTATTGCCCCAAGCCCGCTTGAATCGCCAGCGGGATGGAAAGCGCCGTGTCGTTTAAGCTGGCGACCGCGCGATAGCCCAAATTGCGGATGTATTGCGTAATCGAAAGCACGGCGATGATATCGCGGCTGTAACCCTGCCCCGTGGCGGAACCGCTTAATGCCGAGGGCACCGTCTGGATGGTCGCATGGTCCATCTCGTTGACGATGACAACCGTGTGCGTCAAGTCTGGCGGCAGGTCAATGTCTTTGTTGCTGCCGTGCTGGCGGCTGTAGTTGTGGCTGTAGACCCAGCGCTCGTCATAGTCACAGATGCCGATGGCGTCCGCGCCCAGGAACCGCCCCGCCCGCTTCAGCTCGGCGCTGTGTACCGCTGGCGGCGCTTCGCTCTTGCGGGTCGCGCCTTCGCGGAACATGGTGTAGGTATCGAGGAAGCCTTCCTTGCGGTCTTCCGTGGTTTCCAGCAGGTCCGCCGTGAAATCCGCGATGTACCAGGCGGCGTTGCGCAGGGCATAATCCCGCTGCTGGAAGCCTTCAACCTTGCGGAACTGCGCCAGATCGGTGAAATAGGATTCGAAGAATCTCCGCGAGCGTTCCGAGCGGACTTCTTCATCCCAGATGGCGCGGTTGAACATGTCATACTTCTGGTTGAAGCGCTGGAACTCGGCGCTTATTTCAAAGCCGGTTGCCGCGTCGATATGCTTGCTGGGGCTGCCGGATGGCGCTTGTTCCACGGCGAGGGCGTTCATAGGAGCTCGCGAATTTGCTGAACCGTATCAACAGAGTGTAGCACCGCTGCGCCCGCTGCGCCATGTATTCGGCTGGCGCTCAATGGTCGAGTGCGGTAGCGCTGGAGTCGCTCCAACTGACCAGCGCCGTCTGCCCCTCGGCGAAAGTGTCGGCGGCTATTGCGCCCGTGTTTTGAACGCGCGCCACCAGTCGTATTCCGCCGCCGATATCGACCGTGTAGCGGGTGTCGGTGCCGATGTATTGCTGGGCGATTATGCGCGCCTCCAACTGCGTGATGCCAGCGGTGGCCGCTGGCGCGCCTTCATGGCGGGCGATGGCGATTTTCTCCGGGCGGATCGCCAGCGTGACCGAGCGGCTGCCCGCTGCCAGGCTTGCCGCCAGCCGCGCCCGCAGCTGCGCGCCATTCGCCAGCGTGACTGCGCCATAGCCATCGTCAGCGCGCCCGCGTAATTCGCCAGCGATGAAATTGGTCTCGCCGATGAAGTCGGCGACAAAATGGGTGTTGGGCTGCTCGTATATCTCTTTGGGGCTGCCCACTTGCAGCAGCTCGCCCGCGTTCATAATTGCGATGCGGTCCGCCATGGTGATGGCTTCTTCCTGGTCGTGCGTAACATAGATGAAAGTGATGCCGACATCCCGCTGCAGCGCTTTGAGCTCGTATTGCATATTTTTGCGCAGCTTGAGGTCAAGCGCGCCCAGCGGCTCGTCCAGCAGCAGCACCGCCGGCTGCTTGACCAGGGCGCGCGCCAATGCCACCCGCTGCTGCTGCCCGCCCGAAAGTTGATGCGGCTTGCGCCCGCCAACGCCGGGCAGCCGCACCATCTCCAGCGATTCCTGGGCGCGCTTTTGCGCTTCCCGCTTGTCGACGCCTTCCATCTGCAAGCCGAACATGATGTTCTTCTCGACAGTCAAATGCGGGAAGAGCGCATAATCCTGGAATACGGTGTTGACGGGGCGATGATAGGCGGGGATGCCTTGCATCGCCCGCCCGCGGATGAGGATCCTGCCCCTTGTCGGCTGCTCGAAGCCCGCTATCAGCCGCAGTGTTGTCGTCTTGCCGCAGCCGCTGGGACCCAAGAGCGCAAAAAACTCGCCATCGGCAATCTCAATGCTGACGCTGTCGACCGCGCGCACACGCTCGCCGCCGGAGTCAAACTCCTTCACGATGTCGATGAGCTGCACATCGGCAGTAGACATCAGCAGGGTCCCGATTGCGCTGGGGGCGGGCGGGGCAACATTGCCCAACCCCAGCGCTTTTCTTGTTGAGCCTATTGCCCGAGGAAGATCAGCAGTTCGTCCCAGGCGTTGTTGATCAACTCTTCGGCTTCGGCGCCAACATCGATAACCGCGAAGAGTTTCGCCACTTGCTCGGCCGGCGGGAAAATGGCCGGGTCATTCAATATGTCTTCGTCAATGTAGCCCGATTCAATTGAGGCTTGGTTTGGCGAGGCGTACCAGATGTAGTTGGTCAGGTCAGCGCCGACCTTGGCATCGAGAATGTAGTCGATAAATACCATAGCCAATTCCGGGTTGGGCGCGTCAACCGGGATAGAGAGGTTGTCTATCCAGACATTGCTGCCTTCTTCCGGTATGGCGTAGGCGTAGTCATCGCATTCGCAATCCCAGGAAATCTGCAAAATGTCGCCGTTGTATTCGATGGCGATATCCACATCGCCGCGCTCCAGCAAGACCTGGCCATCATCCGCCGCCACCGTAACCACATTGCCGCCTTTCTCGATCAGGTAATCGCGGGCGGCGTTGATTTCGTCCGCGTCAGTGGTATTCGGGTCGTTATCCAGAAACAGGTGGGCGATGCCCAACATGGTCTGCCGGTCATCAAGCCAGGCGACTGGTCCATCATGCTCCCATACCTGGTCCCAGGAATTAATGCCGTCCGGGAACACCTCCGTGCGGTAGCCGACGCCGACCGTGCCCCACTGATACGGCAGGGAGTACATGTTGTCGGGGTCGTAAGCCGCGCCCAGCAAATCCGGGATCACATTCGCGGCATTCGGTATCATCGCCATATCCAGCGGGATGAGCAGCATTTCTTCCGCCATGCGCTGCACGGTGCCGCCGCTGGGCACGATAATATCGTAGCCGGGGTTGCCCTGGCGGATGCGCGCCAGCATCGCCTCGTTGCTCTCGTAGATGTCATAATTCACGGTGACGCCGCAGGCGGCTTCAAAATTGGGCACCGTGTCTTCGGCGATGTATGTCGACCAGTTAAATATGCTTAGGGTCTGCCCCTCATAGCCTTCGGGGCAAGCCCAGGGTTCATGCTCCATCTCTTGGGCGAATGCGCCCGGCACCAAGAGCAACAGCGCCGACAGCAGCAGCAGTACTTTTTTCATGAGAAACTCCTTTACGGATAGCGATTGAACTAAATGCGGGACGCGCCGCGCCCCTGAATTGCCAGCGAGATGCCAATCAAAATCGTACTTAAGACCATCATAATTGTCGAGATTGCATTCACCTCCGGCGTCACCGTCAATTTTAACAAGCCATAGACAAATACGGGCAGGGTGGTCGTGCCGACGCCGGCGGTAAAGAAGGTGATGACAAAATCGTCCAGCGACAGCGTGAATGCCAGCAATGCGCCCGAGATGACGCCCGGCAGCATCAGCGGGAAGGTAACGCGCCAGAATGCCTGCCAAGGGTTGGCGCCCAGGTCCTTCGCCGCTTCTTCCAGCTGCGGGTTCATATCCGCCAGGCGCGCCCGCACCACAATCGCGACATACGAGATGTTAAAGGTTACATGCGCGGCGATGATGGTGTGGAAGCCGGGGAAAATGCGCTCGCCGCTCATCAGCGCGACCCAGTCAAAGAGCACTTTGAAAAATATCGCCAGGGAAATCGCCTGCGTGATTTCGGGGATGACCACCGGCAGAAACAGCAGCCCCTCCAGCAGTCCCTTGCCGCGGAAGCGCCCGCGCGCCATCGCCAGCGCAATCATCGTGCCCAGCACGGTGGCGATTGCGGTGGCGACAGTGCCAACAAAGAGGCTGTTGCGGAAGGCATTGAGCATAATCTCGGTGGAGAAGGCGCTCTCCGCCCCCATCACATTGTTGAGGATGTTGCCGTACCACTTCAAGGTAAAGCCGTTAAAAGACGATACCGAGCGGCTGTCGTTAAAAGAAAAGAGCACCAAAATCAAAATCGGCGCCCACAGGAAAAAATAGGCGGCGGCGGGGTTCAGCCACAAGCCGAGCTTGCCCAGGCGGCGCAGGGCGCGGTTGCGCCCGAGAGCGCCTTCGTTGATGAGCCTGCCCGGCGCTGCCATCAGCCGCGCTCCCGCCGATTGCCGAAGACATAGACCAGCAGCGAGAGCATCACCACCGCCATCATCACGATGGACAGCGCCGAGCCCAGCGGCATGTTGCCCGAGCCGCCGAATTGATTGTTAATCAAGTTGCCAATCATCAAGCCCTTTGTGCCGCCCAGCAAATCGGGCGTTACAAATGCGCCGACCGAGGGGATGAAGACCAGCGCGCAGCCCGCCAGCACCCCCGGCATCGTCAAAGGCAGCACCACCCGCAGGAAGGTGCGCGCGTCATTCGCGCCCAAATCTTGCGCCGCGTCCACATATCGGAAGTTAAAGCGCTCCACCGAGGCATAAATCGGCAACACCATAAAGGGCAGGAAGCCATAAACCAAGCCAATCAAGACGGCGAATTGGGTGTTGAGCAGCGAGAGCGGCTCGCCGATTAGCCCCAGATGCAGCAGGAAGCCGTTGATAAGGCCCGCTTCGCCCAGCAGGATGCGCCAGGAATAGGTGCGGATTAAGAAGTTCGTCCAAAAAGGCAGGATGACCAGGAACAGGCTGATATGCCGCGCCAGCCGCCGCCGCCGCGTGCTGATGAAAAATGCCAGCGGATAGCCAAGCAGCAGGCAGATGACGGTCGTCAGCGCCGCCAAGCGTATCGAGCGCCACAATATAATGGAGAAGATGCCGAAGGAACGCTGATAATGCTCCAAAGTAAAGGGCAATTCGGCGACGCCGCCGCGCCCGCGCGACATAAAACTTACGAACAGCACAATCGCCAAGGGCAGCACAAAAAATAGGGCGAGCCATGCTGTGGTTGGCAGCGCCAGGAAGAAGCCAGTTTCGCGGATGCGCCGCCAGCGGCTGCTCATAGTTGCGGCAGGAACTCTGTCTGCTCTTTGATTAAATTGCTATACTTAATACTAGCGTATATGCTGGGCAAACGCTAAAGCCAATTGGGGGGTGGGAACTTGAGCCGCAAACTGAGCAAAAAAGAACTGGAGCGGAAGATTAAAAAGATAGATGCCGCTATCGCCGGCGACAAAAGTGAGGATACCATCGCCACCTTGAAGCAGGCGCTAGACTATGACTGGCCCGAGATTCAAAGGCACCTGTATGAAGAAGGCAGAAAGAAAAATAAATATCAAAAGGATGAAAAAGGCAGGGAATATTTCTTCGACGAACGCGGGCGAAAAGTAATCGTCATGAATGTTGACGAGTGGTGGCTCAAGGATTTCAAACGCGAAGATGTCATCATGACCTTGCCTGGCATCGTCCTTATGAATACCAAGCCCTGGCATGTGCGCAGCGTCTGCATTTCCTTGCGCGATGCCTATGGCATCGGGCGGGATGCCGATCGCCTGGGGGCAAGCGACAATGACAATAGTGAAGACTGCTTTGACACTGACGACATTCTGGCGCATATTGAGCGCTTCCCGCAGGGGCAGTTTGCCGCCCAGCTCATCAGCGGACCTAACGCAGGCAACTGCGCCGGCATGGCGGTGACCATGCGCACATCACGCCCGCCGACCGCGCCCATCCTGCGCTGGCGCGAGGCAATCGGTGATATGCAGCTACGCGCGCATGAAGACGATGGCGATTGGCTTTATGGCGTCGAGATGGCGGTGCATGGCATGTATCGCCGGCGAGGCATCGGCAGCGGCTTGTATCAAGCCCGCTTCCAATTGGCAAAGGCGCTGAACCTGCGCGGCTGGTACGCCGTTGGCATGCTGATGGGCTATCATCAATACGCCGACCGCATGCCCGCCCGCGAATACGGCGAGCGTGTTATCGCCGGCGAAATCAAAGACCCGACTGTCAGCCTGCAGCTCAAGCTCGGCTTCCGCGCCGCCGGCGTCATCAGCGATTATTGCGATGAGCCCGCCGCGGGCGATACCGGCATCTTGATTGTATGGGAGAACCCCGACTATCAGCCGGAGCCAGCGCGATGAAAGTTCTCGTCATCGGCGCGGGCATCGCCGGCTTAGCCGCCGCCTATCACCTCAAAGAAGCCGGCATCGAAGCGACCGTGCTGGAGGGGCGCGATCGCATCGGCGGGCGCGTCTGGACTGACCGCGATTTTGCCGGCTTCCCGGTGGAATTCGGCGCGGAGCTTATCCATGGGCGCGCGCCCGAGGTCAATACCTGGCGCTGGGTGGAGAAGCTGGGCTTAAAGACCTGGCACTGGAACAAACTTGACGATTCCATGATTGAGACTGAAGCGGGCGGCTGGCTGACGATGGGCGCGGCGCGCGCGCAATCGCCAGAGCTTGATATGACGCGCTCCTGGAAGCTGGGCGCTGTGCCGCTGCCGCGCGCCGATGAAGACCTGGGCGCCTACCTGCGGCGCATCGGCTTTAGCGACGCGCAAATGCGCTATGTGCAGCGCTCTTTCGCCAATGCCGAGGGCGACAGCCTGCGCTACCTGAACGCCAAGGCGCATGCCCACCTCTTCCATGACAGCGATGGCGCTGATGCCTACAGCGATTATCGCATCCTTGATGGCTACGACAGCTATTACACGCAGCTGGCGGCCGGGCTTGATATCCGCCTGAATTGCGCCGTGACCGCGATACGCTGGGCGCGGGGCGTGAAAGTCGAGACGGCTGGCGGCGCGTTCGCTGCCGATGCCGCCATCATCACGCTGCCGCTAGGCGTTTTGCAGGCGGGCGGCATCGACTTCAGTCCCGCGCTGCCAGCGAGCAAAATCGAGGCGCTGCGCGGCTTACAAATGGGACCGGTGATGAAGATGGTCTATCGCTTCGCCGAGCCGATTCTCGACCCGGCGATAGGCGCTGTCTACGCCAGGGGCAATCCGCCGATGTGGTGGTCGCCATCGCTGGGCAGGCAGGGCAGCGCTGTTGTCTGGACGGGCTTTTTCACTGGCGATTACGCCCGCGAGCTGCTGCCCCTGGGCGAAGCGGCGGCGCTGCGCCACGGGCTGGAGACTTTGCGGCGGGCAATCGGCAAGCCGGATTTGCAATATGAAGACGCGCGCTGGGTCAACTGGGTGGAAGACGAATTCACCCGCGGCGGTTACAGCGTCTGCCTGCCGGGGCATTATGATGCCCGTGAGCGGCTCGCCGCGCCGACGCCGCCTTTGTATTGGGCGGGGGAAGCCAGCGCGCCCCATCACTTGACGGCGATGGTGCATGGCGCTTATTTCACGGGTGCCCGCGCCGCCGCCGAGATCCAAGCCAGCCGTGAGGACAGCGCATGAGAGACCTGCGCATCGCCCTGGCGCAAGGGCATTGGACGGGCGACCAGGCAGCCACCATGGCGCTCTACCGCGAATTGGCGGCGGCAGCTGCCAGCGGCGGCGCGGAGCTTCTCTGCTTGCCGGAGTTTACTATCCTGCCCTATTTCCCCGGCGTCCGTGATGCCGCCGGCTTCCGCTGGGCGGAGCCGCTGCGTGGCGGTCCCTCGGAGCGATTTTTCAGCGAGCTGGCGTCAAGGCATAATTTCACCGTCATCGGCAGCCTCTTCGAGCGTGACGCTGATGGCAAATACTGGGATACAGCGACAGTGCATGCCGCTTCTGGCGAGCTGCGCCATTTCACGCGCAAAGTGCATATCCCATCAGGCGCGGGCTATCACGAAACGGATTATTTTGGCGGCGCTGGCGCTTTCCCCGTTTATGATATCGGCGCGGTCAAGCTCGCCGCCCCCACCTGCTATGATCAATGGTTCCCCGAGCTGGCGCGGATTTATGCGCTTGAAGGCGCGGAGTTCATCTATTATCCGACCGCCATCGGCTCTGAGCCAACCGCGCCGGATTTTGACTCAGCCGCCGCCTGGCAGACGGTGATGCGCGGGCATGCGGTCGCCAATGGCATCTTCATCGCCGCTGGCAACCGCGTGGGCAAAGAAAATGCCGTTACCTTCTATGGCAGCAGCTTCATCTGCGACCCGCTGGGCAATATCCTGGCAAAAGCCAGCCGCGACCGCGACGAAGTCCTGCATGCCCACCTGCAAGCCTCACAGCGCGCGCAGTATCTGGAGCTTTTCCCGCTGCTGCGGCAGCGCCGCCCCCAACATTACGGGCGGCTGCTAAGTGGTATCAGGCCGGCGCCGCCAGCAGCGCTGAATGCGGAAAAGGGCGAATGACATGTCGCGCATGGAATTTTATATCGTCGATGTTTTTACCATCGGCCGCAAATACACCGGCAACCAGCTGGCAGTCTATCTGGGGGATCCGCCGCCCGCGCTGATGCAGCAGCTTGCCAAGGAAATCAACTTCTCAGAAACTACCTTCATCACTTCTGATGTGCCGGAAAATGGCGGCTACAATGTGCGCATCTTCATGCCCGAGGTTGAGGTGGCATTCGCCGGGCATCCCGTGCTCGGCACTGCTTATGTCATCCAGCGGGAGCTGCTGCGCCGCCCGGTCGAGCGGCTGCTGCTGAATTTGCCCGCCGGGCAGATTCCGGTAACTTTCGGCGCTGATGGCTTGCTGTGGATGCGGCAGAATGCGCCGAGTTATGGCGCTCGCTTCGAGCGCTCCCAACTGGCGCCCATCCTCAACATCGCCGAAGAAGACATTGACCCGCGCTTCCCGATTCAAGAAGTTTCAACAGGTCTGCCTTTTGTGCTGGTGCCGCTGCGGTCACTGGCGGCGCTGCGGCGGGCGCAGGTTAATCTCAACCGCTTGCGCGCGCTTTTGGGCGCGCATGAGGCGATAGCGCCCGCCATCTTCTGCGCCGAGACTTTGCAGCCAGAAAACGACATTCATGTGCGCGTGCTGGACGATATCTATGGCGCGCCCGAAGACCCCGCCACCGGCAGCGCCAACGGCTGCATCGCCGCCTACTTGGCGAAATATCGCTATTTTGGCGGCAGCTCGCTCCGCATCCGCAGCGAGCAAGGCTATCAAATCGGCAGGCCCTCGCTGCTGCATTTACATGCCGAAGACAGGGGCGGCGAAACGCTCGTGCGCGTGGGCGGGCAGGTGGAAATGGTGGCGCGCGGGCAGTTGGCGGCTGACGACTAGGCGGCGCGAAATTACTCAATTCAGCATTTAAGTTCGCAATTCAATCAAGAAAGGATACTTGCATGCAATACCGCATTTTGGGGCGCAGCGGCGTCAAGGTTTCTTCCTTGTGTTTTGGCACGATGTCCTTCGGCGATATCGCTGACGAAGCCGAGTCGGCGCTTATGTTCCGCCGCTGCCGCGAAGTTGGCATCAACTTTTTTGATTGCGCCAACACTTACGCTGGCGGCGCGTCCGAAGAGATTTTGGGCGCGCTCATCGCCGATTGCCGCGATGACATCGTTTTGACGACCAAGGCGGTCTCCCGCACGGGACCTGATATCAACCAGGGCGGCGCTTCCCGCCGGCATATCCAGCTTGCCGTGGAAGACAGCCTGCGCCGCCTCAAGACGGACCGCATTGATGTCTATTTTCTGCACCATTTTGATGCCGATACGCCGATAGACGAATGCCTGCGCGCTTTGGATGACCTGGTGCGGCAGGGCAAAATCCTCTACCCCGCCGTCAGCAATTGGGCGGCTTGGCAGGTGATGAAGGCGCAGGGCATCGCCGCCCAAAACGGGCTGGCGCGCATCGAATGCCTGCAGCCGATGTACAACCTGGTCAAGCGCCAAGCCGAGGTCGAAATTCTGCCGATGGCGCAGGCGGAAGACATCGCCGTTATCCCCTACAGCCCGCTGGGCGGCGGCTTGCTAACGGGCAAATACGCGCCAGAAAGTACGCCCGCCGCCGGCAGGCTGGTCGAGAATGCGATGTATCAAAAGCGCTATGGCGTCGGGGATTATTATCAGACTGCCGCCGCCTTCACGGCGCATGCGCATGAACGCGGGCTGCATCCGGCGACTTTGGCGGTGGCTTGGGTGATGGCGCATCCGGCGATTACAGCGCCAATAATCGGCGCGCGTAACCTGGCGCAGTTGGAAGCCTCGCTCGCCGCGCTTGATGTCACGCTGACGGCTGACTGGTACGCCGAGATTTCCGCCCTGTCCACAGCGCCGCCGCCAGCCCATGACCGCCTGGAAGAAGCGGGCTAGCGGCATTTTCACGGCGGGATGATTTTAACGCGGGGGCGGCATCGGCTCGCTGGAAGCGCGCCCCCCGCTGGAATCGAGCACTTGCTTGAGCGCATCGTATTCCCGCTGCAAGACGCGGCTCAGCGTCAAGTTGAAGAATATGCCAAACCAGAAGAACCAGCGCGTGCGGATTTCCAGGGTCTCGCGGATATTGGTTTGCTGCCCGCGGTGGTCAAATACTATGGTGCTTACGAAGGGGAAACCCCAGTAAGAGCCTTTGAGTTCGATTCTTTTGTTGCGTTCATAGTCGGTAACATCGCAATTGACGAAGCCCTTGCGCCCGAGTATGCGCCGCGTCATCGCCACCATCGAGCCGGTGCGGATGGGGTCGCCGCTGGTGATGCCGACATTGCTGACATTGCGCCAATTGGCGTCGTTGGTGAAATCGCCCACATAGCGAAAAACCTGGAAGACCGGACGATTTATCAATACCTGGGTCTCGAACTTCGGCATGAGGCTCTCCACTTGCGCTAAACTGGGCGGCGCGCTGCCGCCAGTATAACAAATACCGGCGGGCAATTCCATCAAAATCGACATCGGGAGGGGCGACCCGGTATGGGCTGTTGAAACGCCCCCACGCTGTGCGCATTCTGAACGCTAATCCCCCGCCAGCTTCTCCAGCGCTTTGACCACCTCAATCCAGCGGTTCCAGCCGCGGTCGCGATAGATTTTCGCCTCACTGACGCCCATCGGGTTGTTGTGGCTGGCTTTGCCAAATGCCGCCAATACGCGCGTCCAGCGCTTGTAATGGTCGGACTCAGTGCCCTGCTCCGCCCGCCAAACCCTGATGTCGTCTATCAGACTCTGCGGCAC
>JAJDWK010000062.1 GCA_022825675.1 Anaerolineae bacterium | reverse complement strand
CTCCCGTTGCGCTGATGCTCTGCGGCGGAATGTGAAACTTTTTGTGCATGCCTGGAATCGGCGTCAGTTGTATAAACAGCGGTATCCGAAGTACGCTGCTCATCTTATCGAATTCGCATATCAATTAAATTCACCACTCCCGACTTCTATGCCTCTGTGGCAAATCAAAAGCAGCGGGTATACTTCATGGCTTATCGCGCCGCTGCGCATGAAGAAACTATCACCCTTGTGAACTCGCCGTGAGCCAGAACGACCGCCACAAACCCGGCTATCTCTCGCTGATACGCGGCAACCGCGCCTTTCGCTATCTCTGGTGCGGGCAGATTATCAGCCTCACTGGCGACTGGTTTAACCTCATCGCCTCCGCCGCCTTGATCGCCACCTTAACGCAATCGGGCACTGCCGTTGGCGGCTTGTTTGTCGTGCGCATGCTGGCACCCTTTCTCGTCAGCCCCATCGCCGGCGTGGTCGCCGACCGCTACAATCGCAAAACCATCGCCGTCAGCACCGATCTGCTGCGCTGCTTTGTGGTGCTGGGCTTCCTGCTGGTGCGGGAGCCGCAGCATGCCTGGCTGGTCTATGTGCTGACCGCGATCCAAAGCGCGTCCCAGGGCTTTTATTTCCCCGCTTGGAACTCCATCCTGCCCGATATCACCAACAGCGGCGAGCTGGGCATCGCCAACGCTTTGGCTTCCGCCACCTGGTCGGTGATGCTGGCGTTTGGCGCCGCGCTGGGCGGCTTGGTGTCTGGCATCGCCGGCGTCTACCCCGCCTTCGCCATCGACGCGCTAACATTCCTGCTCAGCGCCCTCATCCTCTACCGCATGCCCTATCGCTCCGCCTTGACATCCGCCGCCGCGACCTCGATTGTGGCGGGCATCCAGCAATATCTTGATGGGCTCGGCTACCTGCGCCGCCATATTGATACCTTCTCCATCGCCATTCACAAGGGCATGCTGGGGCTGCTCATCATCGGCTTCTATCAGGTCATCCAGGTTGCGATTGCCGAGCGCTATTTCCCGATTGGCGAAGGCGGCAGCATCAGCCTGGGCTTGATATATGTGATGTCCGGCATCGGCTCTGGCATTGGGCCGATTTTGGGGCGCAACTGGGCGCGCGACCGCGACCGCCGGCTGCGCCTGATGATCGCGCTGGGCTATGTCTGCGCCATCGGCGGCTTTATACTCTCGGCAACTTTGTTGTCTTTCCCGGTGATACTCTTGGGCGCGCTTTTGCGCGGGGTCGGCGGCGGTTTAATTTGGGTGCTGGGCACGCAATTGCTGCTGCAAATTGTGCCCAACGAAGTGCGCGGGCGGGTCTTCTCCACCGAATTCGCCTTGTATTCGCTGTTCGCGGCGATATCGTCAGGCGCAACTGGCTGGCTGATTGATTCCAGCCTGGCGGTTGGCGGCACTTTGATGCTGGGCGCGGCGCTCATCACAATCCCGACAGCGCTGTGGCTGCTGTGGATCTATTTTGGCAAGCGGGAGCTGGCGCCAGCGGCAGCGCCCAGCGCCTGAATGCGGAGTTTGGTATAGGCTAATGCGCCACAGTGGCACAGAAGTAAGTGCAAGTAAGTAATGCGAAATCGATTGGCTGCTGAGAGCCTGCACACAGCCCTTACCACCGAGAGCACAGAGTTTTTGTGAGGGCTGAGGAGGCTAAGGGAAAGCAGAGCTACAACTCCAGGCATTCCCCCCGCGTATTCAAATCTATGAAGACGGAGCGAACATTATGAAAATCCAGGGCATTGTGCCGCCGATGGCGACACCCTTCACGGCGGCGGAAGCGCTTGACATCGCGGCGCTGCGGGCGGAAGTTGACTATCTCATCAGCAGCGCCGGCGTACATGGCATCGCTGTCGGCGGCAGCACCGGCGAAGGGCATACCTTGACCACTGCCGAGCTGCGCGAAATCGTCGGGCATGCCGCCGAAGTCGCCGCTGGGCGCGTACCCATCATCGCCGGCATCATCGTCGACAGCACGCGCCAGGCTATCGAAAAGGCGCAGGCGCTGGCGGACCTCGAGGTTGCCGCCCTGCAAGTTACGCCGGTGCATTATCTCTTCCGCCCCAGCGATGAGGCGATGTTCGCGCACTTCGCCGCCCTGGCGGAAGCGGCGGCGCAGCCCGTTATGGTCTACAATGTTGTGCCTTGGGCATATTGCTCGCCCGCGCTGCTGGACAAGATGATGCGGGAGATTCCGGGGCTTATCGGCGTCAAACAGAGCGCCGGCGACCTCAAATTGCTGGCGGACCTGCTGCACCGCTCGGCGGACGCGGGGCTGATAATGTCGGCGGTTGATGCCCTGCTCTACCCGTCTTTCGCCCTCGGCGCGCATGGGGCAATCGCCGCGATTTTGACCGCGGCGCCAGAGCTTTGCGTGCAGCTGTGGCAGCAGGTGCAGGCGGGCGATCAGGCAGGCGCGCTGGGCACGCATCTCAAGCTGCTGCCGCTATGGAACGCCGTCATGGGCGACAACCTGCCAGCCAATGTGAAGACGGCGCTGGCATTGCAGGGGCGTCCCGCGGGCGCGCCGCGCCAGCCGATGCCGCCATCATCAGAGCGGCAGCGGGCGGCAATCCAGGCGGCGCTGGCGGCAGCGGGCGCAACACAGTAGCAGGCGCAGCAAAATAATGAGAATCCACACTGGCAAAAATTCAACAGGAATTTTTCCCACCGAGGACACCGAGAAAAGCATGAGAAAGTCTTTACATCCTTTACTCGGTGTTCTCAATTTTCCTCTGTGTTCTCGGTGGTAAAGGGTGTGTACAGACCGCTCAGTAAGCACTCGATTGCGCATAACTTACTTGCATTTACTGTGAACATTGTCTTGTTAATCGCATAGTCAGCAAGGAGTACAGGCTAATGCCAAAAGTATTGAGATGCCAGCCGCAGCTGCTGCAAAAAGATTTGAGCGGGCGCGTCTATATCGTGACTGGCGCCAACTCTGGCACGGGGCTGGCGACAAGCGAGCAGCTTCTGCGCCAAGGCGCGCATGTTGTGGGCGCTTGCCGCCGCCCCGCCGCGGGCGAAGCCGCTTTCGCCAATTTCGCGCGTTTGCCGGGCACTGCCGAAATCATGACATTGGATTTGGCGAGCTTCGCTTCGGTGCGGCAATTCGCCGCGGAATTTCTCGCCCGCCATCAGCGGCTGGATGCTTTGGTCAACAATGCCGGCTTGGTAGCGCCGGAAGGGCGGACGGAAGACGGCTTTGAAATCAACATCGGCACCAACCATTTGGGGCATTTTCTGCTGACGGAGCTGCTGCTGGACTGCCTGAAAGCCAGCGCGCCCGCGCGCATCGTCTGCCTGTCCAGCGTGGTGCATGTCAGCCGCGGCGCGACCGAAATCACCATTGACTTTGACGACCTCAATTATGAGACGCGCGCCTTCTCGTCTATGGCGGCGTATGCGCAGTCCAAGCTGGCGAACCTGCTGCATGCCAAAGAGCTCGCCCGCCGGTTGGAGGGCAGCGGCGTGACGGCGTATTCCGTGCACCCGGGCTGGATTCGCTCCAATTTCGGCTCGGGCATAATGCCGGGCTGGCTGCGCGGCTTGATGAACCTGGCGCTGCGTCCCTTCAGCGGCATGATGGGCATCCTCAACCCGGAAGAAGGCGCGCAGACCACCTTGCATTGCCTGCTCGCGGATGACGCGCCGCAGCACAATGGCGCGTATTACAGCCAGAACAGCATCCTCTACCCCCAGCGCGAGCACCGCGCGGGCGGCTGGCCCATGCGCTCGCCCAATCCCAACGCGCATGACGCGGCGCTGGCGCAGAAGCTCGACGCTGTCAGCCGGGAGTTGGTCGGGCTGGACGGTTAAGCTCAACATATTCGGGGCTATGCTCCCCTGTCCTTTTGATGGCTGACGGTGGGACACCTTTTTCTACCCCATCCCCGGCTAGAGCCCCCTCGGTCCCCCGCCTGTCGGGGGAAGTATCCCGTATCAACGGAGAAGAGTGACTCGTCGCTGAATCTGGGTATTTGTTAGTGATATGTATGATAATGAACGCTAATGCAAACTTATTTTTAGCGATTCCCCCTCTCCGATGATTCGGAGAGGGGGCTAGGGGGTGAGGTAGATGTACAGAAATGCGCGATTTCAAACATGTCCCACCGTCAGCCAAAATGAGGGAGGGGCTTTAGCAGTTCATTTGCGGTATTGTGCCGCTGGCGCTAACTGGCGGCGCGCACCGCCCGCTTGAGGAATACGCCAGCCATCTGCTGCCGGTAGCTTTCGGGATAGGCGATGTCGCCCGCCAGCCAATCGGCGATATCGGCTTTGACCGCTGCCGCCGCGGCCTCAAGCGCGGCATCGTCCAGCGCGCTGCCCGCCAGCGCCGCTTCCGCGCCCGCGCATTTGACCGCCTTCACGGTCGCGCCGCCGACGGCGACATCCGCCTGCGTACAAGTGTCGCCATCCATCTTCAGGCAGACGGCAACGCCCACAATCGCGTAGCGGGACGCGGGATGCGGGAACTTGACATAGGCGCATTGGCAGTCGCTGCAATTGGGCAGGCTGACGCTGGTGATAAGCTCGCCATCGTCCAGCGCCGTTTCGAAGAGATCCACAAAGAAATCTTCGGCGCCGACCGAACGCGCGCCCGCCGCCCCTTGGATATTGACAGTAGCGCCGCAAGCCACCAGCACCGTCGGCGGGTCTGATGCCGGGTCGGCATGGGCGATATTGCCGCCGATGGTGCCGAAGTTGCGCACCGCCTGGTCGCCGACTTGGCCGCAGGCGCTGGCAAGCGCGGCGCACATTGATTGCACCGCCGCCGAGCCCGCGATTTCGGCATGGGTGGTGGTAGCGCCGATGGTCAAATCGCCATTAGCGCTGATGCCGCTGAGGGATTCAATCCGGTTGATATCCACCAAGTGCGCCGGCGCGTCCAGCCGCAGCTTCATCACCGGCAGCAGGCTGTGCCCGCCCGCCAGAAACTTGCCGTCATCGCTGATCATTGCCAGGGCTTCGTCAACCGAGCCCGCCCGCGCATATTCAAATTTGTTGGGCCACATAGGGTTCTCCTCCTCCATTTTGCCTTGAGGCGGGCGCTTGTATGAGAAGCGCCCGGGCAAGTTTTTGGCTATTGGCGGGCGGCTTGGATCGCGCCCCATACTTTCGCCGATGTCAACGGCATGTCAATCTGCTCCACGCCCAGGGGCGCCAGCGCGTCCAGCACGGCGTTGTAGACAGTTGGCGTGCTGGCGATGGTGCCGGTCTCGCCGACGCCTTTGACGCCGATGGGATGATGGGGCGATGGCGTTACCGTCTCGCCCAGCTCAAAATTGGGGAACATATCGGCTTTGGGCATGCAATAATCTTGCATGGTGCCGGTCAAAAGCTGGCCATCGTCGCTGTAGATAGCGCCTTCACAGAGCGCCTGGGCGACGCCTTGCACGACCCCGCCGTGAATCTGCCCGGCGACAATTTCCGGGTTGATTTGCGGTCCGCAATCGTCAACGGCGATGTAGCGCTGCAGGTCGATGACGCCGGTGGCGGCATCCACCTCGACGATGGCGATATGCGTACCGAAGGGATAGACAAAATTGGGCGGGTCATAGAATTGCGATTCTTCGAAGCCGGGGTCCATGCCTTCGGGCATATTCCAAGCCAGGTGCGCCATCAGCGCCACCTCCTGGATGCTCTGCGCTTGATCGGGCGAGCCTTTGACCGAGAAGCTGCCATCCGCGTATTCGATGTCATCGACACTGGCTTCCATCAGATGCGCCGCCAGCGCCCGCGCCTTGTCTTTCAGCTTTTGGGAGGCTTTTGCCAGGGCGGCGCCGGTGACGGGCGTGGTGCGGCTGCCATAAGTGCCCCAGCCCATCGGCGTCTCGGTGGTATCGCCATGCACAACTTCAATGTCTTCTACCGGGAAGCCGAGTTCTTCGGCGATGATTTGCGCCAGCGTCGTCTCGGAGCCTTGCCCGTGGGGCGATGCGCCGATGAGCGCCTGCACCTTGCCTGTTGGCGTAACGCGCACGGTCGCGCTTTCCCACAGGCCGCCCTGGAAGCCGACAGCGCCGGCGACCTGGCTTGGTCCCAAGCCGCACATCTCGGTATAGGCGGTTACGCCGATGCCGAGGTAGCGCCCCGCCGCCAAGGCTTCGGCTTGCGCCTGGCGGAAGTCATCGTAGCCCGCCATGTTCAGCGCTTTTTCGAAAGCGGCGGGATAATCGCCACTGTCATAGGTCAAGCCCGCGGCGACATCATAGCCGTCTTCAAAAGCGGGGATGAGATTTTTGCGCCGCACTTCGGCGGGGTCCATGCCGATTTCACGCGCCACATTGTCCACCATGCGCTCGAGCAGGAAGGTGGCTTCGGGGCGCCCGGCGCCGCGATAGGCGTCAGTCGGCGCGCCGTTGGTCATCACGCCGATGGACTCGCAATAGACGCTGTCGATGGTGTACGGACCGACATAGAGCAAGCCATGCAAAATCGTGGGGATGCCGGGCGCCGCTGTCGACAGGTAGCCGCCCATGCCGGCGTAAACGGTCGCGCGCACGCCGAGGATTTTGCCCTCGCTGCTGGCAGCCATCTGCACATGCTGCACATGGTCGCGCCCGTGAATGGTTACCTGATAATTCTCAGAGCGCGTCTCCGCCCATTTCACGGGAACGCCCAGCTTCATCGCCGCCCAGCTCACCAGGGCTTCGTCCGGGTAGCAAGGGATTTTGCTGCCGAAGCCGCCGCCGACTTCGGGCGCGATAACGCGGACTTTGTTCTCGTTCAGCCCGGTGACGGCGCTGATGATGAAGCGGTGAATATGCGGGTTTTGCGAGGTGCACCAGAGCGTCAGTTCCTGGGTGGCGGCGTTGTACTGCGCCATGGCGGCGCGGGTTTCCATCGCCGTTGGCAGCAGGCGCTGCTGCAGGATGCGCTCGGAGACAACAACATCCGCCGCTTCAAAGACGGCATCGCTGGCCTCTTTATCAAATGGTGCCCAGCGGAAGGCGATATTGCCTTCCACATCGTCATGGATGAGGGGCGCGCCCGCTTGTGCCGCCGCTTCGGGGTCGATGACGGCGGGCAGTTCTTCATAGTCGACGACGACGGCATCGGCGGCATCTTGCGCGCGGTAGCGGTCATCGGCGAGCACGATGGCGACGCCATCGCCAACATAACGCACTTTGCCTTTCGCCAGCGCGGGGTGCTCGGGCGTTTTCAAATCGCTATCGGGTATCAGCCAGGCGGTGGGCATGCCCGCCAGGTCGATATCGTCGCCGGTGAAGACGGCGACAACGCCGTCCATCGCTTCGGCGGCGGCGCTGTCGATGCTGACGATATTGGCGTGGGCATAGGGGCTGCGCACCACCGCCATGTGCAAGACGCCGGGCAATTTGATGTCATCGGTGTAGCGGGCTTCGCCGGTTATCAGCCGCGGGTCTTCCCGCCGTTTGATACCGCTGCCAAATATTCGGGTGCTCATCAGCCACCTCCTAGGGCGCGGCGGCGGCGTCCGCCACCTGTTTGACCGCCTTGACGATGTTGTGGTAGCCCGTGCAGCGGCAGATATTGCCTTCGAGGTAATGGCGGATTTCCGCTTCGGAGGCACCGGGGTTATCCCGCACGAAGGCGGCGCTCGCCATAATCATGCCGGGCGTACAGTAGCCGCATTGCAAGCCGTGGTTTTCCCAGAAAGCGGACTGCATCGGGTGATGTTCGCCGCCCGCCGCCAAGCCTTCAATCGTGCCGACTTCGCAGCCGTCCGCCTGCACAGCCAAGAGCGTGCAAGACTTTAGCACTTTGCCATCAAGATGCACGGTGCACGCGCCGCACTGGCTGGTATCACAGCCAATCTTGGTGCCGGTCAAGTCCAAAGTCTCGCGTAGAAAATGAACCAGCAAGGTGCGGGGGTCGACATCCGCTTGCCGCTCGACCCCGTTTACAGTGATTGATACCTGCATAGATCCCTCCATCCTTTGTCAAACTCTCTCAGCGTCAAGAAGCTGGGCTTGCCATTGAGCGCTAGTATAGCGTACCTGGCGCGGAAGTGTTACTTCTTACAGCGAAAGTTCTGATTTGCCTCGGGCAAAACTCCATTTGCGCTCGGGTAAAGTGTACCTTGCTTTGCGCGGCGGCGCTACAAGCTGGGATTGCGGCGGGGCAATCACATCAAATTTTTATTCACCACAAAGGCACAAAGGGCACAAAGTTTTTCTTGAAATGGCTCTTTGTTACTTCATTTATCAGGGTAGTCTGTACACAGCCCTTAGCACCGAGAACAGTAAGGAAAATTGAGCACATTGAGAAAAGATTTTATGAGGCTTCTCATGCTTTTCTCGGTGTATCTCGGTGTCCTCGGTGGTTATATTAGCGTATTATTCCGCTTGTTGTGGCGAATGTCTTTTTTAATGCAATTGCCCTGGCAGCCGCGGCAGGCTGTAGCGGCGCACAAAAGTGGTGCCGCCGCGCAACATCACCAGGTTGAAGCCGCCCGGCGTGCAGGAATCGGCTTCGGGGCGCGTCAAGCCGGGGTAACCCGCCAGGTTGGACCAGGTTGATTGGCAGCTGACATGCAGCAGTCCATCGGCATAGCTGTCCATCGCCTGGTGGATGTGCCCGTGGAAGAAGCCGGCGATCCGCTGCCGCCGGCGCGCCAGCAGGCGCTGGATTTCTTCGCCATTTTGCAGGCGCATTTCGTCATCAATCCAGGGTACGCCGGTGCGTATCAAGGGGTGATGGGCGGCGACAATCGTGGGGCTGTCCGCCGCGTCCAAGCGCTTTTGGAAGGCTTCAATCCGCCCGCGTTCCATCACCGGCGCATGCACATCGCCCTCGCCATTGGTATCCAGCGTTACCAGGCGGCAGCCTTTGATGGCGCGCTGGGAATCGCCCAGCACATGCAGCCGCTCGCCATCGTGCAGGACTTGCCGCAAGAGCGCGCCCGAATCGTGATTGCCCGCCAGCAGGAACATCGGCGCGGGGAAGCGCAGCAGCAGCTCGCGGGCGCAGAGGCAATCGGCTTCGGTCGGGTCAGCGCAGACATCGCCGGTGTGCAGGATAAAATCGAAGGCGAAAGGCAGCCGCTGGATCGCCGTCAGCAGCGCCTCGGTGCCGCGGTTGGGGTGCGGCAGCTCGTCCGCGCTGGCGGGCATTTTATACGCGGGGTCGCTGCTGATGTGGGTATCGCTAATATGTAAAAAGGTGAGCAAAGTATACTTCTTTCTTTTTCTTACGCGCGCCCGCGCCCTGCAAAGTATTGTATCGCGTGTTTCGCTTAGCGCTAGCGTTTGCCCGAGGGGCAATTGCATCAATTATTTTCGCCACACAGACACAGATGTAAATGCAAGTAAGTCATGCGAAAACAAAATGACCTTTGTCCCAGTATCTCATACCCACACAACATCCCAAGCCGTAGGGGCGAGCCTTGGCTCGCCCCTACATTTCCAATTACTTTGTTGCACGTACAGATATTTTCTCGTGGTTTTCTCGGTGTATCTCAGTGTCCTCGGTGGTAAATAACCCTGTCGAATCTTCACCCGTACAGATTCTCATAATTTAGTGGCAACTGCCGAGATATTAGGCGCCATCAGGCAAATGCCAGCGGGTTGACCCAGGAACCGGTAGCGCCCGTCAGCTTCAAAGGGGCGATGATAAAAAGGAATTCGTAGCAGCGGTCCGCCGCCAGCTCATCGAGGTTCAAATTTTCCACATGGGTGATGCCGCTGCGCACCAGCAGGAAACGGTGCACCGAGTGGTCATGCGGCGGCATCGCTTCCACCGCCATATTGTCCGCGCCGACAAGCGTCATGCCCTGCGCCGCCAGGAATTGCGCCGCTTCCAGGTTGATGCCGGTCTGCCTATCGCGATAGACAGGCGCGCCCGCCCGCAGCAGGCGGTAGGAGCCGGTGCGCAGCAGCACCGCCGTGTCCGCGCCGATTTCTGTGCCTTGCCGCGCCAGCGCCGCGCGGATATCGTCCGCGCCGATGGCATAGGCGGGCGGCAGCGTCTCGACGCCTTTGCCGCCAGCGATATCGAGCAGCACGCCGCGCATCACAATTGGCGGCATCTTTTCGATAGCCAAATGCTGCTGCCCGGCGGAAGTAACGCAGTCTTGCGCAGGCACGGTTTCGCCCTCGCCGGCATAGAGGCGCGGCTCGCCATCGGCGGCGGGGTTGCCGGCGCTGTCCTGCTTTTCGGCAATATGGCAGAGCGCGTCAATATGCGTGCCTACATGGATGGACATGCGGATGACCTCGGCGGCGGCGCTGCCGGGGTCTATCGCCGAGGGGTCGCTGTGGCGCAGGTGGGGCGTGATGGAATAGGATTTCATCGCCGCGCCGGGCGTCAGCATGCCCTCCTGAAAATCGACGCCCAGGCTGTAGACTGCGCCCGTTTTCACCAGGGCGAGCAGTTCGGGCGTCAAGCGCGGCAGCGGCAATTTGCCATAGGCGGAGTGGCTCATGGTCTGGACCTCGTCAATAGTTTCCGCGCCCAAGTGTAGTGAATTTGCGCTAAAGCGCCAAAGAGGCGGGGGCGTGCCTCAGGGCAATCGCATCATATTAGTATTCACCACCGAGACGCAGAAGTAAATGCAAGTAAGTTATGCGACAATCAAGTACTTACCGAGTAGTCTGTACACACCCATTACCACCGAGAACACAGAGGAAAATCGAGGACACCGAGAAAAGATTAAATGAGATTTTCTCATGCTTTTCTCGGTGTATCTCGGTGTACTCGGTGGTAAAAAACCTTGTCGAATCTCTGCACTTACTGAGGGCACTGATATCTTTCTGCATATCCGCAGCAAAAGCAGGCAGCGGTAAAGCAAGAAATCACCGCGGCAGGGCATCCATCGGCAGCCCGCTGGGCACAGACTCGGGGGTGATATGCGCGAGGTCGCGCGCCGCCGGGTCCGTCAGCGCGCGCAGGAAAGCCACTATATCCGCCACATCAGCGGCGTCCAGCGGCAGCGGCGCTTGCAGGGCGCGGGCGACGGTATGCCCCTGCCGCGTGAAGTTGAAGGGCAGCACCTGGCTCTTTAATTCCGGCGGCAGCTGGGCGGCTGGGTCATAGCGGATGTTGGCGCGCCAGGGGTCAGCATGGTGCCAGAGGACCGCTTCCAGGCTTGGGTAAGCGCCGCTGTGCAAATAGGGCGCGGTCAACTCGACATTGCGCAGGCTGGGCGTGCGGAAGCGGTATTGATCGCGATAATCAAAGCTGACATTGGCGCGCCCAAAATCGTCAAGCCCGCTGATGCCATTGTCCTTGCCCGGTCCCAACTGCGGCGCCAGCAGATTGTGAAATGCCTGGTCGGTGAAGAGATCGCCACTGTGGCAGCGGGCGCAGTTCAGGCCTTCTTGGAGCGCGCCGAAGAACAGCAAAGCGCCGCGCTTTTGCCGCTGGCTCAAAGCGGCGCTGTCGCCCGCCAGGTAATCGTCCCAGGGCGCTTGCGTGAAGATGAGCTGGCGCTCGAAGGCGGCGATGGCTTCCGCCAGCTGGCGCAGGTTGATATCAGGCTGCCCAAAGACGGCGGCGAAGCGGGCGGCATAGTCTGGGTTGCCGCGCAGCCGCTCCAGCAATTGCTGCCGAATGACCATCGGCGCGAAATCGCTGAAAGCGAGCCCCGCCATTTCGTGCTGGGAAGTGATGGGGAAAAGCACCTGCGCCATCAGCGGGTCGGACAAATCCAGCTCGTTGACGGCGTCTTCCAAAGTGCGGATGCGCGCCGCCCCCGTCCGCCGCTCCACCCTGCCATCCCAAAATTGCACATCCAGCAAGGCGCTGTTGAGGATGGTCGGGCTGTTACGCGGGATGAAGGTATCAATGAAGGGGTTGGGCACAGACGCGCCGGCAAGCGCGATATGCTCGCGGAAGACGCGCCCTGTGCCCAGCCCCTGCCCGCCGGTGCCAATGGGCAGGGCGCGTCCGTCTGCCATGGCAAAGGTGGGATGATGGCAGGTGGCGCAGGCGATATTCTGGTCGCCAGACAAGATGGGGTCAAAGAAAAGGTCCCGCCCCAGGCGCGTCAGTTCGCTCTCCGCTTCTTTGATAGCGCGCCCGGGGTTGGCGCTGAGACTGTGCTGGCTGATGAGGCGGCGCAAGCTGGCGTCAACATCGGCGATAGTAGCGCGCGCGGCGGGCGGCGGCTGATGCGGCGCGAAAGACTGCCGGGCGCTGGGCTGCCCGTCAAAACTGAGCCGCAGCAAGCGCCCGCTGAAAACTTCGGTGATGTAGAGGCTGCCATCGGGCAGGGGCAGGACGGCGGCGGGGAAATGTAAGCCCGCGGCGACAGTTTCCAGGATGCCCGCTGGGCTCAAACGGCTGAGCCGCCCGCTGGCGCCCAACTCGTCAAATGCGCGGAAGCAGCCGCCACCTGCTGGCGGGATTGCGAATTCCACTATCCACAGCGCGCCGCTGGCATCGGCGGCGACCGCCATCGGCATGTTCAAGCCGGCGACCACAGTTTCCTGCCTGCCATCCGCCGCCAGCGAGACCAAAGCGCCGCTGTTCGCCGTATGCGGGCAGCCGCTCAGCAGCGTTATCAAGAACTTGCCGTCAGCGCGGGTGATGCCTGTCGGCAGCGCGTCCAGGCGCGCGCCGGGCGCTGCCGGGCTGGCTAGCGCGGCAAAGACATGGGCATAATGCAGCGCGCCGTCCGCCGCCTCCCGCAGCAAGCCATTGCCAGCGGCGTCCGTGATGACGGGCATGCCAGCGGCATCAAAGGCGATGGCGAAGGGGTTCAAGAGGAAGACGGTGCCGCGGGCATCCAAGCGGCGGCGGAGCGCCTGGGGCGCGAGCGGGGCTGGCGGCAGGCGCGCCGCCTGCGCCGCGGGCAAGCTGTAGAGCTGCGCGCCAGCGATGCCCAGCAGAATGGTATCGCCAGCTGGCGTCACGGCAATCGCGGGCGCGTTGATGAGGCTGCCATCGGCATAGCCGTTGTTCAAGCCGGAGACCAGCCTGCCCAATTGCCCATCGGGGCGCAGCAGGCTGATGCCGGCGCTGCGCTCGCCATGCCCGCCCGCCTCGGCGATGAGTACACCGCCATCGGGCAGCAGCGCCATGCCGACAGGGTGATACAGCCCTTCGGCGACAACTTTGATGTGCGGCTCCGCCTGGGCAGAAGCATGGGGTGCGACCAGCAGCAGGAACGCAAACAGTAGAATCGCGCTTAAACGCATTGACTTCGGGCAGGCACTATGTCAGCTAGAATGCAATTTTACCATGCGCGGGCGGCGCTGCAAAATCGGGGCGGCTTCCTGCATGGGTGAAGATCGAGCAGGGATTTTTACCACCGAGTACACCGAGATACACAGAGAAAACCATGAGAAAATCTCTTAAAATCTTTACTCGGTGTGCTCAATTTCCCTCAGTAAGCGCAAGCTAATTATGCAACTGATCTTCCCCCGCTTTGCCAAGCGCTTGAGCGCTTGCTATGATTGCGAGAGCGTTAAAGTAACACAACGGGCGGAGCATGGCGGACGGCATCGTCATACGCGAATTACAAAGCATGGCGGACTTAAATGCGACAGTCGCGCTGCAGCAAGCCGTCTGGCGGATGCGGGATGTCGAAGTGGCGTCGCCGCATACCTTCAAGGCGATTGCGCATAGCGGCGGCGGCATCCTGGGCGCGGAAAGCGGCGGGCGGCTGGTGGGTTTCTGCGCTGGCTTCGCGGCGCTGCGGGGGGAGCAACTGCTGCTGTGGTCGCACATGGCGGGCGTGCATCCCGCCTATCAGGGGCGCGGCATCGGCTTCCGGCTGAAGCAGGCGCAGCGCCAGTGGGCGCTTAATAAGGGCTTCCGGCTGATGGCATGGACCTTTGACCCGCTGCAAAGCGGCAACGCCAATTTCAATTTCAACCGCCTGGGCGCGCGGGCGCGGCACTATTCGCCGAATCATTATGGCGCTATGCGGGACAGCATCAACGCGGGCATGGCGAGCGACCGGCTGGAGGCGCAGTGGCAGTTGGACGCGCCGCGAGTCATCGCGCTGGCGGGCGGGCAAGCCGAACTGCCCCGCACGCAGCCGCCCGCTGCCAGCGCCATGGCGCTGCGGGAAGAGGGCGGCGAGCTCCGGTATCAGCAGCTGCCGGCGAATGAAGGGCTGCTGATTGGCGTCGAGATTCCGCTGGATATCGCGGCTTTGAAGCGCCGTGACCCCGAAAAAGCCAGGCAGTGGCAGCTCCATGTACGCCGCGCGATGACGGAGTTCCTGGCGGCGGGTTATGCCGTCAGCGCTTTCCAGCGGCAGGGCGCTGCCGCATGGTATCTGCTCAGTAAGCGCAAGTAAGTTATGCGACAATCGAGTGCTTACTGAGCAGTCTGTACACAGACCTTACCACCGAGAACACAGAGGAACATTGAGGGCACCGAGTAAAGAGTTAAAGAGATTTTCTCATTTTTTCTCGGTGTATCTCGGTGGTAAAAATCCTTGTCGAATCTCCGCGCTTACAGATTCCAATTGCTTTGTTGCATTTACTTCTGCCCGGATGCGGCTGCGAGCGCCGGCTAGACCGCTCGCAGCAAATCCCTGGTCGTCTTAATCATGTACTTGACGGCGCTGTCTGTCAGCTCGGGCGTGATGGGCAGGTTGACGATTTCTTCCGCCAGCCTGTTGGTTACTGGCAGCCGCTCGCTGTTGGGGAAAGCGCCAGCATAGACCGTGTAGCGCGTGATGGGCGGGGCATAATGCACAACCGCCTCGATGCCGGCGGCGCGCAAGCCGCGATAGATGCGGTCGCGCGCGGGCACGCGAATGGCATAGCTGCGGAATGTCGGCGCGGACTCGGGGCGGAAGCGCGGCGTAACTGCGCCTGTGCCCGCCAAGCCCGCTTCCAGCGCCGCCACAATCGCCCGCCGCCGCGCCGTCCACTTCGCCAGATGCGGCAGCTTGACCAATAGCAGCGCCGCCTGCACGCTATCCAGCGGCACATTATAGCCCTCGGCGATATAATCCTGCGCGCCCATTTCAGCAGCTTGCGCCGCGCCATAGCCAACCAGGAGGCGCAGCCGCGCCGCGATGTCGTCATCGTTTGTGACCAGCATCGCGCCATTGCCAGCGCTGCCCAGCGGCTTAAAAGGCGCGAAGCTGTACATGGTGACATCGGCAAACGCGCCCAGCGGGGCGCCATAATCACGCGCGCCGCTGGCGAGGGCGGCATCTTCGATTATCTTCAGCCCGTGCCTGTCGGCGATAGCGCGCAGCGCCTTGACATCGGCGGGATGCCCGTGCAAATCCACCGGCAGCAGCGCGCTTGTCTTCTCGCTGATGCTGGCGGCGACCAAATCGGGGTCGATGGTGTACTCTTGCTCGCGCACATCACAAAGCACGGGGCGCGCGCCCGCCTGGCGGATAGCGCCGGTGGTGGAAATATCGGAATTGCCGACGGTGATGACCTCAGCGCCCGCGCCGATGCCACAAGCTCTCAGCGCTATGAACAGCGCCACCGTGCCCGAATGCGCGGCGACCGCGTGCTTCAAGCCGATTTCCGCGGCAAATGCCGCCTCCAGCCGCGCGCGCAGGGCATAGCCGCCGTTGATGTCTTCAAACAGCAGCGGCTCGATGCCCGCCAGAATCTCGTCACGCAGCTGCCGATGCGTCTGCGCCGCCAAGGAACGCGGCACTTTCCAGGACATGAAGTACCTCCCCGCGGCGCTACAAGCCATGAAAAGCGGCGTACCATTCCCAGGTGCGGCGCAAGCCCTCGCGCACGGGCACCGCGGGCGCGAAGCCGAGCAGCTGGCGCGCCTTGCCGTTATCGCAATAGGTGATGGGCGGGTCGCTGGGCGGGCGCGGCGCATCAACCGTATTGATGCACTTGCCGGTCAGCGCCTCTATCACTTCAATGAAGTCGTTCAGCGAGATGGGCGCGCCGACGCCCAGGTTGATGATTTCGTAGCCCAGCGGGGTATCCAGCGCCGCCAAGACGCCGGCGACAGTATCGTCAATGTAAGTCCAATCGCGGTGGATATCGCCGCCATTAAAGAGCTTGATTTCGGCGCCGGTCCGCGCCGCGTCCAGCAGCCGCCAGGGCATCATATCCGGGCGCCCGGCGGGACCGTACACATTAAAAAAGCGCAGGCAGGTTATCGGCATGCCAGCGAGGTTGTGATAGGCATAAGCGAGCAGCTCGGCGGCGCGTTTGCTGGCGGGGTAGGCCGCCAGGGGGCGGTCGGCGGTATCGGTCTCGACGAATGGCAGCGCTTGGGTATTGCCATAGACCGACGAGGTGGAGGCGAGCACGAAGCCTTGTACCTTTGCGCGCTGCGCCGCTTCGAGCAAGTTAAGCGTCCCGGTCAAGTTGACATCAAAATAGAGGCGCGGCTGCTGGACGCTGGCGCGCACGCCCGCCATCGCCGCCATGTGCGCCACCCGCGTGATGCCCGCCCCCGCGAAGAGGCTATCCACCAGCGCGACATCGCGGATATCGCCTTCGATTAGGCGGCAGTTTCTATCTTCGCGGAGGCGCGCCGCATTCTCGCGCTTGATGGCGGGGTCGTAATAGTCGTTGAAATTGTCTAGCACGATGACAGGCTCGCCACGGGCGAGCAGCGCCGCCGCCAGATGCCCGCCGATGAAGCCGGCACCGCCAGTGATGAGTGTGCTCATGCGCGCTCCCCGTGTGTACTCACGCCAGCATAGCGGATTCGCGGCATATTATACAGGCTTCGCGGCCTGATTCCTCAGCAGCGCTTAGCGGCGCCAACGCGCCTCCAGCCAGCGCTGCGCCCAGCGTACCGCGCAGCGCGCGCCGATTATCATGCTGGCGGCCAAGGCGTTAAATGCCAGGTCGATCAGCTCAAAGTGGCGGTTAGGCAGCAAAGATTGCACGCTTTCATCTAGCCCGCCCAATATCAGCGAAAGCGCCAGGGCGAGCAGGGCGGGGGCGGGAACAGCGCGCCCGTTATCGCGCCTTTCCAAGAGCGCCTCGTGCAAAAGGGCCGCCACCAAGCTGTATTCGAAGAGGTGGCTGCGCTCTTCCCAAGAGCCGAGGCGCAGCCAAGCCAGCAGATATACCGCGAGGATGCCGAGCCCGATTGCGATTTCAAGGAAACTGAGCCGTTTGTCGATGAAGAATACTGGAATAATGACCAAGAGCGCCAACAGCGCGAAGACGAGGTTCGCTTCCCAGTTAGCGAGGAAATCCAAGCCCAGCGTCGCCACCAGCGCCGGCGCCGCCCCCATCGTAGCGTAGATCGCCAAGAGCGTGCCGCCGAGCGCGAGCCACAGCCGCCGCTCCCGCTTGGAAGTAAATACTGGCATTCTGTCACCGCCCGCTATAGGTATTCGCTCAAAACTTGCTCCGACAAAGTATTCAGCAATTCCAAAAAAGTAATTGGAATTTGTAAGTGCGGAGATTCAACAAGTTTATTACCACCGAGATACACCGAGAATAAATGAGAAAGTCTCAGTAAGTACAAGTAAGTCATGCGAAAACAAAATGACCTTTGTCCTAGTATCTCATACCCGCACAACATCCCAAGCCGTAGGGGCGAGCC
>JAJDWK010000073.1 GCA_022825675.1 Anaerolineae bacterium | reverse complement strand
AACCGCCCGCACTAAACTCCAGACATAAGGCATACTGCTAATGTGGAGAGGGCGAGCCTTGGCTCGCCCCTACGGCTTGGGATGTTGTGTGGGTATGAGATACTAGGACAAAGGTCATTTTGTTTTCGCATGACTTACTTGCATTTACATCTGCGCCTCTGTGGTGAACACTAATGTGACGCAATTGCCCGGGACTCCCAGCCGCCGCAATGCCAAAAGCCCGCCATTTCTGCTATCATGCGCAGTATGAATGCCAAAAGCCTCCCCTACAGCAATCGGCGCTACCTGGATGCCATCGCCGACCATGTCGTCATCTTTGATGGCGCTATGGGCACCAGCATCCAACAATACGCGCTCAACAAATTTGACTTCGGCGGTACCGCCTATCAGGATTGCATCGATTATCTCGTCATCACGCGCCCCGATATCATCCGCGAGATTCACGAATCCTTCCTCGATGTCGGTGCCGAAGCCATCGTGACCAATACCTTCCGCGGCAACCGCCACACCCTCGCCGAGCATGGCTTGGGCGGGCGTACACTGGAAATCAACCGCGCCGCCGCCCGCATCGCCCGCGCCGCCTGTGACCGCGCCGAAGCCGAAAGCGGCATGCCGCGCTTTGTCGCCGGCAGCATGGGTCCCAGCGGCATGCTGCCCTCGGGCGATGACCCCGACCTCAGCGCGATCAGCTTTGATGAACTCGCCCAGATTTTCGGCGAGCAGGCGCGGGGCTTGGTCGAAGGCGGCGCGGACCTGCTGCTGCTGGAGACGACGCAGGACATCCTGGAGGCGAAGGCGGCGATTTATGGCATCAGCCGCTATTTTGCCGAAAGCGGGCGGCGCGTCCCGCTGCAAGCGCAAATCACGCTGGATGTCAGCGGGCGCATGCTCTTCGGCACCGATATCGCCGGCGCGCTGGCAACTCTGGAAGCGCTGCCGATTGATGTGCTGGGCATGAATTGCTCGACCGGTCCCGAATATATGCGCCAGCCCATCCAATATCTCATCGAGCGCTCGCCCTTTCCCATCAGCGTTGTGCCCAATGCCGGCCTGCCTATCAATGTTGATGGCGAGGCGGTCTACCCGATGCAGCCGCAGCCTTTCAGCGAAATGGTGGCGGAATTCGCGCGCTGGGGCGTCAACGCTGTCGGCGGCTGCTGCGGCACCACGCCCGAACATATCGCCCGCCTCTATGAGCGTGTGCATGGCATCGCTTATGAAGAATCGCTGGAGCGCCCGTCCCCGCGGCGCGCGCCCACCCGGCGTGAGCTTATGCGAGAGCCGAGCGCTTCCAGCGGCATGACAGCGACCCGCATGCTGCAAGACCCCGGTCCCACACTTATTGGCGAGCGCGTCAACAGCCAGGGCAGCCGCCGCGTCAAGCGCCTGCTGCTGGCGGAGGACTATGACAGCATCGTCGAGATTGCCAACAGCCAGGTCAAACGCGGCGCCCACATGCTGGATGTCTGCGTCGCCCTCACCGAGCGCGCTGACGAAAAAGCGCAGATGCAGCAGCTTGTCAAGAAGCTGGCAATGTCGGTGGAAGCGCCGCTGATAATCGACACCACCGAAGCCGATGTCGCCGAAGCGGCGCTGGCGCTTTATCCCGGACGCGGCATCATCAACGGCAACAACCTGGAAAATGGGCGCGAGCGCATCGACGCCATCCTGCCGATCGCCGTCAAACATGGCGCGGCAGTGCTCTCGATGACGATTGACGAAGCGGGCATGGCGCACAGCCGCGAGCGCAAACTCGCCATCGCCCAGCGCATCGCCCGCATCGCCCAGGAAGAATACCATTTGACGGCGGGCGACCTCATCTTCGACCCCTTGACCTTCCCGCTGACCACCGGGCAAGCGGAATTGCGCGCCGACGCCGTGGAGACTATCGAAGGCATCCGCCTCATCAAAGAGCGCTTGCCCGGCGTGATGACGGCGCTGGGCGTCAGCAATGTCAGCTTTGGCGTAGGCGCGGCGGCGCGCGGCGCGCTCAACAGCGTATTTTTGTATCACGCGGTCAAAGCGGGCTTGGATATGGCGATTGTCAACCCCGCGCATATCACGCCCTATTTCGAGATACCCGATGAGCAGCGCCGCGTCGCCGAAGACCTGATATTCAACCGCGATGCCGATGCCCTGCCGCGCTTCATCCAATACTTTGAAGACAACCAGGTGCAGCTCGCGGGCGCGGAAGACATCGACCCGACCGCCGATATGAGCAGCGAAGAAGCGCTGCATTGGCAGATTCTGCACCGCAAAAAAGAGGGCGTCGAAGCGCTGATAGACGACATGCTGACGCGCATGGACGCCGTCAGCGCGCTGAACACGGTGCTGCTGCCGGCGATGAAAGAAGTCGGCGACAAATTTGGCGCGGGCGAGCTGATATTGCCTTTTGTCTTGCAATCCGCCGAGGTGATGAAGAAGTCGGTCGCCTATCTCGAACAGTTTATGGACAAGGTCGCCGGCACCAGCAAAGGCTTGGTCGTGCTGGCGACAGTCTATGGCGATGTGCACGATATCGGCAAAAACCTGGTGAAAACCATCCTCAGCAACAACGGCTATACCGTGCGTGATTTGGGCAAGCAGGTGCCGGCGAATACCATCATCGAGAAAGCGCTGGAATATGGCGCGGACGCCATCGGCTTGTCGGCGCTGCTGGTCAGCACTTCCAAGCAGATGCCGCTCATCGTCAACGAGCTGGCGCGGCGCGGGCTGGATATCCCGGTGCTGGTGGGCGGTGCCGCCATCAACCGCCGCTTTGGGCGGCGCATCCTCTTCTTAAAAGACAGCGCCGAGCCGTATCTGGCGGGCGTTTTCTATTGCAAGGACGCCTTTGAAGGCTTGGCGGTGGTCGATCAATTGCTGGATGCCGAACGGCGCGAGCAATTCCTGGACGAAGTTTTCCACGAAGCCTATGCCGAGGTGGAGCGCAAACCGCGCCGCCGCCGCGCCCGCCGCGGCCGCCGCCGCAAGACTGTGCGCGCCGCGCCCGCTATCCCCGAGCCGCCCTTCTGGGGCAGCCGCGTCATCCGCGAAATGCCGCTGGACATTGTGCTGCAATACCTGCATAAGCCGGAGCTTTTCCGCCTCTCCTGGGGCGCGAAGAACGCACAAGGCGCGGAGTGGGCGCGGCTGCAAGCGGAGTTTGAGGCGCGCCTGCTGCGCATGGCGAAAGATGCCAAGCGCCGCGCCACCCTGCAGCCGCAAGCGGTCTATGCCTATCTTCCCGTCAACAGCGATGGCGATGACCTGATAGTCTGGGATGCCGAACGCTACGCTGGCAGCGGGCAAAAGGTGGAAAGCGCCCGCTTCTGCTTCCCGCGGCAGCCGGCTGGCGAATACCTCTGCATCAGCGATTATTTCGCCAGCCTGGAGAGCGACAGCGCCGATGTCATGCTGCTGCAGACGGTGACGGTCGGGCATTGCGCCACCGAAGAGTTCGACCGCTTGCAAGCCGCTGACGCTTACAGCGACGCCTATTTCTTCCACGGCTTGGCGGTGCAGGCGGCGGAAGCGACCGCGAATTATCTGACGCATATCGCCCAGGGGCAGCTGGGCATCCCCGCCGGGCAGGGCAAGCGCTACAGCTGGGGCTATCCCGCCTGCCCGGAACTCGCCGACCACGAGATTGTGCTGCGCCTGCTGCCGCAATTGGAAAGCGAGCTGGGCATGGGCTTGACGGCAAGCTGGCAATGGCTGCCCGAGCAGAGCACGGCGGCGCTGTTCACGCATCATCCGGACGCGAAGTATTACAGCGTCGGCAACCTTGATCGGGCGGAGCAGATACTTAGTTGAATTAAACCAATCCAATGCATTATCTGAATATTCAGCAAATAAGACAGAAAAATCCTTCTTTGTGTATTGACAGTACTCAAAATTCTTTGTATAGTTAATTCATTCGTTTAGTCATGGATTGGATTGAATTGTGACAAACTTTCCTTATGCTCATTCAACGAAAAAGCTGGAGGATTTCCTCCAATACGTCCAAAGTATAGGGGTGCCTGAAAAAGCTTCAACCAACTGGCTCAAATCTACTGGATTTACATCGTCGAATGATGGGTCAATGATACGAGTCTTGAAGTTTATCGGACTTTTGGATTCGTCGAGTGTACCAACTGAAGCTTGGCAGTCATATCGTGACAAAGACAATGCACGACAAGTATTGGCAAATAGTATACGTAATGGCTATTCAGGGTTGTTTGAGCACTTTCCTAATGCAGAGGCTCGTAGCCTTGAAGAGCTAAACAACTTTTTCGCGGCACGGACAGCGCTTGGTCCAAATGCAAGACAGAAGGCAGCGAAGACGTTCCAGACATTGTGTTCAATGGCAGATTTTAGCGCTGAGTCAGCCAATGGCGCGAAAATCACTGACGATGGAAATGAGGTGTCAACCGACGCGAATGCGCCATTGGTTGCCCAGCCGAAAGAAGTGAATTCGCCCGCACCCACTCTGCACATAGATTTTCAAGTGCACATTGCGGCGGACGCTCCGCCCGAGCAGATAGATCAGATTTTCGAGAGTATGGCGAAACATCTTTATGGCAAAGTTGCTGAATAACTCGCATGAGACAGTTCGCGAAAAATGCTCTTGGCGCGTTCAAGCAGCTACAAAAGAGCGCTGAAGATTCGACACAACCGCCACTCGAAGGAACCAAGCCCCGAACAGCCAGAGTCATTGATCCAACTCTCATCTCTGGGACAAGAGGATATTTAGAGAAGGTCGCAGACCAGATAAACGGCACATACGAAAATGGCTGGTATGACGCCTGCGCTGTAATGCTAAGACGGTTCATCGAGACCCTCATAATTGAAACATATATTGCGAAAGATAAGGAAAGTGAGATAAAGAAAACTGACGGCGATTTTTATGCTCTGAGACGCATGATCGAAGTTGCATGCAATGACAAGGATCTCAACTTAAGCCGCGACACGAAACATATACTTCGCAAGCTCAAGACAATCGGCGATCGTTCGGCACATAATCGCAGGTTTGTCGCCAAACGCAGCTACTTTGATGAATTGTTCGAGAATCTTCATCTTGATATGCAGACGCTGATTCAAGACTTCGTTCATGAAGCTGGCTTCAAGTGATAGTCCGGCCAGGAAACGAGGATTCCAATGACCTACACCCTCAAACGCATCGGCTTCAGCTCCGCCGTGAAGATCTCGGCTATCGTCTCCGCCGCCGCCGCCGTCATCCCGCTTGCCGCGCTCGTCCTGCTCAACCAGGTCTTTGACTTCTGGGATGTTCAAATCCCGCCCGATGTATTGCTGCCGATGCTGGCGCAAATCGCGCTGATCGCGGCGCTGGCGGGCGGCATCTCCACCGCGCTGACAGTGGCGCTGTATAACCTCTGCGCGCCGCTCTTCGGCGGCATCACGCTGGAACTCAGCGCCCAGCGCCCGCCGCGCAAGCAGAAGCAATCTATCGAATAGGCGGGGGATTGCGGCGCGCGGCGCTTGACATTCTCGCCGATTGCCGACATCATACCGCGCAGAATTGCGTCAAGCGGCGGCAGCATAAGCGAGGGGAAACATGAGCAGCGATTTGAAACAAACTTACGATGAGCAAGGTTATGTCATTGTGCGCAATGCCATCGACGCTGACTTGGCGCGCGAGACCGCCGAGCATGTGCATTGGCTGGCGGAGCGCCATCCCGATACCCGCCCCGAGCATTTCCACCATGGCATGCTGGTCAGCGACCCCTTCATGCACCGCCTCGTCAGCGATGAGCGCCTTGTCGATATCGCCCAGCAATTCATCGGTCCCAACATCGCCATGTGGGCGGCGCATTATATCGCCAAACCGCCCAAAACCGGGCAGAAAGTGCTCTGGCATCAAGATGGCAGCTATTGGCCCCTGGAGCCAATGGAAGTTACCACTATCTGGCTCGCCGCCACCGATTCCACCCGCGAGAATGGCTGCCTGCGCGTTTTGCCGGGCACGCAGAACAATCGCCTGCTTTCGCGGCGGGAGATGGTTGATGTGCCCGATGGCAAGAATGTGCTTTCCTCCGGCATCCATCCGTCGATGATTGATGACAGCGATGTTGTTGATTTGGAGCTGCAGCCGGGCGATGTCTCGGTGCATAATCCGCGCATCATCCATAGTTCGGAAGCGAATACTTCGGACCGCTGGCGCATCGGCTTGACATTGCGCTATATCCCGACATCCACGCGCATCAAACGCGGGGACGACCGCGCCATCCTGGTGCGGGGCGCGCCCGACAGCGGCAACAGCAACCAATATGCCGAGCGCCCGGTCTATGACGCCGCCCAGCACATGCCCTTCCGCGGCCTGGCGGATTGGCTGCCAGCCTAAATCGCAGCTGCCCATAACGCGCTGGCAAATGGCTGGCGGATTTCCCCCAGGGCAAGTGCATTAAAGGACATTCGCCACAACAAGCGGAACCCAACGAAAATTTAACCACCGAGGACACCGAGATACACCGAGAACAGCATTCGAGAGAGTGGTATCGCCCGCATTCATCCAAACGGTAGGGGCGACCCGGTGGGTCGCCCAAAATCTGCCACAGAGACGCAGAGGCACAGAGATTTCCTCATTTTTTCTCGGTGTACTCGGTGGTAAAAATCCTTGTCGAAGCTCCGCATTCACAGAATTCCAATTACTTTGTTGGAATTACTTCTGTGTTCTCGGTGGTAAGGGCTGTGTACAAACTACCCTGATAAATGAAGAAGCATAGAGTCATTTCAAGAAAACACTTTGTGCCCTTTGTGTCTTTGTGGTGAACATATATTTGATGCGGTTGCCCTGGATTTCCCCCTTGCGCGCCTAGAACAAACGGGCTATGTTTATGCGCATGGCGCTTTGCTATCAAAAGCACTACACTTGGGCATATTCCTGAGAGAAACGAGACGGTGTCATGGCGAGAGCGAGACGGGCAGTTAAGGAAACGCGGAGCTTCGACAGTCACGATGTTCAAGCCAAGAAAAAGGCGCTTGACGCGACCCTGACCGACATCAGCAAGCGCTATGGCGATGGCACGATTTTTAACTTGGGCGCGGGCAGGAATTTGGAAGTCGAGGCGATTTCCACCGGGTCGCTGGGCATGGATATCTCTCTCGGCGTTGGCGGCGTCCCGCGCGGGCGCATCACCGAAATATATGGTCCCGAAAGCTCGGGCAAGACGACGCTCTGCCTGCATGTGGCGGCGGAGGCGCAGCGGGCTGGTGGCATCTGCGCCTTCATCGATATGGAGCACGCGCTCGACCCCGCTTATGCCCAGAAAATCGGCGTCGATATCCAGCAGCTTTATGTCTCGCAGCCGGATACCGGCGAGCAGGCGCTGGAGATAACGGAGCATCTGGTGCGTTCGGGCGCGCTGGATGTCATCATCATCGACAGCGTGGCGGCGCTGGTGCCCCGCGCCGAAATCGAAGGCGAAATGGGCGATACCCATGTGGGCTTGCAGGCGCGGCTGATGAGCCAGGCGCTGCGCAAGCTGGCGGGTGCCATCAAGCAGTCCAATGTCTGCGTCATCTTCACCAACCAGCTGCGCGAGAAAGTCGGCGTGATGTTCGGCAGCCCGGAGACGACGCCCGGCGGGCGCGCCCTCAAATTCTATGCCAGCGTGCGCATCGATATCCGCCGCATCCAGGCGGTGAAAAACAGCGGCAATATCGTCGGCAACCGCACCCGCGTCAAAATCAAGAAGAACAAAGTCGCCGCGCCCTTTAAGGAATGCGAATTTGACATCATGTTCAACCAGGGCATCAGCAAGACGGGCGAAATCATCGATATCGGCACCGAGCTGGAGATTATCACCAAGCGCGGCGCTTTCTACCGCTATCAAGACGATCTGCTGGGGCAAGGGCGGGAGAACGCCAAGCACTATCTGAGCAGCAACAAGGCGATTTCGGAGGAGCTTGAAAGCGCCATCCGCCGCACTTTTGGCTTGCCGCCGCTGGAAGTGGCTGAGGCGGACTAGCGCGGGTGGCTGCCCGCGCGCAACTGAGCGCGATTTCGCCAGCCTGATGCGGGCGGCTGCGCTACAGTAGAGCGCAGGAGCGGTATCAACGCGGGAAGGAGCCATGCAAGGGCTGCCCGAAAGCTATACCGACCTCGGCTTGCGGCTGCTGGATGAAGGCGATATCGAAGCGGCGATCGCCGAGTTTGACAAAGCCATCAAACTGGGCTTGGGGGATTTGGCGGAGGTGCATGTCTGCCGCGCCCAGGCATTGATTGCGCTGGGGCGCCGCGACGCGGCCGAGCGGAGCCTGGCAGCCGCCCTCGCCATCGAGCCCTACATGGCGGCGGCATTTAACGAGCGCGGCAATATCCGCCGGGCACAGCGCGAGTTCGGCAACGCCATCAACGATTATACGATGGCGATTCACATCGACCCCGACTATGACCGCGCCTATTTCAACCGCGCGCTGGCGCTGGAAGAGCGGCGGCGTTATGCCGAGGCGGAAGCCGACCTGAGCGCGGCATTAAAGCTGAACCCGGGGCTGCTGGGCGCGTATGAGGCGCGCGGGCGGGTGCGGGCGGCGCAGTTCAAGTTTGACGGGGCGGTGGGCGATATCAGCCTCTATCTGCGCAGCGGCGGCGGGCGGCAGTTCGACAATCACAGCGAGACGCAGGGTTACCTGCTGCTGCTGCGGCTGTGGCGCTTGCTGTGGCGGGTGGCGCGGCTGGGGCGGGGGTGAAACTATTGCGCGCGGCTTTTGCATGGGGTACTGTAATGTTGACAGAGGAGTTGGGACAGAGCATGAAAACGGTGCCGCCGATTAAAGCATTAGAGACAGAAGCGCTAGCGGCGGAAGCGGCTCAAGCGGAGTTCTTGGCTGATATCCGCGCCAGCTTGGAGGATATGCAGGCGGGCAGGGCGCTGCCGGCGGATGAGGCGCTGGCGCTGCTGGAATTGGGCTTGGCTGAGGATGAGCTGGCGACTACTCTTGCTTACTGAGAATCGCCGACCCGCCAGAATCAGAAAAACTGACTTGCATACTGTACTCGTCTAACCAAGAATGCTGCTGCGGGGTAGCTTGGAAGTCCTCGAGATTCTCTCTCATTTCTATTCGATGAGCATTGCTAATCTTCCCGTGATTCGCAATGCGTTCGCAAATCATCTGATGATACACGGGGTGAATCTCGCAAGACAGGAAATGCCGCTTGTTTTTCCGCGTATGCACAATTTCTGAGCCGCTGCCGCCGAACAGCACAAAGACGCTGTCGCCCTCAACAGTGCTGGCTTTCAGCAGCATATCGTATAGCGGAATCGGTATTTGGCAGGCGTGGAAAGTTTTGTCTTTGGACACATTCTTGACCAGATTAAACTCAAACCAGGAATAGGGCATGCGCCCGTTGCTGCCCTGCGCAATCCGCCCTTTAATCCGCCGGTCTTCCGGGTTTTTGTAGGGCAGCGCCACCTGCTCTTTATAAAAGGCGTTTTTCTTGCTTTTGACCGCATGCAGCACTGAACGATGCGCGGTGGTGAAGCGGCGCGGCGTATGCCCGACATTCGTCGGATAGACCCATACATAGTCAAAGACTTCGTATGCAAGCGCATCCAAACAGCGTACGCGCAAGTAGGAATTCTGGCGCGGATAATTGATGAAGAAGAGGTTGCCGTCATCACGCAGGACACGCATGCACTCGGTAGCTAATTCAACATACCAGTCGATGTATTCTTCCCAGCGCTGGGTGTATTTCTTGCCCGCGTAATTGATGCCAACGCCGTAGTCGGGGTCGCCGTAAATCATGTTCAGGCAGTTATTGGGCAAGGCGCGCAGCGTGTCGAGCACATCGCCGAGTACGACAGTATCTTGGAATTGTTGCGGGAAGGTGTTCATAGCGGAGCCGTCTCTCGTAGAATGTATTCCTTCTTACGAATGAGTTCTATTGAATCCAATTGTCTATTGTGAAATCGATACAAGTGGAAGCGCATTACGTTGATTGCATCCACTTCATGTTTCTGCAGGAAACAGCACTGAATGTCGCCGATCATAAGTTTACCAGTTCTGCGGAATCGCTCAAAATACAAGTAAGGATGGAAGAGCTGATATGTTGCAAAGTCCTTGTGGAACTTCTTCTTCGCTTCAAAAACCGTAATGTTTGACTGGCGCTCAAGAACCAAGTCCATCTCCAGTTGCACTTGCGTTAATTCAACTCTTTCTCCGTTCACGGTGTAGTCGCCAGTATGTTTGGTTCGGCGCGAAAAATACACTTGCGGGTTGGCTCGACGGTCTCCATACAGAAAATCGTGCAGAATAAGTTGGTTATATGCGATAGAGAGTACGTTCGCTTCGCTAGAATCAAAGTCGTTCAGTATGCTGGGGACATACTGCCATTCGACCCTCTCTGAATCTTCTACATTCTCAAACTGATGGAATCCGAAAGATTGATCTTGCACAAACTGGTGAAAACCTTTGCCAAGATGAACCAGAAACCATCCGTTTCCATGTTGCATGTTCTCAGGATACTTTGAACTGTGGTCAAGTTTTGTCGCATCATATTTGTTGCTGAAACCGAGCGCCATCGACACGCGTCCGACTAATTCATTATGAAACACGTAATCTCCGCGCTCCTGGCAGATTTCAAATACACGAGCCAACACTGCGCGCTTTACACTCATCGACACCACCAATTATTGTCATTAAGCCAGTTTCGGGAGTGCATGGGAGTCGAACCCACCAGCGCCTGCTCTGCGCAGCCGCCCACCGATTTTGAAGACCGGGGCATCCACCGGGACACATCCACCCCCAGCCCAACTATACCCCCCGCCGCCGCTTTCCGCTATCATTAGCCTGTCCGCGCAGCCCAGGAGAATGCCATGCCCGCCTACCTCATCGTGCGCGCCAAGGTAACCGATATGGCGCAATACCAAAAGTACATGAAGCTGACACCCGCGATTGTCGAAAAATACGGCGGCAAGTTCATCATCCGCGGTGGCGAGAAACTCGTGCTCGAAGGTCCCGACAGCCCCGAGCGCATCGTCATGCTCAAATTCGATAGCATCGAAGCGGCGCGGCTTATGTACAACTCGCCCGAATATCAAGCCGCCATCAAAGTCCGCCAAGGCGCGGCGCAAGCCAGCTTCATCGTCATGCAAGGGCTGGAATAGTGAAAAAGCCGTAAAGACGCCGCCCATGAAACTCATCCTCTTTGATATCGACGGCACCCTGCTGCTGAGCCACGGCATCGGGCGGGAGGCGAAGCGCCGCGCCATGCTCGAGCGCTTTGGCACTGTCGGCGCGCTTGACGCCCATATTTTTGGCGGCAAAACCGATTGGGGCATCCTGGCGGATTTGCTGGCGCCATACGGCTATTCCATCGCCGAAATCGGCGCTGCCATGCCCGAATACGAAGCGGCGCTGGCGCAGCACATGAACGCAATCCGCAGCCGCTATCAAGCCGAGGCTTTTCCCCAGGCGCGCGCCCTGCTGCAAGAACTGCGCGGGCGCGCTGATACGCTCATCGGCTTGGTGACCGGCAATACTGCAAAGACCGCCGCCATCAAGCTGGAGATGGCGGGCTATGCCCCTGATGATTTTGCCATCGGCGCCTTCGGCAGCGAATCCGCCTTTCGCGCCGATTTGACGCGCCTGGCGCGGGAGCGGGCATGCGCGCGCCTGGGCGCGGATATCGCCGCCGGCGATGTCATCGTCATTGGCGATACCGCCGCTGATGTCGCCGCCGCCCGCGCGATTGAGGCGGTCGCCGTCGCCGTCAGCAGCGGCTATGAAACCCGCGAGCGCCTGCTGGAAAGTCAGCCCGATTTTCTCTTAAATGATTTGGGCGAGTTCCTGGGTACGGTGATGGACTGAGGCGAGGGCGCGCCATGCCCACTGGCAGGCGCGGGACAAGCTGATGCAGATTCAGACGCCGAAGAAATACCGCGGGGTGCAGCGCCGCAATGTCATTGGCTGCCGCCGCCTGCTCTTTAACGGGCTGCTGCTGGCGCTTATCGCCGCCGGCATCGCCATCGCCCTTAATCACGAGCGGCTGGCGCCAGGCTTGCAGACGGCTCTCTATGACGGCATCCGCCAGTTGGAAGCGCGGGCGGCAACGCTCGCCGCCCCCGCGCCCACGCCGACAGCCGACCCCAGCAACCGCCTCATCGAAGCCAGCAATTATTGGCGGCAAGGCGCATTAAACGAAGCCACCGCCCTCTATCAGCAGCTGGCGCCCAGCCTGCCGAATACTGTCGAAATCTACCGGCGCATCGCCCTGGGCATGATTAACAGCGGGCGTTATGAAGAGGCGGCGCTCTATGGCAGCCGCGCCATTAATGCCGACCCCTTCAACGCTGATGCCTGGGCGATACACGCCTGGGCGCTGGATTGGGCGGGAGAAGCCGCCGAGGCGCTGCCCAATGCCCTGCGCGCGCTGGAGCTGGTGCCAGAAAACAGCCGCGCCCAAGCCTATCTGGCGGAAATCTACCTCAGCCTGGGGCAGCCGGAGCGCGGCGAAGCGCTTTTGAACGAGCTGCTGGCAGCCCAGCCCGCCAGCGCGGAAGCCTATCGCGCCCGCGGGCTTATCAAACAGCAGCACCGCTACGATTTCCAAGGCGCGCTTGACGATTTCCAGACAGCCTACAACCTGGCGGAGCATATCAATCTCTTCGCCATCGATATCGCGATTGTGGAAATCGGGCTGCTTAATTATGAAGCGGCGCTGGGGCTGCTCAACGATGTGGTGGAAGCCAACCCCAGCCACGAGGCGGCGCTGCAGTTGCTGGGCAATGTCTATTGGCGCGCTTATGGCGACCCTGCGCAGGCGCAGCGCTATCTGCAAAATTGCGTCGATTACAACGCCGAGAATGTGAACTGCCAATTTTGGCTGGGCTATATGCAGAACCGGCTGGGCGCGGTTGCTGATGCCGCCGCCGCTTTCGCGCGCGCGATTGAATTGGGCAGCCAAAATGCGCAGCACTATTTCTGGGCGGGCAACAGCCAGATAGCCCTGGGCGATTGCGACCGCGCCTTGCAGTATCTGCTGCCGGGCTTGCGCCTCGCCCTGGCAAGCGAAGGACAGCGCTTCGCCGCCGACATTGAAGACATCATCCCGCAATGCGACCCGACCTTCATCCGCCAGACGGCGGCGGGCGGCGGCTGATGCGCGGCGAGCGCCTGCTGGTCATCATGCCGGCCTTTAACGAAGGCGGCAATATCGCCGCTGCTGTGCACGGTGTGAAAGCCCAGCTGCCAGCGGCGGATCTGCTTGTCATCAACGACGGCTCCGCCGATGATACCGCCGCCGCCGCCCGCGCCGCCGGCGCAATCGTGCTGGACCTGCCTTTTAATGTCGGCATTGGCGCCGCCGTGCAAGCCGGCTTCCAATACGCCGCCGCCCGCGGCTACCGCCGGGCGCTGCGCAACGATGGCGATGGCCAGCATGACCCGCGCGCCAACCGGGAGCTGCTGCGGGCATTGGAAGCGGGCGCGGCGGATGTGGTGATTGGCTCGCGCTTCATCACCGCGCAGGGGGATTATGGCACGCCGCGCCTGCGCCGCCTGGGCAGCGCGCTACTGGCGGGCTTGCTCTCGCGCATAATCGGACAGCGGGTAACCGACCCAACATCGGGCTGCGCCGCGTTTAATCAGCGCGCCATCCAGCTTTTCGCCAACGCCTATCCGCACGATTACCCCGAGCCAGAGGCGATCGTCATCGCCCATCGCAGCGGGCTGCGCCAGTTGGAAGCGCCGGCGCGCATGATGCCGCGGCGGCATGGCACCTCGTCCATCACGCCGCTGCGCTCAGTCTATTATATGGTTAAGGTCACTTTGGCGATTTTGGTCAATCTTCTGCGGCGGCCGCCGCCAGCGGCATAAAAGGCGCTCTACCAAATATAAAATCAGTTTACTTTTTTTGCGCGATGCCTGTATACTATAGGCGCGGATACGCTATCTGCTTTTCGTATCCTTTTCGGCATCACTATCTGTGAGGGAACCTTATGCGTCTCAAACTTTCTTTGCTTGTGTTGGTCTTGCTGCTTAGCAGCATCTTGGGCAATTTTGCGGTTGCCCAGGATATGAACGAAGTTACCATTCTCTATTGGCAGGCGGTTTCGATCCTGAACCCCTACCTCTCCGGCGGCACCAAAGATTTCGACGCAGCCGCGCTCATCGTCGAACCTCTAGCCAGCATCGCCCCTGACGGCACTATGGTGCCCGACCTGGCGGAATTTATTCCAACGCTGGAAAATGGCGGCGTATCGGAAGACTTGACGACCATCACCTGGAAGCTCAAGGATGGCGTCGTCTGGTCTGATGGCACTCCGCTGACAGTCGATGACTTGATCTTCACCTGGGAGTATTGCACCAACGAAGAAGGCGGCTGCTCGACCAAGCATTTCTACAACGATGTGGTCAGCATGGAAGACATCGGCGGCAACCAGATCAAAATCACCTTTGGCGTGCCCAAGCCCAATCCCTATGACCCCTTCGTGTCGCAATCCGCGCCGATTTTGCAAAAAGCGCAATTCGCCGAGTGCATGGGCGCGATGATGTCCGCCTGCACCGACCAGAACTTCGCGCCGATTGGCACTGGTCCCTTCATGGTGGACGAGTTCCGCCCCAACGATGTGGTAACCTATGTCGCCAATCCCAATTATCGCGAAGAGGGCAAACCGCATTTTGACCGCGTCGTCTTCAAAGGCGGCGGCGATGCCGAATCCGCCGCGCGCGCGGTATTGGAAACGGGCGAAGCCGATTATGCCTGGAACTTGCAGATTTCCCCCGCAGTTTTGAGCGGCATGGAAGCGGCGGGCAATGGCACTGTGGTTGTCGCCTTCGCGTCTTCGGTCGAGCGCCTGATGCTGAACCAGGCGGATGTCAGCCCGGACAATCCCAACCGCTCGGTATGGATGGAAGATGGCTCGAACGACCATCCCTTCCTGACAATCCCGGAAGTTGCGGATGCGATGTCGCTGGCGATTGACCGCGATATCATCGCGGGGCAGCTCTATGGCGCTGGCGGGCAGGCGGCTTGCAATATGGTGAATGGTCCCCCCGTCAATGTGTCGGAAACGTACCTCGGCTGCCAGCAGGATATTGATGGCGCCAACGCCATTCTCGATGAAGCGGGCATCATGGACAGCGACGGCGACGGCGTCCGCGAAGCCAATGGCGTGCCGCTGCGCGTACAGTATCAGACTTCCACCAACGCCGTGCGCCAGAACACCCAGGCGCTGATTAAGCAGTGGTGGTCGGAAATCGGCATTGATACCGAGCTGCGCAACATCGACGCGGCGGTATTCTTCGGCGGCGACCCCGCCAGCCCCGATACCTATCAGAAGTTCTACAGCGATATTCAGATGTTCACCAGCGGCACCAGCGGTCCCGATGCCGAGACCTTCATGGTGCGCTGGATCTGCGGCGCTGACCCTAACCCCGATAACGGCTGGCTGGGGCGCAATGTGCCGCGGCACTGCAACCCGGAATACGACGCCCTCTACGAAGAACTGACGAGGACCGGCGGCGTGGAAGCGCGCGCGGCAATCGTGCGCCAGATGAATGACCTGCTGATTGAAGGCGGCGCTTTGATCCCGCTGGTATTCCGCGGCAGCGTCTCCGCCCACAGCAATACGCTGGGCGGCGTCGACATGAACGGCTGGGATTCCGAGATGTGGAATGTGCAAGATTGGTATCGCGCGGATATGTAGGCGCAGCCAACAGCAACATTGCAGCAACCGGGGGCGTGCCATGGCGCGCCCCTTTTTGTCCCTGCGGCGCGGGCGCAAACGGATATTTGCCAAACCCGTGATACATTGGCTATAATCAATTTGCTAGCTTTTCTATCCATATCAATAGCACAAGCGAGGAACACATGAAACAGAAGTTATCCCTTTTATTGGTCTTGGTCATGGTGCTTTCGGCATTCGGTGGCACCGCCATCGCCCAAAGCGGGGGCACCGTCAACATCCTGTTTTGGCAGGCGGCTTCCCACCTCAACCCCTACCTCGGCAACGGCACCAAAGAGTTCGAAGCGGCGGCGCTCGTGCTGGAGCCGTTGGCGCGCTATGACCCCGACGGCATCATGGTGCCCTGGCTGGTGGACGAGATCCCCACTGTTGATAATGGCGGCGTCTCTGACGACTTGCGCTCCATCACCTGGACTTTGAGCGAGGGCATCACCTGGTCGGATGGCAGCCCGCTGACCGCCCACGATGTCAAATTCAGCGGCGATTTCTGCATGAATCCGGACACCGGCTGCACGGTTGCCGACCAATTCGCCAATGTCGAATCCATTGAAGCCGTTGATGATGGCACCGTGCGCATCAATTTTGATGTGCCCAAGCCCTTCCCCTACGGTCCTTTCGTCGGCTATTTGACGCCCATCATCCAAAAGGCGCAATTTGAAGACTGCATGGGCGCGGCCGCCCTCGGCTGCAACGAGCAGAACTTCGCGCCCATCGGCACCGGCCCCTTCGTTGTCGAAGACTTCCGCACCAACGATGTGGTCACCTACACCGCCAACCCCAACTTCCGCGTTGAGGGGCAGCCCGCCTTCGACCGCGCGGTCTTCAAAGGCGGCGGCGATGCCGAATCCGCCGCGCGCGCTGTTTTGGAAACGGGCGAGGCGGATTACGCCTGGAACCTGCAGATTTCCCCCGCGGTGCTCAACGCGATGGAAGCGGCCGGGCAAGGCACGGTCATCGTTGGCTTCTCCACCAATGTTGAGCGCCTGCTGCTGAACCACACCAATCCCGACCCCGCTTTGGGCGAGAACCGCTCGGTTTGGATGGCGGATGGCAGCAATGGCCACCCCTTCCTGCAAGTGGACGCGATTTGGATGGCGATGTCCAAGGCGATTGACCGCGACCTTATCGCCAGCCAGCTCTATGGCGCTGGCGGCGTGGGCACCTGCAACATCCTGCCCGGACCGCCGATTTATAAATCGCCGAATAACGAGCCCTGCCCGCAGGATATCGACGCCGCCAACGCCATGCTGGACGAAGCCGGCATCATGGACAGCGATGGCGACGGCATCCGCGAATATGACGGCATCCCGCTCCAGGTCAGCTATCAGACTTCGACCAATGCCGTGCGTCAAAACACCCAGGCGCTCATCAAACAATGGTGGTCGGAAATTGGCATCGAGACCGAGCTGCGCAACATTGACGCTGCCGTCTTCTTCGGCGGCGATATCGCCAGCCCCGATACCTACTCGAAGTTCTATACCGACATCGAGATGTACACCAACGGCGCCAGCGGCACCGACCCCGAGACCTACATGAGCGGCTGGCACAGCAGCCAAATCACGCACCCGGACAACAGTTGGAACGGCAACAATGTCGTGCGTTGGGAAAATGCCGACTATGACGCCCTGCTGGCGGAGATGGCGCAGACGGCAGTCTTGGAAGACCGCGCCGCCCTCGCCATCCAGATGAATGACCTGCTGGTGCAGAATGGCGCAATCATCCCGCTGGTCTATCGCGGCAGCGTTTCGGCGCATCACAACAGCGTGCATGGCGTCGCCATGAACGCCTGGGATTCCGAGCTTTGGAATATCGCCGATTGGACGCGCATGTAAGGCATTGCATTTCTGTCCCTCCCCGGGCACGGGGAGGGATTTCATCAGACTTTTAACTTTTACTACAGTCAGAAGCTGTAAGGCTTGTCCGCTACTGCCCTAACATACAAGGGTGGCTAGCGCTCCATCTGGTCGTCCACATTGGCGATTAAGCAGGATGCCCATATTATAAGCAGCCATCTTCGCCGCCAGGCGCGCGAGCATCCCATGCTCGC
>JAJDWK010000050.1 GCA_022825675.1 Anaerolineae bacterium | reverse complement strand
AGGGGCGAGCCTTGGCTCGCCCTCTCCACAATAGCAGTATGCCTTATGTCTGGAGTTTAGTGCGGGCGGTTAAGCGACGTTACCCCTCCACCTTGGTTCAAGAGGGCGAGCCAAGGCTCGCCCCTACATTTCCAATTACTTTGTTGCAAGTACATCTGTGCCTCTGTGTCTCTGTGGCAATTTTTGGGCGACCCACCGAGTCGCCCCTACCGTTGGGATGAATGCGGGCGATGCCGCTCGTGCGAATACCTTTCTTTGTCGCATAACTTACTTGCACTTACTTCTGTGCCTTCTGTGGTGAAAATCCTGCGTCGTGTTCGCAAAGAGAATACTATGTGCGAAAATCACCACTCCCGCTTCGGCAGACTATGGCGGGGAAGCCAAGAATCTGCTACACTGCGCCCGCCAGCGGCCTTAGGCTGCGACCGAATGCTCAACACAATTTGGAGGTAAACATGAAAAAGCTATACCGTGCCCTAATCCTGATATTTGCCTTGACGCTCTGCGCCGCGCTGGCGGTGCCGGCGCTCGCCCAGGACGATCTCGACCGCGCCCATTGGTGCGAGGGCATCACCATCCGCTTTTTCGCCGGCGGCACCGAGGGCGACGCCTTCGCCGGCATCGTCTATCGTGGCGCTTTGGCGGCTGAGCGCGATTTGGGTGCCAATGTGGAATATGTCTTTTCTGGCTGGGACAGCGAATTGATGACGCAGCAGCTGCGGGAAGCAGTCGCCCAAGCGCCCGATGGCATTGCCATGATGGGGCACCCGGGCAATGACGCCATTATGCCGCTGGCGGCGGAAGCGGCGGAAGCCGGCATCATCATGATGTACCAAAATGTCGATGTCGACCAAGTCCGCGCCCGCTATGGCGGCGGCTATGTTGGTGCCCAGCTCTGGTCTCAAGGACGCGCGCTGGCTGACGAAGCGCTGCGCCAATTTGACCTGCAGGAAGGCGATACCGCGATTGTGCTGGCGAACCTGGCGCAGCGGGAACGGGCGCAGCGGGAACTGGCTGTCTGGGAACGGCTGGAAGAAGTGGGCTTGAACATCGTGCATGTCGATTCGACACCGAACTGGGCAGCCGACCCCAACCTGGGCATCCCCGCGATGGTCGCCGCCATCACCGACAATCCCGAAGTGAAGCTGGTCGCCTTCTCTGGCGGGCAGACTTTGGGCAATACCCAGACCTATTTTGAAGCGGCTGGATTGGAAGCGGGACAAGTCAAAGCCATCGGCTTCGATACCAACGAGTTCATCATGCAGGGCTTCGCCGAAGACTGGATCCATCTGACATCGGATCAGCAGCCCTTCCTGCAAGGCTATCTGCCCATCCTCAGCATCTGCCAGACGGCGAAGTTCGGCTTGGCGCCCATGAATGTGGATACGGGCGCTGGCTTCATCGACAGCAACAATTACGAGCAGGTGGCGGACTTGGCGATTGCGGGCTACCGCTAGCCTGCCCCCGCGATAAAACTGGCGCAACCCAAAGCCGTTCAGTATGCGGTTGGGCGGTTAAAGTCCCTCCCTCTTTAATTAGGGGGAGGGGTTTGGGATGGGGGATATGAAAAACGACTTCATCATTGAATTGCGAGAGGTGACCAAGTCTTTCGGCAATGTCAAGGCCGTGGATGGCATCAGCTTCGGCGTGAGGCCGGGCGAAGTCGTCGGGCTTATCGGCGATAATGGTGCCGGCAAGTCGACGCTCATCAAGATTTTGTCGGGCGTGCACAGCCCCGATAGCGGGCAGATAATCGTGCGCGGGGAGGAAGCGCGCAATTGGAACGCCGCCCGCTCCCGCGAATCCGGCATTGAAACGGTTTATCAAGACCGCGCGCTCGCGCCACAGCAGACCATCACCCGCAATATCTTCATGGGGCGGGAGATTAAAAACCGCTTTGGCGTCATAAAAGTCAAGAAACAGTATGAGGAAGCCAACCGCCTCATGCGCGAGATTGGCTTCACTTCCAAAGTATTTGACCCCGATTCGCCGGTGGCGACGCTTTCTGGCGGCGAGCGGCAGGGCGTGGCGATTGCGCGGGCTTTATATTTTGACGCCGACTTGATTGTACTGGACGAGCCGACCACGGCGCTCTCGCTGATTGAAACGGCGAAAGTCTTCGGCTTTGTGCAAAATGTGCGCGACCGCGGGCGCTCCATTATTTTTATCGGGCACAATATCTATCATGTCTATGACATTGCCGACCGCTTTGTGGTCTTGGACCGCGGCAAAGTCGTGATGACAGCGGACAAAAGCGAAATCGCCTCCGCCGAAGTGCTGATGAAACACATGCAGGATATCGCCGAGATGGCTCACGCGGATGTGGGCAGCGCCGGCATAAGGAGCGGCTAGCATGGGATTGGGCGCAAAGCCGAGCGGGCAGCAGAATGGGCGCGAGGACGCGAGCTCGCTGGTCAAATGGGCGCGCAAAAACCGCCGCGCCATCACCTCGACTCTCTTCCTGATTGTCATGCTCATCGGCTTCACCGCCGCCAATCCCGAGGTCTTCTCCCAATTCAAAACCTACCGCTCGGTGATGATTGCGCTGCCAATTTCGATGTTTCTGGTGGTGCCGCTGGTCTTCGTGGTTACCGCCGGCGAAATCGACCTGTCCTTCCCCTCGGTGGTGGGCTTGTCCTCGTATGCCTTCGCCAGCATCGTCGACCAAGGCGGCGAGCCGCTGCTTGGCGTCGCCGCGGCTTTGCTTGTCGGGGCGGCTCTCGGCTACTTAAATGCGATCTTGGTCGTGCGCATCGGCTTGTCGGCATTGGTGGCGACCTTGGGCATGAACTTCTTCCTGCGCGGCTTGATTAACATCCTCGTCGAAGGCTTTTCCATCGCCATCCCCGAGATTCGCGGCAGCCTCATCCACAGCTTGATGACGGACGATCCCATCAAAATTGTCGAGCACCTGGGCATCCCCAACCAGATGCTTTGGGCGCTGGCTTTCATGGTGCTGGGCATATTTCTTTACAACCGCCACAGTTTTGGCGTGCGTGTGCATTGCGTCGGCGATAACCCGGAGAGCGCTGCCGAAATGGGCATTGATGTCAACCGCACGCGCGCGCAGGTTTTCATTTTCGCCGGCATTGGTGCGGCGCTGGCAGGCATTTTTTCGGTGATGATAAATTTTGTGTGGTGGCCCACCACTGGCGATGGCTTGCTGCTGCCGGTGCTGGCGGGATTGTTCGTCGGCGGCACGCCCACCTGGGGCGGCATCGGCACCGTTTTTGGCGGCACCATCGGCACGACAATCGTGGCGTTCATCGAAACTGGCGTTATCGCCGCGGGCTTGACCGGTTTCTTCACCCAATTTTTCTATGGCTTGATTATTATCCTCTCGCTCATCTTCCAGCGCTTTAATGGCGGGCGCGTGCGCTAGGCGCGGGAAGGCGCAATCCGATGCAAGTCATCCAGGTTGGCATTGGCGGTATGGGCAATACCTGGCTGCAGGCGGTGCGCAAGTCGGACGCGGTCGAATTCGCCGGCTTCGTCGAGATTGATGCCGATATCGCCCGCCGCCAGGCGCAGGCTCACGGGCTTGATGCCTCGCGCATTTTCCGCACATTGCCCGAAGCCTTGGAAGCGGTCGCCGCTGATGCCGTCATCAATGTTACGCCGCCGCAAGTTCATCGCGAAATCTGCGAGACGGCATTTGCGGCGGGTTTGCCGGTACTAACAGAGAAGCCGCTGGCGGGCAGCTTAACCGATGCGCGCGCGCTAGCGGCGGCGGCGGCGGAAAGCGGCCTCCTCTGCAGCGTGGCGCAGAATTATCGCTATCGCCCGCTGTCGCAGACGGTCAAGAAGCTGCTGGATAGCGGCGAATTGGGCGCGGTGGGGGCGGCGCAAGTCGCCTTTTATAAAGGACCGCATTTCGGCGGCTTCCGCGAAGAAATGGCGCAGCCGCTGCTCATCGATATGGCGATTCATCATTTTGATATGCTGCGCTTCTTCCTCGACAGCGATGCCGCCAGCGTCAGCGCCCAAAGCTGGAACCCGCCCTGGAGCTGGTTCGGTGGCGATGCCAGCGCGGCGGCGCAAATCCGCTTCGTCAATGGCGCGCGGGCGAGTTATGTCGGCTCCTGGTGCTCGCAAGCGTTTGAGACGAGTTGGAATGCCGATTGGCGCTTCGATTGCGCGCATGGCGTCATGCGCGTCAAAGACGACCGCGTATATGTGCAGCGCCTGCTGCGCGCGGGCGGCGAGCGCGGCAGCGCCAACGAGCATGAAGACTGGCGGGAAGTGCCCTTGATGTCGATGGACCGCGCGGGGCAGGACTACTTGCTGCAGGAATTTTATGAGGCGGTTACGCGCGGCGGCAGCACTGGCACAAACGCCCAGGACAACTTGAAGACGATGGACCTGGTCTTCGGCGCGGTTGCGGCTTGTGAGCTTGGGAAACCCGTCAGCCTCATCCCCCTTGATTGATGAGCTGCACAACGATGCCGACCACGATGTCAGTCACGGCGATGGCGGCGGGAACCGCAATGCTGAGCACCCAGCGCAGCGTACGCATCTCCGCCTGAATACCCGCCACCACCGAACGCATTCGCTCCAGGTCAGTGCGTACATCGGCAATATCGGCTTTGGTCGCCAGATGTTTTTGCTCGGCTTCCAGCATCGCCACCCGTTGGTTGAGATCTGCTTGCGCCACTGTGCTTATCCTCCATGCCAGCGTCTCATGTATAGTGTATTTGCGAATTATAACACACACAGCCCTCAATCGAAATAGCTGTCGCCATGCCACAGCAGCGTCTTTGCCACCGCGTCATTGAGCTCGACGCCGATGCCAGGCGCATCGGACACGGTCATGCTGCCAGCTTGCACGAAGGGCGTCTCGCCATCACAGAGGTCGCTCCACCAGGGGATGGAGCGAGCGTGAAACTCCAGGAAGAGGAAATTGGGCACTGCCGCCAGCACATGGCAAGCCGCCATCATGCCCAGCGGCGACGAGACATTGTGCGGCGCGATGGGAATGTAGTGGGCGTCCGCCAGGTCGGCGATGCGCTTGCCCTCGGCGATGCCGCCCGCTTTCGCCAAGTCCGGCATGATGACATCGCAGGCTTGTTTGGCGAAGAGATCGCGGAAGGCGTAGCGCGTGTAGTGATTTTCGCCCGTGCAGATGACGGTGGCGCTGGCGGCGCGCACCTGGGCGAGCGCATCGACATTTTCCGCGGGCACCGGCTCTTCCAGCCAGAGCAGGCGCAGCGGCTCAAGCGCGCGCGCCAAAGTGATGGCGGAGGGCAAATCGAATTGGCCATGGCAATCGACCGCCAGGTCAATTTCAAAGCCGATGGCGTCGCGTACACCCGCCACCAGGCTGATGATATGCGTCATCTCTTGGGCGCCAGCAGTCCAGTTGTAGGCGTCCAGCTTGCCACGCCCGGTGCCATCAACATCAAACTTCACGGCGCTGAAGCCCTCGGCAACCGCTTCCAACGCCTTATCGCCAAATGACGCCGGGCTGTCTTCCGCGCCGAAGTGGCAATCAGCATAGAGGCGAATGGAATCGCGGAATTTGCCGCCGAGCAAAGTATGAACGGGCAAACCCAACGCTTTGCCAACGATGTCGTAGAGGGCGTTGTCGATGCCCGTCAGCGCGAAGATGAGCGGGGCACCGCTGGCGCCGCCATAGCGCCCGGCGCGGCGCAGCTTCTCGTAGATGAGGTTGATGTTAAAAGGATTTTCGCCGATGAGCAGCTCGCGCAGGGCGAGGATGGCGTATTTGGTGGCGAAGCCGGAATAGCCGGGACCGCCCGAATTGCATTCGCCGGTGCCGGTGATGCCTTCGTCCGTGTAGACGCGCACGAAGGTCCAGACACTGCCGCCGCTGTCCGGCTCTTGCCGGCCGATGACGCAGGCTTGTACATCAGTGATTTTCATTTGTAGCTGTCCTCGCTAGTTTTTTTGCAGAGACAAAGAAGTGAGCATGGTAAAGCGTAGCTTCGACAGGAAATGTAAGCGCCGAGTATACTGAGGAAAGCGTGGTGATTATCATGGATACATTTCTTTTGGCGGACATGACACAGGTTTTTTCACCACAGAGGGCACAGAAGTAAGTGCAAGTTAATTATGCAACAGAATTCCACATATTCCCCCACCCCAAACCCATGCGCCATCTCTATGGCGCATTTTCCCATAAAGAGGGAGGGGCTTAAAACCCTTGTAATCACTGGGGATTCTCCCCTTCCCTTCCCTCATTT
>JAJDWK010000077.1 GCA_022825675.1 Anaerolineae bacterium | reverse complement strand
CGATGAACAGAAACGGCAGTAAAAAATAAAGGAAAGGTTGCGGACCACGGCAGGCAAACATAAGCGTATCTCCTAAAGAAGTGGCGCAGCACAATTCTATAAATCGAAGTATAGATTAAAATTGCGCTGTTGTCGAGTTTTTCCTGGCAGGAGAATACTGTGGGGGCGACCCGTTTCGCCTACATGCGCGCCCGCAGGTTATCGCGCGCTTCCCGCGCGGGGTGGAAATTGGGGTTGAACTCCAGCGCCACAATGTAATTCGTCAGCGCCTTGTCCAGCTCGCCGCGGCCTTCCCGCGCCCGCCCCAGATAATAATAGGTCTCTTCGACATATTGCCCGCCGCCATCGTTTTGATTTTGGCGCGCGATCCGTATCATGTCGTCATAGCGCCCGCTGTGATAATAGGCTTCCAAAGGACCAAACTGATACCAGAACATGCGCCAGGGCAAGCCCAGCGAAATCGCTTTGTCAAAGGCTTGCGCCGCCGGCTCATACATGCCCAGGCTGACAAAATTGCTGCCCATATTAAACCAGGCATGGGCATCGTTTTGGTCGGCGATGGCTTCGGCGCGCGCCATCTCTAGAGCTTTGATGTGGTTCAGCCATTCATCGGCGTCTTCGCCCAAAAGCGCCAGCAGCTCCGCTTCGCGGTCCAGCGTGTAGAGCACGATGTAGGTGTAATTAAAATGCTGCCAATACTGCGCGATGTCATCATAGCTGTAGCGGGTGTTCGGTCCTTTGAAGCTGTCAACGGCGCTGAACTGCCGCTGCGCCTCGTCCCAGCCGCTCAGCAGCAGGTAATGCCCCATCCAGGTGTAGCCCTCGGGCTCATAGCCCTTTTCGATGACGACCGGGAAGCCGTTGAGCATCAGCGTCTGCGCCTGCTCCAGCGTGCCGCCGGCGCGCACCAGGGCATAGACGGGCAGCTCCGGTATCTGCGTGTTGACGAACTCCGCCATCTGCCAGGGGCTGACATTTTTGTCTTCATAATCGGGCTTGAGCCATTGCGCCGCCCGCAGTTGGTTGTCTTGATAGCCAAAATGCACCAGCGCATTGGTCAAAGTCGCCGGCCCGCAATTGTTCCAGCCCTGGTACTCCGCCCCCAAATTGTCCATGCGAAACAGCGGCGGCAGGCTGAAGCCGCTTTCGTTGGTCTGCGCCTGCAGCGGCAGGCAGAGGGCGAAGCAAAGCAGCAAAAGCGCGAGAGATTTCATCCTGGGTTCCCCGCTGATGGACACGATTAGCGCCAGTATACACCGATTTGCGCGGGCACTTCGGGAAGATAGCCGGCAATTAAGCGCCAGTCGCTGCCTAGAGCCAGCCCTCGGCGCCATCAACGCGCAGCTGGTAGCCGCAATCACGGGCGGGCGCTGGGCTGATTTCCGGCGCCGCCTCCCCCGCCGCGACCATGCGCCGCAGCAAGCGCGCGCGTAACACCGCCGCCGCCTCCCGATGCGCGGGGCAGCCCGCCCGATTGTCCAGTTGATGCGGGTCCGCCAGCAGATCGTATAACTCGCTCTCAATGTAATGGTCGCTGCCGCTGTCATTCCAGCCGTCTTTTTCGGGCGCGGACACGGCATAAAGCCAGCGGCGCGTGCGGATGGCGCGCCCCACCTGCGATTCGCTGATTTGTATAAAAACTTCCCGCTGCCAATCGGCGGCGTCACCGCGCAGCAGCGGCAAAATCGAAGTCCCGCGCATCGCTGGCGGCGGCTTGATGCCAGCGGCAGCCAGCAAAGTCGGCGGCAGGTCTATCAGGCTTACCAGCTGGGACAGCCGCCCGCCCCCGGTAAAAGGACCGCCGTGCAGCAGTGTCGGCACCCGCACCGAGGCATCGTGGGGCGAGCGCTTGTATTCGGCGTTGCGCGTCTTGAAGTGGCAGCCGTGGTCTGAGGTGAAGAGCAGTATCGTATTCTCCAGCATGTCGAGGCTAATCAGCGCGTCCACCAGCCTGCCCAGCGCTTCGTCCAGCCGCTTAATCATGCCGCAATAGCCCGCCCAATGCTGATGCGCCGAGCCGCCCAGCGCCGCCAAATCCGGCGGCAGCCAGCGCCCGCGATAGCGCTCGTAATAGCCGACCGGCGGCGGATAATCATCGCGGTGGTTCTGGTGATGCGGCTCGATAAAAGAAGAAAAGAGGAAAAAAGGCTTGTCTTGATGCCCGTCTATGTAGCGAATCATGGCATCGGCCTGGGCGTCCACGCGGTAGCCGGGCAATTTGACCGCCGCGTCATCCTTGTCGTACATCACCATATCATAAGCATCGGAAGTGAACTCGAGCCCATTTGACGCCAGCCAATAGTCATAACCGCCGCGCTGCGCTTGCGGGACAGCGCCGCCGCCGCTATCCGCCAGGTGCCATTTGCCGATGTAGGCGGTGTCGTAGCCGGCATCGCCGAAATAATGCGCCAGCGTGCGGCTTTCCCGCGGCAGCGCGATGCCATTGCGGTGGCAGCCGGTTTCCGTGGCGTAAAGCCCCGTCTGCAAGCAGGAGCGGGCGGGACCGCAGACGGGCTGGCAGGTGATGGAATAATGCACATCGGTGCCGGCGCGGGCGAGGCGGTCAAAGTTGGGGCTGAGGTCGAGCGGGCTGCCGTGAATGCCGGTGGTATCCCAACGCTGCTGGTCGGTGAAGAATACGATGACATTAGGCGGTCGCTGCATGGGGCGCTCCCGAGGCTAGCCTGGTAACAGATATTGTACCCACAGATGTAATTCCAACAAAGTAGTAAGACTCTGGGGAGTGGCTAACAGAGTGGATATGTCAGCATTTTCCCCCACCCTAAATCCCCCTTCTCTCAATTCCGCACGCATAATCGTAGTGCTCGCCGGCGATATTTTCGATCACGCCCCAAGAGCAGGGCGCATTCGCCACTTGTAACATATATACCTCAATCCATGCGTATAACTTTGCGATGTATAGCAATTTCAGTTTGCTTTACAAGATTTGGGAAAGAGGAAGCTCTTTTAGATCGGTGACAATGTTGACTTATAGTCCGTAGACCTATTGTCAGCAGGATTTTACAATTTTCGTTATGAATTCAGCAGAGAATATTAAAGCACAGTTCGGCGAGAGAGTTCGAGAATTGCGCCTCTCAAAAGACCTGTCACAAGAGAAGCTCGGTGCTTTGTGTGGCCTCGATAGAACTTATATTAGTAGCATTGAGCGCGGTAATAGGAATGTAAGTTTAGAGAATATAGCTTCAATTGCTGCGGCGCTTGATGCTGATTTACCGCATCTATTCCGCGGCATAAGGATTGGCGACAATAAAGACTTACTTGACGCTTGGAAACTTACAGCGAGAGAGCTCACGACAATTGTCCAAGAGAATCCCAGTCTTCGTGGTTTCTTGCTTGGATACGTTGCTGAGCATAAAGTTAGAGATTTTCTTAGACGTCAGCCTCAAGTCTCTAGATTGCGAAAGCCGGACGATCACGATCGAAGATCAGGGAACAAAAATGACATGATTATCACCTACAAAGGTAGAGAATACACATTTGAAGTAAAGTCCCTACAAACTAATACAATTAAATTTGACAATGAGAAAAAAGTCTATCGTGGGCGAGCACAAGTCGATGCAAGCGACAGACGTTCTGTTACGTTTCCTGACGGTTCAAAGCTTGAGACGACATGCTTGCTAGCTGGTCAGTTCGACATACTAGCGCTAAATCTATTTCAGTTTAGGGAGCATTGGGATTTTGCATTTATTCTCAATAGAGATTTGCCAAGATCTACTTATAAGAAATACACCCCATACCAACAACAGCATCTGCTTGCGACAACAGTCCGTGTAACCTGGCCCATAAGGCCTCCATATACCTCAGATCCGGTTGAATTGTTAGAAAATCTCTCTGAGACAAAAGCTATTAAGACTTAATGAAAACCAGAAAATACGAGTGATTCTTGCGGGCGTGGACCTGCCTTATTATTCTGCTTACACTTGGCTTGTTTTTTCGTACTACAACGAATAAATCCTTGGCATAAAATCCCATGTTGGCGTACTCAGTAATGATCTCAACATGGGTCAACCATTGTTTGTTTGCGCTAACTTCATCTTGGCATTTTACAATAAGAATTCCTTTTTTGCGCATAACTCTATAGGCTTCAAGCCCAGCACTTACATAGAGATTACGGACTGCTGCGTGCCATCTTCCACTTGTTGGTTTCGCCTGAATTTTTGCTTTTCCATTATCGGAATAAGCTTCACGAAATGACACATGTGTCCCCGCACCGCCACGATGGTTACTATTCTCTCGCAGTAACCCTTCCATGTATGGCGGGTCTAGCACTACGCAGTCGATACTTGATTTTTCATAAGGTAAATTTCTGCAATCAACACCGGTTTTTAAGTCGGTGGCCAGAACATTATAATTTCCTTCTGGAACATTTCTCCAGAATACACCCTTACCATACGTAACATCAGCTACCGTTGAAAACAAAGGTACGTGCAGTTTCAGGATTTTAGGAAACACCTCTGCATTTGTCTCTTGATAGGCAGAAAAAATTAGATCGGAAGTGGTCTTTCCTGTTTGAGTTCTTCGTTTCATCGGTAGTAGCTAGCTCCTGTAGACTATAAGTAACAATATACATTTGTTCCAAAATTTTCAAGTGCAATTTTTGACACCACAAATATATGTAGAGTGTATCACTTCTGCTCTCTATTTCACCCTGTGCAGCCCGTTTGCGCAAGTATACACTCCCTGCGCCAGCGACAAGCGAAGAAAGGCCTTGCCCGCATGACACAAGTGGACCATACCCGCCTGTTTTTGCCCGGCCCAGTAGAAGTGCGCCGCGAGATTTTGCAGGCGCAAACCGCGTGGATGATAGGCCACCGCAGCGCCGAATTCGCCGATCTTTTCGCCCGCTTGCAAGACAAGCTCAAGCGCGCTTTTTTCACCGAGAGCCGCGTGTATATCAGCGGTTCTTCCGGCTCGGGTTTGTGGGAGGGCGCGGTCCGCTGCGGCATCCGTGATGAGCGCAAAGTCCTGCATTTGACGGGCGGCGCCTTCAGCGAGCGCTGGGCGCAAATCAGCGCCGCCAATGGCAAGCGGGTCGATTGCCTGTCTGTCCCTTGGGGGCGGGCGCATAGCGCGGAAATGGTGGCGGAAGCGCTGGACAACAAGCGCTATGATGCCGTCTGCGCCGTGCACAACGAAACCAGCACCGGCGTGACCAACCCCATTCGGGCGATTGGTGAAGTCGTCAATCAGCACGAGGACACATTGTATTTTGTGGATACGGTCAGCGGCTTCCTCGGCACCGAGCTGCGCGTTGACGACTGGGGCATCGACATCGCTTTGACCTCCAGCCAGAAGGCATTTGCCCTGCCGCCGGGCATCGCCTTCGCCGCCGTCAGCGACCGCCTGCTGGAGCGCGCCCGTTCGATTACAAGCCGCGGCTATTATTTCGATTTCTTGACGCTGGAGAAATCCCTGCTCAAAAATAATACGCCAGCCACGCCGCCAGTAGCGCTGATGTACGCCGCCGACAGCCAGCTTGATACGATTTTGGCGGAAGGCATTGAGGCGCGGTGGGCGCGGCACCGGGCGCTGCGCGATGCCACCCACAGCTGGGCGCGCTCCCGCGGCTTCGGCTTATACGCCCAGGAAGGCTATCGCAGCGATACCGTGACCACTATCGAAAATACACTCGGCATTGATGTCAGCGCGCTGGATGCCTTTATGCGCCGCGAGGCTGGCTTTGCCATGGACAAGGGCTACGGCAAAATCAAAGGCGCGACCTTCCGCTTGCCGCACATGGGCGATGTAACGCGGGCTATGCTGGATGAAGTGCTGCGCGGCATCGACGCCTTCCTGGCGCGCTAGCCTCAGCCAAGCGGGCGCCCGCCATCAACCGGCAGGACATCGCCCGTGCTGAAGCGCAGCTGCGCCACCGCCGCATACACCGCTTCCGCCACATCTTCCGCCTCGGCGATGCGCCCCAGCGGCGTCTTGGTTTCCTGCTCGGCGATGAGCGACCGCGGCATGCGCTGCGCATATTCGCCATTAACCCAGCCAGGCGAGACCGAAAGCAGGCGCACCTGCGGCGCCAGCGCCCGCGCCAGCGAGCGCGTCATGCTGTCCAGCGCCGCTTTGCTGGCGCAATAGGCGACATTGCTGCCGACGCCCGTGCGCCCGGCGATGGAGGAGATATTCACCACCACGCCGCCGTCCCCCGCCCGCAAAAGCGCGTGATTTGCCCGTATCGTGGCGAATGCGCCGCGCCAATTAACACGAAAAATGTCGTCTATCAGCTCATCATTTAAGCCAAACAAGTCTTCATGCGGCACCGGCTTGCTGATGCCAGCGTTGTTCACCAAAATGTCCAGCCGCCCGTATTTCTCTTTGATGGCATGCGCCAGCCGCGTTTGCGCCGCGCTGTCATCTACTGGGCAGCGCAGAATCAAGTGATTGCCGCCCGCCAGGGAATTGACGGCTGCCCGCGCCTTTGTCTGGTCGCTGTTGTATGTCAGCACGAGCTGCGCGCCCGCCGCCGCCAGCCGCCGGCAAATGGCGCTGCCGATGCCGCCGCCGCCGCCCGTCACCAGCGCCACCTGCCCCTGCAATTCCGTCATCGTTCCGCCTCGCTTCGCCGCTCTGCCTGATTTTTAGCAGGGCAATTAAATCAAATATTTATTCACCACAAAGACACAAAGGGCACAAAGTTTTGGTAGTGGTAGCGCCGTAAGTGATTTTAGAGGATAATGCTCCCTATGATACAAGAAACCATAACATACACCTGTACCAATTGTGGGAGCACTAACATCGTGCGCAATGGTAGAAACAAATGTGGCAGCCGTCAATACCATTGCAAGGATTGTGGTGCTTATCGCGTGTTGAAACCCAAAACCCGCCGCAGCCCCAGGCAGAAAGCAACCATCCTTAGAGCCTGTAAAGAACGCTGCAGCTTGCGCGGGATTCAACGCATTTTCGGAGTTGCCCGCCAAACAGTTGCCAACTGGATCGAGGCGCATGTCCGCAGCTTGCCCGACCTAAGCCAGACTTTGCTGCCCGCGCAAGCCGATGATGTGCTGGAACTGGATGAGCTATGGTCTTTTGTCGGCAAAAAACAGCAAAAACGCTGGCTCTGGGTGGCATTGTGCCGGCGAACGCGCCAGATAGTGTCCTTCTACATCGGTCGCCGCGATACCGCCAGCTGCCGGCAGTTGTGGCGCGGGATACCCGCTGAGTACCGCGCCTGCCGATGCGTCAGCGACACTTGGTCAACATATCAGCAAGTCATTCCGCGCCATCAGCATACAATTGCTGGCAAATCGTCAAACGCGAATGCGCATGTTGAGCGCTGGTACAATACCTTACGGCAACGGCTTGGGCGCTATGTTCGCAGGACCATGTCTTTTTCGAAGGCCGATGAGCAGCATTATCGCATGACGCGTTGGTATATCATTGAGTACAATTCAGAGATAGCATCACTTACTATGTAACCACTACC
>JAJDWK010000057.1 GCA_022825675.1 Anaerolineae bacterium | reverse complement strand
GGAATCTTTGATGCCATGCTCGCGGCTGACTTGGGCTAAGCTTTTCTGACCGGAGACAATCGTCAGCATCACTTGAGCCTTGAACTCCGGGCTGTACTTGCGTGCCTTTCCCATAGCGGTTTCTCCTTGGACTAAAGCGCTAGTATACTCTCTCTGCTGGGTGTCCAGTTTTTCGAGACCACTACAGGTAGATGTACAGAAATACGCGATTTCAAACATGTCTCCCCGTCAGCCATCAAGAGGGAGGGGGAGTAGAATGCGGCGTTCCGAAACAGTACGGCGCGGTGATATTGGCGGCGGGCTTGTCGGCGCGCATGGGCGCGAATAAGGTGCTGCTGCCCTGGCGTGACGGGCGGCCGCTGGTCGCCAAAGTGGCGGCGGAGTTTCTGTCCGCGGGCATCGCGCCGGTGCTGGTCGTCACCGGGCGGGATGCCGCTGATGTACAAGCCGCGCTGTCAGCTTTGCCCGTGCAGACGGCGCACAATCCCGACTATGCCACTGGCGAGATGCTGTCTTCGGTCAAGGCGGGCTTAAGGGCGCTGCCGCGGGCGCTGGCGGGCGCGTTTATCCAGCCGGCGGATATGCCCGCCATCACGGCGGAGGTGATACAGACGCTGCAGGCGGCGCATGAGGCGGGCTGGGATGTCGCGCCGCGCTATCAGGGGCGGCGTGGGCACCCGGTGCTGCTGGATGCCGCGCATTGGGGGGATATGCTGGCTTTGCCGGCGGGGGCGCTGCCGCGCGCGGCGCTGCGGGCGGGGCGGCTGCGGCTGGTGGATGTGGCGGCGGCGGGGGTGCTGCTGGATGTGGATACGCGAGCGGCGTATGAGAGGGTGGTGGGGGCTATGCCAGCGGAAAACGCGGAATCGCCTCGTCAATCGCCGCCATGATGCGCCGTGTCTCCGCCAACGCCACGATAATTTTCTGATAATGCCGCAAGTCAGCGTAAGATAAGATGCGCCCGCGGCGGTCTTTCAGCCATTTATGCGGCACTTGATAGCCGCCAATGTGGAAGTCCCAAATCTCCCGCGGGACGCCGCCGAAATACTGCGCCTCGTTGATGTACACGCATCCGCCGCGCTCGACATATTTGGGATAGCCGCGGGCGACCTCGTTTTCGCCCGCGATATCAAAACTCGTCATCAGCTGCTCCAGCCGCGGCGACTTCATCAAGTGCAAGCCCGCCAACTCCGCGCCCAGCCTGACCAGCGCTGCGAACAGCGCCACATCAGAAGTAAGCGGCAGGCGCGGAAAATCGATTTTGAGGAACTCGGCATAACGTTCGCGGTAAGTTGGGCTGTGGAAAACGGCGTAGGCGTAGTAGAAGATGTCCTCTGGCCCGAACCATGAAGCCCCTTGATCATTTTGGGGGAGGGGTTTGGGGTGGGGGCTGGCGAAAGCGCTGCCCTCGGTCACGAAGCGCAAGCCCAGCCGCGCTTCCATGTCGGCGACGAATTCGCGGCTGAGGTTGGGGCGGCGGTTCTTGTGGCTGAGCGGGAACTCGCTGGGGTCGTCTTCAACCTCAATTAGAGATTTTCGGGGGGGGGGGGGGGGGTAAAGGTATAGAGGAAAAACGTTTGCGTTGTCACTTGAAGAAATAACTGATTTGTCGGTAATTCGGTCTGTGACCCAGAAATTACCATATTGTTCAATCCTTGTCCTGCGCAAAGTAACAAGTGCAAAGTTTTCCTGTAAAGCTTTAGGTTTGCCCAATTCAAAAAAGTTTGACATCACCTCCCTGCGCGGCATACACAAGAAGCCCTTTGTTCTACCGGTGTAGTAAGTAAATCGATTATCAAATGGACGATATGTGATTTGTGAAACATTTTCTTTGCTCGGGCCGGAATCTAGAATATCTCTTTGTGCAAAGTGAACTTTCCAATCTCGAACGTCTCGGCCAAGCTTAAAATGATCTCTTGCTGTTTCAACTCCTATTCGAGAAAAATATGACACTGTCTCGAATAAAGAATCGGCTGAAAAATGAATTGTAAAGGGATCGCGAGCAGTTGCCACACCGTGTGAATTGACTGGCATAGCATGACTTATGGATGGCAAGTCTCTGTATTCATTATATACATTGAATTGCACTGGTTTAAACATGAAGTAGGGATTCGAGCAGTTTAATTCTTGCCAATATAATGATCCGAGAGTTGCCTGGTTTAGCGTCGTATATTTAGCTTGCCGTGTACCCCATATATCAAGATACATAACTTTTGGAGTATGTTTTTGAACACCCGAATGCTTTATTAAAATGCTTATCGATACACCTGTGCGGATATCAAATACATTTTCGTCTAGATTGCCTTCTGGCGTTACTTCCCGTTTTATTGAGCTACCATGCAAATTGACGATATAGATTTCGTCAAAAGTTTCGAGAAGCTGCTGTCGCATACCCCTAAATGTCAGATTATCCAAATACCCGTGATTCGTGATGAATGCCAGCACCCCCTCGCCCGTCTGCTCAATCCGCCATTGAGCGAAACGGATGAACTTCACATAATCATCCTGCAAAGCTTTGGGATTGCGCTCGCCCAATGGCTTGCCATCGACAAAATAATAATCGCGCACCAACTTACTAATCCATTCGCCTTTGTTCGCCGACGCGTAGGAATACGGCGGATTGCCCAGCACCACCATAATCTTCTTATCCCGCTTGATTTCGGCGGCGGCATTTGCCTCCGCGCTGATGAACTCGGCAAAGGGCAGTTCGGGCGCTTCTTTTGCTTCCTCTAAAGTATTCGTCAGATAAATGCCCAGGCGCTCGCCCGCTTGGAAGTCGTAGCCAGCCTCTTTCAGCTGCAAACCCAGGTTCATATGCGCGACCGTGTAGGGTGCCATCAACAGCTCGAAGCCGAATATGCGCGGCAGCAAATGCTTCTCGACATAACTCTTCCACGCTCCCTGCTGCGTGGCGAATGCCTCTTTGATTTTTTCGATGACAAAATAAAGGAATGTGCCCGTGCCGGCCGCGGGATCGAGAATGAGTGTATTTTCGTCGGCCAGCCCCAGCGGTCGCTTGAAGCGCGTTTTGAGGATGTGGTCGACGCTGCGCACGATATATTTGACGACGGGTTCGGGTGTATAATAGACGCCGCGCCGCTCGCGCAGGCTGGGGTTATAGGCGGCGAGGAAGGTCTCGTAAAAGTGCACAACCGGGTCGCTTTGCCCGCTGCGTCGTCCAAAATGCGCCAGGATGCTGTCCATATCGGTATGGCGCAGGACTTCGACCAGGCTGTCCGTCAGCCAGGACAGGCGCGCCCCCAAATCAAAGCGGCTGTGATAGAACAAGTCGCGCAGGAATGGGTTGCTGCGCGGGATGTCGTCCGCGGCGTTGCGCAGGCTGAAGCGCTTGGCATCGCCGAGATAATGCACCCGCGAGGCGAATAAGCCATAAGCCAGCGTCTGCGCGTACATATCGGCGAAGCTGGCGCTGTCCAGCCCCGGCAGCAATGTTCGCTGGAAGGCTCTCATTTGATTGACCAGGTTGGCGCTGGGGCTGGCGCTCTTTAAGTCTTTTTCGATGAAATGGGCGATGAGATCGGCGGTGCGCGCCAGCCGCTTCGCCAGCTCTTGGGCGCTGTTGATGGGCTGCACGCTCTGCTGGGAAAAGCGCTGGAGCATCGCCTGCAGGTCAGCGTATCTATTGGGCTCGCGGATGATTTTGCCCGCTTTCACTCTGGCAACTTTGACAGTGTCAACCTTCTCCTTATCCACATACCAGCGGAATTCCAGGTAATTTGTCAGCAGCAAGTTGCCATGCTTTTGGTAACGTTTGATTTGCTGGGTTTTTTCGGTGCGGCTGAGCTTATTGCCGATGTCTTTGGCTTCAACAACGCCGATAGGCACATTGCCCGGCTGGTGCAAGACGACGAAGTCCGGCATGCCGATTTCGGTGCGGGCGGGGTCGTTGACAGCGTTGAGCCCGCTGTCCGCCGCTTCCAGCAATGCCTGCAAAGCCGGGCGATAGGCATGTTCGCCGGCGACAGCCGTGCGATATTTGTCTTGAATTGCGCTCAGGTAGTCGCGAATCGCGCTCATGAATCGGCATGTACTCCAGAAAATAGTAGCATGGCTCTATTGTGCCTTAAATCTGGGAGCGCGCTACTTTCCCCCAACCGCCCCGCCAAGCCCCGCCACAACAGCGCAACCGCCAGCTCCCGCAAGCCCATCACCAACAGCGGCGCCGCGCATTCCACCGCCGCGCGCGCCAGCAGCCCCGCCCCCGGCACCAGCCGCCCATAAGCCAGCAACAGCAGCGCCCCCAGCGCCAGCGGCGCGAATGCCAGCAGCGCATAAGCGAAGACGCCCACAAAGGTCGCGTCCGCCCGCGACAGCTCAAAGCTGCTGGCGTACAGCCCGCAGAGCAAGCTGAGCACGATCGTCTGCGTCAGTGTACTCGCATACAGCGCCAGCAACAGCGCCCCCAGCGCCAAAACCCGCGCCTGCTCCCAGCCCAGCACGCCCCCCGCCGCCAATGCCGCGGCGAGCGCCAAGCCGCTCAATGCCGCCAGCAGCGCCCCGCCCAGCCACAGCGTCGCCCGCGCCCCCCAATGCAGCGGCTCCAGCCAGCCGCCGCGCTGCGCCATGCCGATGGCGATGGACCAGCTCGCCCCCAGCGCGCCCGCCGTGGACGCGCAGAGCAGGTCATAAGTGTATTGCCGTTTCTCGCGGGCGATGCCGCTGATGAGCTCGGCAGTCAAGCGCAGGCAGCCCAGGAGCGTCAGCCCCGGCAGCAGCGCCGGCAATGCCACCAGCAGCGAAATCAGCACAATCGGCAGGCTGAACAGCAGCATCAGCAGCTGCGGCGCCGCGACAAAGGCGGCGGCCGCCGCCGCCAGCAAGGGCAGCAGCAGCCAGCGCGGCGGCGCATAGCGCCGTGCCGCCGGCCGCGGGCGCTTATTTTGGCTGACCCGCAGGACTATCGGGTCGCGGCTGTCCGCCTCGATGATGCTGCGCCACAAGCGCCGCGATAGCATGCCCCCTCCGCGTCTGCAATCGCCCAATCATAGCGGATAGCACCGCCGCGCCAAACGCTGAAAAGCGGCGGGCGGCAGTATGACCTGCTTTCCAGGGAGCGGCATTGCGCGCCCTGGCGCTATTGCTTGACCGCGCCGATGGTTAAATTGTCGAGGATTTGATTGCGCCCCGCCACAAATATCAGCACGATGGGCAGCGTCGCGATGAAGGAGCCGGCGAGTATCATGCCATATTCAATCTTGTACAGCCCATTGAGCGTCGCCAAGCCCACGGGGTAGGTGAACTTCTCCGGCGTGCGCAGCACTATCAGCGGCCAGAGATAATCGTTCCAGGCGGTGAGGAATACCAGCACCGCCAATATCGATAGCGCCCCGCGCGAAAGCGGCAGCCCGATGCGCCAGTACAGCCCCCATTCGCTGGCGCCATCGATGCGCCCGGCATCCAGCAATTCTGAGGGAATCGACACCATCGCCTGCCGCATAAAAAATGCGCCAAATGCGCTGACCGAGCTGGGCAGAATCACGCCGAGAAAATTATCCAGCAAGCCCAGGCGCACAATCATTTGAAACAGCGGCACCAATGTAACCTGGAAGGGGATGGCAAATGTAAAAAGCAAGAATATAGTTAGAAAAGTTTTACCGCGGAATTCGTATTTGGCGAAGCCCCAGCCGACCATCGAGGCGAAGAGCAAAGTCAGACTGCTCTGCGTAACCGCGATGATGACGCTGTTGACCATCTGCGCCAGGTAGGGGATTTCTTCGCCGCCCAGCAAGCGCTCATAATTGCTGTAGGTCGGCTCTGGCGCCAGCAGGTTGATGGGGAAAGAAAAGAGCTGCCCGTTGGTTTTGAGCGCGCCGGTGAACATATACAAAAAGGGAATGCCCACCAGCACCGCGAAGAGGAAGAGGATGCTGTAGAGCACGGTCGCCTCCACCAGCTTCCAAGCCAGGGATTTTGTCGCCGGCCTTTCTTTTGCGGGCGCGCTCAGCGCTGACATCGGCTTAGTCCTCACGGAATGCGCGTATCAAAATCAGCTGCAGCACCGTCAGCGCCAGGATGATGACCGCCAGCGAATAGCCGATGGCGGAGGCATAGCCCATCTTGAGCTCACGGAAGCCGCGGGTGTAGAGATACATCGTCATCGTCAGCCCGGCGTTATTGGGCCCGCCTTCCATGCCGACCAATATCGCCGGCTCCGCGAAGAGGTTGTAAGAGCCGATGATGGCGAATGTCAGCACAAAGGCGAGGATGGGGCGCAGCATTGGCAAGGTAACATGCCAGAAGACCTGCCAGCGGGTGGCGCCATCCACCCGCGCCGCTTCTTTGAGCTCGGGCGGGATATTCTGCAAGCCGACCATAAAATATATGGCGTTGATGCCCGTGAATTTCCAGACGCCCAGCAAAATAATCGACGGCATTATCCAGCGCGGTTCCCGCAGCCAGCGCACATTGTCGATGCCCAGCGGCGCCAGCAGCAGATTGTTTATCAAGCCGTACTGCTCCTCGAATACCAGCCCGAAGATGATGCCGACGACAACGCCAGCGGTGATATTGGGCGTGAAATAGAGGAAGCGGAAGAACTCGCGGAAGCGCAGCTTCGGGCTGTGCAGGATGAGCGCCAGCAGCAGGGCGAGCGGCACAATCACCAGGATGCTGCCCAGCGCGTAATAGGTGGTATTGGTCAAAGACTTGATGAAGAGATCGTCTTTGGTCAGCAGGCGCGTATAATTGTCGACGCCGATGAAACGCGGCGCTTTGTTAAGCCCCACCTGGCGGAAGAAACTCAGCTGCAGCGACTGGATGACCGGCAGCAAAAAGAAGATCGCATAGCCTATAAAAAAGGGGCTGATAAACAAATACGGCGCGATTTTACGACCGCGTGCAAACATGCTGCATCCTCAATTGCCAGCGGGTTGAGGTGGCGAGCCAGCGCCCGCCACCCCGTGATAGTTGCCTAGCTCTCGAATTCCATCTCGTCGCGGATGGTAGCGGCGATTTCGCTGAAGGCATCCGCCGGGCTGCGGTTGCCATCGATGATGTCTTGGCGAGCCGCGGTGACCAGGCTGTTGAGCTGTGAGCGGAAGGGGCTTTGCCATTGCGGCGGCGCTTCTGGTCCCACATCGGCGAAGAGCTCGCCCAAATCCTGCCCGGAGAAGTATTCATCCGCCGCGTGCAGGCGGGCGTTATCCATCGCCGGGATATAAGGCGGGAAGAGATTGGTCAGCTCGAAGCGGCGCACATTGCCCTCGACCGACAGCATGGAAAATTCGAGGAAGCTCAGCGCTTCTTCGGCATTGGGGCTGGTCTCGACAACGGTCGCGCCGGTGCCGCCCCAGACGCTGGTGCGGCGTCCGCCTTCTTCAAATACCGGCAGCGGCGCCGCTTTCCATTTGCCAGCAAGCTCGGGCGCATTGTCTTTGAAGAAGCCCGCGTACCAATCAGCGCCGACCATAGAAATGAGCGTGCCATCTTTGAAAGCCGCCCACAGCGCATCGCCCGTTGGCGGGTCGCCCGCGACGCCTTCTGCCTTCAAAGCCAGCAGCCAGTCCATCAGCGCAATTGACGCTTCAGAATCAATTGTAACCTCGCCATCAGCGTTGAAATAGTCATGCCCCTGCTGGCGCAGCAGCAGCTCGTGCAAGCCATTGTGAATATGCAGCGGCACCACATCCGGGTTTTCGGCGACAATGGCGCGCCCCGCGTCCACAAAGTCGTCCCAGGTGACGAAGGCCTGCGGGTCAAAACCAGCGCCCTCCCAGACATCGGCACGATAATAGAGCACCACCGGCGTCAAAGCGTGCTCGATGCCATAGACCGAGCCCATCGAGGTATACAGCGCCTGCCGCGCGCTGACGAGATTCTCGGTGTGCCCGCCGGCATCCAGCAGCGCGTTCAGCTCTACAAAGCCGGGGTCGCCGCCGCCGCGCAGGAAACTGCCGAAGCGCCCTTGCTCGACATCGGCGATATCAGGCGCGCCCACGCCGCCCGACTGGATCGAAATCAACAGGCGGTCGTGCAAATCGGCATAGGCGATTTCGATGACTTCAAGGTTGAAATCCGCGTTCACTTCTGCCTGGTACCGTTCCGCCTGCTCGCGGAACCAGCGGGCGTGGGTGTTGACAAATGTCCAAAGCTCCAGCTCCTGCGCGGCAACTGGCGCCAGCGCGCCCAGCAACAGCGCCCCCAGGCTGAGCAGAATAAGAATTCTTGTCGCTTTCATGCTGATGTCCTCCGATAGGTATGATTTTTGTAAGAAGCGAGGCGATGCTCGCGCCTAACCCAAATGGGCAGTTCAGCCGCAACTATAGCGGATGCGGGCGGCAGCGCGCAAATGCCTCAGCCGCCGGGGAGTGTCTAAATGTGTGGATACACCAGCGTTTT
>JAJDWK010000095.1 GCA_022825675.1 Anaerolineae bacterium | reverse complement strand
GCGAGCATGGGATGCTCGCGCGCCTGGCGGCGAAGATGGCTGCTTATAATATGGGCATCCTGCTTAATCGCCAATGTGGACGACCAGATGGAGCGCTAGCCACCCTTGTATGTTAGGGCAGTAGCGGACAAGCCTTACAGCGCCTGCTTTTTCTGCGAGATTGCAGAAAAATCTCTGCGCCCTCAGTGTCTCTGTGGTGAATACTATTTTGATGCAATTGCCCTGACCTAACAGCGCAGGCGCTTGTCGCATGGCTGGGCTTCGCGCTACACTATCCGCCAGCTTTGTAAACAGGCTTGAGAGGGCAACATGAAAGAAAGAATCGGATTCATCGGGCTGGGCATCATGGGGCGCGGCATGGCGGACAACTTGATGCGCGCCGGCTTTGACATCACCGTCTGGAACCGTACTGCGGAGCGCATGACGCCCTTTGTCGAGCGCGGAGCGACAGCGGCGGCTTCGCCCAAAGCAGTCGCCGAAGCCAGCGATATCATCATCACCTGCGTCAGCGATACGCCGGATGTCGAGGCGGTCCTTTTGGGCGCGGCCGGCGTGATTCATGGCGCGGCGGCGGGCGCGCTTGTCATCGACATGAGCACCATCAACCCCGTGAATACCGTGGACATCGCGCGGCAGCTGAATGCCAAAGGCATCGCCATGCTGGACGCGCCCATCAGCGGCGGCAGCGAAGGCGCGGAAAAAGGCACGCTCAGCATTATGATTGGCGGGGACGCCGCCGATGTCGCGCGGGCGCTGCCAGCATTGGAGGCGATGGGCAGCACCATCACGCATGTGGGCGAGCAAGGCGCCGGACAGACAGTCAAACTGTCCAACCAGATACTCTGCGTCGTCAACATGCTGGCGGCGAGCGAGGCGCTGCTTTTCGCCCAGGCGGGCGGCGTCGATTTAGACAAGATGCTGAGCGCGGTTACCGGCGGCGCCGCCGGCAGCTGGATGCTGGCGAACCGCGGTCCGCAGGTCATCAACGATTATTGGGCGCCGGGCTTTTCTATCGATTTGCAGCAGAAAGACCTGCGGCTGGTGCTGGGCGCGGCGGATAAAATGGGCGTGCCCGTGATTGCGACCGCGCTCTGCTTCAACTTGTATCGCAGCTTGCAAGCCCGGGGCATGGGCGGCGATGGCAACCACAGCATCATCAAAGCGCTGGAGGCGATGGCGGGCATCGAGGCGCGGGCATAGGGTTTGGCAGCTGCCGATGCGCTGCGCTACGCCCGCCAACGCGGTGGATGCTGTTGATGCTGGACTCTATGGTATGCTTGACGCGGAGTAGAAAAGCGAGCAAGGGCAATGGCGGAACAAGTGGCGGAATACCTGATGAGCGCGGCCGAGTATCTGGCTTGGGAAAGCGCTCAGCCCTTCAAGAACGAGCTTATATTCAACAGGATCTATCCTATGCCCGGTGGCAGCCGCGCGCACGAAAACATCATAGCCGCCCTCGTGTCCCTCTTCTTCACCCTGCTCAGGGACACAGAAGGCGATGTCTATGCTGGCGGAATGCAAGTTCAAGTGGACAGCGCCGCGACCTATACCTACCCTGATGTTACGGTCGTATACGGCACACCCAGGTTCCGCCGCGGCAAGAAGCCGAACCTGCTGCAGAACCCCACGCTGCTCTTTGAGGTTCTATCGCCATCAACCGAAAGCATCGACCGCAATGAAAAGCGCGAGCAGTATCTGAATATCCCATCGCTTTTGGGCTACTACCTGGTCGCGCAAGACAAAGCGTTTATCGAAGCCTACACCCGCGCCGGTGAAGCCTGGGTCTACAGCCAATACGCCGGGCGGGACGCCAGCATTTGCATCCCCGCCCCTGAGCGCGCCTTGCCGCTGCGCGAGATCTATCGCCGCCTGCCCTTCGCCAGCGCCTGAAACCCCCGCGCCCCTTGCGCAGCCCCGATACTGCGCGGCATAATCCAGCCCAGTTGACAAGCATTTGCCTGAGAGAGGATTAGCATGAGCGGCTCACGACTTACCATTTGGCACGAATACCGACACGAGAAACACAACAAAGAGGTCGCCGATATCTACCCCGAGGGCATGCACCGCGCGCTGGCGGCGGGGCTGGCGCCTTATGGCTTCGACATCAAAACCGCCACCCTGGACGAACCCGAGCACGGGCTGACACAAGAAGTGCTGGACAATACCGATGTGCTGACCTGGTGGGGGCACATGGCGCATGAAGAAGTGCGGGACGACATTGTCGACCGCGTGCAAGAGCGCGTGCTGAATGGCATGGGCTTGATTGTGCTGCACTCGGGGCATCTGTCCAAGCCCTTCCGCCGGCTGATGGGCACCGGCTGCATGTTAAAATGGCGCGAAGCCGACGAAAAAGAGCGCATCTGGGTGGTGGACCCGTCCCATCCCATCTGTGATGGCTTGCCCGAGTGCATCGAAATCCCCGAAGCCGAGATGTACGGCGAGCATTTTGACATCCCGCCGCCGGATACGCTGGTCTTCATCAGCTGGTTTGAAGGCGGCGAGGTCTTCCGCAGCGGCTGCTGCTATCAGCGCGGGCAGGGCAAAATCTTCTACTTCCGCCCCGGGCACGAGACCTACCCCATCTTTCACATGCCGGTTGTGCACAAAGTCATCGCCAACGCCATCCACTGGGCGCAGCCAGTCAGCAATCCGCCGATGGTGCGCGGCAACATCCCGGAGTTCATGCCCTAAGCAGCCGCTCCCCCGCGCGGCATCAGACGCAAACTAAGGAGACATTGTGGACACCCTAAAGGTTGGCATCATTGGCACGGGCAATATCGCGCCCGCCTACATCCGCGGCTGCGCGCCCTTCGGCGTCATCGAGGTGGTGGCATGCGCCGATTTGCTGGTGGCGCGCGCCCAGGCATTCGCCGCGGAGCATGGCTTGACGGCGCACAGCGTCGACGATTTGCTGGCGCGCGCCGATATCGACATCGTGCTCAATTTGACCATCCCCGCCGCCCATGCCGAGGTTTCTACCCAAATTCTCGCGGCGGGCAAACATGCCTACAGCGAAAAGCCGCTGGCGCTCAACCGCGCGGATGGCGAGCGGGTGATGCAAGCGGCGGCGGCTGCCGGGCTGCGCATGGGCTGCGCGCCCGATACCTTCCTCGGCGGCGGCGGGCAGACAGCGCGCAAAGCGATAGATGATGGCATCATCGGCGCGCCGGTGGCGGCGACCGCCTTCTTCCTCAGCCACGGTCCCGAAAGCTGGCACCCCAACGCCGGCTTCTATTATCTCAAAGGCGGCGGACCGCTGTTTGACATGGGTCCCTATTATTTGACGACGCTGGTCAACTTGATGGGACCAGTGGCGCGGGTGGCGGGCTCGGCGCGGCGCAGCTTCCCCGAGCGCATTGCCACCAGCGAGGCGCTGATGGGGCAGCGGCTGCCAGTCGAGGTGAATACGCATATCGCTGGCGCCCTGGAATTTGAGAGCGGCGCCATCGCCACTGTCATCACCAGTTTTGATATCTGGGGGCATCATCTGCCCTGGATTGAGGTGCATGGCGAAGCGGGCTCGCTGACAGTGCCCGACCCCAACCGCTTTGATGGCGCGGTGACGGCGCTGGCAGGCGGCAGCCGCGATTGGCAAAACCTGCCGCTGACGCACAGCATCAACATTGGGCGCGGTGCCGGCGTGGCGGATATGGCAGCCGCCATCCAATCGGGCAGGCGGCACCGCGCCAGCGGCGAGCTGGCATTCCATGTGCTGGATATCATGCAGGCGCTGGAAGAATCGGCGGCGGCGGGGCAGCATATCACGATTGAAAGCACGCTGGAGCAGCCGCTGGCGCTGCCAACGGGCTTGGCGGATGGAGAGCTGGATGCCTGAGATTTTTCACCGCAGAGGTACTGATGTATGCGCAATTAAGCAGTGAGAGCATATAGCGGCAAAGATTCAACACGGAATATAACCACCGAGTACACCGAGATACACCGAGAAAGCATGAGAAAAACTCTGTATCTCTGTGGCAGGTTTTGGGCGAGCCACCGGCTCGCCCTCACCGATTTCTGACTTGGCAGCAGTCCCTTCCGCCGAAACGCCCCTGCATTTCCCGCCGCAAGCCCACTAAAATAGCGCCATGCCCACGCCTTTCACCCACTTGCGCATCCTGCAAGACTTGCTCGCCGACCCCGAACTCGCCCCGCCGCATCACGCGCTTTTGCGGCGGCAGCTGCCCGCTTTCCAACTGGGCAGCATCGTGGCGGACGCCCGCGTTTCCAGCGGCATCGGGCGCGAAGTCACGCATTTTTACGCTTATGGCGAGCCCATCAGCGAGCGCCCCTGGCGGCTGATGCTGCGGCAGCATCCCGCGCTGCGGCAGCCGCGGGACGAAGCGCAGTTGGCTTTCCTCGCGGGCTATTGCGCCCATCTCGCCGCCGATGAAGCCTGGACGCTGCAGATGGTGGAACCACGCTTTTGGGGGCGGGACTGGCAAGGCGTGGCGCGGCAGGAAAAAATTTTTGCGCTGCACCTCATCCTAACGGTGATGGACGAGCGTGACCAAGCGGCGCTGCAAAGCTGGCAAGCGGACAGCCTGCGCTCCTGCCAGCCCTGCGCCTGGCTGCCGTTTATGGCGGACGATATCCTGCGCGATTGGCGGGATTTGGTCGCCAGGCAGCTCGCGCCGGGCGGCATCAGCCTGACCCTGGACATATTTGCCGCGCGCCTGGGGCTGGCGCCCGCCGCGCTCCGCGCCGCGCTTGATAGCCCCGCGCGCATGCGCGCGCTGCTGTGGCGGCATGTGCCTAAAGCATTCCTGGCGCAGGTGGAGCGGGATATGTACGCCTTCACGCGCGGGCAGATGGCATGTTATGTGACGGAATATCTGCCGGCGCTGCCGCGCGGCTATGCGCCATGCGCCCGCGGCTAGGCAGGTTGCACGGAAACGCCCCGCCCGCCAGCGTTTGAGCGTCAGCGCTTTTCCTGGTACACTCTCTGCCAGCTCACCCTGCACTTGAGGCTGCCGCCATGCCCAGCAGCACCCGCCAGACAATCGCCGCCACGCCCAAAGACATCAAAAACAACCGCCTCGGCTTGATGAGCCAGGCGCAATTGGCGGCGCTGGCATCCCAAATCGAAGACTTTCAAGCCGAAGCCGCGCAACAGCTGCGGCGCATGACCAAGCTGACGGTTGCGGTTACCTTCGCGCTGATGCTGCTCGCCTTCGTGCGCGTGGTTTTGCTGCCGGTCGCCCTGGTGATGGAAGCGCTGTGGGTCGCCTTTATGCTCTATTTCATCAGCGAAAACAACCGTTTTTTGCAGCAGCTGACGCTGGATGCCGAGGCGCAATCGGTGCGCATCATCAAGGGGCGGACCGCTGGCGCCCTCCCGCGCGTACACCCCCTGTACACCAGCATCCGCGTCGAGCTCGACAGCTACAAATTGCTGGATGCGACGCTGGCGCGGCACTTCAGCGCGGGCGATCTCTATCAGCATTATATTTTGCCCCATTCTGGCGTCATCATCGCCGCGGAACGAATTGGCGAGAAGAACGCGCTGTATCCTCGCTAGCGGCGCCGGCGCAGGGGCGCAGGATGCGGATGCTGCGCGCATTGCCGTGATAGCGCTCGATCCAGCCCCATTTTTCCAGCTTGTCGAGGTGGCGCAGCACGCCTGAGTTGGATTTGAAGCCCTCGTCCCGCGCGATTTCTTCCAATGTCGGCGGGAAGCCATAGCGCGCGGTATAGCGGCAGATAAAAGCGAAGATATTGGCGCTGCGGTTGTCTCGGTACTTCATCGCGGGTCCTTTCCGTAGCTGCAAGGGGAAATCTACCCGCGAATTATAGCACAGTTTGGAACATTTGTTCTATAGACTATGGTGTGAATCTTACCATGGGCATTTGCCGCATATTCTCGACAATTACATCGGGCGTTTCAGCGAAACGCCCCTATGAACCGACTTCATAAACAACTCACTGAGCCGCCCCTGCCGCGGGGCTGACGAGGGGACACCTTTTTCTACCCCATCCCCGGCCCTTCCCCGTATCAACGGAGAAGGGTGACTCGTCGCTGAATCTGGGTATTTGTTGGTGATATGTATGATAATGAACGCTAATGCAAACTTATTTTTAGCGATTCCCCCTCTCCGATGATTTGGAGAGGGGCTAGGGGGTGAGGTAGATTTACAGAAATGCGCGATTTCAAACATGTCCCCTCGCCCCTGCCGCGGGGAGGTGTGCTGAGCGCCCTCAGCGTACGCCCAGCAGAATATCGAATGTCAGCTGGTCCAGCCGCTCGTAGGGCAGATTGCGCGCGCCCAAGCTAATTCTATCGAAGTCAGTCGCGCCCAGCCGCTCAGCCGCCGCCGGGCTGTAGCCCGCGTTGAGATAACCATACCTGCCATCATCGGCGTTGATTTCCGCCAGCAGCGCCTGGATTTCGCTATCCGCGTTGAACTGCGCCGCCTTCTCTTTGAAGACCAGGTAGGAGCGCATGCAGCCGCGGGCGAATTCCTTGACATCTTCGTACTGCGAGCTGCGGTAGGCGTGGGCGTCAAAGTGGCGGCTGCCATCATAGCCGACATCTTCCAAGAAGCGCACCAGATGGAAATTCTGCTTAATCATCATGCTGCCGAAGCGGAAGTCCTGGTCATAGCGCCCAAACATCTGGTCGTTGAGATCAATATGGAAGAGTTTGCCGGCGTCCCAGGCTTGCGCCACCGCATGCGTGAAGTTCAAGCCCGCCATGTGCTCGTGCGCCACCTCTGGATTTACGCCGACCATATCGGGGTCTTCCAGCGTGGCGATGAAACCCAGCATCGCGCCGACAGTGGGGAAATAGATATCGCTGCGCGGCTCGTTGGGTTTGGGCTCCAGCGCGAAGCGGTAGTTGTAGCCCTGGTCTTTGCTGTAGGCGCAGAGGAAGTTGATGGCGTCGCGCATCCGTTTGACGCCATCCGCCGGGTTCTTGGCGCTGTCGCATTCCGCGCCTTCGCGCCCGCCCCAAAAGACATAGACCTCCGCGCCCAGCTCCGCCCCCAGGTCCATCGAGCGCATGGTTTTCTGCAGGGCATAGGCGCGCACGGCGGCGTCATTGCTGGTGAAAGCGCCATCTTTGAAAGCGGGGTCAGAAAAGAGATTGGTGGTCGCCATCGGGCAGACGATGCCCGTTTCCGCCAATGCCCGCTGGAAATCGGCAACGATGCGGTCGCGCTCGCCGGCGCTGGCATCAATGGGCACCAGGTCATTGTCATGCAAATTGACGCCCCAGGCGCCCACTTCGGCAAGCAAATGCACGATATGCACTGGCGAGATGGGGGCGCGCGTCGGCTCGCCGAAGGGGTCGCGCCCGATGTTGCCGATAGTCCACAAGCCGAAGGTGAATTTGTGTTGTGGTTGGGGGCTGAAATCCGCCATCGTTAGCTCCTTTTGCGCTAGGCGATATTCTGTTGATTGTACCAAAAGGCAGCGCGTACTTCCGCCGCGGCGCATGCCAATGGAAAGGGCAATCGCATCAAGTATTTATTCACCACAAAGACACAAAGGACACAAAGTTTTTTCTTGAAGTGGTTTTTTGCTTCTTCATTTATCAGGGCAGTTTGTACACAGCCCTTACCACCGAGAACACAGAGGAAAATTGAGCACACCGAGTAAAGATTTAAAGAGATTTCTCGTGCTTTTCTCGGTGTATCTCGGTGTACTCGGTGGTAAAAATCCTTGTCGAATCTCCGCGCTTACGAATTCCAACTACTTTGTTGCACTTACATGTGTCTCTGTAGTGGAGAAACCTTTGCCCTGCTTGCAAAAGCATTTTCCATGATACTCACCTCTCCGCTTTGCGTTTTTGCGCCGAATTGGATACTTTCTAGTCCAAGCATCTAGCGATACACAGGCGACGATCGGCATAGTCAGCATCCAGGGGGCGGCAACTGATGAGCGGCGCACAAGATCTCCTCTTACAAAAAACAGAAGGCTGCCTCTATGGCGGCGCAATCGGCGATGCCATGGGCGCGCCGGCGGAATGGCGCATGCCTGCGGAAATACAGGCGCGTTATGGTTATATCACCGGGCTCGTGGAAGCCTGGGATGACGCGGATACCCGCGGGCGCGGCAACGGGCGCTACACGGATGACAGCCACATGGTGCAGCTGCTCTGCGAATGCTACCTCGAGCATGGCAGCCACCTGGACGCGCATGAATTCTTCCGCCGCATCGTGCCCAAAATGGCGCTGGAAAACCGCTGGGTGCCCGAGCGCGGGCGTGAGATGCCGCTGGTTGAGCGCCTCTTTTACCCCGAGAAGTGGCTGTATATGCGCTGGCTCGCCAATGCCGACCCGCGCCAGGCAGGCGTCGGCAACATGGTCAATTGCGGCGCCGCCATGTACGCCGCGCCGGTCGGCATCGTCAACGCTTGTGATCCCGCCCGCGCCTATCAAGAAGCCGTCGACATTTTCAGCGCCCATCAGCACAGTTTTGGGCTGGAAGCGGCGGGCGTGATGGCGGCTTGCGTCGCCGAAGCCTTCCGCCCAAGCGCTTCAGTCGCTTCCATTATCGATGCCGCGCTGACGGTCGCCAAAGATGGCACTGCCGATTGCATCGCCGCTGTCGCCGATGCCGCCAGCACGATGAGCGACTGGCGCGCCGCCATCGCCCCGCTGCGGGATGTCATGCGCGAGTATGACACCTCGCCCGATGACGCCAAATCCAACCGCGGCAACGGCAGCAATCACTGGACTGCCAGCCGCGAGCACAGCATTGAAGAAGTGCCGATAGCGCTGGGCTTCCTCGTTGTGACGGGCGGCGACTTTGAAGGCACCATCATGGGCGGGACGAATTATGGGCGCGATAACGATTCGATCGCGGGTATGGGCGGGGCAATCGCGGGCGCGCTGCATGGAATCAACGCGCTGCGTCCAACTTGGGTGGAGCAGATTAACGCGGCGAATGCCATTGACCTGATGCCGCTGGCGGCGGATATGGCGCGCTTGACGCGGGCGCTGCAAGCGCGGCAGCTGGCGCGCGCGGAGTCGCGGGGCAGGGATTTTGAGGGGCTGGGCGGGTGAGTTGTCGGAAGGGGAAATAAAGATTGTGGAGAGTGGGTGAGCTAGCGTTTCATGGTGTCAACTAAATGATTCTGAAATCACTGGGATCTGTCAACTGCCGTTCCGTACCTCGGATGTATCCTTTCACCGAGAGCGGTCTGTTGTTCTTATGCGCTGCTATAGCTTCCAAATACTCATCTTTTTCTAGCGGTACTACTACTTTTCGGGATTTCCCGTCTCCCAGATCCCATTCTACTGTTACTCTACGTTGATCAGCGTCTTCGCTCTGTGGATTATGAGGAGATCTCAGACTAACAATGCGGCCTTCCACTGTCACAAACTCTGGTCGCATGTATTTCAATTTCTCACTTGCCGCCCGCAAGCATTCAAAATGACGTCGCTGGATAATAACACTGTGTAGCGATCTCACGTCTTCGGCCACAGGCAGTTTTTTCGACCACTTTATGCTGTATTCGATCGCCATGTCGTAATCGCCTGACATGCTGAGAATTGCATCACACATATTGGCACTGAAACCGGTTTCGTATCCCTCGACCAAGGGGGTCTCATTCTCCATGCATGCCGCTCTTTCAGTAGTTGCTAAGCCTCTGGCGATTCTCTCCATTACGCGCCGTTGGAGCGGTGCCTTGAACATATTAGTTTGAGTCTTCACAGGCGATTCAACGCTGTAGCCGAAACTGCCTGAGAATGTGTGGCCAAAGCGAACTTCGTCGAGTATGCCACCAGGATTTGATCCAACCTTAGGATAATAGGGTAGGTGATCTCTCTCTTCAGAATCTGTTGCGCACACAAAAAGCTGTTTGAGCCCGGAGATTGCCCTATATGCCGAATTTAGCGGTACAGAAGACCGGTCAGCGTTTTCGGTAATGTGCGAATTAAATATGTCGCGGTCGAAAAGTAAGATTTCTCTTGTGATCATTTCAGGAGTTTTGTTTGTCAATGATGACAATATGTCGAGAGTTTGCTGAACATACAGACGAAAGTCAGGCGATGATATATTTTTGGATAGGATGATTTCAAAGGCATCGCCGTCAATATCTTCATAGCCTTCAAACACATACCAGCGGTCGTTGTTGCTAACCAGGTCCCAGCCTTCTGACTTTAGATAAGAAACAGTCCGCTCTAATGGCGGCGGGGGGGGCAAGGCAATCATTGTGACATCCTCCACCTACGAAATTCCTCGTTTCTTTGTCTAACTCGCTCGAGCAAGTCGGTCACAGTTTGAGGGTCGAACAATTGCTGCGTGGGTATGACTATGCGCTTGGTACTGGTATTTGTAGTTGTCTCGCCTTTAAGCAGCTCCCAGTAACAGCAGTGCCTCATATAGAAAATGTCTTCGGTAATTTCGAGCCATTCTAATGGATCCTTTGGTAGTCTAAAAAGAATCAGAATTCCAAACATGTCTTCAAGTTCAACCAGTTTGTTATAAGCGTCTGCATCTAAATCATATACGATACTGTCGCCCTTAAACTCCCAAGCAGTTGTAGCTTTCAACTGACATTCGAATCCGATAGCTGTTTTGGCAAATCCTCCGGTTGGTTTGGCTTTGATGGCAGATATCCTCGCATCGAAACCGTAATCCTGATTATATGGTTGACAAGTTGCGCCTGCTCTCGCAACCACGGCATGCACATAGGCAAAATGCAACCTTTCCATCATATGTTCGATAGGTATTGGCATTCATGAGTCCTGATGAGAGATGCACAATAAATCGAATATCGTATTCTTTCATGAAAGTATAATTATGCTTTCTTAGATTCGCAAGAAAAGTGATTTGTAAAATATACTCTGCCTTTACGCTGCAAAAACCCTCTTCCCCTCAGCCGTAAATTACCCCGTGCCAAGCTCGCCATAATAGATATACTCACCAGCACACAGACTTCCTTTAGTGAACTTTGTGCCTTTGTGGTGAAATGTAAGGCGAAACCCCATGCCCCCCTCCCGCTCCCAAGCCTTCTTCGCCGAAGACGGCGTCGCCGGCCTCACCCACCGCGCCTTCACCGCCGCCATGGGCTACGACAGCAGCGACATGGCGCGCCCCATCATCGGCATCGCCAACACCTTCAGCGAGCTCAACCCCTGCAACAGCCACCTGCGCCAACTCTGCGACGCCGTCAAACGCGGCGTCCTGCAAGCCGGCGGCACCCCGCTGGAATTCCCCACCATCTCCCTGGGCGAAACCCACCTCAGCCCCACTTCCATGCTCTGCCGCAACCTGGCGGCGATGGACACCGAAGAAATGATACGCGGCAACCCGCTTGATGGCGTCGTGCTGTTGACCAATTGCGATAAAACCACCCCCGCCGCGCTGATGGGCGCCGCCAGCGCCGATATCCCCACCATCATGCTCAGCGGCGGTCCCATGCTCAACGGGCATTTTGAGGGCGAAATCCTGGGCGCTTGCACCGATTGCCGCCGCTATACCGCCGAGTTCCAAGCCGGCACCATCAGCGCCGAGACCTACAAAGCGGTCGAAGCCAACCTCGTGCGCAGCGCCGGGCACTGCATGGTGATGGGCACCGCCTCCACCATGAATTCGCTGATGGAAGCGCTGGGCATCGCCCTGCCCGGCAATGGCGCTATCCCGGCGGCGGATTCGCGCCGCTTGCAGCTGGCGGCGGCGGCGGGGCGGCAAATCGTGCGGCTGGTGGCGCAGGGCATCCGCCCCTCAGACATCATCACGCCCGCGGCATTGGATAACGCCATCACCCTGCTGCATGCCCTCGGTGGCAGCACCAACGCCATCGTGCACCTGCCCGCCATCGCCGGGCGCCTGGGCATTGAGCTGCCGCTGGCGCGCTTTGACGCGCTCAGCCGCCGCAGCCCGCTCATCGCCAATATGCGCCCGACCGGGCGCTATCAGATGGAAGATCTCTTCTATGCCGGCGGCATCCCCGCCGTGATGAAAGAACTGCTGCCGCTGCTGCATGGCGATGCCCTCACCGTGACGGGGCGCAGCCTCGCGGAAAATGTGGCGCGTGCCGCCGTCAGCAATGCCGATGTTATCCGCCCGCTCAGCAATCCCTTACAAGCGGAAGGCGGGCTGAGCATCCTGCGCGGCAACCTCGCGCCTGATGGCGCTGTCATCAAACATGCCGCCGCCAGCCCCGCCCTCTGCCAGCATCGCGGACCGGCGCTGGTCTTCAAAAATGTCGCCGACCTCAAAGCGCGCATTCATGACCCCGCGCTGGATGTCCGCCCCGAGCATGTGCTGATATTACAAAACAGCGGTCCCATCGGCGGACCGGGCATGCCCGAAGTCGGCAATTTGCCGATCCCGCAGAAGCTGCTCAAACAGGGTGTGCGTGATATGCTGCGCATTTCGGACGCCCGCATGAGCGGCACTTCCTATGGCACGATTGTGCTGCATGTCGCGCCAGAAGCCGCCATCGGCGGTCCGCTGGCTCTCGTTTGCGATGGCGATGAGGTTGAGCTGGACCTGGCGCAGCGCCGCTTGCAGCTGCATGTCAGCGAAGGGGAGCTGGCGCGCCGCCGCGCTGCCTGGCTGCCGCCTGCGCCCGCCTTCACCCGCGGTTATGGGCACCTCTATCTGCGGCATGTCAACCAGGCGCCGCTGGGCGCGGATTTTGATTTTCTGCGCGGCCGCGACCCAGCGCTCAGCGTCGAGCAGCCGAAGTTCTAATCGGGCAAGAGCCGCCGCAATTCCAGCGTGAAGCCGGGCAGGACATCGCCGCCGCTGAGGCTGCCATCCCGCCCGATGCGCTCGCTGATGGGCGCACCATCCGCGCCGCGCCGCCAGACCTCAACGCTAGCCCGCCCCGGCAAGACCAGCCATACGATCTCCGTGCCATGCGCCAGGTAAGCCGCCGCTTTCTCGCGAAGCTCGGCGAGCGTGTTGCTGGGCGATTGGATCTCCACCGCCAAGTCCGGCATGCGCGGGACAAATTGCTCGTGGTCCGCCGCTGGTGCCGCTTTTGCGCGGATGAAAGCGACATCGGGCGCGAGCAGGGTAGTGCGGTCATAGGCGGGATAAAAGCCGGATTCGGCAACGACTTCGCCCAAACCATGCTGCTCGGCGTAGAGAGAAAGAATGCGTGAGAGTTGAACAGCAAGGCGTCCATGCAAGAATCCTGGTGGCATTTCCCAATACAGCTCCCCGTCAATGAGATAAAAATGTTTGAGCGCATTTTCCGGCTGCTGTTCCAGCCGCCAGATATCGTCGATCGTATAAAGCCGCTCTCGGATTGCCATGCCCGCCTCGAGATTTCCTTCCATTGGCTTGAGTATACATACTCGCCACCGCTGGGGCGAGCAGCCGCAATTCTAATCGGGGAAGAGCCGCCGCAATTCCAGCGTGAAGCCGGGCAGGACATCGCCGCCGCTGAGGCTGCCAGCCCGCCCGATGCGCTCGCTGACGGGCGCGCCATCCGCGCCGCGCCGCCAGACCTCAACGCTAGCCCGCCCCGGCAAAACCAGCCATACGATCTCCGTGCCATGCGCCAGATAAACCGCCGCTTTCTCGCGCAGCTCGGCGAGCGTGTTGCTGGGCGATTGAATCTCCACCGCCAAATCCGGCATGCGCGGGACAAATCGCTCGTGGTCCGCCGCTGGCACCGCTTTTGCGCGGATGAAAGCGACATCGGGCGCGAGCAGGGTAGTGCGGTCATAGGCGGGATAGTAGCCAGTCTCAACGCTGCCATCGCCCAAGCCATGCGCTTCGGCATAGTTCATAAGAAAACGAAAGATATGCCCTGCGAGTCGTCCATGACCATATCCTGGTGGCATGTCCCAATACAGCTCCCCGTCAATGAGATAGAATTTCTTGAGCGCATTTTCCGGCTGCCGTTCCAGCCGCCAGATATCGTCGATTGTGTACAGCCGCTCTCGGATTGCCATGCCCGCCTCGAGATTTCCTTCCATTGGCTTGAGTATACTACTCACCACCGCTGGGGCGCGCCGCCGCCATTCTAATCGGGGAAGAGCCGCCGCAATTCCAGCGTGAAGCCGGGCAGGACGCCCTCACCGCTGAGGCTGCCATCCCGCCTGATGCGCTCGTTGACGGGCGCGCCATCCGCGCTGCGCCGCCAGACCTCAACGCTAGCCCGCCCCGGCAAGACCAGCCATACGATCTCCGTGCCATGCGCCAGATAGACCTGCGCTTTGCGCTGCAGCTGAGCGAGCGTTTGTGTGGGCGAGAGTATCTCCACCGCCAGGTCGGGCATATACGGCGCGTAGCTTAAGAGCGGCGGCTGGGCGGCGCGCGCGCTGCTCTCGAAAGAAACATCCGGCAAGAGCACAGTGCGCCTGTCATGCGGCGGGTGATAGCCGCATTCCACCAAGACCCGCCCCAAGCCGCGCGCAACAACATAATTCCCGAGCAAACGCGCCAGCTCGCTGGCGATTAGGGCGTGATGTTGGCTGGGGGACATCTTCGTTATCAACTCTCCGTCTATCAGGTAATAGCGTTCGGCGGCGCGCAACGGCTGCTGTTCCAGCCGCCAGATATCGTCGATCGTATAAAGCCGCTCTCGAATCGCCATCGTTCCCCCAGCGCCTCCGCCTACTATTCAGTATAACGCAAGCCCCGCCAGCCCCGCAGGTCAGGCACGGGATAAGCCTCAGCCGCGTTCATCGGCGCGGGCACCAGCAGCTTCGGCAATTTGCCCATTGCCTCATGCAGCTGCAGGATGAGGCGCTTGCTGCGAAATTCGCCGTAGACGCGCTCGTCATTGCGCTTGACGATGGGGAATGTGTCCAGCATATAGGCGACATCGGCGCGATCGCTGATGCCATAGAGATGGAAATACAGCGCGTCCAGCTCGCAGCGAAGCTGCAAGCGCCGCGCCGCGTCCCATGTGAAGGGCGCGCCGCTATAGCCCAGGTCGCGGGCGAAAGCCTGTAAGTCCCAGGCGGTGTAGGTCAATTCCAGGACGCGGGGCAGGATGAAGTCCAAGAGAACGGATGTTCTTGGCTTGGCTTGGCTTGGCTTGGCTTGGCTTGGCTTGGCTTGGCTTGGCTTGGCTTGGCTTGGCTTGGCTTGGCTTGGCTTGGCTTGGCTTGGCTTGGCTTGGCTTGGCTTGGCTTGGCTTATAAGTATGCGGTGGGAGCACGGGGAGCTGCTTCAGCGTGAAGAAGGACAAATCGGTGCCGCCGACTTTCTGCCGCGCCACAAAATCCAGCGCAAAGCTGTTGAGATTGCTCAGCAACGCGGCGGGATGCGCCGCCTCCGGCATGATGAGCGGCAGCTTGCCGCTGACGGCAGCATAAGGGATGACGCTGGCAATCACCGTGCGTTCGTTGGTTGTGTTGGTGATGCTGCGAAAGCCGAGAAACCACTGCTTATGCCAGCGTTCGCTCTTCGCCGCCACCTCTTTTTCATGCACCCAATAGCGTGGCATAACCACAAAATCGGGATTGCGCAATTCCCCCGCCGTGAGCGCGCGCGTCTTGCCATTCGCCGCGTAGGTCGCCCAGCGGTGCGTGAATTGCTGCATCATCTTGGCTTCGTAGAGCGGCAGATAGCGCTCGCCGCGCCCGACAAAACGATTGCCCTGCAGGCGCAAGCCGCTGGCTTCCAGTTCGCTGCGAGATTTCATAGCGCCCCCTAAGTTCTAAATCTCGGTACCCTCTGCGCCTCTGTGGTGAATAAATACCCGGCTACTCCAGCGCCCCCGCCGCCAAGCCCGCTGGCAGCGGCTGCGGGCGCTCGACCCGGCTCTCAACCGCGATGTGCCGCCCCGCCGCCGCCGATTCTTCCAGCGCCTGCATGACATCCAGCACATGAAATGCCAGCTCGCCGCTGGCGCGCTGCGGACGCCCGCGCTGCAGCGCCAGCGCCATCTCGGCAACGCCAGCGCCCCGCCCCATCTCGATGCTGTGCGAGAAGGGCAGCGCCTGCCACTCGCTCGCGCCCGCCGGCAATAGGCGCGCCGCGCCCGTGAACATATTCGGCTTCTCCAGTGCCAGCGAGCCGGCGCTGCCATGCAGCTCCAGCGCCGGCAGGTGATGCCCCCAGACATCAAAACTGGTGATGAGCGTGGCGATGGCGCCGCCGACAAATTCCAATGTGCCCGCGACATGCGTGTTGACCTCAACGGCGATGGCGCGCCCGCGATGCGCCGCGCTGCCCGCGATGCGCTGGGGGAAGCTGCGGCGCGCCGCGGCGCTCACCCGCGCCACTGGTCCCAGCAGATGCACCAGCGAAGTCAGAAAATAGGGTCCCATATCCAGCAGCGGTCCGCCGCCCCGCTGATAAAAAATATCGGGGTTGGGATGCCAGCTTTCCGGTCCGCGGCTCATCAGGAAGGCGGTCGCGGCGACCGGCTCGCCGATGCGCCCCGCGTCCAGCGCCTGGCGCGCCGTCTGATTGCCGCCGCCGAGGAAGGCGTCCGGCGCGCAGCCCAGTCTTAAGCCCGCCGCAGCCGCCGCCTGCAGCAGCGGCCGCGCCTCCGCCCGATTTTGCGCCAGCGGCTTCTCGCTGTAGGCATGTTTGCCCGCCGCCAGTATCTGGGCGGATACGGCGGCATGGGCGGCGGGCACGGTCGCGTTGATGACAATCGCGATATCCGGGCGCGCCAGCAGCCCGTCTACGGTCAGCGCTTCAATGCCCCAGCTGGCGGCGAAAGCGCGCGCCTTATCCGCCAGAATATCGGCGCAGGCGACAATCGCCACCTCGCGGAAAGGGGCGCAGCCGCGCAGATAGGCGGGCGCGATATCGCCCGTGCCGATTATGCCGACTTTGAGTGTTTGCATCGTATCAGTCCCCTGCGGGCTCGCTCAAACTTGCCACAGATTGAGTAACCACCGAGTTCACCGAGAACACCGAGTTTTATGTACGCTTTGCGGAGCTGTCAGCGGCTGCGCGGGTATCGCGCGTATTCCATCTAAAGCCCTGGGGAGAGTGGAGAATTTCCTGGACTTTTAAGCTCCGCCAGTCGATATAAATCTCATGTTTTTCTTGGTGTACCTCGGTGTCCTCGGTGGTAAAAATCCATGTCGCCTCTCCGCGCCTAGCCATCAAACTGGAACAGCGAACAGCCGCCGTCCAGCGTCAGGATGCTGCCGGTCATGTAAGCGGTCTGCGGGCTTGCCAGGTAGACCATCGCCGCCGCGATCGCTTCCGGGCTGCCGGGCGCGCCCAGGGGTATCGCTTTGGCGACGCGCGCGGCGTATTGCGGCTCTTCGCGCAGCTGCCGCCCCGCCAGCCCGGCATTCACGATGCCCGGCGCCACCGCGTTGACCAAAATGCCATGCGGCGCCAGCTCCCGCGCCATCTGCTTGACCAGCATGTTGACGCCCGCTTTGCTGACGGTGTAGGCGCTAATCTCGGGCCAAGGGATTTCGGCAACCCAGCTCGAAGTGAGCAGCAGCCGCCCGCCGCCGCCCGCCGCCACCATCTTGCGCGCTGCCGCCTGGCAGACATGGAAGCAGCCGGTCAAATTGATATCGAGGTGCCTCTGCCAGGCATCGGCGCTGATGTCGAGGAAAGGCTGCGCCTCAACGATGCCGGCATTGGCGCAGACGATATCAACCCGCGGCAATTTGTCCAGCGCCCGCTCGACAGCGGCGCGGTCGCGCACATCAATTTCGGCATAGCTGGCGGCGGCGTCATGCGCTTGTACGCTTTTGATGGCGGCGCTGGCAGCCGCCCGCGGCAAGATATCCCACATGACGACATGGGCGCCATTCTCCGCCAGTTGCCGCGCCATCGCCTTGCCGAGGTCGCCAGCGGCGCCGGTTATGATGGCGGTTTTGCCTGCTAATTGCATCGCGGCACCTCGTCTTCGTCAGTTGTGAGAACTTATGCTTGCCGCTATGATAGCCTATCTCAGCCGGCATGTCCCGACCAGCGGAACAATCGCCGGCAAGCGCCTGTGCGCGGCTTGGCGCAGCGGCAGCGGCTATGATTCGGACCTCTGGAACGCGCCGCGAGGGGATTAGCGGGCTATCAAGCAATCAGCGCGCGCAGGACCTGCGGGTGCAGGATGCCGTTGCTGGCGATGATGCCATCGCCGCCCAGCGGGTCGCCGCCATGCCAATTGGTGATGGTGCCGCCCGCGCCCTCAATCACCGGGATTAAAGCGACAATATCCCACAAGTGCATAATCGGGTCGAGCATGATATCGGCATAGCCAGTCGCCAGCAGGAAATAGCCATGACAATCGCCCCAGGTGCGGTTGAATTGCGTCTTGCCCATCAATTGCTGGAAGGCGATGCCATTCTGATATTTGCCGACATCGATGAAATCGGTATAACAGAGCACGGCATCGCGCAAATGCTCCGTCTGGCGGACGCGCGCCGGCGCGCCATTCAGCCAGCTTTTTGCGCCATCGCCCAGCAGCAGGTGCCCGGTCGCCGGGTGATGAATCGCGCCCACCAGCGGCTGCCCGTCTTTCATTAAGCCGATGAGTGTGCCGAAGAGGAAGGTGCCGCTGACGAAGGACTTGGTGCCGTCAATCGGGTCCAGCACCCATTGGTATTCGGCATCGGGCTGATGCTCGCCAAATTCTTCGCCGAGGATGCCATGCTCGGGATATGCTTTCATGATAAGCTCGCGCATGACTTCTTCCGCCTGGCGGTCGGCTATCGTCACGGGGGAGGCGTCCGCCTTGGTTTCCACGGCGATGTCGCTGCGGAAATGGCGCATGATGACAGCGCCGCTGGCTTGGGCGAGCGCCTGGCTGAACTCGAGAAATTCCCGCATGGCGCTCACTCCGTCAAAGTACCTTTGGTGCTGGGCACACCGCTGCGCCCGGGCTCAAGCGCGACCGCGCCCGCCAAGGCGCGCCCGAATGCCTTAAAAAGCGCTTCGGCTTTGTGATGGTCGTTGCGCCCATAAAGCACTGCGGCGTGCAGGTTCAGCTTGCCATGGGCGGCGATAGTCTCCAGCGCGTGAATAACCAAATCAGTCGGCATCCGCCCCAGCATCGGCGTCGTAAAATCAGCGCTGATGACGGCATAAGCGCGCCCGCTAAGGTCGATGACAACCCGCGCCAGCGCCTCGTCCATCGGCACATAGGCGCTGCCCATGCGCTTGATGCCGCCGCGCGCGCCCAGCGCCTGGTCAATGGCGCGCCCGAGGCAGATGGCGATGTCTTCAACGCAGTGGTGGGCGTCGATGTGCAAATCGCCCTGGGCGCGCAAATGCAGGTCAAAGCGCCCGTGCAAGGCGATATGTGTCAGCATGTGGTCATAAAAGCCGATGCCGCTGTCGATATCGGCGCTGCCAGCGCCATCCAGGTTCAGGCGCAGCTCAATGCTGGTTTCTTTTGTCTGGCGCTGGATTTGCGCTTGCCGCTCTGCCATCGCTGATACTCCCTTTGCCCGCAATGTACCACAGAATGCTGGTGATTTCATGGGGGCCTGTTTTCGCAGCTCAACTCACCACAGAGACACATGTAAGTGCAAGTAAGTCATGCGAAAACAAAATGACCTTTGCCCTGGTATCATACCCACACAACATCCCAAGCCGTAGGGGCGCGGCTTGGGGCGCCCGCACCACAAAAGCAGTATTCTTTATTTGTGGGGTTTTGTGCGGGGGGTTAAGCGCCTTTCCCCCACCCCCTTGTTTCAAGCGGGCGACCCAAGGCTCGCCCCTACATTTCCAATTACTTTGTTGCACTTACATCTGTGTAAGTACAAGTTAATTATGCAACAGAATTCCACATATTCCCCCACCCCAAACCCATGCGCCATCTCTATGGCGCATTTTCCCATAAAGAGGGAGGGGCTTAAAACCCTTGTAATCACTGGGGATTCTCCCCTTCCCTCATTTTGGGGGAAGGGGCTGGGGGATGGGGGTGTAGTGGTCTCGAAAAACTGGACACCCAGCAGAGAGAGTATACCAGCGCTTTAGTCCAAGGAGAAACCGCTATGGGAAAGGCACGCAAGTACAGCCCGGAGTTCAAGGCTCAAGTGATGCTGACGATTGTCTCCGGTCA